>NZ_JBEBMJ010000001.1:786662-1062783 GCF_043196375.1 Halobacteriovorax sp. ZH5_bin.2 | reverse complement strand
GTAACTTCAATGATTCAGTTACGTCAGATCTTTCAAAAACCGTTTAAAACTTATTTTGGATTTCTTCTCATCTTGTTCACTGCCTAAGCAGCAAATCTTTATTACTTTATTTGAATGTCTAAAGAGCTGTCCGAGACTATATGTTCATGTTCAACATGTAAAGTCTTTTTTTAACAATTAAGAAAAAAAATTCAATGTCGTTTTAGCAACGTTGTTTTTGTTTCGTTTGTTGTTTGGAACGAGGGGCATATTATGAAACCCCAACAACTTCGTCAATAGTTTTTTTACTTTTTTTTAACTTTTTTTTCATAAACTTTAATAACAATATTAAATACTTACAGATTATTAATGATACTTAATTTCAACAGTAGGTTGAACTTCTACCAATTCTATAAACTATTGAAATCTCGAAGCGTTATAAAAATAAAAAAGGCCACTCTCTGAGTGGCCTTCTATCATCGGTAACTATGTAAAAAATTTAACTACTTTTTCAGAGGAAATCCGTTTTTTTCTAACGTCTCTACAATCTTATTAGATGCTTCAGTAATAAACTCACCTGATAAAGTATTATTAGGATCTAAGAATTCACTTCTTACTGTTACAGACTTCTTATCTTCTTGAACAAAGATATCCGCAATAGAAGTAGAAACAAGTTCTTTAATCTTAAGTTTAGAAAGACTATTTAAGATAGATCCAACAGCAACACTATTGTCTACTTCAACAGTACAATCAAAAGTTGATCCAGGGAATTTTGCTAGTGGACTATACTTTGTTTTATCTTTTTGTTCACGTGATTCAAAAGCACTCATATTAACGAGAGCGATTGAAACATTTCCTTTAATCTTAAATTGCTTAAGAACAAGTGGGTGTACAGAGAAGATTACACCATCCATCTTTCCTTGAATTCTTAAGTTGTAGAATTCGAAAGGATGAATACCGGCCCACTCTTCGTTAATTGCGTTACTCTTAAACTTAGGATTACGTTCGTTTAGCTGATAATTAATATTAGCACTATCAAGTAAACGAGTTGTATCGTTAAGAAGATCCATGAATGGTGTTGCTTCTTTATCAAAGTACAGAGCACCAAATACACTTTCTTCTTTTACGAAGTCTTTATCATTTGCGTGGTATGTACGGCCGATTTCAAAGAACTTGAAAGAAGAAGAGTTCTTTGCGTTCTGAGCAGCAGCTTCTAGAAAAGAAGGTGCTAGTGATTCACGCATAAGAGATGCATCTTTTGATAAAGCATTAATAAGTTCAAGCCCACCCTTATGTTCGTACATTGCCTTCTTAAGAAGTGATGGCCCAATCATCGGGTAAGTCATAACTTCAAATGCACTTGCATGATTAACCATAAAGTTTTTCATACGACGGTGAAGCTTCTGTGCAGGGCTCAACTTAACAGGTGAAATATCAAGCTTAGGCGATACAGGATCAATATTATCGAAACCAATAATACGACCGATCTCTTCAACTAGACATGAACCTGTTTCAATATCTTTAGTCGCACGGTAACTTGGAATATGAGCGACAAAACTTTCTTGCGTTCCCTCAATGTTAAAATCAAGAGCATTAAAAATTCTTTTCATTTCATCAAAAGAAATTTCTTTACCAAGTGCCTTATTAATTTTAGCAGCACTTGATGGAATTGATACCGGCTTAATCTCTAAAAGATTAGGGCCATCGTATTGAATATCACCAATGACTTTAGCTTCTGGGTTTTCTTTTAATACATACTCAAGAGTTCTTAAAAGTGTTCTTTCGAGCATTAGCGAATCAAGAGTCTTTTCATATCTTGAAGAAGAGTCTGTACGTAGCCCTAAGCGAGTTGAAGTTTTTCTAACTTCAGCAGCTTTCCAGTTTGCAACTTCGATAAAAATTTTAGTTGTACTCTCATCAACACCACTATTAAGTCCCCCCATGATTCCGGCTAGAACCAATGGCTTTTCGGAGTCACCAATAACCGTGTCACCTATAACTAGTTTTCTCTTTTCCTCATCAAGAGTTGTAAATTCAGTTTCAGTTTTAAGTGAACTAATCACAACTGTATCACCACTAATCTTTTCACGATCAAAGATGTGAAGAGGAATTCCAAGCTCAAGCATCACGTAATTTGAAATATCAACGATATTATTAATAGGACGTAGCCCAACTGCTTGTAGGCGTCTTTTCATCCATGCAGGAGACTCACCTACTTTTACGTTATCTAAACTAAGACCAAAATAACCAAGACAGCTAGTGCCTTCTTCAACTTTAATTTTGATTGGAGCTGCATCACTTGAAAGCTTTGCTTTTAAATCAGCTGTCCACGAATCAGTGAATGGATTTTGCAATTCATTATCAAAAATTGTTGCAAACTCTCGAGCGATACCAAAGTGCCCCCATAAATCAGGCCTATGAGTTAGCGACTTATTATCAACGTCTAATAATACGTCCTTTGTTTGCCCAAATAGCGTAAGCATATTTGTCCCAAGCTCAGGGTTATCAAACATCTTATCAAGTTCGATAATACCTGGTGATTCTTCAGCAAAACCAAGCTCTTCCTCAGAACAAAGCATTCCTTCAGAAAGAACGCCACGGATCTTCTTAGGCTCAAGAGTCAGGCCATTAGGAAGAGTAATTCCAAGTGGAGCATAAGCAGTACGCATACCAATGCGAACATTAGCAGCACCACAAACAACTTGAAACTGATCCTTACCATTTGTGAAAGTCACAAGATTTAACTTATCTGCTTCAGGGTGCTTTTCTTTTTCTAGAACTTCAACAACAGTAATGGCCTCGAGATGATCCCCTACAGATAAAACATCTTCAACTTCAGCTGTTGCTAGTGTGAACTTTGAACCGATTTCATTTGCGTCTAAGTCTGGAACCTTAACGAAATCTTTAATCCAATCAATACTAATTAACATATAAATTCCTTAAAACTATTTTCTAATATTCTTTAAATTGTGAGTTAAATCTCAGATCACCAGATTGAAGGTGGCGGATATCATCAATTCCATACTTCATCATAACCAGACGATCTAGCCCTAGACCAAAAGCAAAGCCATTGTACTCTTCAGGATCAATTCCACCTGCTCTAAGAACATTTGGATGAACCATTCCACATGGAAGAAGCTCTACCCAACCAACTTGCTTACAAACAGAGCATCCCTTTGCATTACAAACCTGACATTTGATATCAAGCTCAAAACCTGGCTCAACAAATGGGAAGTAACCTGGACGGAGTCTAACTTCCACGTCCTTCTTAAAGATCTCAGTTAAGATTTCTTTCATGAAGTAAATCAAGTTAGATACAGAAATATCCTTACCAACCATCATTCCTTCTAATTGTTGAAATACCATCTCGTGAGAAGCGTCTGTTCTTTCACAACGGAAAACTGTCCCGGGAGCAATAAAGCGGAAAGGAGGCTTACGAGATTGCATCCCACGTACTTGAATCGTTGAAGTGTGCGTACGTAGTAAGTGCTTATTGCCTTCTGGCGACTTTTCATCTTTAAACCAAAAAGTATCTTGCATATCACGTGCCGGGTGATCTCCAGGAATATTAAGGGCCTCAAAGTTATAAAACTCAGTTTCAATATGTGGGCCATCTAATACTTCAAACCCCATAGATAAGAAAATATCTTCAACTTCTTGTTGCACAAGAGTTCTCGGGTGAAGCCCACCATGATTATTATTCTTAGATTTAACAGCATCAGTAAAAGTAATATCGATTTTATTCTTACTTAGCTTTTCATTAATCTGAGCTAGCTCAATTTCAGAAAGCTTCTTAGCAACAAGCTTTTCAATATTTTGCTTAATTTCATTAGCAACTGGCCCGATTTCTTTTCTTTGCTCAGGAGTAGCATCCTTAAGCGACTTTAAAATTTCAGATACAGCCCCCTTCTTTCCTAAGTAGCTAGACTTAAGTGAAAGCACTTCCGGTTGCGCATTTAATGTTTCAAGTTCTGTTTGAAACTTTCCATAAGCTTCATTTAGCTTATCAATCATAATCCCACCTATTCGACGATTTATAAACATTCAATAATAACCTTGGGAGTTTTTCATGCGGTGTGCGAAAAAGCAAGACTTGGAGGGTCAGTAATTAGTTAATTAGACCAATAAAAATGAGCGCATCCAATTGAACTTAGAAATGATCTCAGGGTGCTTATAGTCAGGGTATGTCCACGATAGAGTCTCATAAGACTTTCCTTGAAATTGATAAGTTAATTCAGCAAAAACTCCATCTCCTAAATAGATGCGGTGAGAGTATGGCTTTCCACTTGAGAGTAATACTTGATCCAAGCAAATTAGACCTGGATCAATATTGAAAGTCCTACCAAGCTCATTGAGATGTGCCTTCTCTAAAGCATCACACTCCTTCTTGATATCTACTAATTCAGTTCTTTCAAGAGAATCAGGATAGAAAAGAAAGCAGCGTTTGAGATGACTCCCCATTTCTTTGCTGTAATAATCCTTCATTGGAAAGAAGTCATGGGTGAAAATAATAGGATCAGAGTACCTTGGCCCAAGTAGATTAACGATTTCACCTGGGCCAATTTTGTCCTCTTGATAGAGAACGCTAAAGAAAACAAGTGCCTGAGTGGCAGTTCTTAAATCACTCACTCTACTTCATTTTCTCTTTTAAAACATTGTAGTAGTTACTTAGCTCTTCGATATTAACAGTTGCTGTTCCAACCTTACCAACAACAACACCTGCGCCACAGTTTGCAATCCAAGCGGCTTCTTCTAGACTCGCTCCCGCCTCTAAGCATGCAACGAGAAGCGAGATTGTTGTATCCCCCGCTCCTGAGACATCGTAGACTTCGTTGGCAACAGTAGGGATCATATGAAGCTTTCCATCACCTAAAGTATCAAGCATTGCCATTCCTCGCGCACCAAGCGTGATAATGATTTTTTCAAGCTCTAGCTTATCAACAAGAATCTCTGCGATCTCTTCAACCTGAAGTTCCTGAGCATAGCCTAAGAGATTTGCCATTAGTTTCGCCTCGAGGTGGTTGGGCTTAAGAAGTGAGACTCCTTTATAATATAGAGGAGGAGTTGTGCGACTTGGATCTACGGCCACAAGACTTTTAGTCTCTTTGAACTCACTAACAAGACGAGAGATTAGAGATTCTGTTAAAACACCTTTTGAGTAGTCTTCTAAAATAAGTGCACCGTGGTTTTCTTTAAGTTCATTGATACGAGCAATGAGTCTTTTTTCAACATCTGCATTAATTGGCTTCTTTGATTCATAATCGATACGACAAATTTGTTGATGATCTGTGACGATTCTTTCTTTAAAAACAGTAGGTCTTTCATCACAACGGACAACTCCCCAAGTTGAAAGCCCTGCTTCTTCTAAAAGGTCTTCTAAGACATTTGCGTTTGCATCATCACCCATGACACCACATAGAGTTGAGTTAACTCCAAGAGTTTTTAGGTTTTCAGATACGTTGGCCGAAAGTCCAAGTTTGTGCCATTCTTTTTGAACTTCAACAAGAGGTACTGGAGCCTCTGGAGAAATGCGGTTAACAACACCAGATGTATATTTATCAATCCCAACATCTCCAACAACAAGAATTGGCTTAATGCTGGCGAGGTTGGCAATGATTGTATTAAAACGTTCAGATGAAATTAATTTTGTCATAGTATTTCCATTATTTATTTAAAATTGATTTTGCTATTTCAATAACTCTGTCTTCTTCAATTTTGGCCATACAGTCATAATAAGGGCAATCCATTCCTGCACACTTATCAGACTCTCCACAAACAACATTCGGTGTAACTGTTTTAATTTCTGTCTCCCCTTTTGGCTTCCACCTTAAAGAAGAATGACTTTTAATCGGCGAGTAAATCCCAATTAAAGCAACTCCCAAGGCTGCGGCCATGTGTGTGGCACCAGAGTTTGGACCGATAAAAAGTGTAGCGTGTTTTAAAATATTTAGAAAGTTAACAATGCCTCGTTTTTTACCATTGAAGTAGTAGATATTCTGATCATTATAATCTCTAAGCTCATCTCTAACAGGATTAACGTAGCGTAAATCTGAAGGGATATGAGAAATGATGAAATTAAAACGATTAGGATAAATACCATTAATACGCTTAATAAACGTTGCAATATTCTTGGCCGGCCATGGCAGGTTATTATTTGATACACCAGGGTGAACAAAGACCATCTCTTTTTCAGGATCAAGGCCCTCTCCCTTTATTAGTTCTTTAAAAGAATTGAAATCATTCTCGTTTACATTGAAGTTAAACTCAGGAATATACTCTTTATCTTCAATTGTAATAAAATTATCGAGATCACGAAGTAGCTCAATATTATAGAAGGTTTCATGTCCTTCAACTTCTGAGCGTATTTGTCGAACTCCGCGATTTAGGGTGAAATTGGCCTGCCATTTCGCAAGATGTCCTCCACGAAAGGGAACTTTTTTAAGCCAAGCAACAAAATTTGGAGTTTGTGATCCACCTGCGTAGAGATAAACATCAGGTTTAAAGTCATTGAAGACCTGAAGCGCACGCTTTACCTTAAATGGATAAGACCGCTTCTTATCCAGAACATATACTTTATCGATATAGGGATGATCTTTATAGAGTATGACTGAAGTCGGCGATGTGATAATTGCTACAGTCGCATTTGGATCCATTTCTTTTATGGCCTGGGCCATTGGCATTGTAAGAATATTCTGGCCAATGGCGTCTGTGCGACTGATTAAGTATTTCACAACTCTATTCCAACCTCTTTTGCACGAATTTTCACATTTTCTTTTAGTGTCGAAATCACCTTGTCGATATCCATTTCACTAGTATCAACAAGAGTTGCATCATCGGCTTTTACAAGAGGGGCCACTTCACGGCCCATATCTTTATCATCACGCTTTTTTACATCACGCTTTAATTGATCAAGGTCGATATCATGTTGACCTTTTTCGATTAGCTGATCATGTCTTCTTTGTGCACGAATATCGATTGACGCAGTCACAAAGAACTTTGTAAAGGCATTAGGAAAAACAATCGTTCCAATATCACGACCTTCCATCACGCAAACTTTTTCATCTGCGATTGACCTTTGAAAATCTAAAAGCATTGTTCTCACAATAGGTATTTGCGAAATAATCGAAGCAAGCTTAGAAACGTGGTGTTCTCTAATCTTTTGAGATAGGTCCACACCATCTACTTTAACAAGGGCGTCAGCTAGTCCGTATTCGAGTTTAATCTCTTTTAAAAATGATTCTACTGCCGCGTGGTTTTGAAGGTCAATTCCCTTCTCATTTGCAGCAAAGGCTAAGGCGCGAAACATAGCGCCAGTGTCGATATAAAGGATACCTAGTTCCTTGGCCAACAACTTAGCGACAGTTGATTTTCCGCTCCCACTTGGGCCATCAATTGCAATAACTGATGAATATGTCATACAACTTCCTTATTCGTGTAATTTATAAGGAATGAATATAGCAATTTTTAAAAGCTATTTGAAGTTGAAAAGATGACTCGCTGAATTACGAGTTTTTTGCAAAGCGTGACTTAGAAGGCTCTTTCTTAGCAATTTTTTCGTCAAGGTTTGGAACGATATCCATTCCAAGGTAATAATTAAGATCAAATTCGTGATTATTCTTGTGAAGGATTGACTCGACGCCCAGAGAGCGTGATCGTTTATTCAATGTTTCAACTGCAGCCAGCAGCTTCTTATAGTTCTTCTTAACTTTGTCGTAGTAAACGTTTTTGATTCCAACAGGACGATTAAAACGTAGACTCTGCCTCACAAACCCCGGTCCCATATTATAAGCAACTGTTGCGTAGCGATAAAGACCAAACCTCTTATAGAGACGACTAAGATAATATACACCAAGTTCCATATTTACGTGGGGAACACGAAGAATCTCAATAATATCATCTTTATTAAGTGATCTTTTTAGAAGTTTATGAAGGAAGACACCTGTCTTTGGCATAATTTGCATTAGCCCCTGGGCCTTTACGTAACTCTGGGCAGTTGGATTAAAATGACTCTCTGTCCAAGCAATTGAAATAACCCATAGCGGATCAAGTTGCCTTTCTTCAGCAAAGTGTAGAAGTGATGAAATGTATTTCTTGGCCCTAACATTAATAGGATGCTCCATGTGAGCAATTAATGTGTCCTCAAGAGTCTTTTTATCAATCGACGAAAGGAATCCAAGGTGTAGGCTTTTGAAGAAGGGATTAGTCTCTTTGAAATTATAACTATTGTAAGGTGTATAAACGTGATTATTTGAATTTATTGATGAAAGGATACCTAGGTCACGGAAGTTTGTGCTTGTAGGAGTCCAAAAGAAATCAAAAGAAAGCACGGCCGCAAAGGCACAAAGTCCTAACGTGAGCAATGATTTTGCATTCGTACAAAAAGTACTGAAATGTTCAAGATGTGAGCTATATCGTTCACTCGGTGCTTTCATATGATGGTCTTTTACCGCTATTGAACCTGCTCGTCTAGTTAAAAGAAGATTATAATGCGAAGCGCCGGAAATAATTTCAAAAACATTCATTTAATTACAGGATTTTGGGAGGTTATCCTTTAATTTTTAAATATTTCACGCATAATAGATATATAAATTTGAGGAGTAAGAATGACAGATATTGGATTTAACCGATTAAAAGATGAATCATCAACATACCTAAAGCAACACAAAGACAATCCAGTTCACTGGTATCCTTGGGGACCAGAGGCCCTTTCTCGTGCAACAGAGGAAAATAAACCTATCTTCCTTTCAATTGGATACAGCTCTTGTCACTGGTGCCACGTAATGGCAGAAGAGTCTTTCTGTGATGAAGAAACTGCAAAATATCTAAATGAGAACTTTATCAATATTAAAGTTGATAGAGAAGAACACCCAGATATTGATAACTACTATCAGCAAGCGTGCCAATTATTTACAAATGGTGGCGGCTGGCCTCTAAGCGCCTTCCTACTTCCAAACCTTAGACCTTTCTTTGTTGGAACATATTTTCCAAAAGAGGCCAAGGGTAAAGCAACTCCATTTATGGAAGTTTTATCTGAGCTAATTAGAGCATATAAAGATGATAATGCTACAGTTACAGAGAATGCTAATAAAGCATTTGATGCAATTGAAAAAGGCTTCATCTCACCAGAGAATGTTGACTTTCAAGGTCACTTTCCACATCCAAACTCAGTACTCGATGTTCTTGAAAAATTTAAAGATGAGGAGAATGGTGGTTTTGGTGAAGCTCCAAAATTTCCTCAACTTGCTTTCTATGAGTGGGCCATAGAGCAAATGCTTGAAGGCGTTGTAAAGAAAGAGCATGGTGAGCACATTGTAAAATCATTAGAAAGAATGTTAATGGGTGGTGTTTACGATCAAGTACGTGGAGGTCTACATCGCTACAGTACTGACAATAAGTGGACTGTTCCACATTTTGAAAAAATGCTTTATGATCAAGCTGGTCTTCTAAAGCTTCTTGCAAAAGCAAGCATGCTCTACCCTTCACCACTTGTTTTTGATGGAATCTTTAACACACTTGAGTATCTAAAAACTGAAATGCTTAATGAAGAAGAAAACTTCTTCTTCTCTGCACAGGATGCTGACAGTGAAGGAGTTGAAGGACTTTACTTCACTTACACAGAGCAAGAGTTTGAAGATGCTTTAGGAAGATTTGATACAGAAGATGAGTCACTAACAAAGAATCTTGATAAACTTAAGGATTGGTTTGGAGTTACTCAAAAAGGTAATTTTGATTCAGGACTCAATGTATTAACAATTAATCATGAAAAAGAACAAGAGATCTTCACAAGTGAGTCATGGGATCTCATTAGAAATGCAAAGAAAGCACTTCTTAATGAAAGAAAGCTTCGAATTCCTCCAATGACTGATAACAAAGGAATTGCTAGTTGGAACTTCCATATGATCACAGCACTGTCAGATGTTATGCAATACACTCAAGTTCCGGCCATTAGAAATGCGGCAAGTATGTTATTTAACCGTGTTGTGGAAGGTACATATAAGAAATTCCTAGAGACAACGCCAAACGGAATGCGTCTACGTCACACGACAACTCGTCCAGTTGGTGCTTCTCTGTTAGAAGATTATGTTCTCTTTGCTGAGGCCCAACTTAGAATTTATGAGCTAAGTGGTAACCCAGTCTTTAAAGCAAATCTAAAAGACACACTAGGCTTTATCTTAAAAGAGTTCTTAGTAGATGGCCGTCTTAAAACTCGTGCCTTAAGAGACAATGATATGGAGCTATATCCAAACCAAAATTTTACAAGTTTTGATCAGTCATTTAAGTCTCCAGTCTCTACTCTTATAAAACTGATTAGACGAGCGAGTGTTCTATTTAGTGATATCGATATGCTTGAAGAGATTAAGCCACTAATGGAAAATACGACTCAAGATGTTCTGAAAAACCCAGCAGGTTCTGGTGAAGGCCTTAGAGCACTTAGCTATCCAGCAAATGCATACAAGGTAATTAAGTGTCCTAAAGAATGGCTTCAAAACCAAGAGTTCGCAGGATTTATTTGCTACTTCTTACCAAGATTTGTTTTTGACTTCCATGAAGATAAGGGACAGAGATGGGAAATTTGTGGAACAAATGAATGTGAGATGACCGGAGAAGGCTTAGACAGCTTTATTGAAACTCTAAAGCCAAATCAGGCACAGGGCCAAGCGAATGAGTAATACTCAGGGAAGTCCACTTACAGGCAAAACAATCATTGATTTTTCACATCGCCTACCAGGGCCTCTTGCAGGAAAACTTCTTGCAGGCCTTGGCGCAAATGTCATTAAGATCGAAGATGCAAAATTTAAAGATCCTTTTATCTATGGCCTCTTTGCTGAAATGGATAACTCATTTCCAAAATGGTACGAAGAGTTAAATGAATGTAAAACGGTAAAGCGCTTCGATTTTAAAAGTAAAGAAGATATTAAAGAGATTCAAAAACTTGTTTTTGAAGCAGATGGAATCATTATGGGAATTCCAGGAAAGATTCAAGACAAGCTTGGGATCTCTGTTAAAACAATTGAAGAAACAGTAAAGCACAGTTACGGAATCGTTATTCCGAAGGCATCAAAAGAGCATATGAGCCATATGCATGACTTAAATGCCCTAGCAATGACAGGTCTTCTAAGTCTTCATCTAAGAAATATCAACTCAATTGAAGATGTCGCTCCTCCGTTTTTGCCTCTTGCAGGTATTAACTTTGGACAAAAAATGGCCTTTGATCTCCTAGGTTCAATGTTTAAGGCACAAGAGACTAAGGATGTACAAATCATTGAGTCTTACTTATACGAGTCAACTCAAGAAGTTTTTGATGCTTTCTGGCCTAAATCTATTAGAGAGACAGATCACAAGTTTCTCCATAACGGACTATACCCTTGCTACAATATTTATCAGACTAAAGATCGTGAGTTTGTTGTTATGGCATGTGTTGAAGAGAAGTTTTGGCAATCGTTTAAAGAGGCCTTTAAGTTTGATTCAACTGATGATGAGAGATTTGAAACAAGTGGAGCTATCCATAAGAGACTAAAAGATCTTTTTTTCTCAATGACTGCCCAGGATGTAAGAAACAGCCTAGGCGATCTCGATATTTGTATTAACGTAATAAAGTAATACTGATTCCAATTAAAGATAAAAGAATAATGCTGGTACCGAAGAATCGATAGAATGAAGTACCAGCACTCTTTGTAAGTCCAATAAAGTGAGATACTCTCGATATAATTAATGCTGATAAAAGAATATGAATCCCTACTAGAGAGATCGCCTCTTTTTCAATTGCAAAATAAGTTAACAAAAGAATGAATGGAACATACTCAGAGAAATTCCCATGAATTCTTATGGCCTTATTCATATCGGCCACTTTCCCGTGTCCAAGGCCTACACGATGTTTCCAACGGTTGCGAATAACATTTAACGTAACAATTACATAAAGCAGTCCAAGTACACCACAATAGCGAAAAAAGATTTCCATTTCCATATCAACTCCTTACTTTTCTTAAGAATAAGAAATTATGACTCAGAAAGTAGTTGATCGGCAAGTTCCTCTTCTTTTAAAGCTTCATAGAATCTCTTCGTAATATCCGTCACAAAGGCCTTCTCGTAAATTGTTTCAAGAACATATGCTTTAACTGTCGCCTTTATACCTATACCATGTTCAAATTTTTCTGTTGAAACCACAACTTTCAAAGGTTTTTTCAAGTAAGCATAGCGAGAAGTTGAAGTAACTTCCTCTAGTAATGAAATCATGCGAGCAATATCGCAGTTATTCTTGAAGTAAAAATAGCTACAAACCATCATATCTCGTTGCCCGGAGTTTGCTGAAGCAACATTCTCACTCAGGAACAGATTATTCGGGATTGTTACAGTCGAATCATCTAGTGTTTGTATTCGGACAGAGCGAAGACCAATTTGGATAATGTCACCATAGTTATCTCTAAATAGAATTCGATCCCCAACTTGGAATGGCCTATCAAAAATTAAGATGATACCTGCAATGATTGATGAAATAAGATCTTTAAGAGAAAAGCCAATGGCCACTGCACCTGAACCAAGAAATGCATAGATCATCTCCTGACTAGGGTTTAGCGTCACATATAATAACCAAAAAGTACCAAAGATATAAATCATATGGGTTATGATTGTATTAACTTGAAGTATCGACAAGCGATAGAATGGGATTTTAATTGCAAGATACTGTAAAGACCAAGAGACAATTCTAACAATGATAAAGAGAGTTAAAAAGCCCACTAATAAGCTTAAAATCATTTCAGGTTTTAAAGAGTCAAAGATACTTGCCATCTTCTGCGTCTTTGCAATTGTATCAGTCACTGCATCATTCATAGATAAAATTCCTCTTTAATAATATCGTCTTAATATCCACTAGCCAATCTTTTCTAATATGATAAAACTCTCCATCACGACTAAGGATTCCTTTACCAAGACCGGTTTTAAGTGCGTAATTTACAATTTTTTCACTTAGGTCGGTAGTGGCCATAATTTCAGTAAAACTTAGATGCTCATGAGATAAGATACTTGAATAAACAAAGAGTGATTCGTCTGTTAAGGCTTCAATCTCGTGTATTGACCTACGTTGTGGAAGATGTAGCTCAATTGTTTTATCATTTACATGAGAAATTGACTTAAGCCATGTATTCACAGCGGCCTGAGGATTCCCACCTGTTTGCTTTGCTAAGATTCTAAAATAAATATCCTGAGCATTTTCAAGAGATCTTTCGGCACCAAAGTGGGACATAATTTCAAACAGCTCTTCGTTAAAGCAAATACCTAGACCAGTTGGCTCATGCCTCTTAAGAATAAGTTCTTTTAGTTCTTCTTTATTCCATGGCCTGATATAGATCGTATCCGAAGACAGCTCATACTTATTGTAAATATGCTTAATAAGATTTAAAGAATTACTATTCCAAACCGTAAACCAGAACACATTCTTTGATGAGCTATTGATAACTTTAAAAAAAGCGTCGAAGGCCTTAAAACCATGAAACTTTGATAAGAAGAGGTTGTGTGCATTTTTAACAATAACAAATTTTTTCTCTTCTTCACTGCCTTTGTCGACAAAATTTTCTAACCTTTTTAAAAGCACTGACTCTTCAACAATTTTTTCACTTATATCTAGTTTAAAAGATGTTACAGAAGAGTAGCGTTTTAAGATCTTATCAAGAACGTGATTCTTACCACTTCCCGACTCACCAGAAAACGCGAGATGATAGGAACTACTTGTACCATTAAGCCAACTATCGATACGCTCATAGGCCAAAACAGCAGGATCAGGCTTTCTTGTTATCTCCGTACCATTTTCTCTTTTAAATATATCAATATAGTCACTTGGGACATCATAATCAGTAAAAACTTCATCTCTAAGACTTTCCAGATGTTGCTCTAAAATTCCAGACAACAAATTCTTTGCCCATTCCTTGTCATTATTGGCAAGAAAGAACATTAGGTAGAATGAGTAGAGTAAAGTATAGAGATAGAGAAATACTGGAAGAAGGTAGCGAATAACATGTTTAGAAATATGCTTCTTTGTTAACAGCATTGATGGTGGAACAATCTTTGGGAGGATTAACTCTGCGTAGTTGTCATACCTAAGTAAGATGATTGTATAAATAACAAAGAAGATAATTGTTATAATATTGTGTCCAAGAAATCCTGAAAATAGATTATAGAGTAAGATATAGAAAAAAGTTGTAATCGTGATAATGTAGCGAAGCTTCTTGCTATCCTTAATGAAGTCCCTATTCACTTTTTTAAAGTAGACCTGAAAGTTATAACGAAGAAAGCTATGAAAGTAGCCAATATTTATATAGAGAACATAAAGGGCCAAGATATTTCTAAAAACATGCAAGAAGAGTTGAAAGTCTTCTCTTTCGAATTTTAGTAAGTAGAGATTAAAAATATCTAAAGCACTAAAAGCAAATAAGTAATACAAATTGAAGTCAAAAAATCTGAAAACATATTTTCGTGCATCAACTTTATTCTCTCCACCTCTTAACATAATAGTTCTTATCAGAAAGAAAATAATACGAACGACAATAATAACGGCAAGAAATAAAAAGAATGAGCGCATGGGCCAAGCAAGAATAAAGTTATCGATAGTTGCTATAACACCAGTGAGTTCTTGATTTAAAAAGTGAAAAGCTTCGGCCACGGCCTTTTGAATCTTTATAATACTAAATTTCATATTTCTATTATAGAGTTAGCTGATCATTTTCCCACAACTATTATTATTGAAAGAGTAAAAAAAACTAAAATCTGAACTTAGATGATCAGGTAATACGGGGTAAGCTTCTTTATTGTGACAAAAATTCATTTGTTTGGTATAAAGTCCCTCTATGATCGTAAAAAGAATCCATTTGAAAGATACATTTAAAATTCGTCGCGTAGTGTTAGGCATTGAAGGCAACGAGTCCAGCTATAATTTCACTGGAGATAATGAATCTGATACATTTCACTTAGGTGCATTTGTCGACAATAACCTTGTATCAGTTGCTTCTTTTTTCTTTAACCCAAACCCAAACTTTAATATTGATAATCAGTATCAACTACAAGGTATGGCAACTCTTGAGAATCACCGTAAACAAGGTTTTTCAAGGGAGCTACTAAATGTTGCCTTCCCTATCATTAAGCAAAACTTTTGTAATTTAGTATGGTGTAATGCCCGCATTGAGGCTAGGCCATTTTATGAAAAGCTTGGTTTTGAGGTATTTGGAGATGAGTTTGATGTTGAAGGAATTGGACGTCATATCTTAATGTCTCGTGAAATCAATTAATCCTTACAATACGAATCAATCCTCGACTTATGCATTAACTTAGTCTGGCCTTTAAAGCATTCTTTTTGACCACTATACTTTTGAATCACCATACAATTCATATCTTCTCGAATATCGCAATTTCTCAACGAAAGATCATTAACACAGGCAAAGTGCTTTCGTCTTTTACCACATAAGTAGATAAGGTTTGGGCCCTTAAAAAGGCCATTACCAATACTTGATTCAGTATTGTACTTTCGATATTCCTCCGCTTCTTTTTGCTCTCTTAGCTGCTTTTTTTGAAACTCTTCAATCGGTGTCATAGCATCATCCGCCAACACAGGCAGACCTGTGCCTATAGCCAAATATATTGAGCTAAATATAATCATTAGAAGTCTAGTAGAAATGAACATATGAAATTACTTTTCCTAAACAATTAGTAAATTATTTATTATAATATGATGATAACATACATATACTAGACTGCAGCGCAGCAAAATACGGTGATTATTTAATGGAAACGAATACGATTTTAGCAAGACTTACAGATATCCTAGAAAATGCATTCTCATCTGCTTATCCAGATGAAGAGTTTAAGAGAGAAGAGATTTACTCATCAATTGGACAGGCCCCAAATATTGAAATGGCCCACTATGCTTTTCCTGTATTTCGTTTTGCCAAGGCCCTTAGACAAGGCCCACCTCAGATAGCAGCTGCAATTCTAGAAAAAGTAGACCTAGAAACAAACTCTTCAATTATAAAAGATCTTAAAGCACAAGGCCCATATCTTAACTTTACCCTTACAGCAGATGCGTACTTTGAAAGTCTAATCGGAGAAATTCGCACAGGTGAATTCTTTAAGAAAGAACTAACAAAGGGTGAAGGGAAAACAATGATTGAGTACTCGCAACCGAATACTCATAAGGAACTTCACGTGGGGCATATGAGAAATCTATGTCTTGGTAATGCTCTTGTTCGAATTAAACAATACTGTAGCGTTGATGTTCACCCAGTGACGTATCCAGGAGACTCTGGAACTCACGTAGCAAAATGCCTTTGGTATTTAAAATATCATAATCAAGACACAATCCCTGAAACGAATAAGGGTGAATGGCTTGGACGAATTTACACTCTAGCTAATACCAAACTTGAAAATGAGCTTGGAAGCGATAAAGAAGATGATAACCGCACTAAGCTTACAGAGATCCTAAAGCAACTTCACGCAGAAGAGGGAGAATTCTTTGATCTATGGCAAGAGACTCGTCAGTGGTCAATTGATCTCATGAAGAAAACATATGCTTGGGCAGATGTTGAATTTGATCGTTGGTTCTTTGAATCAGAAATGGATGCTCCATCACTAAAAATCTGTAATGAATACTATGAGAAAGGTATATTTATCAAAGATGATGGTGCTATTGGAATGGACCTTAGTGACGACAAGCTTGGCTTCTGTATTCTGATAAAATCAGATGGAACGGGCCTCTATTCAACGAAGGACGTTGCTTTAGCAATTAAGAAATTTGAAGAATATGGTGTTAAGAATAATATCTACATCGTTGACTCACGTCAGGCCTTCCACTTTAAACAAGTCTTTAAAGTTCTTGAGCATATTGGTTTTGAACAGGCCAAAGACTGCTATCACCTACCATATGAAATGGTTGAGCTGACAGATGGTGCCATGAGTTCACGTAAAGGAAATATTGTTGCCCTTACTGATCTTATCAATAATATGGAAAATAAAATTAAGGAAGATTACCTTAATAAGTATGCTGGTGAATGGGATCAGTCAGAGATCGATGAAACAGCAACAAAGATTGCCAATGGTGCAATTAAATATGGAATGATCAAAATTGATAATAATCGTAAGATCGTTTTTGATATGAACGAATGGTTAAAGCTTGATGGAGACACTGGGCCATACCTTCAATATGTCTATGCACGTATTAATTCACTACTTAAGAAACAAGGCTTTGATAAATCCGAAACTCTTGAGCTTTCAAATGCAAGTTCACTTGTTGAAACAAAAGAATTTGAACTAATGCAAAAGCTATCACTATTTAATGATGTTGCAATTAAGTCTCATGAGCAAAATAAAACAAGTCTACTGACAACTTACCTATTTGAGCTTGGTAAATTATTTAATAGTTTCTATGCAGCTTGCCCGATTGCTTCAAGTGAAGATTCACTTAAGAAAGCTCGCCTTGAGCTTGCTTATGCAACAAGTGAAATCATTAAAACAGGTCTTGGTATTCTAGGAATCCAAGTACCGGAAAGAATGTAATCCATCACTTAGTAAATATTAAAAGCTGATTATTAGCTGGCATTGCAATATCTTCTTTCAGAAAGACACCTTTCTTTAAGAAGTTATTGCAAATATCTTCAAAATTACGAATTCCACTTTGAGCATCTCGCTCTTTTAAAAAAGCATCAAATTGTTCATTAGACGGACTTGTAAAACTTCCGTGATACTTGAATGGCCCGTAAACAAACAAAGTGCTATTCTCATCCATTGCTGTGGCCAAATCCTTAATAAAGGTCTTTGCGGCCTTCCAAGGCATGATATGGAGTGTATTAGCTGTGTAATAGAATTTCTTTCCCGTCTCAAGCTTATTAAAACCAGCTTCATAAACAAGAGGGCCTTTAAGGTTTGGTAAACTCTTTTGGTAATGAGATAAACATGTCTTTAAAACATTTTGATTGTCTCTAATTTCAGATGTAACAAAATCAATTTGTGGGAATGCCTTAGCAAAGTGTACACTATGCTGACAAGTCAGAGATCCAATCTCAAGAAACTCTCCTTTATCGCTACTGCTTAAATAAGGTGTAATAACCTCAAGAATAGGGCCTTTATTTCTTTCACATGCTTCAGAATTTGGTAAATCGTTCATAGTAAACATGATACAATACTTTCAGTGAAAAAAAGAATAAAAATCCGTCTATCTGCCAATGATATCGTCTTTGAAGATGATAACTATATTGCCCTAAACAAAAAGGCGGGCTGGCCTGTGCATAAAACTCTCGATCGTTTTCGAGACAATTGCACAGATGCTCTTTCCAGTTTTCTTAAAAATCGAAGTGATGGAAAGGATCAGTACCTTACTCTAGCACATAGACTTGATGTCGAAACATCTGGAATTCTTTTATTTGCCAAAAACAAAGAGGCCAATAAATATCTTCAAGAACTCTTTAGCTCTCATGATCCGCAAAGGATAAGAAAGAGTTACTTAGCTGTCTGTAGCGGAGTCTTTAAAAGGCCAGAAGGAAGAATTGAAAATTTCCTAAAAGCAAACCGAGTAGGTCGAATTGAGAAGATGGTTGTCGTTAACTCTGGTGGAAAAAAGGCCATTACAGACTATAAAGTTATCGAAACTGATAAGCAGTACTCATTAGTCGAGTTTACGATTCTAACTGGTCGAAAACATCAAATTAGGGCCCATGCAAAAGAAATTGGACATCCAATTTACGGCGACCCAATATATTCAAACTCGAAAGACCAAAGTGGACAAAGACTCTGTGCTTATAAACTCAGCTTCTATGATAAGTTTACTCAAAAAGATGTTTGCTTAGAAATTACTCCTCCATTTACGCTTGAAGGCTTTAAGGAAGCAGCAACTAATGGAGAACACCAATATATTATCTTCAACAAACCATACGATGTTCTCTGTCAATTTGGAAAAGACCACAGAGACCAACTTAGTCTTATTGATTATAAGCTCCCAAAAGAAGTTTACCCTGTTGGCCGCTTAGACAAAGACAGTGAAGGCTTACTAATTCTCACTAATGATGGGAAGTATAAGAACCAAATGGCCAATGCTGACAGTAAGGTTGAAAAGACCTACCTAGTTCAGGTTGACGGCGACATTACCCAAGAGGCAATCGAACAGCTTAAATGTGGTGTTGTCATCAAAGGCAATTACAAGACAAAGCCAGCAAAAGTTAAAAAGTTAATAGACTTTCAAATTGAAGAACGTGTCCCACCAGTGCGTGTACGCAAGACGATTCCAACATCTTGGATTGAAGTACGTATTTCAGAAGGACGAAATCGTCAGATTCGTAGAATGTGTGCGGCGGTTAACTTCCCTACCCTTAGGTTAATTCGAATCGCTATAGGTGACGTGAAATTAGGTGATCTTAAGGTTGGTGAGTATTCTGATTTCGATCCATCAAAGCAAAAATAACACCTAAAATAGCACCACTCACAAGTCCACCACCGTGGGCCCAATTGGCCATCTTAAAGTTAAAAACATCAAAAAAACCTAAGAAGAGCCATCCCACCATGAGAACAATATCAGATGTTGGAAGCTTAAACTTAAAACCTGGATTCAATCTTGAGTATGGCCATAGGAAACCTAGTAGGCCGTAAACCACACCAGATAACCCTCCAAACATTCCAGGCGACATTACGGCCTGTAGGATATTTGAAGAAATTGCAGTAAACAGTAAAAGTATAAATAAAAATACACTCCCCTTTGTTACTTCAATGAGCTTACCTAATTCTTTCCACCACAACATATTGAAGAAGATATGGATGTAGCCAAAGTGGATAAAGGCAGGAGAAAGAAGTCTCCAGTACTCACCTTTATTAATATCCGCAAAGGCATCAACTTTAGAAGTCGAAAAGAGAAAGAGATAATAGAGGTTTTCATTTTTTAGAATCCAACCAAAGATGAAGACGATTACACAAAAGGCCAAGATTATAATTGTCGTAGGTCCCATACTTAATGATTGAACATATTGCCAATTTTTATCTACCTTTGTTGGTTTGACCCCTCCAATGTAGACGCGGTAAACATCACGGGCCTCTTGCAATTGATTTAGGTCCACTACAAATAAATGATAGAAGTCGTTCTCATATTCTTTTGTAATATGGATACCTTGACGAATTAGTTGTGCTTCAATTTGGGCAACGATCGACTCATCACGTAAAGAACCAATATACTTGAGGCGTTTTAAGTTAATTTCCGAATCATGTTCACTCATAAGACCATTTTCCTACAAAGCTTGATAAAAGTCGATCTTACATAAATATTATGGAATTGTGGTGTGATTCGACCTATATATTTGCTAAGATGGAGTTAAATAAGTTGTTTTTTGACTTATTTTACGTTATTTAAAAGTCATAACGTAAATTATTAATAAAAGGTGATACCTAAGGTATTTAACTCGTCACAATATAGGTGTGTTAAGCATGTTTAAAGTTAGTAAAAAAACAGAATATGCCCTGACAGCTCTAAAGCATATGCAAGAGCATGGACACACATGCGCCGCAAATCTCACTTCGGCCAGAGAAATCTGTGACATACACAAGATGCCTTTTGACCCAGTATCTAAAGTTATGCAAAAGCTAAATGGATACGGAGTACTCTCATCAATCAAAGGTATAAAAGGAGGCTACTATCTTAGCCGTCCCCTATCTGAAATCAATCTCTTTGAAGTAAGTAATTCAATTGAAGGAAAGATTACAGAATCTGATTGTGATGCTCTTAAGGGCAAATGTACGAAATATTTAAATTGCGAATTAATTACACCAATAGAAAAGCTTAACTCTCACGTTAATCACCAGCTGATTAACTTGTCGCTTGAAGAGTTATTAATAAATAAGGCAGGATTCACACATGAGTGATACACAATTAACAAAGTCAGAATATAAGTATGGCTTCTTTACAGACATTGAAACTCAAGAGTTCCCAAAGGGTTTAAATGAAGACATCGTAAGGATGATTTCAGCAAAGAAGAATGAGCCTGAGTGGTTACTTGAATATCGTCTAAAGGCATTTCGTCTTTGGAAACAAATGCCAATGCCAAATTGGGCAAAACTAGAAATTCCAGAGATTGATTTTGAGGATCTGTACTATTATGCGGCCCCAAAGTCGACAGAGAGTGCACCAAAGAGCCTTGATGATCTTGATCCAGAGCTTTTAGCGACTTTTGAAAAACTAGGAATTCCTCTATCAGAGCAAAAAAGAATTTCAGGTGTTGCTGTCGATGCAGTATTTGATTCAGTTTCTGTTGGGACAACATATAAAGAAGAACTAGAAAAAGTTGGAGTTATTTTCTGCTCAATTTCAGAAGCAGTACAAGAGCATCCAGAACTAGTGAAGAAGTACCTAGGAACGGTTGTTCCTCCTGCAGATAATTTCTATGCAGCACTAAATGCGGCAGTATTCTCTGATGGATCATTCGTTTACATCCCTGAAGGTGTAACTTGTCCAATGGATCTTTCAACATACTTTAGAATCAATGCAAAAGAGACAGGTCAGTTTGAAAGAACACTTGTTGTTGCCGATAAAGGAAGTTACGTAAACTACCTTGAGGGTTGTACAGCTCCTCAACGAGATGAAAATCAACTTCACGCTGCTATCGTTGAGCTTATTGCTCTTGATGATGCAGAAATTAAGTATTCAACTGTTCAAAACTGGTACGCCGGAGATGAGCAAGGAAAGGGTGGTATTTACAACTTCGTAACAAAGCGTGGTAACTGCCTTGGAAAGAATTCTAAGATTTCATGGACACAAGTTGAGGCAGGATCAGCGATCACTTGGAAGTATCCTTCTTGTAACTTAATTGGTGATAACTCACAGGGTGCTTTCTACTCAGTTGCACTAACTAATAACAAAATGCAGGCCGATACTGGAACAAAGATGATTCACATCGGTAAGAACACAAAATCGACAATTATTTCAAAAGGTATCTCAGCAGAAGCTTCTGAGAATAATTACCGTGGACTCGTTAAGGTTATGCCTTCAGCAATTGGTGCAAAGAACTACTCTCAATGTGACTCAATGCTTGTTGGTTCTAAGTGTTCTGCAAATACATTCCCATATATTGACGTAAAGAATAATACGGCAACTGTGGAGCACGAGGCTTCGACTTCAAAGATTTCTGAAGATCAGCTTTTCTACTTACAGCAACGTGGAATGGATATGGAAAAATGTATCTCAATGATCGTAAATGGATTCTGTAGTGAAGTTTTTAAAGAGCTTCCACTAGAGTTCTCTGTTGAAGCAGTAAAGTTAATTGAGATGAAATTAGAAAATTCAATCGGATAAAATTTAGATTTATATATAAAGGGAAAAATATGAGCTTACTTACAGTTAAAGATGTTCACGCAAGAGTTGAAGAAAAAGAAATTCTAAAGGGAATTTCTATTGAAGTTAAACCAGGTGAAGTTCACGCAATCATGGGACCTAATGGTTCAGGAAAGAGTACTCTATCAAAAGTAATCGCTGGTCACCCATCATTTGAAGTAACAAGCGGATCAATTGATTACAATATCAATGGGAAGCAAACAAACCTACTAGAACTTGAACCAGATGAAAGAGCAAAGAATGGTATCTTTCTAGGTTTTCAATACCCTATTGAAGTTCCAGGTGTATCAAACATTGATTTTCTTCTTGAGTCATTTAACGAAGTATCAAAATCTCAAGGTGCTGCCGAAATGAAAAAAGAAGAATTCAGAGAATTTCTAAAACCAAAGCTAGAGCTTCTTGAAATGAGAGAAGAATTCCTAGACCGTCCTGTTAACACTGGTTTTTCTGGTGGTGAAAAAAAGAAAAATGAAATTCTTCAAATGGCCGTTCTAAATCCAAAGATTGCTCTTCTTGATGAGACAGACTCTGGTCTAGATATCGACGCTCTTAAAATTGTTGCAAAAGGTGTTAATGCTATCAAGTCAAAGTACAATGGTATCGTTCTTGTAACTCACTACCAAAGACTACTAGACTATATCGTTCCTGATTATGTTCACGTACTAAGTGGCGGGAAAATTATCAAGTCAGGTGGAAAAGAGTTAGCTCTTGAACTTGAAGAAAAAGGTTACGACTGGTTAACAAAATAAGGACTAGGATTAATAATGAATATCCAAGAATTAACAGACCAATATTTAAATGACCTAGCGAGATACGCAAAGTCAGATTCAAATAAAGAAGCCTTAGGAAATTTTAAGGCCCGCGGACTTCCACATACAAAAATGGAAGACTGGATCTATACTAAGCTTACAGATGTATTACCTGAAAAGTTTGCTGTAACCACAGAAAAAGCAATGCTTAAGAATGTTAAGGTAGCTGGTAAGTACCAGATTGTTCTGCTTAATGGGCAATACTCGAAGGCTGATTCATTCTTTCCAGAAGAAGTAACAGTAGACCAAAAGGCACTTGTCGCAAATGAAGCAAATTGTGATCAAACAGATATTTTTGCCATGCTTAATGCTTCAGCAGTTGAAAACATTATTGAAATCAATGTACCTAAAAATCTAAGTGTTGATGATGTGATTTCAATTGTTCACATCTCGGACTTTGACGGTGAATTTGCTCTACCACGTATTCACGTAAACGTTGATCAATTCTCCAAAGTGAGTTTTGTTGAAATCTTTACAGGAAGTGATAAGGCCTACAATATTAATGCTGTTTCAAATTTTAAAGTTTCAGATGGTGCAAATGTAAGTCACGTTAAAGTTCAAACTGATGGCGCTAATGCATTCCATGTAAGTAGTGTTAATGCAGACCTTGCAAAAGACGCTCACTTTAAGTCATTTACTTTCACGACAGGTGCAAAGAAATCACGTAACGAGATGAGAGTTCGACTAAATGGAATCGGAGCGACAGCAAGTGTTGATGGCCTATACGCTCTTAGAGGTGACCAGCACACTGACAACTTCTCTCTAATTTCACATATTAAAGAAAGAACTGATAGCTCTCAGCTTTTCAAGGGAGTTCTAGACAATAAGGCCCGTGGTGTTTTCACAGGAAAGGTACTTGTTTGTCGTGACGCTCAACTTGTAAACTCGGAGCAGTTAAATAAGAACCTCCTTCTATCTAAAGGTGCACACGTTGACACTCGTCCACAGCTTGAAGTTTATGCTGATGATGTTAAATGTGCCCACGGTGCAACCGTAGGACAAATGAGTGACGAAGAAGCTTTCTACCTTCAATCACGTGGCCTATCAAAAGAGCGCGTGCAAAAGCTACTAATTCACGCATTCTGTTCAGATGCGATTACAAAGATTGAAGATGAGAAAATTGAAAAATTCTTAAGTGATATTCTATTTGAATCATTTGAAAAAAATGCTTTTGATGAAATGGAAAAGGAATCTTAATGGCCTTTGAAATTAACGCTATTAGAGCGCAATTTCCACAATTAGAAAGAAGAGTACATGATAAGCCGCTTATCTACTTAGATAATGCTGCATCAACTCTTAAGCATATCAATGTGATCAATGCTATAAATGAGCACTACACACATGATGTTGCCAATATTCACAGAGGTGTTCACTACCTAAGCGAATTTGGAACAATTAAGTATGAAGAAACTCGCGATGCAATACAGTCTCTGATTAACGCAAACTCGAGATGTGAGATCATCTTCACAAAAGGAACAACAGACAGCTTAAACTTAGTTGCAAGCTCTTTCGTTCCTTACTACTTGAAAAAGGATGATGTCATCCTAATCTCGACAATGGAGCACCACTCAAATATTGTTCCTTGGCAAATTCAGGCCGAAAAGATTGGTGCAAAAGTAAGAGAGATCCCTATTACGGATGAAGGTGACATCAATGAAGAAGCCTATATTAAGCTTCTCGAAGAAGGTAATGTAAAACTTGTTTCCATGGCCCATATTTCAAACAGCCTTGGAACAGTTAACAATATCAAAAAGTATATTAAGTTAGCACACGACAATGGAGCTTACTTCTGCGTTGATGCTGCCCAATCAATTGCTCATGAGAAAATTGATGTTCAAGACCTAAACTGCGACTTCCTTGCCTTCTCTTCTCACAAGATGTTTGGGCCAACAGGAATCGGAGCTCTTTATGGTAAAGAGAAGCTTCTTGAATCAATGCCTCCTTATCAAGGTGGTGGAGATATGATCGATATTGTAACAATTGAAAAGACAACATATAACGATCTTCCACATAAGTTTGAAGCAGGTACTCCTCATATAGCAGGTGGTATTGGCCTTAAGCCAGCAATTGACTTCATTGTAAATTGTGATCTTGATGTTATTAAAAACTATGAAAAAGAACTTCTCGACTATGCAACACAACAAATTCTTGAGGTTGAAAAGGTTCGCCTAATAGGTACGGCAAAAGAGAAGGCTTCGGTATTATCATTTGTTGTTGAAGGCGCTCACCCTCATGACCTTGGAACACTTTTAGATCGCCAAGGTGTTGCAATTAGAACGGGTCACCACTGTACTCAACCTTTAATGAAAAGGTTCGAAATCACAGCTACTGCAAGGGCCTCATTCTCGTTGTATAATACAAAAGAAGAAATTGATAATTTTATAAAAGCACTACATAAGGCCATCAACTTCCTATAGGAAGCTAGGGCAACAAAGGTAAAGTATATGAGTGAAGTAACAATCGACATTCAACCAACACCAAATCCAAATGCTTTAAAATTCATTTTAAATCAAAATGTAAAAGCATCTGGTTCTTCAACTTTTAGAACACCAATGGAATGTGGAGAGGTAAACCTAGGCGTAAACCTTTTTACTATTCGTGGAATTGACCAACTGCACTTTTTTGAAAATGTTATTACGGTAACAAAATTCAACTATGAAGACTGGGATGATATTGAGCCAAAAATCCTTGAAACAATCAAGCATGATCTGCCAAATCATAATCCAGAATACGAAGAATTCGATCCAGAAAAAGAGCGTCGTGAAAACCTTCCTCAAGAGCTAAAAGATATTGAGGCCGTACTTGATCGCACGGTTAGACAATACCTTCAGGCAGATGGTGGAGATATCCAAACTGTTTCTTACGAGGACAATATCCTACTTGTTCGCTATCAAGGAGCATGTGGAACTTGCCCATCATCAACGACAGGAACACTTGAGGCCATCAAGTCAACTCTAAGAGCAGAGTACAATCCAGCGATAGATGTTTATATTGCCCCTGATTGGTAGCGCATGCGACATTGGCCGCCCTAAGGCGGGCCATTGGTCGCTTCGCGCAAACCGTCTTTTGAAATGACATAGAAGTCGAGAGCGAGGGTTCAAGCCCTCGCGGTTCGATAAAATACCACCCTATCAGCAATAATAAATAACCTACCCAACAATCGAATAAATAATCATAAAGTGCAACGTCGCGGCCACGCAAACAAGTAAGTGAAATAACTCGTGATAACCAAACCACTTAGCATATCGTCCAGGCTTCTTTAGGCCATAAAAGGCGGCCCCAATAGTGTATAGAACACCTCCAGCAATTAAGAGCGTTATATTTGTCATCCCAAGCTTTGGAATAAGTTCTGAAACATAAGGAAGTACCATATAACCAGGAATGAGATAAATAACAGCACTTAGCTTTTCCGGGAGATTTGGAAAGAAAATTGATTTTAAGATACCAATTGCGGCAACTGTCCAAATGCTAATTAGTAAGGTTGAACCAGACTCTCCATTTAAAACAAGTAGAGTTATCGGCGTACAAGTTCCTGCAATCATCACATAAATTGCACTATGATCAAGTCTCCCCAAGAGGTCACGGGCCCGAGGCTGCCAGTGTACACAATGATAAAAAGCACTCACCCCAAGCATCATTAAAAGGCCAAGAGAATAGACTATGGTCGAGATATACTGAGTGGTATTAACACTTTTGGCAATCAGAAGTGAACAGGCCCCTAGAGAAATGAAAAACATGGCCTGATGAGACCAACCCCTAAGAATAGGCTTTTGCTTGGCTTTTTGCATATAGGAAGCATACCTCCCATAAGCGTTCAATTAAAGCCAAGGCCCAAAATTTTACATTTATATTACAAAGCTACAATATATTGTCGAGCAAGTTCTATAAATCAGAAAATTTCATTTTGATTAATTCTTTTTTTACAACACCAAGAAGCTCACGACACTCACCTTCTTCTAGGCCATATAACTTATGTGAAGGCTGAAGATCTTTTGGCTCTTTAAAGTCGTTCTTAAAACTTTGTAATCTATTATTAAGGTTATTTCTTAGAGTTCTCATTTGTTTTGGTGAGTACTCTTTCATTTCTTCTAATAATTCTTGTAGTCTCTTAGACATTTTCTACCTCATACTATTCTTGCAATGCATCCGAATCAGGATTCTCGCACATTACATAAATTCCCAAACTGTGTAAAATTAAAATAAATTGTATTGATCAGATCAAATAAAACTATGACCATTAAGTATTTTCTAATAGACACCGATAGTTTGATATGCCAAACTTATATTTAACAACTCTAACAAAGGGGTAATTTATGATGATTAACAACTGCTACCGTCTACTTTGTGAAATCACGAAACTAGAGAAAAAACTTGAAGAGATTCAAGCAGTGGCCCAGTCCCATGGAGTTGAAATTGATGCCAATGAGATCCTAGAGGATCTAATTAAGGCACAGGCCAGCTAATAGTTAGGCCCAGTCCTTTGGATAGTAATATTCCATCATCTTCTTGTGTTCTGGCTTTGTCGGCTCATAACGATAAGTGAACTTCACTCTCTTTGGAAGTGAAATTAATATTGAATCGGTACGGCCATTAGACTTAAGTCCAAAGTGAGTTCCTCTATCGTGAAGAAGATTAAATTCGACGTAGCGCCCGCGGCGATGTAGTTGGAAGTCCACATCTTCATCATCAAAGGCCTCATTCATTCTCTTCTCAACTAGTGGGAAGTAAGACTTGATAAAACTCGAAGAAATCTCTTTAAACATGGCCAGGTCTTTTACTGGATCACCTGAGAAGAAGTGGTCGTAGAAGAAGCCACCTACTCCACGCATTTCATCTGCACGGTGTTTATTTACAAAGTACTTATCACAACGATTTTTCCAGTCGTCCCAATATCCATATGGTTCACAAGCATCTTTCCAAACCCTGTGAAAGTACTCAAAATCTTCTTCATGTGGAAAGTAAGGAGTTAGGTCGGCGCCACCTCCAAACCAAATCTTTGATCCGGCCTGAATCATGCGAAAATTTGCATGAGTTGTTGGAACTTTTGGATTTGTCGGGTGAATGATAAGAGAAATTCCTGTTGCCCACATCTGGTTATTATCACCACCAATATTGGCCGCAAATTTTGGATCAACTTCTCCAAATACAAGTGATGTATTAACACCAGCGTTCTCAAAGATCTCGCCTTCAAAGGCACGTGTGATCCCGCCACCACCAGGATTTCCGGCGTGATCTTTTCTTTCCCATATATCTTCATTCAAGTTAATTTTAGTATCTATTCTCTTAAGTTCGTCACTAATCTGATTCTGTAAAGTTTTAACATGTTCGGCAAATTCTGATTTGATATTTTCAATATCATAAGACATGGCTAAAATCCTAGTTAGTTATTTTTTAAAAACCCAATATATCAGAAAAGAACTGATATGATAATTATCAGGAGTAGAATAAATGCTTTATTATCACAATCCAAGATGCTCTAAGAGCCGCCAAGGTCTAGAATATTTAGAACAAAAAGGTGTTCAAGAAGGTATTGGCTTTAGAGTTAAGGAATATCTGAAAGATGGCATTGAAGAAAAAGAATTTATCGATCTCGTAAAGTATACGGGACTTGCGCCACTTGAAGGCTTAATTCGTACGAAAGAGGCCCTATTTAAAGATCTAGGTCTTGCAGGAAAAGAATTATCAAATATTGAGTGGGCCAAGATCGTTCACGAAAACCCAAAGCTTCTAGAGCGTCCAATTCTCGTTAATGACGATAAAAAAGCTGCCATTGGTAGGCCAACTGAGAATTTCGACACAATTCTCTAACTAGCCAAAATTACGTATTGTGGCAGTTCTCACTGCCACAAGTTCTTGTCATATCAGAAAGTTACCCCAATTCAAACTCCCTTTGTTTTTAGACATTTACACAAGTTTCAGCTTAAGAAATTACTTTGATCTACGATAAGTATAAATGAGATTGATTTTGTGGGGACTCATTATGAAGGTACTAAGACTAATTATTTTATCTGTAGCAATTTTAGCGAATATTTCGGCCTTGAATGCAAATTCCGAAAAAGGTGTTGCCAAGGTTATGAAAGTAAGAGGAAAAGTCTTTTACTCCCAAACAAAGAAACCATTGGCCAAAGGAGATTGGGTTCCAGAAGGGGCCAAGATCACAACAAAGGCGAGAAGTTTTGTGAAACTTCTCTTTATCGATAAATCAAATCTAACACTCGGTGCAAATTCAGAAGTTGAAGTTGAGCAATTCCCGAAAAAGAAAGCTGGAATCATCAACCTTATTAATGGTCAGCTTCGCTCAAAGGTATCTAAGAACTACCTACAGATTGATAAGAAGAAATCGAAACTCTTCATTAAGACAAAGACTGCGGCCATGGGTGTTCGTGGGACAGACTTCCAAGTAAATTTTAACCCGGCAAATAATAATACGACACTGATTACATTTGAAGGTGCCGTTGCCATGGGTTCTCTTACGAATTTTAAAAAGAGTCGCCTCCTACAAGACAGGCTTGAAAAGGTTGTTTCTTCACCTACTTCGGTTATGGTGCGCCAAGGACAGCTTTCAGGTGTTATGCCAAAGGTTGATTCAAAACCAATGGAGCCAGTTAAAATTAATAAGCAGCAGTTAAAGGCACTTGAAGCAAATGATGGTTCAAAGACATCATCAAATGATGATAAGAATAAATCAGAAAAGAAACAAATGAGTCGAAATATTATCCCTCCAGGAATGGATAGCTCGAAATTTAGTGGCGCTGGAGGACAAGAAATTATGGGGCAAATGGCAAAGGCCGATTCTAGTATTAAAGTACCTACTACAACACAAGCAGCTACAACATTTGCGTCAACAAGAGTACAAGCAAAGGGTACAATGGCCGAAGGAGGCTTTGTTGATACGAATAATGCTCTCTATATTCCACCGCCAAAGAACGCTCCAGTTGACCCAATGACTAATGAAGTAATTGTACCAGTTCAAATGGGAAGTTTTGATAAGGATACTGGTGAGTATAAAAATGACTTCTACGTGGTAAATGAAAATGGAGATATGATTCCAAAAGATCCAATAATCACTGTAAATCGTATACCGGCTTCAGATGGTACTCAACCAGAGCTAGTACCGACTGAACCAATCAACGTCTTCAATCAAGATGGAGAAGAACCACTTGGCGACCCAATGCTTCCACCTATTAGTGATGACGATATAAAGCCACTTGGTGGCCCAGATATCATGGAAACAACAATGGATGATCGTGACCAAATGCTTGATCAAACAAATACGACTTCAACAAATCGAGCACGTGTAAAAGTCATTCTCGATCGTCAGTAAATAACCGAGCTTAATATTCAAATATGGCCACAGCTTTAAAGATCTGTGGCCAAATTCCCCCTATTCAATTGTCCGATTTATCAGTAAAATTATTTATAAATACCTAGATTTTAATAAAAAGTTAAAGGACTGACTTTGAAAAAGATTTTTATCACACTGGCATTCGCTAGTATCACTTCAATAGGACTTGCCCAGAGCATGACTCCTGTTTACCGCGCATTTGAGAGCTCTGACTATGATAAGGTTATTGAGTTACTTAACTCGCCAAATTATAAAAACTTTAAAAGTACGAAATCGCCGGGGGTAAGAGATTATCTTCTTGGTATTTCATACTCTCGTATTCAAGAATATAACAAGGCGATTGATGCCTTTCATTCGGCCATTAAAAAAGGAAACAAGGCCAGCGAGATCCACTACGAATTAGGACAGGCCAACTTTGCAATTAACAACTTAGATGCTGCCATTGACAGTTTTAAGAAGTCAGTAAAATTGAAGTACAAAATCGAGCAGTCAAATTACTATATCGCCTATATTTATCAACTTAAGGAAGAACCGAAGAGTGCGAAGACTTATTTTAGAAAGCTCTTAAAGGACAAAAAGACTTCTAAAGAGATGAAGCAGATCGCCTACTTTCAAATTGCAAATATGAATTTGGAAATTGCAAGAGAAACGAGTCGTACCAGAGAGATTGTTGAAAAGTATATACTGCCTGATTATTACAAGGCCATTGATATTGACCCTAATAGCTCAACTGCAGATGATATCGATAATCGAATAAAAGAAATAAAAAAAGAATTCTTCCTAGAAGAAGATAAACTAATTAATGGCGATCCCTTACCTAGTGAAAGACTAAGCCTAAATGTTGAAGAAAAGATAACATATGATAATAACGTTACCTTATCAGATGACCTTCCTAGTTCAACAGGAACGAATAAGGATTCATTCTTTTCACAAACTCGTCTTAATATTGAAAAAGCCTATAACTTTAAGAGAAGATACACTATTACTCCTTCTCTAGAGCTTAAGAATACAATCTATACAGATCGTGTTGATTCGGAAATCTATTCAAATGATAGTTATAATATCACACCTGAGTTGGATATCGATTTTGCTTATCGCCTTAACAAAAAACCTGCTCGCTTATTTACAAACCTAGTTTATGACTACCAGGCAAAGGATGTAAATGCACAAAAGAGTAAGCAATTTAACTACCGCTCTCAGCAGTTTGAACTTGGTAGTGAAATGCCTTTCCTTGAAATAGGAAACACAACTTTAACTTTTAAGTATCAGACTTATTCGTACTATGTTGATAGCCTAGACCGTAGTTCAATAGTTTTTTCTGCAGATCAAATTTTGAAAAAGACATACGGTATCTTTGTCCTACTCTACCAATTTGATAGTAGTGATTATGCAAACTCTCCTAACTTAAACACAACATCTCACCTATTGCGTGTTGACTATATTGTTCCAGGCCTTTTTCCAAACACAAGTTTCAATGCAGGTCTTTCGACAAATTTTATAAGTTATGAAGACGCAGCAACAGATGCAACACGTGGTCTTGAAATGACGACATCACTCAATGCGAAGCTTACACGAGTTATCAACCGTAACTTTTCATTTGGATTTGAGTATATTTATACAAATAATAGCTCTGATGAAGAGACGAGTAATTATACGGCCCACCAAACGGCCATTGATTTCTCTTATTATTACTAAGAACGACGGATTGCTATGAAAAATATTATTAAATACACAGGACTGTTTTTTATCATTTTATTTTCATGCGCCAGTGTGTTCTTCTCTCTTTATTCGAGAACCTATGACGAAGGTTTTAGAAACCTCACTTCTTATGCTTCATTTTTTGAAAATCGTTTCTATGACTTTAGAATGATGCAAACAATGGATCAAAACACCCCAAATTCAAAACTAATCCTTGCCGATATTGATGATGATTCAATTAAAAGATTAGGTTCATGGCCAATCACTCGCTCCCACTGGGGAACAATGATTAGAAAGCTTCGTGGTTATGGAGCAAAAGTAGTGGCCTTTGACGTTTTCTTTTCAGAGGAGTCCATGACTTGTAATGGGGTCAATCCTGATAATGAATTAATTTCAGCTATTGAATATTTTCAAGAAATACCAAATAACCGAATTATCATGCCATATAACCTCGAAGTATATGGGACAGACCATTACCCTACTTTACCCGAAGATTTATATCTTTTTGCCCTCAACACGAAAGCAGGTGGAGTAAATTACGATATGGAGCCAACGATAATTTCCAATTCAGTCTATCCCCTACAAGGAATCATTGATGCAGAGGCATCACTGGGATTCATTGAGGCCAGTGCTGATAATGATGGAGTTATTAGACACTACAAAGCACTTGCATTTCCATATCGTGAAATTCATGTTCCTTCATATGGGCTATCTTCTTATATGCATTGGATTGGTGAATTTGATGAAAATGAAGAAGGCGAAAATAAGAATATATTTAAAACGGAGCTCGACCTAAGTACTCAAGGAGGTGTTCCAATCCTTAAGACAAAGAAAGGTGATGTTGAACTAAACTTACGAGGAGAAACGAAGGTACGCTGGATTGGTGGAGCTGATGCCTACACTCGAATTCCTATCTATCAGATTATCGAGAAAGATCAAAATGATCCTGAGTTTAAAAAATTATTTGAGGGATCTCTTGTCTTTGTTGGTGCAACGGCCTTTGGAGCTCACGATCTAAGAAATACTCCAATTGATTCGATGTTACCAGGGGTTCTCTTTCACATGAACTTTGTGCAAATGTTAATCGATGGGCACTTCTTTAAAAAGTTTATTGATTCAGCAAAACTATCTTGGGCACTACTTGTTGGTTCTGTAATTTTACTTCTCTTAATACAATTAAAAGAAAACCCAATTTTTGACCTTTTCACACTTGTTCTATTAGTTTCTAGTCTTTACTACACTGATACATACTATTTTATTCCACAGGGTTTTGAGACAAAGCTATTTTGGTGTTTCTTTGCCTTAGTCCTTTGCTACTCATGGAATACAATCGTAAACTTCTATATGGCAAATCAAGACAAGGCCTTCCTAAAGAATGCTTTTGGTAGTTACATCTCTCCTGAGCTTATTGATGAAATGTATGAAGCAGGATCTGCACCAACTCTAGGTGGGACTTCAGGGATTAGAACCGCATATTTTACAGATATCCAAGGATTCTCAAGCTTTTCAGAAAAGCTTTCAGCAACTCAACTTGTTGAACTTCTAAATGAATATCTAACAGCGATGACAGATATTCTCTTAGAAGAAAAAGGGACTCTCGATAAGTACGAGGGTGATGCTATCATCGCCTTCTTTGGTGCACCAATGGAGCTTCCAGACCATGCCAAACGTGCTTGTATGGTTGCTCATAAGATGCAGGAATCTCTTTTAAAGCTTCGTAAGAAATGGGTTTCTGAAGGAGATAAATGGCCTACGATTGTTCATGACATGAGAATGAGAATTGGAATCAATTCGGGAGACATCGTAACGGGGAATATGGGTTCTGCATCTCGTATGAATTACACTATGATGGGTGACTCTGTAAACCTTGCAGCTCGTCTCGAAGAGTCGGCCAAACAATATGGGATCTTTACACAAGTTGCAAAAGAGACAGTTGAGCTTGCAGGAGATGAATTCTTATGGCGTGAGCTTGATACAATTCGTGTTGTTGGAAAATCAATTCCTGTAACAAGTTATGACCTATTAGGACTAAAGGCAACAGCTCCAGATTACTTAAAAGAACTCTCAGATAAGTTTTCGAAGGCCATTCTCTTATACAAGAATCAAAAATGGGATGAGGCCATCGAATTATTCAAAGTAACACTTGAGCTTGAGTATATGCGTTTTCCTGATTTAAAAGGTGTAAAAACAAACCCTTCTGAAATTTATATTAAACGCTGTGAAGACTACAAGATCGTTCCACCGCCACCAGAATGGGATGGTGTTTATACATTAACAAGTAAGTAAAAATAAAAAGGCCCGCATAAAGCAGGCCTTTCATCTATAAATTTAAGAAAATTTAGTAGTTAAGAACTTTAAGAGCAGCTTCGACAACACGCTCAGTGTTTGGAAGAACAGCTTTTTCAAGGATTCTGTTGAAACCAACAGGAGTGAATGTTGAACCAACACGTTGAACAGGAGCATCAAGAAGCTCAAATCCTTTATCGTTGATCATGGCAGCTACTTCACCACCAAATCCACCAAATACCTTATCTTCGTGAACAACTAGTGCTCTATTTGTCTTCTTGATTGAAGCAAGAACACCTTCTTCATCTAGTGGAGCAATTGATCTTAAGTCAACAACCTCTACACTATAACCTTGAGCTGCAAGCTTTTCAGCTGCTTCAAGTGAGTGGTGAACAGTATTTCCGTAAGTAATAATTGAAAGATCAGTCCCTTCACGTCTTACACGACACTTACCAAATGGAACTTCAAAGTCCTCTGGTACAACAGTCATTGCTTGTTTAGCGTTATATAGAGATTTTGGCTCTAAGTATAGAGTTGGCCCTTCACTTCTCATTGCCGTTCTTAGAAGACCAGCAGCATCGTCAGCGAAAGCTGGGCATACAATACGTACACCAGGGATACCAGCAAGGTTACCTTCAAGGTTTTGAGAGTGGTAAAGACCTCCACCAATATATCCACCAGAAGCAAGTCTGATTAGGATATTTGGAGCGAATGCACCATTTGATCTCCAGTAATCGTGAGAACACTCTACGTATTGCTCCATTGCTGGCCAGAAGTAATCAGCGAATTCTGCACCTTCAACAACAACTCTGATGTCTTTGTTGAAACGTGAGAAACCATTTGCCGTACCAAGGATATAGTCTTCAGCGATTGGACCGTTAAATACACGATCTTTTCCGAATTCTTGTTGCATACCTTTAGAAACGTTAAAGATACCACCCTTGTCTTTATTGGCCATATCTTGTCCCCAAATGAAAGTATTTGGGTTATGTCTGAATTCTTTCTTAAGTTGTCCATTGATTGCATCGATGAATTTCATCTCTTCACCAGACTCGTTGTGAGTCCCATCAACATACTTCTCTGGCTTATGTGGCTCAGGAAGTACGAAGTCAAAGATAGACTCTGGAGTTGGGTTTGGTGCTTTCATCGCTTTCTTGTGCGCTTCTAGAAGCTCAGCTTTTGCAACAGCATCCATTTCATCAAGCTCTGCTTCAGTGAAGATCTTGTTCTTAACAAGTTCTTTTCTAAACGCTACTAATGGGTCTTGTGCTGCCGCCTCTGCTCTTTCTTCTTCTGAACGATAAAGCTCATGCTTATCAGAGTTAGAGTGAGAGTGAATACGTACACAACGAGCGTGAACGATTACTGGCTCTTGTTGAGTTGCTGCAATCTCTCTAGCTGTTGCCATAGCATTCATTGAATCAAAGATATCTTTTCCATCACAGTGAATGATGTGAAGGTTTAGGAAACCTGTGAAGTTATCAGCAACATACTCGTTAGCTGTTTGATCACATTTAGGAACAGAAATACCGTAACCATTATCTTGGAATACGAATACAACTGGAAGCTTCTCACGAGAAGCACCGTTAATTGCTTCATAACAGTAACCTTCAGAAACTGAAGACTCACCCTGTGAAGAGTAAACAACACCATCGTGCTTATAACGATTAAACGCTCTTGCAGTCCCTACAGCATGTAGCGTGTGGTTACCAGTACAAGAAGATACGTTATGAATATTCCACTCTGGCTTTGCAAAGTGGTTAGACATGTGACGTCCCCCAGAAGCAAGGTCTGTTGCTTTAGAGATACCATTAAGAAGGATCTCTTCTGCAGAAAGTCCCGCTGAGAATGCCGTTAACATATCACGGTAGTATGGGAATAAGTGGTCTTTTCCAAGTTCGAAAGTTTGACCGATTGCTAGTTGGATACCATCGTGTCCAGCGTATGGAGCGTGGTAAGACCAACCAATAGCTTGCTTAAGGTAGTTTGGCGCACGATCATCTAACATACGTCCAAGAGTCAGTAGTTCATACCACTGCTTAAGTGTTGCTTTATCTGTGTTTTTCCAAGTGTACTTTTTCTTAGGCTTAAGAACAGTTGCCATTATCAACCTCGTATTTTCATCTAGTTATAAATCTTAAGTGAATCGGAATTTAACCATAATTTAACGGAATTGGAAAGAAATAGTGGCGCTGTTGTCACTAAAGACAATACTTTTTATGACCAACTGCACAAGCGTATTCTTGGTATTGTTTTGAAAGATCAGGGGATTCAGTTTTTATCAACTCTCCAAGCTTTCCACAGGCCAGCATATCACCCCCTCGTCCTTGCCTACAGGCCCTATTTAATAGGCTTTTATACTCATCTTGAGACAATAATTTTTTCTTGATCTGACTTAACTCATAGCAAGATGAAGCATCTTCTAGAGCACAAAGTCTCTCCAAATATTTCAGCTCTAGCTGTTTTTTATTGTCTATGTTGGCAAGCTTTCTACCGTCAAGGCATGCTTGAAGTTGACGTCCACGAGGAAAATCGTCACGAAAACATAGGGTATGAGCATCGCCTCTTATCTTATCTTATCTTGTTCAACTTGAGCGACTCTATTTTGTAGAAGCAGCATAATTGGATCAAGAAAGACGGCCACAACTCCAACAAGAATTGTTAGAAATAGCCAACCTGGTATAGCGTCAATGAATAGACTAAGCTTCTTCACACTTTAAATTTACGAATTCAAACTTAGTGACATCAACTAGGCCCATATCTGTAATTTTAAGAGTAGGAATTACGGGAAGAGCTAGAAATGCCATTTGAATAAAAGGTTCACTTACGGCCACTTCAATTTCTTTACAAGCAGCTTTTAACTGAATTATCCCCTCATTGATTGTTTCAGCAGACTCTAAGCTTAGAAGTCCTGCTATAGGCAGAGATAAGGATGCTGTCACTCTCCCCTTGTCCACAACACAAAAGCCACCAGCATTTTCAATGATCTCATTTGCAGCAGTTGCAATATCTTGAGGTGTTTTTCCAATGACTACAATATTGTGTGAATCGTGTGCAACACTTGAAGCGATTGCTCCTCGGGTAAGGCCCATTCCCTTAACAAGTCCTAAACTTGGTTTGCGATTTTGACCGTATCTTTCGATAACAGTGATATATGAAATATCGTCTTGTTCAAAATCTTCACCATTAAATTTTACTTTGAGATGATTTGTGATGATTTCATCTTTTACGATTTCCATCACATTATATGTCCCAGCGCTCAGATCATAATTAAAATCAGTTGGCGCTAAGAAGTTTCTTTTGATTGTATTTTCTTTTGGTGGCCGAGACTTATCTAACTTTTCAGAAACCTGTGAAGGTAAGTCTAATTCACTAACAAGCTTTCCTTTTTTGAAAACTTCTTTCACATCAACATCTTCAAGTTTACCAACAAGTACGATATCAGCTTGCTTGCCAGGAGCGATTAGTCCCAGCTTCTTTAGCCCAAAGTGCTTTGCGGCCGAGAAGCTAGATAGCCTATAAGCGATATGAGCAGGTGTTCCTAACTCATTGATCATTTTTCTAATCATGTAATTGATATGACCCTCATTGAATATTTCATATGGGTTTCTGTCATCCGTACAAAGCAGGCACTGACAAGAGTTAAATTCATTAACAACTGGAGCAAGGGTCTTTAAGTTCTTAGCAACTGAACCTTCACGAATGATAAGTCCCATTCCCTTTTGAAGTTTTTCCTTTGCTTCATCCGCAAAGATTGTTTCATGACAATTTTGGATTCCTGCTGCGATATAGGCATTCAGTTGTTTTCCACGTAGCATTGGTGAGTGGCCATCAAGATTAAGCTCCGCAAATTCTTCAACTTTTTCAAGAACACCTTCCACACCATTAATAACGCCTGGGAAATTCATCATTTCAGCAAGCCCTAAAACACGCGGGTGTTCTTTATATTTTTTCATATCGATAATATCGAATTGACCGCCATTTGTTTCAAAGCCAGGAAGGGCTGGAATACAAGAGCTCACCTGAACAAAGAGGTTTTGATCCATAAGCTCACTACATCTTAGAAACCATGAGAATCCACGATCACCCATTACATTTGTAATTTCGTGTGGGTCACAAATTGCTGTCGTTGTACCAAGAGGTAGAGTTAATCTTTCAAACTCAAATGGATGCATCATTGAAGATTCAACATGTAGGTGGCCATCAATAAAGCCCGGTACAGCAGTCGCTCCCTGAGCATCGTAAGTACGCTTGGCCGGTTGGTCGTCGTATTCCTTACCTATGCCGGCAATTGTTTTACCAGAAATCGCTATTGAGCTATCAACCACTTCCCCATTCACAAGATCAAGGATCTTTACATTCTTAATAAGTAAATCAATTTCACCGTCACCGCGAGCAGTCTTTAAAACTTCCCTTAATTCTTCTGGTGATAATTTTTGTGTTTCCTTATTTGCAAGTGACATCTTTGACCTCTATAATGTTGTGGAATCTTAAGTCTACTATAACTAAAAGGAGCACTGGATGCCAATAGCTACTTATGAACAATACTGCGATATGTTAGATAGCGCTAAAAAAGGTGGGTATGCCTACCCTGCAATCAATGTAACATCAACATCAACTGCAAATGCGGCCATTAAGGCCTTTGCTGATATGAAGTCAGATGGGATTATCCAAGTTTCAACAGGTGGTGGTTCATTTGCTTCAGGACAAGCACTAAAAGATGAAGTTCTTGGTGCCATCTCACTTGCTCAACACGTTCATCTTGTTGCTGCAAAATATGATGTCCTAATTGCTCTGCACACTGATCACTGTCACCCTGAAAAAGTTGATAGCTTCTTAATTCCACTAATTGAAGAAACAGAAAAAAGAAGAGCTGCAGGTCAGCCGAACCTATTCCATTCTCACATGTTTGATGGTTCAGTTCTCCCAACGAAAGAAAATATTGAAATGAGTAAGAAACTTTTAGAGAGATGTGCTAAGAGTGAAATCATTCTTGAAATTGAAACAGGTGTTGTTGGTGGTGAAGAAGATGGTGTTAATAACGAAGATGCACCAGCTGACAAACTTTATACAACTCCAGAAGAAATGGTTGAAGTAACAAAAGCACTTCGTCCACTTGGAAAATTCATGTATGCTGCAACTTTTGGAAATGTACATGGAGTCTACAAACCAGGTAACGTAAAGTTACGTCCACAAGTTCTTAAGGATGGTCAAGCCGCTGTTACAGCAGAGCTTGGTGCAGATGCTGAAAACTGGTTAGTCTTCCACGGTGGTTCAGGAAGTGAGCTTTCAGAAATTCATGAAACACTTAACTACGGTGTTATCAAAATGAATATCGATACTGATACTCAGTATGCTTATTCTCGCCCAGTTGTTGATCATATGTTTAAGCACTACGATGAAATGCTTAAGATCGAGGGAGAGGTTGGAAATAAGAAGCAATACGATCCAAGAGCATGGATGAAGAAAGCTGAGAACGCAATGACTGAACGTATTGCACAAGCTTGTCGCGATCTTAAATCAGATGGGAAATCGATCAATCTTTAACTAAAGACTTCTAAAGAGTGGGTATCACAAAATTCGTGGTGCCTACTCATATTTCATAAATAAATTCTTCACAATTCATCCATATACTTAAACTATGAAAGTATTAATTAGTGGTGGTTCAGGCTTTATTGGAACAAATTTAACACAATCTTTGCTTGAACACGGCCACGAGGAAGTGCGCATTCTCACTCGCGATACTTCTAACAAGCAAGGCAACGAGCAAGTTAAGTACTTCAGGTGGGATGTGGAAAATGGCGAATTGGATATGGCCGCTCTAATGGGCGTGGATGCTATTATTAACCTCGCGGGAGAAAATATCTCAGACGCTCGCTGGAGCGAAGAGAAAAAAGATAAAATCTATAATTCACGCATTAATGCAACTAACTTACTTCACGATAAATTAAAAGAACTTAGAACAAGAGGACTTCCTCTTCCAAAGAAATTTGTCAGTACTTCTGCAATTGGTATTTACGGTGATCGCTCTGATGAAGAGCTTACATGTGACAGTAGTATTAGTGGCGACTTTTTGGCCGAGGTATGTCAGCACTGGGAATCAAGTGCTCTTAGAATTCAGAACTTAGAAATTGATGTAAAAATTCTTCGTGTAGGAATCGTTCTCTCAAGTGAAGGAGGTGCACTCGCAAAAATGTTACCGGCCTTTAACCTTGGACTTGCAGGACGTATTGGTACAGGTCACCAGTACATGAGTTGGATTCACATAAGAGATCTATGTGATCTCTACCGCTTTCTCATTGAACATGATACCGAAAAACAAGTCATCAATGGTGTCGCACCAAATCCAATAGAAAATATTGATTTCACGCAAACACTGGGTAGAGTCCTACACCGCCCTACTTTTATTCCACTACCTGAGTTTGCAGCAAAAACAATTTTTGGTGAGATGTCTCAAATCATGCTAGCAAGTCAAAAGGTCTCTTGTGAAGAAACTAAGGCATGTGGCTTTGAGTACTCATTTAATTTTCTTGAGGCGGCCCTTAGAGACACTTTAAAAAACCATAGCGAATAAATTTCATCCTCTACTATCTTTCTATTTCAAAAAGAGTGATAATCTCTTCATGGAAGATTTCACATTAGTTCAAGCTGTCACTATATTCACCCTCATTACATTTGCAGGTTTTATCGACTCCATGGCCGGAGGAGGTGGACTAATTACGATCCCGACATATATTGCAACAGGAGTTCCTGCTCATCTACTACTTGGAACAAATAAGTGTGTTTCTTGCATTTCTAAGTCACTTTCGATCATTCGCTATGTAAAGCGAGGTAAAATCGATTTTAAATTTATACTGCCACCAACGATAGCAACATTTAGCGCTTCATTGATTGGTGCTCAACTTAGTACCATTCTTGAATCAAAGCATATGGTCTATATTCTTATTCTCATCATACCAATCATCTTCTTTATGAATCACCTAAAGAAGAAAAGAGAGCTAATGGACCATACTCCACTTGAAAAAATGCAGATTCTTTTTCGCTCTGTTCTTATTGGACTTGTTATTGGTGGATATGATGGCTTCTTCGGCCCAGGAACGGGAACATTTCTAATTATCTCAATGATGTTCTTTCTTCATTTTGATATTCTTGATGCCTCACCTCATGCGGCCTTTATGAATTATGTCAGTAATATTGCTGCCTTTATTACTTTCCTAATAAAGGGTGCAATTATGTGGAAGATTGTTGCGATAGCACTACCTGCGGGGCTTCTTGGAAATTATCTTGGCTCAAGTCAGGTTATCAATGGAAATAAGGCCACAGTCACAACAGCATTTAATGTTGTTCTTGTGGGCCTTTTATTTAAGTCTATTTACGATATTAGTACGATGTAGGACAAGAAACTTTCTTAAGCTTGAAAGTAAAAGCGCGATTAATACGTCGAGCGTATGACTTTAGCTCTACACTTCCCTCAAAATATGGCCCAACTTTTTCAATAGAAAGTTTTAGACGGTGATCAACTTTCTCATACATCTCTTTTTGAGAGCGATACATATAAATATCTTCATCGACTTCATAGCTTAGAGAATTCTCATCCCACTTATACTCACCTAGGTCTTGAAAAAGAATGATTGGAGAATATGAGTAGTAAACATCATCTCTTACACCAGTAAAGAAGTTGAAAACATTTATTGGCTCGATGCGATTGGTATCAACATTCTTATAAGTTCGAGAAAAACTATAGTCTTCATATGTTGAAAGATTTCTCTCGTAATCCGGTCCATGAGGAACGGACTGCTGATTATGTTCAATTGTTTCAAAACACCCGTAAAGATCCTGTGGTGTAATGGCAAATAGATTTGCAGTGATAAGTAAACTTAGTATGTACTTCATGAGAAAATCCTTTTCATTTTTCTAACTTACTCACCATTTTATGTGACAATTAAATTATGATCAAATAAGCAAAACTTACACTAACAAAATTAAGAATTAATTATAAACATAAGACTACTCTTCTCTACTAAAATACAACTATGCTTAAGTTGACAATTCTTTCTCTATTAGTGATTGCCTTCTCCTCTTGTAACCAGAAGACGCTGGCTCCTGATTTCCTCACGGCACAGTCGACAAATACACCACCTAGTACTGAAGATCCACCAGATCCACCAGATCCGCCACCACCACCGCCAACTCCAAGTATTCCGCCAGAGATCATTTTGACATCTTCAATCAATTATAAACCAAATATCATTACTGGAGAGAGCTATCTTGTGAATGAGCAGGCCACTTATACGATTCCCTCAATCCTCACGGCATCAGTTGGAAATGCCGGACAAGGTTGGCTACTACTAGATATCGATAATATTCGCTACTGTTATATGGGGGCTTCAGAGAAGAAGAATAAAATATCATTAACTTATAACTTAGTTCACTCAACGACAGATCTTATAAACTCTTGTAGCTCAAGTCTTGATACAAATCTGGCGCCGAATTTGGCCATAGAAATTTTTAATGGCGATAATCTAACATTTAAACTTGAGGATGGAATTTGTGGCAATAAGTGTCTCGATACAGAAGTTACGATTATTTTGAATCCTATTTTATAAGGCATTAAACAACAGATAAGCACAATCAAGAAAAGACATACTCAATCTCGCGTATTCGTTTAGATACAAGAAGAAGCTTATACCCGTTCATCCCACGGTATATGATTGTTTAGCCTAGTGCTTTATTATGAAGTCTTCTTTTGGAAAACGAAATTGCGGGCCATACACGCCCTTACTTGATCTCTTTCCAACTCCAAGAATCATTGTAACGTGATCCTTACAACCAAGCCCTAGAAGCTTCTTAACTCTTTTAGCATCAAAGCCTTCCATTGGAAGAGTATCATAACCCTGAGCACGAATAGAGAGCATAATATTTTCACAGGCAAGGGCCGTTGTCTTATGGGCCCAAGTTTTAAGTTGTGATGGAAACATTGGTTCACGGAAGATGACTTGAAAAAGGCCGATTGTATTATAGAAGGCCCACTTAAGAGGAGAAAGAATTCCAAACGGCCCCATATAACCATAGGCCATTGGCGCGATTTTTCCATAATATGCTTTTACGGCCTTTGGAACTTCGATACCGTCTTTCTTCGAAGCGGCTTTAAGTGAAGTAAGCATGCGCTCACAATTCCTCTTCCATGTTCCAGTCTTTGCCACACAAACAATTAAGTGCTTTGCTGTCTTTGCACCATTTTGGCCAAAGCACATTTTAGCAAGAGCACTTCTCTTATCGTCAGACTTTACCCAATGAAATTCCCAAGGCTGAAGATTTGAAGAATTAGGTGCTAAAAGCCCATGTTCGATTGCTTTTTGGACAACTTCATCAGGTACTTCTTCGTCTCCAAAGACACGAACAGAACGACGTGAAGTGACAACTTTTTCGAACTCCTTAAAATCAATTTCCGGAGCAACTTCCGTATAATTTAATTCAAGTTCTTCTGTAAAAATATTATCACTCACGCCTATCTCCGTATTTTATGAGTTTAATGTTTTAGAAAGTTTTTCAAAAACGTTCTTAGAAGTCTTCTCGTCATTAACGATTGCTTCTAGTTCGACACGAGCAATTTCTTTTAAGTCTGCTGGCATCTTGCGGTAGTCATTAAATGCCCCAGCAAGCCTCGACCCTGACTGAGGATTAATTGCATCAACCTTTCTAATCATTTCAGCAATAAACTTAAGCCCACGCCCACTTTCGTGATTAAATTGGACTTTATTGCGTGCAAAAGTTCCAATTAGTGAAGACACAAGATTAGGAACATTCATATCAAAGACTTCATCTTTCATGAGTTCTTGTACACGATCAAAAGTAGAATCATCACATGAGCTTGCTTGTACACTTAGCCACTTTTGCATAACAAGAGTTTGATCCTTAAAACGTGCATAGAATTCTTTTAGTGATTCATCTGCACCAGGAAGCTTTTCGTGAACGATTACTGAAAGTGAGTTCATCATATCTGTCATATTTGTCGCAGACTCAAAGCACTTACGAGCAAGTTCTTGATGGCCATCAATTTTTGCAAGACAACTAAGAGTAAACCCTCTAAGTCTTCTCTCTCCCATTGCCTTTGCATCAACTTTAAAATCTCTTTCAGTGCTTAGATCATTATAAATAGCAACAAGCTCTTGTTCAAAAGTACTTGCAAGAAGCTTATATAACTTCTCTTTTACTTCATCAATTGCACGATAATTTGGAATATCAATAGTTGAAGCAACATCTGTCATCGATGGAAGTCCAAGACATACGGCCTTAAATTCTTCATCAATATTTTGATCCTTAAGGATAGCTCCCCAAGCCTGAACAAATTTATCGTCAATTTGGAAATTCTCATCTTTAAGAAGAGCGTGGATATTTTTAAGTGCTAGAGCTTGACCGGCTTCGTAGCGATTAAAGTCATCATTATCATTTGCCATTAAGAAAATAAAGTCATTGTCAGTTAGGTCTGAACGTAGAACAACTGGTGCACTAAAGTTTCTATTTAATGAGGCAACAGGTCTCTCCATAATATTTTCAAATACAAATACTTCAGTATCTGCTTTGATATGTAAAAGTCCTCTACCAAGATCAGCTTGATCGTCTCTATTTTTTAGAGCAAGCTTCATATCAACACCTTTGCTATCAAGAAGTCCGATAACAAATGGTATATGGAATGGCTCTTTTGTTGGCTGTCCAGGAGTAGCAGGAGTCGATTGATTTACTGTTAAAGTAAACTCTTTAGCTTCTTCGTCATAGTTAGTTGTTACATCAAGAACAGGAGTTCCTGCTTGATCGTACCATCTTCTAAATTGTGAGAAGTCATAATTGTCGTTTGCAACACTCATAGCATTTGTGAAGTCTGCAGTTGTCACGGCCTGACCATCATATAGCTCAAAGTACTTATCCATACCACGTTGAAAACCTTCTTCTCCAAGTAGTGTATGGTACATACGAATGACTTCAGAACCTTTTTCATAAATTGTCATTGTATAGAAGTTATTCATTTCAATATATGACTTTGGTTGAATTGGGTGTGATTGAGGCCCTGCATCTTCTGGGAACTGAGCGGCCCTAAGATTAATAACATCGTTAATACGACATACAGATCTTGAGTTTAGATCCGCAGAAAACTCTTGATCTCTAAATACCGTAAGACCTTCTTTTAGAGTTAATTGGAACCAGTCACGACAAGTAACACGATTTCCTGTCCAGTTGTGGAAGTATTCGTGCCCGACAACAGATTCGATGCCAAAGAAGTTATGATCTTCTGCCGTCTCTTTCGAAGCAAGAACGTAAGCAGAGTTAAAGATATTCAAACCTTTATTCTCCATTGCCCCCATATTGAATGAATCAACAGCAACGATCATGTAGATATCAAGATCATACTCAAGTCTAAATCTGTCTTCATCCCACTTCATTGACTTCTTAAGAGACTCCATTGCGTGGTGAGACTTATCTTCATTTCCTTTATCAACAAATACCTGAAGCTTAACATCGCGTCCTGACTTCGTTGTAAATGTATCTTCAATTAGAGCAAGGTCACCCGCTACTAAAGCGTAAAGATAAGCAGGTTTTGCAAATGGGTCATTCCAAATTGCAAAATGCTTTCCATCATCAAGCTCACCTTTTTCGATTAGATTTCCGTTTGAAAGAAGGAATGGATATTCTTTCTTATCGGCAACGATCTTAGTCGTGAAGATACTCAAATTATCTGGACGATCGATAAAGTAAGTAATTCTTCTAAATCCTTCTGGCTCATTTTGCGTACAAAACATTCCACCAGATTTATATAAACCATCAAGGGCAGTGTTGGCCTTAGGGTTAATTTCATTGTGAATCTCAAGAGTAAACTTTTCAGTTGGAAGTGCACTAAGAGTTAAGATCTCTTTTTCTTCATTGAAGTTTTTAAATTCTTCACCGTTAACTTTTACTGATTTAAGAACTAATTCTTCACCATTAAGTTCAAGAGTTTGACCATTTACTGGTACAACTTCCATCTTTGAATAAACTTGAGTTTTTGTATCGTCTAAGTGGAATTCTAATTCCACAGTCTCGATTTTGTGAGTTGGCGCTTTATAGTCCGCCAAATACTTGACCACAGGAGTTTCGCTTTTCATATATACCTCGTTATTTCCTATAATTTTGAGTATTTATTTGTAGAATTTGCCACAATTTGAACTGAATGAAAACTTTGATTAGAATATATTTAATATTAAACACTTAAATTAATTTATATATTAGTAAAGTGAGAACTTGATGGATGCGAATAAGAAATTTTATTTCTCAGAAATACCTTTTGAAGAGAAGATAAGTTTTCTAAAAAGGGCCCTAAGCGATGAATTAATCATTGAAATCTGGCGCAAGGGACAAGAAAAAGACAAAGTTGAAAGCTTCAAAATTAAATCTTTTGATGAAAGTGAACTCGAATTCACTCTCGACTTTGACGCAAGCCTCATTGCTAAGCTGGCCGGATCTAAAAATAAGGACAGTGAGGTTCTTCTAAAAATTAAGTTTAAGTCAGTTATTTTATTTTCTAGTTCATACTTAAGCTTTCTTCCAGCAGAAGAGGTCTATAAGCTTAAAATTGACCGTCCAGTTTATAAGAGTCAACAAAGATCTAACTATCGCCTCCATGCGAATGCTTACATCCCTATTCAGATTAAAATCGAAGAAGATGTATTTGATTGTAACGATATTTCAGCTGGTGGTATCAGTTTTAACTGTCCTAAAGACTTTGCACAAAAGTTTAACAAAGAAGCAATTTTTGATAATGCAACAGTTAGGCTCGCTTCAAAGAGATTTGAAATTCCACAAGTAAAAATTGCAGCAACTTGGCCAATTGAAAACAACGAAGAGACGCCAATGGGCATTGGTATCGCCTTTATGAATATGGATAAAGAAGTTGAAGAAGATCTTGTTCTTTCGATTAATTCAGAGGCACGCGGCGAAGAGCTTAGGAAGCAGGCGGCGATGAAGAAAGGCACTTAGAGCTTTCATTCTCTATAAGCTTCAATTCTTTAAAGTAAGTATTAAGCTCATCCTGTTTAAGGATATCCTTTAAGGCCCTCTCATTTCCCTTAGTGAAATAATCCTTAAAAGCTAGGATCGTTTCAAGCTTTGGGCAACCTATTGGCATGCTAAGAATAAATGCATTGATATCTTGTGCTTTCACATCTTTACTCAAGAATCGTTTGTAATTTCGATCATGCCATCCTTCTAGATAGCGTGCGAGATAGACCGAAACGCCAGACTTATGTGAATCAATTTTGAAGAAGTTCTTTGAAACAAATTCCTTTAAGTCTTCATGATTAGGAATTGCGCTGATTAGGGCCCCAAGGTCTTTATAGGCAATACTCTCTCCACCCTTTTCAAGCAGATGAATATACATTCTCAAATCTCCAGACTTTTCAAACCATGGCCTAGGAAGCTTAATGGCCATTAAATAAAAAGACTTCTTTGCCTTATCTGAGTGGGAGGCATTAGCTAATTTTAGAAAATTACCTCTTTGATTTTGAAAGTAGTCATAGCACTTATAGTGATGACAATTGGCCATGGCACTCAGATAGAGCTCAATTTGAGTCGTATTCACATCCTCTTCTTTTAGCGAAAGATACGAGCAGCCACCTACCGAAATTAACTTGCCACATATATAGAAGATATCATCTGCATAGTGAGACTGATATTTTTTAAAGTTGTCTTTTGAACGATTTAAGATACTTACAAGAGATTGTCGATATTCAATAGGTCCATTTAGTGAACTTAAAATTTCTTTTCGGCCACAGAGCGAATTCAAATCACATGGAGGTTTCCAGTCAGAAACTTCGACTTGAGTTCTTTCATTCTGATCAACCTCGCTTTGACACGAAGTGTTAACAGTTAACAGAATGAACATGATGCATGTTTTCAAAGTGAATAATTTAAGTACCATAGGTGCTGTCACTGTGCGCATAATTTGTTGACTTGTCAATCTATACTGGCTAAATTCAACCCTACCTCTATTATTAATACAATTCGAATGAGATGTGAAATATGGCACTTAAATTCTCTAGCGCAGCTGACCGTCTAATGGACAAAGCGGCAATGCTAAAGTCAAAAGATCTTTACCCTTTTTTCCGCCAAATTGGTGATTCAGAAGGAACAATAGTCAAGATTGATGGAAAAGATCAAATCATGATCGGCTCAAATAACTACTTAGGGCTTACGCATCACCCACATGTAAAAGAAGCTGCCATTAAGGCCATTGAAAAATATGGAACAGGTTGTACTGGGTCTCGTTTTTTAAATGGGAACCTAACAATTCACGAGGAACTTGAAGAGAAGCTTGCGCGCTACCTTGGACATGAGAAGGCCCTTATCTTCTCGACAGGTATGCAAACAAATCTTGGTGCTCTTTCGGCAGTTTGTGGACCTAGAGACTGCATGCTTTTTGACTCTGAAAACCACGCATCAATCATCGATGCTTCTCGCTTAGCAATGGGAACGACTTTCAAGTATCGTCACAACGACATGGAGTCCCTAGAAGAACAACTAGAAGCAAATATCGACCGCTTTCAAAAAGTTATTATCGTAGCTGATGGTGTCTTCTCAATGACTGGTGATATCGCAAACCTTCCAGAAATGGTTAGACTTGCTGAAAAATATGGTGCTTATATCTACGTCGACGATGCCCACGGTATCGGTGTTATGGGAGATAAAGGTGCAGGAACAATGAATCACTTTGGGGTAACAGATAAGGTTCACTTAAATATGGGAACTTTCTCAAAGTCATTCGCATCAATTGGTGGTGTTCTTTCAGGTGATGCAGAAACAATTAACTATGTGAAGCACCTTGCAAGATCATTTATGTTCTCTGCTTCAATGGCACCTTCTGCAGTTGCAACAGTTTCGGCATGTATTGACGTTATCAACTCAGATGACACAATCCATGAGCGTCTTTGGGACAATGTAAAATTTATGAGAAACGGTTTCCAAGAAATTGGTTTCTATACATACAACTCACAAACTCCAATTATCCCAATCTTTATTGGTGATGATGTAAAATCAATGCTTGTTACTAAATTCTTAAGTGAAAATGGTGTCTTTGCAACTCCAGTTGTTCCACCTGCAGTACCTAAAGGTGAAGCATTAATTAGAACAAGCTATATGGCCACTCATAACAAGAGCGAGCTAACAAAAGTTCTAGAAGTATTTGCAAGAGCAAAGAAAGAGTTTGATATCCCTTCAACAATGGGACAATAGTTAAATTTTAAGGAGATAAGTCTATGGCCATTTATATCGAAAAAGTTGATATCTTAAACGATAAAAAGGCCCGCAAAAGATTTATTGATGTCCAATTTAATATCTACAAAGACGATAAATATTGGGTTCCACAGCTTCGCATGGAGCTCAATAAGCTCTTCACTTATAAGCATCCATTCTATCAAACAGCACAATGTGCTTTCTATATTGCAATAAAAGATGGAAAAGATGTTGGCCGAATTATGGCCATCAATAATTACAATTATAATGAATTCCATAATACTCAAGAAGGCCACTGGGGCTTTTTTGAGGCCATTGAAGATATTGAAGTCTTTAAGGCCCTCTTTAATTCAGCAATGGAATGGACAAAGTCACTAGGCCTAGCAAAGTTTGTGGGCCCATTTAATCCGTCGACAAATTATGAGTGTGGAACACTGATTAAAGGCCATAATGAGATTCCTGTTCTAATGATGATGTATAACTATGAATACTATCATCAATATTTGAGTGAGCTCGGATTTACAAAAGCAAAAGATCTTTTGGCCTACCATATGCCGGCAGAATTTGAGATGCCAGAGGTAATCAAAAAGATTGCTCATCGAGCTGAAGAGAAGGCCAACATAACTTATCGTACTGTTTCTAAAAAGAAGTGGATGCAAGAAATTGATCTAATGTATAGCATTTACAATGATGCCTGGGAGCAGAATTGGGGCTTTGTTCCAATGACTAAGGAAGAATTCTATACCATGGCAGCTGATCTTAAGACTGTTGCTGATGAGAAACTGATCCTTTTTGCATTAGTTAATGGAGAAGAAGCTGGCTTTATTGTTTGTCTTCCAGACTTCAATCAAGTCCTACACAAAATCCCAAATGGAAAGTTATTTCCAAAAGGAATTTTTCAAGTTCTTCGAGCTCCAAAGTTAATAGACGGTGTTCGTGTTATTACAATGGGAGTAAAGAAGAAGTTTCGCCTATATGGACTTGAATCAATTCTTTATTACAGATGTCATGAAAATATCAAGCAGTATAAAAAATATAAGAATGTAGAGATGAGTTGGATTTTAGAAGATAATCTCAATATGAATAAACCACTTATTCGCATGAACGCGGTTCCATATCGCACATATAGAATTTTTCAAAAAGAGTTATAATGAAGGTTTTAGTTACTGGTGCAACAGGTTTTGTAGGCTCACATCTATGTGATAAATTAACTCAACAAGGTCATGAGGTCTTTGCCCTTGTAAGAAACCCTCAAAAGGCAGAGTCATTAGAACTTCCTGGTGAATATATTAAAGGGAATCTTGAAGAGGAATCAATTAGGTCTTGGGTAAGAAAACTTCCACAAGACATCGACTGTGTTATACATACGGCCGGTGTTGTTTCAGCAAAACATTCTCTAACCTTTGCAAAGACAAATCATCTCGCAACTGAAATTTTAATTACAGCTTTAAAAGATAAATATGAAAATCTTCACTTTATTCTTATCTCTTCTCAAGCTGCCGCAGGACCTTCATCACAACTAATTGACGAGAGTAATGAGTGCCTTCCAGTTTCAGCATATGGCCATTCAAAACTAGCAGCAGAGTATGCAGTAAATGAGCTTGCACCAGAGAGTTGGAATACGACTATAATTCGTCCCCCGATGGTTATTGGCCCTCGAGACAGTGCAGTTCTTGATGTCTTTAAAATGGTTAAAGGTCGAATTGTCACTGGCCCTGGACTTAATTTTAAAAAGAAGAGATATAGCGTCGTAAATGTTTTTGATCTAGTCGATGCGATTATCCTCTGTGCATCTCAAGAACAAGATCAAGCAAAGAAAGAAACTTACTTTGTGACATCAATTGATGAAGTGACTTTCGAAGAATTAATCAATGAAATCTCAAGTGCTCTTGGAGTCAAGAAGATCATTTTTATGGCGCTACCAATATGGTTTCTTAGGATTGTTGCGGGAATGATTTATACCCTACCGATTCACTTACCTCTTACAGGCGACAAGATTAATGAATTAGAACAAGATGCTTGGCTTTGTAGCAATTCAAAGATTAAGGCACTTGGATATATTCCTAATTACAATTTAAAAGATACAATTGAGATGACGGCAAAGGATTACAAAGAGCGCAACTGGCTCTAGACAATATTAATCTTCTTTAGGCCCTGTCACTGTTCTAAATACATAATCCCACAGCGGTGAACTTACCCCGTACTTCGCTTTCTCATGTCTAAAGTGATGTTGTAGGTGAAACTTCTTTAAGTAACGTCCAATTCTTCCAGTCATTTTAAAATGGTGAGTCGCATAGTGGATATAGTCATAACAAAGATAGCCAACAGTGAAGAAGGCCATGAAGCCTGACATATAAAAAGCCGGAATAAAAAGAGAAAAGAATAACCATATCAAGGCCATAATAAGAATTGCTGGCACAGGTGGCATCACAAGCCTTGTCGGGTCATTTGGATCGTCATGATGAAGTCCATGAAATAAGAAGACAAATCTTTCAGTAAGAGGTCCAATAGGCTTTAGATGGAAAACAAAGCGGTGTAGAAGGTATTCTGTAAGAGTCCAGATGATTAGACCACTCACTGCACAGAGAAGCATCTGAAAATGAGTATAACCAAGTTCAAAATATGAACGATAGATTAGAAAGCCTATAAATGGTGCCCACAGTACTAAGGGTACAATTGGATGGACATGGGTAAATGACTCAAGAATAGGGTTTTTAAATATTCTGATTGATTCGTATTTTTTCACTTCTTCTACCTAATTAAATATCACATATTTCTACCAAAACTTTTCTTTAAAGTCAGCACAAGTCAGCACAAGCCAGCACTTGAGCATGAAAAATTCGCTTCAGGAAGTCATCATAATATTAAATCAAAAGTAATAAAATTTTATGATGTCAGAAAACAGAGAAACATATTTTATAGAGTGTGTAAATACCCTATAGCAGGGGCATAAGAATAATGGACTAAGTTAATCTCTAGTGCGAGTTACTGTAAGAAAAATTCTCTTGTGGTTTCTGTAAAATAGAATAAACTTATTAATAAGCAGAGACAAAAAATTAAAGACACTTCGGCGTTTCGGGAAAGGACTTTTTAGGAACGTCGTTTTTTTTACCACAACTCTCCTCAGATTATCTTCAATCCCCTTTTAACTTGTTCTAATTTCTTCAATATAAGGCTTCCACTGGCCCATCCACTGATTCATTGATGCATTAACTAATGAGTTACTCTCTGGATGTACGATAACACTACAATAAGTAAGGCTTAACGTATCTTGATGTTTTCCAGCATCAATGGACGGGATATTATTCCATGTCCCAGTATTGAAGTAATAGCGTCCCTCTGGAAAACGCCTCCACTCTTGTAGATGTGTATGCCCCATAACAACGGTATGAATTGAACTATCGCGATCTAGGATACGTCTTGCCATACGCTCATAGCGTGGGTAGATCGTGATTTGTTGGAGAATTTTTAAATTTGTTTTAAAATTTGAATTTTGACGTGTGTAATAATTTGAATGAGTCTTAATGACATAGTTAATACAAGTCATAAAAAGTCGCCAAAAGAATCTTGTATCATTAAATAGGCACCACTTTACGTATGAAGACATGGGCCTAACTTTATCAATATAAGGACGCTCTTTTTTAAGCTTCGGTAGGACATTGATACAAAACAGAGACCCCCATGGAAAGTTAAGAATATCTTTACCTCCAGGTCCACGAATGAATTGCTTGGCCTTTGGAACTGTATTTACCGCCTCAAAGCGGTGCCCGTGTTCCACATGAAGTCCATTTTCTAAGAATGTCTCAGTAAAGAAAATATTATCTCCACAGATTTTAGAAAACTTCTCTTGTGCACCTTTAAAAAGCATCCCAACATCGTGATTTCCCACGACATAGACAACGCGCTTATGAGGTGCCCTTAGAAACTTCTTGAGGCCTGCAAAGAAGCGAGGGTGCCCTTTTGCAATATCCTCAATCTGCTTAATTGTCATTTGCTCATCAACAACATGAGTAAAGACACCGTCAGAATCAATTTGTATGAGATTGAGAATATCTCCATTCATAATAATTGTGACTGGTTTTGAATAATATTCATTCGTTGAGAAGTAGTCACAGAATTCATAGAAACGATTATCTTCGAAGAAATCTTCCAAGATGTTAAATTCACCGTTTTGCAGGTAACTACCTTTGCCTAAATGGAGATCAGATAAGATTAGATACTTCATATTTATGAGTCTGCTACACAGACTTTGCCACGTCCAGACTTTTTTGCTTCATACATCATTCTATCGGCCATTCCGATGATTTCATTACGTCCAGAAGCGTTAGTTGGATAATTAGCAACACCAATTGAGACACTCAATTGGACATCCTCATCCTCATGAGTATTGATTTCGAGATCTGCTTCAATCTTATAGACTGTCGACTTAACACGACTAAGAATTCGTTGGCCAATCATCTTAGCGTCTTCCAGTGAAGAGTACGGAGCAAGGACAACAAATTCATCTCCCCCATAACGATAACAAAGATCGTCCTCTCTAACTGTTGAACGAATAGTTTCAGCAACCTGTTGGAGTAAGCTCGTTCCAATTAAATGACCATGCCCATCGTTGATACTTTTAAAATAATCAATATCAATGAAGATTAAAGAGAACGAGCGCTCAAGTGCTTCAAACTCTCTAATAGCAGCATCAATATCACTCTTAAATTTTCTTTGGTTATAAAGACCGGTAACATCGTCCACATGTGCTAACGACTGAAGTCGCTGTAGCTCTTTGACTTGCAGAAGACTTCTAAATTTTGATTGTATATAGTTTTCAATTTGCCTAAATATATCTGTTGAAAATTCTCCATTGAGAACTAGGTATAAGCTTTGACTACCGTTGAAGCCCACTTCCACAAAGCGGTACTTATCACCTTCAATATCAACATGAAGCTTCTGTGTCTTTAAGGCCCCCATAAGTTCTTGATAGACCTTACTTGGATATTCTTCGATGATTTTATTATTATAGAAATCTCGAATGATCGGATTTGCAGAATCATTATCAAGTGTTGCAAAAACAAGCGGCGTTTTTGAATCAAACTCTGTTCTAATAAAGTCACGAAAGGACTTCAAAACGATATTGAAGTTATGTTCTTCAACATTTTGACAGATAAAATCTAAAAGTGCTTTGTATTGTTTTTCCAGCATATTAATTATTAATCATCCAATCCTAAGTCATCATCCAATTCTAATGTATCAGCAACTACATTCAAAGATCCCCTTAAGTTTGTAATAAGGCGTTCAAGTTTTTGCTGTGCTAGCATTCTCTCTTTCTTTGCTTGTCTCTCGTTGATTGCAACATTTTCCATATTAAACTCAAGAGTATCTATTTTACGCTTAAGCTCCAAGATCTTTTCATCTCTTGCTTTTATCTTATTGTCACTGTCAATTGCCATTAACTCCAACTGACTTTCTAGCTCCTGTTCACGAGCTCTAATACTTGTATGATCAATCTTTAGGCGTGTGCCAATTTCGGCCATTTCTTCCTTCATGGCCTTATTCTTCGCCTCACTTAACTCGAGGCCATGCCTATACTTATCAAGCTGAGACTTAGTCTCTTCAACTTCGATAGCATGTCGTTTTTTAGCAATTGATAGCTCGATATTTTTCTCATCAACTTCAGTTCTTAAGTTAAGTGATTCCCTTTTTAGAATTTCAACCATGGCCTTAAGTTCGTTTAACTCAGACAGAAGATTGATACGATCTTCCTTCAACTCAGTTACAGTAACTCTTAGGTCAAGCAGCTGATCCTCACTCAGGGAGCTTAAAATATGTCCAGGATGAAAGTTAATATTTGCACTAGCATAAGCTTGAGTTGTCCCATGCTCAGTAGAAGTAAGGTCTTGTGGAACTTCTGCTGCAGGAGTCTCCACTGCTTCATAGTCATTCATATCAAAATTAGAAGTTACCTCTGTTGGCGATACTGACGTCACAGTTAATGTTTCTTCTGATGAAACTGCTGGCGTCTCATGGTGTTCTTGGTTTGTCTCAACCATGCCATCAAGTTGTGCCATCGTGTCCTCAGGTTCAACAGGAGCTTGCAACACAGGTGTTTCAACTTCGTCAGTAATGTCATGTGACTCTACTGCATCAAAAGACATATCAAGGTCTGCATCTAAGTCTTCATCAACATCCTCGAAATCTCCTAAGTCATCGAGGTCCCCTAGGTCATCAAGATCGCCCAGGTCCCCAAGCTCATCATCAAGATCATCACCTAGTGACATCTCCATTTCGCTTAGTTCGTCATCCAGATTATCTAAATCGTCTATATTGTCTATATCCCCTAAGCTCACCTCAAAGTCATCCTCAGAGGCATTTGCTTCAACCTCTTCTGGTTCTTCTAGTTGCGTCTCAGGTACTTCCTCAGCTTTATCTTCAACAATAATGGGATTATTATCTAAATCGAGATCATCTTCACGAGCAGCATCAATTGATGCATTAGGAATTGTATCCCCTTCTTGAGTAAGATTGATCTTTATACTTGATGAAAAGTCCATATCCAGATCATTTGGAGAATCTGCATTTGCAGGGGCATTTTCAATAATATCCCCTTCAGCACAAAGATCAATAGCACTTACGTCATCAAAGTTAAGCTCGATACCTTCGTCCAGTGGGGAGCTGGCCTCATTGTTCAACTGTGAAAAGTCAATATTTGTGTCAACAAGCGTTAAAGAAGTTTTCTCCTGTGCGTCACTGTTTGACTCAGTATCGCTTGCAAGAACTTCATCAACTGCATTTTGAATTCTCTCACTTTCAGCGAGTAACTCTTCTTGTTGCTTCTTTTCTGCTGACATATTTTTCCCCATCGCGGCCATGCAAAACGTATGAAATTTATTTAAATATGGCCTTTTCTTAAATCCTTACCCTCTACTTTTCGCCTTTTTTTGAAAAAAGTTAAGTATTTACGACTCATAAAGTTATTTTGTCGAAAGTTATTTCACTTTTTGGGGGATAAATACTTGAGAAGTGGTAAAAAAATGTTCTACAATATTAGGTAGTTATCAAATATAAAGGCTTTTCATGATTAAAAAACTATTATTTTTATCGACTATTATTACATCGACTATTTTTTCTATGAGTAGTGTCGCTCAGGAATTCTATCCATCAAATCTGCTTTTATTAAATGATTACTTCGCTCACCATGTGATCGTTGCAGAGAAATCAACTCACACTCTCTACCTATATGAAAATAACGATGGCCTACCACGCTTAATTAAAACTTATCAAATGGCCACAGGTCAGAAGGTTGGAAATAAGTCTTACCAAGGTGATCGTAGAACACCAGAAGGTGTTTACCATTTTAATCAATTTATTGAGCACAAAGACCTCATCAAGAGACATGGAGAACTTGGTGCACAATATGGTGTTGGAGCATTTGTTCTTAACTACCCTAACCCAATTGATAAGGCCCTGGGAAAAACAGGTGGCGGAATCTGGCTTCACTCAACAGATAACGAACCAAGAATTGATAAAGGTCTTGATTCTAAAGGATGTCTAGTCGCACACAATATCAACCTTATTGATATTTCAAAGTTTATTGAAATTAATAAGACTAATATTGTTGTTGTTCACAACCTGAAGTTCTTCAACAAAGAAACATGGTTAAAAGAAAAGAATGAAGTTCTCGATACAGTTAATGGTTGGCTAACAGCATGGTCAACAGAGAATATCAAAGACTATTTAAGCTTCTACTCGCGCACAGACTTTGTTGATCCAAACCGTGGGCGCTATAACTCTTTTGCACAATACAAAAGGGCCGTATTTGCAAACCCAGGGACTCCATCAATTCAACTAAAGGACCTTACTGTCTTAAAAGCTGATGACTATGTTGTCGTAACGTTTAAGCAAGACTACACTAGTAATACAATTAACGACATTGGAAAGAAAACGCTCTATTTAAAACGTGATGCTTACTACAAATGGAAAATTGTAGCAGAAAGATGGCAACGTATTCCAATGGATATTACAAACGAGAGGGAGCACTTAAGTTTTGAACCTTCACAGAGGTTCTTTACTTCGCAAGACCCAAAACAAATTTTCACATTGAATCTCACTTTAACGAGACCATATAGCGAAAATTAAAAGGGAACGGGATGTCCACACCATCAAGTAGTTCGAAGGCAAAGAATAATTTGTCTTTCATTCTTTATGAAAATAATAAAGTACCAAGATACTTACAGCTTTCTCCGCGCGAGTATAAAGCAATTCTTTATGTACCAGTTGTCCTAACAGTTTTTTCGATCTTTGCCCTAGCTGGGTCATATTTCTACACGAAGAATATCGAAAAGCTTATTAAGGCCAAAGAACCTCTTATTATTAAAAACCTAAGAGACGAAAACTCAACTCTGGCCCAGAAGAATACTGAGCTAACAACTCTTAATCTTGATCTAACAAACCGTCTTGCTAATGAAACAATTAGTGCCGTTAGCGCTAGTTCACTTAATATTATTGCTCCTGTTAAAGGTCAGAAAGATCTAACGAGTCCAGCTAGTATCAATATCGAAGACTTAAAAGTCACAAAGAAAGATGATAAGGCCGAGCTAAACTTTAATATTATCAATATAACTAAAGATAATAATAAGGTTTCAGGTTATATCCATATCTTCTTATTTGATGGGAATAACTACTTTCACTATCCTGAAGGTGGGGATTCAATTAGAAACTTCTCTCTTAACTACACAAAGGGTGAATCGTTTGCGACATCACGCTTTCGTCCTGTAACAGCTAAGTTTGATATGCCAAAAAATAAAACCGTTATGTTTAAAATACTAATCTTTAATCGTCTTGGTGATATTGTCCATCAACAACTTTTTAGAGAAGAGATTAAGTAAGGGCCAATTATGGATTTAAGAGATCAGAATTTTACATTTGTTGGTATTGGCTCAGTTATAAAAGGTGATATCGTTCTAGCGGGCCCCTCACATATTTGTTCAATAATCGAAGGCGATATTCAAATTGATGAAAAACATCAACTCACAATTGAGCCACAAGGAAATGTTAAAGGACGCATTCGTTGTGGTGACTTGAATATCTACGGTGTTGTTTGTGGTGATATTACTGCACAAGGAAAGGTAAAGGTCTTCCCTACCGGAACGGTTAAAGGCCAAATTGTTGCTAAGAATATTAATATTGCTCCGGGAGCAAAGGTTAATATGCAAGGTCATACACTAGAGTCGTAATTTTTTTGTATAAGTATTTAGCGAATTAAACGATCAAGAATCCCACGGTTGAACTTAAAGACAATTCCTAATGAGATTAAGTTCTCATGGCCATCACCATTTTCCTGGTAAGTATAGCTTGATTGAAAGTGTATCTTTCTTCCAATATGAAAAAAGTCATAGGCCGCTCCTACTCTAAGGCCACCTAATGTTGTATTTCTTTTAAGTCCATAAGTATTTGCGGCCCCCGCAAAGATATTTTCATCAGAATTATTTTCAAGGTAATCATTAAAAGAAGTTAATGCGTAACCTAGTCTTATCGCAAGCCTTGGGATCGGATAAAAGTGAAGTTCGACACCATAAATATTAAGAGATTGAATGGCCACACGCTCAGCTCCTCCATGCTTAATATCACCACTTAATTCCACACTTGTGTAGAAGGTCTCAATTCCAATGACTCGATTTCTTACCCCATATGAAAGATTGTAGCCGATACCGCTAGTTGCCGTATCATATTGGTCCATTTTGTCGTTGGTTCCAATTCCAAAGACTCCATCGATTTTTAGGTATGAGAACTCGGCCCGTGCAGCTAGGCCAAGCAAGCATAGAAGAAGTAAAGTGAATAGTTTTAAATATTTAGCTAAGCTCAATTAAACACCTCTAACCTATTGTAACAAAAAGAAAATAAATTTTCCTGAAACAAGATAAGCGGAAGTTTTTTCTCAATCTTACCTATTTAAACATCCAATTAACTTTATTTTAGGCTTGGCCCGATTCTTTAGGCATGAGAAAGTTAAAGATGATACACCTGACATTTTTTATCACCTTAATCCTTGGCCTTAGTTCTTGTAAGGAAGTTGAGTCAATCATTAAAGCTGAGCCCCTGCCAGCACCTAGTGGAAACTATCTTGAACCTGGAGATATCATTGTGATGAATTATACTGCTGATTCAATTGTTCAACTTGATAGTGATGGGGTTTTCAAAAGAACAATTTATCAAGCAACTGGCAATAGTGTCTTGCTGCTGGCGCTTGGTTGGTCAGCTGAAAATAATCAACTTCTTTTTACAACAGATGGAAATGACCGAGTTCTGGGAATTAATGCTTATACCGGAAAGGTATCTGATGTAATAGTTCACTCCGGCCTAAACGGTGCCCTTAGGGGTGTGACAGAATTAGTAAATGGAAATATCGCTGTTCTTGAGTCTAACGCCCTCGAAGTATTCACTCCTCTAGGAGATGGCCATCAAAGAGAGACTTCAGGCTTCCCTATTGCAAATATTATTAATACTGGACAAGGAATGGCGCCACTAGCAGATGGTGGTTTTTTAATAAGCTCTCGTGGATCCGATCAAATTAGAACTTATGACGAAGATGGAGTTCAACAAAATAGTGTGGGAAGTCCTGCTGGAGCAAATGATGGCTACTTTGCTATCGAGTTAGATAATGGAGATATTGTCGGTATTTGGAGTGGGACTACAGACCAAGTTGTCGAATATGACAGTACTCTAAGCGCAACAGGAGCAAGCTATAGCAATACAACATATCTTGCAAATCCAAGAGGTATTGCACAACTTCATAGTGGTAATATTATTGTTTCTGATTATTCATATAATCACTTAGTCGAGATTGATATTAGTGATTATTCTTTGGTTAGGACAATTGGGCAAGGCCTTTCAGGCCCTACCCACGTTCTGGTTGTTCCAGAGTATTGATTAGAGAAAATTCTTATAAGAATAAGTTTTAATCTTTCCGATCTTGCTTAAGGCCTTTTTCATGGACTTGTCACCAAGTACGACAATTTGAACCTTATCATATGGAAAAGCTGCATAGACAGTCTTTGCAACATCCTCTTGTGAGATCTTATCAACAGACTTTGTGTACTCAAGGAATCGTTTGATATCAACTTGAGAGTTATCAAGACTTACAAGCTGTCTCATAAAACTTGAAGGCTTTTGAAATTGAAAGGCAAATCCACCCTTAACGGCCTTTCTAACTTTTTCAATTTCTTCCATTGAGATATTTGTGGCCTCAGAGTTATCTTTTAAAATCTTCACGACTTCTTGAACCATCTGCCCTACTGTTTCTTCCTTTGTAAAAGTTGAAAGTATCGAGCGTCCATAATCCTTTTGCATACCAGCTGTTGCCCATGCTGAATATGTTAGACCTCTTTTTGTTCTTAATTCTTTAACAAGAATCGATGTGAATCCACCACCTAGGTATTGCGACATAAATTCAAGATTTTCAAAACCAGGGTCCTGTTTCTTTGCAATATAAACCCCTGCTCTCACTTGTGCTTGATTTGCCTTAGGGACTTCAACAAAGTGAATAAGTGGTTTTTCAGGGTTAAATTTCTTTATCTCTTTTACCTCAGTGTCCAATCTTCTTATGAAGTTGGCCTTCGCATTAAAGCCACATTCGTCAGTAATAATATTTTTTACTTTAAGAAGGGAGCGAGGTCCTGTGATATAAACTTTCTTCTTCACATCATCTCTAAAATACTTTAGACGACTTTGAAGGTAGCTTCTCTTAATACGCTTAATATCAGCAAGCCTACCTCTTACATCTGAAACATATGGAGTTCCCTTAAGGCTTATTGCACGAAATGCAGTTGAAGCAAGTTCACCGTGATTTGAAACAAGGTTTTGTCTTTGAGCAATGAGAGACTTCTTTGCTTTAGATAATTCTTGATTTGGATAAACTGCATCCCTGAAGATATGACAAATCTTCTTCGTCGTTGGAACCACATCTTTTACAAGTCCACTATAAGAATAACTTGAAAACTCATGCGTTACATTTGAAGAAGTTGAAACACCGTAGAACTCTAAGTTATCCGCAATTTCATTTAAGCTAAAGCGATTTGTCCCACTCTCCAGTAGATCAAACATCATCTTAGTCACACCTTTAGTGCGTCCATCTTTAATGGCACCATCTGCAAAGAAAATAGTGACATTATAGGTTGGAAATTTATCATCTTGAATATATGTGACATCAATATTATCCCACTTAAATTTTTCAATTTTATCGACAAGCTCATTGGCTCCAACACTTACGAATGTGGATGCAATGATTAATGATTTTAAAATTTTATTCATAGCTACTAATCCTTTCATTCTAGTTACGATCCCAAATTGATAAGAAAACATAATCGTTACCAGAAATGTAACGATGACAAACATCACGTACCTGATCAACAGTCATTTCACTATAGCTCTTTAGTTGTTTCTTATATTCTTTATAGTCACCATTAAAGAACTCTGATGAGCCTAGAAAGCTTGCTAAACCATCATTTGTCGAGATTGCTTCATAGTACTGCTTAAGAAGCATATTCTTAGTTTTTTGAACAGTACGTGGAGTGATCGCTTTAGAACAAGACTGCTTAAGTGATCGAAGTAATCGACGACGAGTATCTTTGATCCCTTTCTTTGGAAGAAGCTCTCCTCCAATGACAAAGATCCCACCATTTTTTAGGCCATAATTATATGAATATACTTTTGATAGTCTTGGTGACTTAGAAACAACATAATTCTTAACAAGGTAAGAGCTTGTACCAGTTCCTAAAATGTCAGATAAGAAGTCCAGAGCGTATGAGTCTTCATGAGTAACTGATACTGCAGGAAAAGCTAGTCTAAACATTGGGTTCTTAGATTGTCCCTTAAGACTTCTAACGTAAGGAAGTTTAGCTTGTCTTTTATATCTTCCAGCATCATCAAGTTTTGCCTTCTTTGCTTCAAGATTCTTATTCATTGGAATTTTTCCAATTGTCTCTTTCACTTTAGAAAGTGTTGAAGAAAGATTGATATCTCCAACAATAACCATAATGGCATTATTTGGTGCATAGAAGTCATGGTAGAACTCAAGCATTTGCTTGCGGTCTAAATCCTTTACGTCCTTTGCGTCCCCTATAACAGAGCCTCCATATGGAGTACCTTTAAACATTGCTTTCATCATCGCAAGGTGAATCTTTCCACTTGGCCTATTTTCATAGCGCATCTTTCTTTCTTCAAGAACAACTTGTCTTTCTTTTTCAAAAGGCACTTCTTCAAGCATGAGGTTTGCCATTCTTTCGGCTTCAAGCTCAATCATTTTTTCAACAGTTGGAGCTGCGATATTTTCGTAGTAAACCGTGTTATCAAATGTCGTGTAGGCGTTTGAATTCCCACCATATGTTTCAATATAGTCAGAGAAATACTCTGCAGGAAAGTTCTTCGTCTTCTTAAACATCATATGCTCAAGAAAGTGAGTTGCTCCAGTTGTGCCCTTTCTTTCATAACGGCCGCCAACATCATAGAATGTGTAAATTGAGGCAATCGGTAATTTCGAGTCGCGAACAAGTAGTAAGCGCAGGCCATTATCTAAAGTGTGCTTTTGAACATCAATATTAAGCTCAAGTGACCCTAGATCTGTGTCACTAGAGTGCTTAGCTTCATTAGTTGATGAACATGATGAGTTTAGAATAAGAGCTGCAGTAATAAAGGCAAATAAATTAATTGCTTTAAACATCAAATCTCCAATAAAAGTTAATATAAATAGCTTAAAAACTTATGATTTTCTTGGCAATATAAAGTTATGAATTTATTAGTTACGTTCCTAGGAACCGGAACAAGTACAGGTATTCCAATGTTAGGCTGCAGCTGTCCAGTTTGCACGAGCTCTAATAAACACAATAAACGCTTGCGAACATCATTTTTAATCCAACATGATGATACCACAATTCTCTTCGATACGGGGCCAGATCTTCGAACGCAATTATTGCGTGAGGGAGTTAAGGACATTAGTGCGGTGATTATTTCACATGCCCATGCAGACCACTTGAACGGTATTGACGATATAAGGCCATTCACATTTAAGCACCCTATTAACCTTTATACTGATCAAAATAGTGCCGATATAATCAATATAAGATTTGGTTATATTTTTGGAAATAACCCTGGCCATATCGGCTCAAGTCCGAGGCTTTTGCTCAACCAAATTGAACCAAATAGAGTTAGTAAAATTTGTGGTCTAAAATGTGAGTTCATAAACCTCCCACATGGAAATGGCATAACGCTTGGCCTCATTATTGGAAAGCTGGCCATTATTTCAGACTGTCATGAGATTCCACAAAAAGAGATCGATAAACTGCGTTCATATGAATTGGACTCACTTATCATTGACTGTGTGCGCCACAAGCCACATCCGGCCCACCTCTACGTGGAGCGAAGCTTTGAGTACATCAGAAAAATAGGCGCTAAGCATAACTACCTTACCCATATGGGCCATGAACTGGATCACGACAGCTTGCAAAAAGAGTGTGACCATCACTTTCCAGATGGAAGTGTCAAAGTTGCCTATGACGGGTTAAAATTCGAGCTTTAATATATTGTAATAGCAAATGAAAACAATTATATTTGCCTCATAAATTTTATGAGTATTTTAACGCCTTCAATTCAATGGAGTTTTTATGATTATTGGTGTTCCTAAGGAAATTAAAAATAACGAAAATCGCGTAGGTCTAGTTCCAGGTGGTGTAAGACAACTTATCCACGATGGTCACGAAGTTTACGTAGAAACTAATGCTGGTGTTGGAATTGGTATTTCTGACGAAGCATATATTCAAGCTGGTGCAAAGATTCTTCCATCACTTGAAGAAGTATTTGAAAAATCAACAATGATCATCAAGGTTAAAGAGCCTCAAGCAAGAGAAATCGCTCTTTTAAAACCTCACCATATTCTTTACACATACCTTCACCTTGCGGCAGATGAGCCACAAACTAAAGGTCTAATGGAATCAGGATCAACTTGTATTGCATACGAAACGATCCAGCCAGCAGATGGTTCACTTCCACTTCTAACTCCAATGTCAGAAGTTGCAGGAAGAATGGCAACTCAAATTGGTGCTGCTTACCTACAAATTGACCACGGTGGAAAAGGTGTTCTTCTAGGTGGTGTACCTGGTACAAGAAGAGCAAAGGTAACTGTTATCGGTTGTGGTGTTGCAGGAACTAACGCAATTAAGATGGCAATGGGTATGGGTGCAGATGTTACTGCAATCGATCTATCAACTAAGCGTCTTGCTGAACTTGATGATCTATTTGATAACAGAATTACTACTCTATTCTCTAATATCGACAATATTGAAAAAGCAGTACAAGAGTCAGATCTTGTTATTGGTGCAGTTCTTGTTCCAGGAGCAAAGGCACCAAAGCTTGTAACAAGAGAGATGATCTCTAAAATGGAAAAAGGTTCAGTAGTTGTTGATATTGCTGTTGACCAAGGTGGATGTATTGAGACTTGTAAGCCAACAACTCACCAGAATCCAACTTTCCTAGTTGATGGTGTTGTTCACTACTGTGTTGCAAATATGCCGGGAGCCGTTGCTCAAACATCAACTTATGCTCTAACAAACGTAACTCTTAAGTATGCTCGTATGATTGCAAAATACGGTGTTGAAGAGTCAGCGATGATGGACGATGCATTCAAGAAAGGGATTAATATCTACAAAGGTAAACTTGTGTACAAGCAAGTTGCTGAAGATCTAAATCTTGAGTACACTCCACTTAATCTAAACTAAAATTTAAAATATTGGCCCCAACCTGGGGCCATTTTCTTACCAAAAATCGTTTCGCCCATAAATATCCACAATAAATAACTGTCATTTTTCTCAAAATATCTTACATCTTGCGGTTAATTTAAAATTTACCACCCTAATTTTTTCAATTTCACTTAAAACTCGATAAAAACTCTCAACTGTTATTTTTTAAGGGGGAGAAATGTCAAAAATTCTAATCGGGCTTATGCTCGCATGTTACACTCTCGCTGCGAATGCAAGCGATCATCAATTAAACTTCTCATTCAATGGTGGTGATAATGATGTACAAGTACTAGCTAAGGAAGTTGAAGTTACTAAGTACAAAGAAGAGCCATACGAAGGGACATGTTACCGCCAAATTCCATACCAAGAAACAGAGTGTGGATATGAAACAGACTACCGTAGAGAATGTCGTTGGGAACCAAGCCGTCAAATCTGTGAAACAGATTACGATTACCAATGTCGTTATGAAACAAAATACCGTCGTGAATGTACACGAGGACCTTCAAGACAAGAGTGTCGTACCGTTCCTGGGCAAAGAGTTTGCCGTACAGTAAATGGAAGACAAGAATGTCGTCAACGTGATAGCCGTCGCGTGTGTGAAACAAAGCCAGGACGCGAAATTTGTCGTTCAGTTCCATACCAAGATCGTGTTTGTCGTAATGTACCAGTAAGAAGATGCCACACTCGTCCAGGACGAAATGTATGTGATAATGTTCCTTACCAAAAATATGTATGTCGTGATGTAACGAAGTACCGTTCAGAGCCGTACTCTTGTACAAAGACTCGTACAGTTGCTTACAAAGAAATGGAAAATGTAACTCACAAAATAAAAGTACAATACCTTGGTGCAATTGATAAGGCCGATGCTAACTTCACACTTAAGTTTAGTGATGAACTAAAGAGCTTTGATACTCTTGTACAAAACTTAAATAAGGAAGCGACTCAAGTTAATGTCCAAGTATCAGACTTCACGAGATCTTCTGATTACAATTATGAATCAACACTTAAAGTAGAGTTCTTCGATCTAGATGAGGCCAAGGCTCCAATTTTAGTTAATCCAGAAAACGTAAAAGTTGGAATCAAGGGTCAGTTTGAATTAGAGCTTTCTAACTTCAAAGAAGGAATGGATCAGCTTAGAGCAGAGATCGTTGTTTACGATAAAGAAAAGAAGAAAATTCACTTTAAGAAAACAATTGATCTTCTAACTTTCAATAAGTCTCTACTTGATAATGGAAATATTCTATTCAAAGAAGAGCTAAAGAAGCATGGTTTTGAAAAAATTAAGAAATTTCCTCTCGGGCCATTTGAAAAGGCACGTGAGCTTAAGGTTACACTAACATTCTTCCCACTGGTATCAAAAGTTCCAGGGCAAGAGCTAAAGTCTGTAACACACACATTAAATACAAAAGCTAAGTTTTAATAAATTGGCCCTTATTTAAAATAAGGGCCTTCTTCAATATTAGGGAATTGATGAAGGCCACTTATAATAAAGAACCCTCTGCTATCGCGTAGAGGGTTCTTCTATTATTTTTTCCTCACAATAATCTAGTAAAAAGAAGTTATATTTAATCAAATTGCCGCTAGGCATTGTTTACGGAAGCTTAAATGCTACGTATCATTTTAATTAAACAAAATTTAATTTAATTTATTTTAAGTAAGGGAGAGAAGAATGCTTAAAAGCTTAATGGCCACATTAATGATGGCCACACTCGTTGTCTCATGTTCAGGAAAGAGCGGTGCCAATAAATCAACTTTTGTTTATTGTTCAGAGGGCTCTCCTTCTGGCTTTAACCCACAGTTCCTAACAGATGGCCCATCACATAATGCTGCAGTCTACCCTCTTTATAATCGACTTGTTAAATTTGAAACGGGATCGACGGATATCATTCCCTCAATTGCTGAGAGCTGGACGATTTCTGACGATCAGCTAACTTATACTTTCAACATTAGGAAAGATATAAAATTTCACTCAACAAAAGAGTTCAGGCCAACTCGTAATCTCGATGCGAGTGATATCGTTTGGTCATTTAATCGCATGTTCAAGAAAGATCACCCATACCACAAAGTAAGTGGAGGGATCTACGAGTATTGGGATGGAATGGGAATGAGTAATATTATTAAGAGTATAGAGCAAACAGATAAGTATCAAGTTCAGATTTCATTACACCACCCTGAGGCTCCCCTACTTGCAAACTTTGCCATGGCCTTCACTAGTATTTTATCTCGTGAATATGGTGAAAAAATGTTGGCCGCACAAACTCCAGAAGTTCTGGATCGAAAACCAGTTGGAACGGGGCCATTTATTTTTAAGTCTTACCAGAAAGATACGATGATTCGCTACGTTGCTAATGAAGAATACTTTAATGGTGTTCCAAAAATTAAGCGAATGGTTTTTTCAATCACACCTGATGCCTCAGTTAGAACGCAAAAACTTGTGGCCGGAGAATGTCACCTTGCAACTCAACCTGCGCCAACCGATATTGCTGCACTTGATGCAAATAAGGACATTACTGTTCTTTCAGGGCCAGGGCTAAATGTTGGTTATCTTGCTCTAAACACACAAAAGAAGCCATTTGATAATATTCACGTAAGACGTGCCATTAACTATGCACTTAATCGAAAAACATATATTGAGCCAATCTATCTTGGTTATGCAACAGTTGCTAAGAACCCAATGCCACCAACAATTTGGGGATATAATAACAACATCAAAGATTATGACTACAATATTGAGATGGCCAAAGAAGAGTTAAAGAAAGCAGGACTTCCAGACGGCTTTAGCACAACTCTTTGGACGCTACCTGTTTCACGTCCATATAATCCAAATGGAAAGAAGATGGGTGAACTTATGCAAGAAGACCTTGCTAAGATTGGTATCAAAGTTGAGCTGGTTACTTACGATTGGCCAACTTACCTAAAGAAGGCCCACGCAGGTGAACATGCAATGCTACAAATGGGTTGGACTGGTGATAATGGAGATCCTGATAATTTCCTATATATGCTTCTTAGTTGTGAAGGCGCGAAGGCCGGCTCAAATTATGCTAACTGGTGTAATAAAGATTATGACCGCGAGGTTATTGCGGCCAAGCGCCTAAGTGATAAGAAAGAAAGAGCGGCCCACTATATGAAGGCCCAAGAAGTATTCAAAAAAGAAGTTCCTTGGATCACTTTATTCCACTCAACTGTACACCGTGCAATGAGAAGTAATGTGAAGGGATATAAGATTCACCCGTTAGGAAATGATATTTTCGATAAAGTTTCACTAGAGTAATTTAGATTAATATATGAAAAAATTCTTAAAAAAACGCTTTTTACAGCTAATCCCAACACTCATTGGGATTAGTTTATTTTCCTTTATAGTTGTTCGCTTAGTCCCTGGAGACCCTGTTCTACTTTTACTAGGAGAACGTGGGGCCGACCCAAAGGTCTATGCGGCCATGCAAAAAACCCTAGGACTTGATCGTCCAATCTTGGAGCAATACTTCATTTATATGAAAAATATCTTCACTGGTGATTTTGGAATCTCCATTGTAACGAAACAAACTGTTATCAATGAATTCTTCTCACGTTTTCCTGCGACTTTAGAGCTTGGAATTTGTGCCATGATCTTTGCCATCCTAATTGGAATACCAGCAGGTGTTTATGCCGCTTTAAAGCGTAACTCCTTCATGGACTATCTTCTAATGGGAACTTCACTCGTTGGCTATTCAATGCCAATTTTTTGGTGGGGATTAATTCTCATTATTATCTTCTCCGTTAATATGGGAATCACACCAGTATCGGGAAGAATGGATGTTCTCTTTGACGTCCCTAGAGTCACAGGTTTAATGTTAATCGACACACTAAATCCAGAAGTGGTTTCTTTTGATGGATTTGCACCTTTTACATCAGCTATTAAACACCTCATTCTTCCAACAATTGCCATGGGGACAATTCCCCTTGCCGTCATATCTCGTATGACGAGATCAAGTGTTCTTGAAGTTTTAAAAGCACCTTATATCCAAACGGCCAAGGCCAAGGGCCAGAGCTATCAAAAGATCGTTTGGAAGCACGCCGTACGAAATGCACTGATACCAATTGTTACAGTAATCGGTCTTCTCTTTGGAAGTATCATAACTGGTGCCATCCTAACTGAGACAATCTTTTCTTGGCCAGGTATTGGCCGCTGGCTTGTCGCAAGTATTCACGCCCGAGACTATCCTGTAATACAAGGCGGAATCCTCTTTATTGCTCTGATGGTTATTTTCATCAATATGTGTGTGGATATTATCTACTCAATTGTTAATCCAAAAATTTCAGGTTCTAAATAATGGAAGCGCAAAATACTCAAAACTCAAATGTAACAAATATCCAAATTCTTAAAGAGTTTATTGATCACTTCAGTGACAATAAAGGAGCAGTCTTTGGTCTCGCTCTTGTTTTTGGCTTTATCATAATTGCACTTCTAGCACCCTTAATCGCCCCACATGGTGCAAGTGAAATTTTCCCAGGACAACTTCGTATACCTCCATTTTGGGCAGAAGGTGGATCATTCCAATTTATTTTAGGAACTGATGATCTAGGACGAGATGTTCTAAGTCGTCTTATCTATGGTGCTCAAATCTCTCTCTTTGTTGGTATCTCAATTGTTCTAATCTCAACATTAGTAGGTACCATGCTTGGCCTTATAGCCGGATATTTTGGCGGCAAAACGGATGCTGTTATTATGCGACTCATTGATATCCTCATGGCCTATCCAAGTATCTTACTTGCCATCATTGTCGTTTCAGTTATTGGGCCAGGACTTATGAATGCAGTCTTTGCTGTTGCTCTTGTTAGTATTCCTTCATTTACACGTCTTATTCGTGCAAATGTTTTAGAGATTAAAAACCTTCAGTACGTACAAGCAGCAAAAACATTTGGAGCCTCTCCTATTCGCATCATGCTCAAAGAGATTTTACCAAATTGTATGGCGACATTAATTGTTCAAGTAACACTTGGACTGTCAGAAGGAATTCTCTCTACTGCGGCACTAGGCTTTCTAGGACTTGGTGTCCAGGCACCGACTCCTGAATGGGGAATCATGCTAAGTGATGCAAGACCTTATATTCAAAGTGCACCTTGGCTAGTGACTCTTCCAGGTCTTTGTATTCTGGCCGTTGTTCTTGGACTTAATCTTTGTGGAGACGGACTAAGAGACGCTCTCGACCCTAAACTTAAACGATAAAGAAATAATATATGAGCTTATTAAAAGTAAAAAACTTAAATATACAATTTAAAACCAAAAAAGGACTCATCCACGCCGTTCGCAATGTTTCATTTGAAGTTGAAGCAAGTGAGACACTAGGAATAGTTGGAGAATCTGGTTGCGGTAAGAGTATTACTAATATGGCCATCATGGGCCTTCTTGATGATAACGCCGTTGTAACAGCTGATGAGCTGAGTTTCAATGGAGTTGACCTGCAAAATCTTAACGAAAAATCATGGCAACAAATTCGTGGTGGTGACATCAGTATGATTTTCCAAGATGCCATGAGTAGCCTCAACCCATGCTATACAGTTGAGAACCAAATTGAAGAAGTCCTCCTCATCCATGAGCCACGCCTTTCTAAACAAGAACGTAAGAATCGCGTCGAAAGACTACTCATTCAAGTAGGAATTCCTGCGCCAAAAGAGCGTATGAAGGCCTACCCACATGAGCTCTCGGGGGGGATGGCCCAAAGAGTAATGATTGCCATGGCCATCGCCTCAAGCCCAAAGTTTTTAATTGCTGATGAGCCTACGACGGCCCTTGATGTAACTGTTCAACAGCAAATCTTGGAACTCTTAGATGAAATCCAAAAAGAAACTGGCATGGCAGTTATCTTCATCTCTCATGACCTTGCAGTTGTTAAGGACTTTACGCAAAATTTACAGGTAATGTATGCAGGAGAAGTAATTGAAAGAGGCCCTACAATGGCCGTGATCAACTCTCCTCGACATCCGTATACATCAGGGCTTTTAAAGTCAATTCCATCATTTACGAATGATATCAACGCTCCTCTTTACTCAATTAAAGGAATGGTTCCAGACTTAGGAGATCGCCCTACAGGTTGCCAATTTAGAAAGCGTTGTGAATATGCGACAGAGCAATGTGAAATACTACCAAAGCTTGTGATCCACGACGATCGCTCCCTTCGTTGTATTCATCCATTAAATTAAGAATTAGGTATAAATATGATCGATACAATTACAGTAAATGATTTAAAAAAGTATTATCCAGTTGGAGATAAATTCGTTAAGGCCATTGATGGGCTAAGCTTTACTCTTCAAGAAAGAACAACTCTTGGAATTGTTGGTGAATCTGGTTGTGGTAAGTCGACTCTTGCAAAATGTCTGATGGCACTTGAGCAACTGACAGATGGAAGTATTACAATTGGAGGAAAAGACTTCTCAACTCTTTCATCAAAAGAGTTATATAAATCCATTCAAATGGTTTTTCAAAACCCTCTTGAATCACTAAATCCAAGAAAGAAGGCATGGGAGATTATTGCAGATCCACTTCTTATTAATGAAAAAGTAACAAAGAAAGAAGCTTTCGAGCGTGCTTGTGAATTAATGGAAACAGTAGGCCTTCGTCGAGCACATGCTCATAAATATCCACATATGTTTAGTGGAGGCCAGCGCCAAAGAATTGGTATTGCAAGAGCACTTATCTTAAAACCAAAAGTTTTAATTCTCGATGAGCCAGTATCGGCCCTTGATGTTTCGGTTCAGGCACAAGTTTTAAATCTATTAAAAGAACTTCAAGAAGAGTTTAACCTCACTTATATTTTTATTTCACACGACCTCTCTGTCGTTCGCTATATCGCAGATAAGGTTCTCGTCATGTACCTTGGAAAGGTTTGTGAATATGGAAAGAGTAAGGTTATTTTCAATACTCCTCAGCATCCATATACAAAAACACTTTTAAAGTCAGCTCATGCTGTTGAAAATGAAGTGATTAAAACATTTCCTCCACTAAAGAATGTAGAACTTCCCTCTCCTCTAGATCCACCTACAGGGTGTAACTTCCATACTCGCTGTCCTCTTGCAGTCGAGCATTGCAAGAGCAAAGTTCCAGATTGTCGCCATATCGACAGCAGAGATGTCTTTTGCCACGAAGTCATTGAAAAATAGATATGATATAGGCTTCCATATGGAGGCCTTTTTTTGTAATTATTTCAACTTATTTTTATTTAATATCGAAAACTGCTATAAGCCTTCAAACAGAAAAATGAAGGAGAGACCTGATGAAAAAAATCATCACTAAAGCACTAGTTGTTGCAACGATTTGCTCTACAGTAGTAGCATCAAGTTGCTCTGAGCAATATCAAGCAGATATCACTGCATACAATAATAACAAGCTAATCAAATCACTTAGAAAGAATACGTCGGCTTACCATGCGGTGACAGCAATAGGTCTATATATGGTTGGTGTTCCTGCATTTCCTGCATACTTTGCTCTCCCACTCGTTGGATTGGCGCTAACATCACAGCAGAAAAAACTTAAAGGCTATGTTCAGTTCTTCAACAGTGCAGAATCTCAACAAAAACAAGCAGCACAATTGCAAACAAAGCTTGCAAAGAAAGGTGTTGATGTATCGACAGAAGAAATTATTAACGAGCTTGTGATGCTAAATGAAACCGGTGCTCTTTGTGATGGATCAATTTTCTACACAATGACTGGTGGACATCGTAACGACAATAGAAAGCGCAAGGCAGTTAAAGCGCCTTCACAATATCAAGTTATTAAATACCTAAAGAAAGCTCTTTAAAAGAAAGGATAGATAAATTAAAGCAATAATTTTACTGACACTAACATCTTCGGTATTTGCAAATTTTTGTGCTAATGAAACACTCTTTGACCCAAGCTGGCCAAAGAACGAAATTACGAATGTTATTAAGTGTAATCGCGTGAAAGCAAAGTCTTATGTTCTTGAAGAGAATATGCTACTTGGTGAAGTCGCTTGTTTTGGAATCATTAAGGAACATTTTACTGACTATAAGACTACGACATTTAAAGTTTCATTTTGGAATACAGAAAAGAATTACGAAGGGCTAAGCATTATTCCAACGATCCTTGAGAACGGAAAAATGTTTGAAAAGGCCAAAGTAGAAGTTGAAGATAATGGAGATACATATCTCTCATATAAAGACCCAAGCCGTGGTTACACAACAGAAGTTGACTTCAATCTTGATAACCCTTCTTCAATGAAGGTCCATGTCTTTAATAAGAAATTCTTTTCAAAGAAGTCGATAGAAACAGCTGAATACGAATGTCAGTTTGAATAATAGATAAAAAAAAGCCTCGCATTGCGAGGCTTTTTTTATATGTAAATTTGAAAAATAGGCAAAAAAAAGCCTCGCAATGCGAGGCTTTTTTATATGTAGATTTGAAAAATCAAATTACTTAATTTCTTTGTGAAGTGTATGCTTTCTTAAGAAAGGATTGTACTTCTTAACTTCAAGTCTCTCTGGATGAGTCTTTTTGTTCTTAGTCGTTGTGTAACGAGATGGAGTTTGTCCATTCTTTCTCGCTTCTGTACACTCAAGTGTAATAATAACTCTTGGCCCCTTTGCCATAACTGCCTCCTAAAATATATAAAACCTTAAAATTGTTTTCTCTAATTGATACAAATTACAATTCGTAGGTTAGAAACTTACTAGAAATACATTGTCATGGCAAGGGCCAACTGCTAAAAATACAGCATGGAAACACAAAATCTTGTAAATCTAAAGAACTGGAACTTCGCTCACTTCAATAGCGAGCACTTTAAGTCATTCATTGGCATGACTGGAGATGTCCAGGAGGTAGATGGGCAAATCAAAGAGCTCATCCTCTATTCAGTTACCGTTGTTGACGGTGAAGACATGGAAGTATTCCAACGAGATTTCAGCTCTTTAAAGAGCGCTATTGACTTTATCAATGAAAAATATGGACATTGGCAATTCAATGATCCTACCGACAAGTCTGGCGGAGGCTGTGGTTCTTGTAGTGCTCACTAGGAAGTACTGGAAGCACTACATTAGATCTTGACAAATGGTCCTATATGGGCGAAATTGCTCAAATCTCTAATTAATACTAAATCAGCATTGTACCAAGCAATGCAAAAGATAACGAGGTTTAAAATGAAAAAAGGTATTCACCCAGAGTACAGAGAAGTTCTTTTCCATGACATCTCTGCAGACACTAAATTTGTAGTAAAATCAACAATCAAAGCTGATTCAGAAGAAGAGTTTGATGGGAAAACTTACCCATACGTAAAGCTTGATATCTCAAGCCTTTCTCACCCATTCTATACTGGTAAAACTAAAGTTCTTGATACTGAAGGTCGTATTGACAAGTTCAGAAAGAAATTTGGTACTTCTTACGCTTCACTTGGTAAGAAAAAGTAATTATCGAATTAAATTTTTCGAATATAAAAGAAGCCTCGCAATGCGAGGCTTTTTTTTAGATACCTGTACAATTTGAGTAGTACGTATCAAATGAGATATTTGTGTCATAACCATACGGAGTATTCCAACTTGATCCGTTATAGACTCTAACCCCGGTATAAGACAAGTATCCAGGAGAAGTAATAGACATCGAAAAGTCCCCTCCTGCAGTATCTATGACAAGATAGTAAGTCTTCCCAACTTGAAAAGGAACAGGAGAAGAAAAGTAGAGATCATGCTCAGTTGTAGGATCGGCGCTCCCAAGCCCACTAGTCAAAGTTGCAGTCCCTACAAGTGTTCCATCATCAGGAGTATGTGAATGTGCTTCTTCAAGATCCTTATAAACTCTAACGGTAATAGAAGTTAGATTTTCAGATGACATAAAAAGTCGAATTCGATCCATATAAATAGTTGCTCCTATTATTCCATTCATCCACAACTCTTGCGCCACACGCTGGCCGGATGTTAGATCCACTGAATAACCTGGCCCTGAAATATCTTCACTTGAAGGACAGTGGCCAAAAACAGAATCTAAATCATCCTCAGACACACAACTGGCCATAGTAGCTAGCATAAAAAGTAACATGATAATTTTCTTCAAGGCCCTCTCTCCTTTGTCTTAGTTAATCACTCAAATACTATTCGGCGTGACTAAATAAAAAAATGAGAAGAAAAATTTGTAACATACTGATATCATTGAACATATCAGAATGGAGATAATATAAAATTGAGTGATTGCGTAACAAAGCTTAAGGAATCATCTACAAAAAAACTTTGGTTACACTTATGGTTAAAAATTTATTCCATGTTAAAATTTTAAAATATAAAGATAGGACTTCTATGCATAATATTTTATTTCTCTCATTATTTCTTCTTACAAACTCGGCATTGGCAAACCTAGATAATAAGATCAATTATATTGCCGATATTCTTATCAAAGAGCAGTACTTAATCAACGACTCGAAAGAGCGTGCAGATTTTGTAAAAAGACAATTGATAGAAAAGTCTGCAAAGAGTTTAGATAATAAGAAACTAGAAAAAATTATTGATGACAACACAAGCTTCGTTGATATCAAAGAAGAAATCAAAAAGCGCATTAAGGCCAATTACACAGAAGACGAAGTTAATCGACTTATGGCCATTCTTGAAACGAAAGAGATGAGAAAACTAGCTAAAGATGTTCTCTCCAAAGTCTTAACGATTCCACACTTTAAAATGGATAAAGAAAAAATTATCTACGAAGTTAAAGAGCTAAAAAGTAAATAATGGGCAAGCTTAAATAAGCGTCGCCCTTCTATTCAATCCCTTCAACTTCAATCGTCTTCACTCGTACTGTAGAGTTTTCTAATTCTTTATCGATCGTATAGCGTACACTTATTCCTGAAGAGATCTCTTCTAGTTGCTTGACGACTTTCTTTTTAAAGAGCTTCTTTGGAACTTCCAAAGTAACAGACTTATTATTTTCATCACAAACATCCCAAAGAAATGCATGCTTAACATTCTTTTTGAGACGGATAATTCTCGCTTGTCCGGCCTTATCTTCAACATGCTCAAGTGCATAGAAGTGAATGGTTGCAGGCATAACCTTACGGTCTAGTTTTGCGACTTGTGATAGAGATTCTAGTTCAAAATCTAATGATGTTTTAATTGATTGGTGGCACCAGTCATCGATTCCTTCAAGAGGGCAAGTCCCTTGTCCCATGCAAGGATATTGAATCTTATAATCAATAAGTAGAAGTTTCTTTCGAAGAGCAAGCAAGTCCTTAAAAACATCCTTTGTTCCTGGTTCAATACAGATAATGAACTTAGGATTATAACGTTTAATGATTTTAAAGGCCGCAGGCATTCCCATCTCATTAATAGAGTTTCCAAAGATAAGAGTTCTTGGCTCATCATCAACATTTGGAAGAGTCTGAGAAAAACCAATTTTAGAATTTTGAAAATACTCATCATTCAGCTTATTGGCCTGATCAATCATAAGCTTCGATTCATCAACTCCCGTAAATGAAAGAGCATCTGAAAATAACTCACTGGCCGCAAAGGCATAAGTTCCAGGCCCTGTTCCAATATCTAAGATATGAGTTTTAGATATTTCGGCCTTCATCTGCTCACTTAAATGCTCAACTAAGAACTCAAGTTTTAGAGCATTTGTAGGAAAATAAAACGATGTATAAGCACTGATTAAATCTTCATCAGAATAATTATTCTTAAGCTTGGTACGCTCGCTTGTAAATTGTGTTGATTGAGTTCCAATGAGTTTTGCAAGCTGTTGCTTATTAAGATTTGGATTTAAAAGACTCTTTAAGATTTTATCGTATTCAAACATTCCTACTTCCTAAAAAAAAAGGCCCAAGAAGTCCTTGGGCCTCTATTTAATATGCTTTAAAAGATTATACTATCTTTTTTCAGGTGCTACGTAATCTCTTTCGTTTTCACCAATATAAACTTGGCGAGGACGTGAGATACGTGCTCCATCTTCTCTTAGCTCTTTCCACTGAGATAGCCAACCTGGAAGACGTCCTAATACGAACATTGCTGTAAACATATTAGTTGGGATTCCAAGTGCTTTGTAGATAATACCAGAGTAGAAGTCTACGTTTGGATATAGGTTACGCTTAACGAAGTACTCATCTTTAAGAGCAACTTCTTCAAGGCCTTTGGCAATATCAAGAAGTGGATCTTCGATTTTAAGCTTAGTAAGAATTGTATCACATGCTTTCTTGATGATCTTTGCACGTGGGTCAAAATTCTTATAAACACGGTGACCAAATCCCATAAGACGGAATGGATCTTCCTTGTCTTTCGCTTTCTCGATGAATTTTTGGTAATCACCACCATCTTTCTTAATTTCTTCAAGCATTTCAAGAACTGCTTGGTTTGCACCACCATGTAATTGTCCCCAAAGAGCTGTTACACCAGCTGCAATAGAAGCAAATACGTTAGCGTGTGAAGAACCTACAACTCTTACAGTTGAAGCTGAACAGTTTTGCTCGTGGTCTGCGTGAAGAATAAGAAGAGTATCAAGGGCGTCTGCAACGTCTTGATCTACTTCACCATCAAACATTAGATTTAGAAAATCCGCAGAGTAGTCAAGTTTAGCATTTGAAGTAAGTGGGCTTTTTCCCATCGTCTTGCGATAGAATTGCGCCATCATTACTTTTACTTGTCCCATCAGTTGAACAATTGCTTTATTCTTGATTTCTTCTGTTGCTTCTGGATCTAGGAACTCTGGGTAGAAACCACTTAGAGATGAGATCGCAGCAGCTAGAACACCCATAGGGTGAGCAGAACCAGGGAATTGGTCGATGATTTTTTCAACACCACCTGGCAGCTTACTATAAGCAGAAATTTCTTTATTGAACGCATCTAGTTCTTTAACAGTTGGAAGTTTTCCATTGTAAAGAAGGTATGAAACTTCAGCAAAGTTTGAAGATTCAGCAAGTTGTTCAATTGGGTAACCACGGTATCTTAGAATACCCTTTTCTCCGTCTAAGAAAGTAATCTTTGACGTACATGATCCTGTGTTAACAAAACCAATATCTAAAGTAATTGCACCAGTTTGTGCTCTTAGCTTTGAGATGTCTAAAGCGACTTCGTTTTCAGTTCCTTTGATCACAGGAACTTCAATAGTTTGACCATTGATTTCAATTTTTGCACTATCGGCCATTTTATTCCTCCAAAATTTAAGTTGGATATAACTTAAATACGTTAAAAAATACGAATTAAATTAAGTAGATACATATCTTTTTTTGCTAAATCTGTCGACACGTCTTGCGTCTAAAATGCACAGCGTTGCATTAATTCTCCCAATTATCTGGGTCTTGCTGCCATTTCATAAGAAGGGCGTGGCCTCTTTCTTCGATCAATTTTTGCGACAAACAAATATCGGCTAATTGACTCAGATTTATTAAAGAAAAAACCTCAATTCCTAACTCTTTGGCAACTCTTTTGGCATTGGGAGTTTGGTAGTCGACCAAACACAGCACAGAGTCTACCACATGGCCATTCTCGCGAATAAGCTTAATGACTTTTTCAATACTTGAGCCCTGATTAACGAGGTCTTCCACTAAAAGTAGTTTACTATTTTCGCCAACTTTTCCTTCCACTACTTTACCAGTGCCATGGGCCTTTGGCTTTGAGCGAACGTAATTCATTGGCTCACCACGATGATATGCTAACGCTGCTGCGTGAGATATACCAGCAGTTGCAACACCTGTGATAAAGTCATAAGAAAGTTGATTTTCGTCAATCTGCTCACTCATTAATTCAATAGCAAGCTTCCACATTTTTGGGTCTGAAGACATAAGACGATTGTCGCAATAAATAGGCCCTGTTTTACCAGAAGCGTATTTAAATGGATTTTGTGGAGAAATTTTAATTAAGCCAAATTTTATCATCTCTTTTACAAGAGCGACTGTCTTTTCCGTCATGCTAACCCCTTTAAAATAGTTTAAACAAATTTATCCATCTTAAAAAGTCGAATTCTTGTATAATTACCAATTGTTTGCTTATTTTTTTTACTAACTAAATTTTATTATTTCAATAACTTACCGATGTAGAGAATATATTTTGAAGAATTGATTATTTAGTTGATTAAAGGAGTACGTTTTTGAAAGCATTATATATTTGTGATGAAAAAGATGAATGGGGATATATTAGAGATTCATTCTCTAATTGTTTTCCAAATATCCAACTTCATTGCGCAATTAGTGGTGATGATGCAATTGACCTATTAAGTTTTGAAGGTCCATTTGCCATGATCATTATAGAAGTTTCTCTTAAAAACGAAGACCCTTCTCAACTAGCAGGAAAGATACTTTCTATTACCGGTCAAAGGCCATTTATATTTATTGGTATGGAAGCAATGATCAAACAAAGAATTCCTGATGCTCTGTATGCACGAAGTGAATCAAGCTCGGCCCTTTTACGCCCTATTGAAGAAGAAGATTTTATAGCCGCAGTAAATAAGGCCCTCGCTTGGGTAAAAAGTGAAGACTTTGGCTCAAGCATCGAAGAATTCGAAGAAGAAGACTTGCTACCAATGAAAATTCGTGGCTTCTACTTATTTGATACTATCGCCTATGATGTCTACCTAGAGCTAACACAAACGAAGTATACGAAGATCATATCAGCTAATAAGAAGTACTCTCATTCAACAATCCACTCTTACGCAAGAAAGAATATCAAGGTTCTCTATTTAAAGAAGAACGATTATTTAAAATTTCTAGAAGAAGGAATCGAGAACCTACTAAAAACATTTGAAAGTAGAAAGAAACTACAAGACTCAGAAGTTATTGAGAACCAAATTAAGGCGGTTCTTCTTATTCACCAATATGTAAAAACAGTTGGTGTATCTGAGAATGTCATCAAGTTATGTGATGAAGTTATTCTTTGCAGTCGCGATATTATTCTTGAAAATAAGAAGTATCGTAATGTTCTTTCATTATTTCCAAAAGGGCCATTTGATGTTGCAACACAATCAATTATGACTCTTTATTTATCTCACTTTATTCTCCAGGCGCTAGGCTGGGCCTCTGAAACTTCTAAGAAGAAACTTGGACTTGCTTCACTTCTCTATGATTCAATGCTTGATAACGAAGACCTTGCTTCGATTCAGTCTCTTGAAGATCCGCAGCTTAAAATGTTTAAGGAAAGTGAGCAGGAAAATTATCGCATCCACCCTCTTAAGGCCGCCGAAATTGCACAACATTTCACAGGCTATCCTGAAGCAGACTTTGTCGTGGCCCAACACCACGAAAAACCAAAGGGAGATGGCTTTCCTAATAAGCTAAGTACAAATAAGCTAACGGCCCATTCATGTGCATTCATCCTAGCAAATAACTATATTTTAAAGTTATGTACGAGTACTGGTGGCAAAAAAAACTTATTAAATATCTTCCGAGAAATTAAGGAAGTTTATAATCAAGGTAACTTTAAAGACCCGCTTAATGCTCTACAAAGGACGATTCTGTAAATTAAAGATTTCTTAAAAATGGAGAAATTTTACACAATTAAAAACGAGTAAACTTTAATTTACATTCGTCCTGAGTAAACTAAACTCTTTGTATTGTTTTACAAATATCTCAATATTAAGGAGTCTATTGATGAAAAAACTATTATGCGCAGCTCTTTTTACAGTTGTTACTTCTTCTGCAATGGCAGCTCACGGGCCAGCTGGTTGTGGTCTTGGTGCAGTAATTTTCGAAGGAAAGTCAGGACTAGCTCTTAACGTATTAGCAGCAACAACAAACGGTATCTTTGGTAACCAGACATTTGCAATGTCAACAGGTACTCTTGGTTGTGAAGACGCAAAATCTGCGCGTGTTGCAGCTGTTTCATTTGTAGAAAACAACATGATCGCACTATCAAGTGATATTGCTCGTGGTGAAGGTGAAAGCCTAGATGCATACCTTGCACTAGTAGATGCTCCAGCAGCTAGCAAAACTAGCCTTAAGCAAAACTTTGATATGATCTTTGCTGAAAATGCTGACGCTCAAACAATCCACAATAACATCCAATCTGTTTTAGCGATGTAATATGATGGCCTACAGTGAAAGCTGTCGGCCATTTTTAATACGCCAAAGATGATTAAGAATGAAATTACTTTTTACTGCAACACTACTCACCTTTGTCTTTGGACAAACTTCCTACGCAACGTGGGCCCCCTCTAGCTTAGGCTCTTTTTCAAAGTCACAAAAGTGGTTAAAGCTTATCCGTTATGAAAAAGGACTGCTCGGTTACGAATCTCTTGTGAAAGCGAATGAGTACTTTCTCTCTAAAGAGGGAAAAACTTCACCTCTCCAAGAGTTAAAGAAATCAATCTCAGGCATTGAATCTGCTGCAATTGAAGATATGAATAATCATCCGAAGTGTCTTTTCCCTGCAAGATTTATGCTTTTAAAAGAACATAAGTTAATTAATCAGTCTCTTAATTTAAAGGACTGTCCTGCTTATCAAGCTTATATTGAAAAAATCGATATCTCATCTGTATCAATCATTTTTTCTTCTTACTTTATCGAGAAGCCAGCTTCAACTTTTGGCCACACTTTCTTTCGTGTTCGATCAAGGTCTTCGGAAAACCAAGATAATGATCTCTTAGACTATGGAGTCGACTTTAGTGCAAAGGTTGATACTATCAATCCTCTTGTGTATGGATACAAAGGGATCTTTGGTGGGTTTAAGGGCATGTATGCCATGATGCCATACTATGTAAAAGTTAAAGAATATAATAATATGGAATCAAGAGATCTTTGGGATTATGAATTAAACCTAGATAAGAAAGATCTCATTTATTTTCAGGCCCACCTTTTTGAAATGAATAGGGCCTATTTTGATTACCTCTACTTCACGAAGAATTGCTCTTATCATATTTTGGCCTTCGTTGATGCCATAAGAACAGATTGGAAACTAATCGACAATATTGATACTACTGTTCCACCTGTTGATACGATCTATGCTCTCTTCAAACAAAATGATATCGTAAAGAATATTAAAGTTAGGCCTGCTTCTTATACTAAGTTAAAGGCAAGATATAATAAGATGACTCCTAAGCAAGTTGAACTTTTTAAAGTACTTGTAAAGAACTCAAAAAATATTAGCAATATCAAAGATAATCCAAAGGAGCTCTTTGTTCTTGATACTTACAACCTCTATGTGGACTTTAAAAATGCTGATGTAGATGCAACCAAGTCCTTAAAGAATAAAGAGAAGAAAGAGTATCGAACAAAGAAGTTTCGTATCAATAGTAAGCGTGCAAAACTTGCATCAAGGTCACAAGATATTAACTATGATTTTCTTATGCCAAAGTCCCCTGATAAGGGCCACCACACAAATCAGATCACTCTAGGCTCTAGTTTTGATACACATGGTGAATACCTAAATTTTGAATTTCGTGGCGCCCTTCACAATGCGCTCGATCGCCAAGATGGCTACCTGCCAATGTCTACAACAGAACTAGTTAACTTTAAACTTGATTACAATCGCTATCAAGAAGATAGACTCAGACTAGTTGATGCAAAGCTTGCCCGCATTGAGGCCCTAAGGCCCGTTAGTGTCTTTGCAAAGAAGCTTAGCTGGCAATTTGGTTTTGGATTTGCTGAAAGCTTTACATATCAAAGTCGTACGCTAAACCCTTATCTCGACTTTGATCTTGGCTACACACTTGGAAATGAAACATTTGCAGTAGCAGCACTTATCGCTACTCAAAACTCGTATATCTACGAATCAGATTATGACTATGCTCTAAGTTATGGACCAAAGCTAAGACTTATTTATTCAGGTAAGTACTTGTCATGGCAAGGAAGCTATCAGTACGTCTTTAGGAACCACACGAACTTAAATAAGCTCCATGAATGGAATACTGAGGCAAGGTTTCACTTCACTAAGAATGTAAGCCTAAAGATCGCCTATGAGTACTATGATAGTATTTACCAGAGAGCAATGGCGGGATTAAATTATTTTTACTAATTAATATAAGTTAAATTTTTATTGTTGCCAGCGTTTCAATAATTTTCTTATATGTATGCTTAGTAAAACGCTCACGTAATTTGGTGATAACATCTTCAACATTGATTTTCTGACGATCTTCAATTCGCTGATAAATCTCTTCAGTGAATGCTTCAGCAATAATAAGAACTTTTGCAAGTGGCGAGATATCATCTTTGAAACTTGTGGCAAAGCCAAGTCCATTTGAAGTACCATGATGCTGCATAATAATAACATCAGCACCTAGTGGACAAGCAGGATAGCGCCTAATAGCATCCGCGGCTTCAGCAGCGTGATTAATAATGATTTCCTTATCCTCTTCAGATACTTGAGGATCAAAGATAATTTTATCTTCATACATAAGATCAGGATATTTCTTATACACCTGAACAAGGTACATATCATGAAAGTAGAGAACGAATTTAAGCTTTTCTTTGTGAGCAGGGCCACCCCACTCAACATTCTCAAGAATATGAGAAGAAACATAACCTGCAATAATTGAGTGACTATAAAGAAAGCCCGATTTAAGAGCAGCTAGATCTTTTAGAATTGATTTAAGGTCTGGCACACTATCGATAACTTCTTCCATTGTATCCATACACATTTGAGATAGCTGGACGACTTCTTTAGTCACGCCTTCATCTTCAAATAATTGCTCTGCAATCGCATCAATACTCTGCTCAACAAAATCAAGAGACTCTTGTTGTGGTGTCTCTGGTGTTACTTTTTCCATACTTTCAATAAGTAGCTCTGTAACTCTTTTCGTGAAAGCAAAACGCTCTCTTGCAGGAATGAGAAGATGGGAAACATTCTGATCCAAAAACTCTCTTACCTTGGGCCAAACATCACTGTCTGTATCATAGATTTTAGTCGGAGTTTTAACACCATCATTTTCAAGCATATAGTATGTGTCACAAAAAGCTTTATTAAATGGAAAAAAGAGACGAATTGGCATTTCATATAACTCTTCAGTTACAACGGCCAAAACTTCTCTTGGTGTTATTTTTAAGCATTCAAAAATATTTTGTAAAATTCCCGGAATATCAAATTGATTCTTTACGACATAATTTTCATCTGGAACAAGATCCCCTTCCCCAATGACAATTGAAGGGATGTCACGATCATTTTCAATAAGGTTATGAAAGGCCAAAAGCGCCGTATCTTCCTCACCAATGGATGCCATTGTTACGAGTAAATCAATTGGAACCTCTGTGTCTTCGATATGAATAAGCGCCTCATCTAGTGATGACGTAAATATTAAATTCAACTCAGTATATGTTTTGAGATTTACACTATAAATTGAATTTAAAACTTCATTGTCACAAATAACTAAAGCGGTTTTCACAAAGTCCTCTTAAAATGATATCGTATTGCTAATTGTAACATATAATTACAGATGCTTAGCAACTTGCACACAAGGAAAAATATGCAATTTAAAGAAAATGAATTGGTTTTAGGAACAATTATTGAACGCTATAAACGTTTTTTATTAGACTTTAAATTGGATAAGAACTTTAAAGAGTATAAGTCTAAGGATACCTTAACTGCCCACCTCGCTAACACAGGAAGTATGAAGACCTGTTGGGAGCAGGACTGGAAAGTTCTCATGACTCACTCAGATGATCCAAAAAGAAAACTTAAATTTTCTGCTCAAATGATATCTAATGGTGACTCTTGGATTATGGTTAATACTGGGCTGACAAATAAAATTGTTCAAGAGGGCCTTGAATTAGGAAAATTTAAAGAGCTTAAAAATTATGAATACTTTAAGAGTGAAGTAAAAATAGGAAAAAGTAGAATTGACTTTCTCTTAAGTAATAAAGAGATCGATAAGAAAGATCTACAACTTGAAGACTCAAGCTTTAAGTATAACTTTGTTGAAGTAAAGAATGTTACTTTAAAAGTTGGTGAGCAAGCTCAATTTCCGGATGCAGTCTCAACTCGTGGACAAAAGCATCTTGAAGAGCTCATGGCCTTAAAAGAGCAAGGCCATGAAGCAACAATGCTCTATATTATTTCACGCGAAGATGTGAAAAGCTTCAATGTTAGTGATATCGATAAGGAATACAAGAGATTACTAATTAAGGCCAAAGAAGTTGGGGTACAGATACTCGCCTATCAACTTAGTTTAAATGAGAACGAAATAGCAATTGCAAAAAAATTGAAAGTTGTCCTATAAATTAGTGGATTCAAATTTCTCAATATGATTTGCGAGCTGAGAGTAAACGCGACTCTCGTTTGGAATCTTTGTCAGAAGATGATTGAATTTCTGCAGGTTATCTTTATTAATAAAGCGATAAAGCTCTTTTGTAATAAGAGAGTTCTCATTACTACGACTAGAAGCTAAGACCGTTACAATTTGATCACTTATTTTATCTTTAAATTCTTTAGATACTGCATATTTTTCTAACTCTAAAATAATAAGTGAATGAAGATCTTTTCCGTACACTCCTTGCGACAATTGAATAAGTGCATTTAATGATCTCAGATCACTCTTTTGTGTACTTAATAGTAAAACAAGATTCTTCTTTAAATCTTCATTTCCAAGGTCAATAAAGTCTAAAGCTGTTGTGATAATAGAATGAGAGCGAAAGCCTCTTTTTAATGTGAAGTTATATAGTTGATTGATATTTTCATTAATCTTGGCCGTTACAAAATCACCATACTTATCATAATTTTCAGAAACCTCTTCACTTGTGAAGTATTCCTGACAAATATTTCGCATACAACCCTTGAGTTTAGATAAAGACTCTTCATAAGACTTATACATATGCATGTCCTCAACCCTTCTCTTCTTTAGAGCGCGTGCCGTAACGTCATCAGACAAGGAAGCAATAGATCGTTTAACAAAATCAGGTGAGCGATCAACATGCTTATAAGGGTTCGCACCACTGCCAAGCTCTTGCTTAAGAGTACTCTCAATATCACTACTCGTGAAAAATACAAATGCACTTAATGATGCAATAACGACAGTATGAACTAAGCCTTTAATCATTTCTTTCCTTAAATGTTTAACCAACCTTTTTACTCGTTTCGGTTAATTTTAGGAAAAAATTAAATTTTAGTTTTAGTTCATATGTAAATTTAATAACTTACAATGAATATAAATGATGATAGTGCTCAATTAATTGCTCAACACAATTAAATCCCTTTAATTCCATATCATTTAAGATGGCCTTATTTAGATCTTGTAAAAGCTTTGGACCTTGAAAAACAAATGCAGAATATACTTGTAGGCACCTTCCCCCATCACGCCAGTATTCCACAACGTCTTCATAGGATGAAAATCCACCTACACCGATGAATTCTAAACTAGGATACTCTTTCATTTTATCAAGACAGGCCTTACGAATTCCACGGGCCTTTTTAAGTAGAAGCTTTCCAGAGACACCACCGACTCCACGCTCCTGCATAATAGTCGTATTAGTAGCAATAATCCCTGTAAGTCTATAATCACTTGCAGCTTTGATAATACTGTCAATCTCATCTTCTTCGATATCAGGAGATATCTTTAAATAGAGGTCGACCTCACCTTCTTTGCGCTCAAGAGCTGCAAAAATCTTCTCTAATGATTCACGTGTTTGATGAGAGCGAAGTCCTGGGGTATTAGGAGAAGAGACATTAATGACAATATAATCAGCTAAGTCTTTAAAATCCTGATATAGAGATGCGTAGTCTTCGTAAGCAAATTCATCTGGCGTATCCTTGTTCTTACCAATATTCACCCCTAAAGGAATTGAACGCTGGGCCAAGCGAACCTGATTCTTAAGAAACTCTCCACCTTCATTATTAAAACCCATGCAGTTGCGAATCGACTCTTCTTCAATATAGCGAAAGAGTCTTGGCCTCGGATTTCCGGCCTGTGGCCTAGGGGTAACTGTTCCAACTTCTACCGCACCAAAACCAAGGTTTGAAAGAAATTGATAGCCTCGACAGTTTTTATCAAGACCAGCAGCAAGTCCAATAGGAGTTGCCCAAATATTGTTTCCAACTTTTAATTTTAAATTATCACGACGATAGCTTGGAAAAATTTCAGACATAACTGGAAACTTTTCCATCAGATCAATCGTTAGGTCATGAGCATCTTCAGCATCTAGTTTGAATAAGAAATTGCGTGCAAGAGAATAAATCATTAGTACAGCTTAACAAAGTCACCTTCGTGAACAGAGCCTCCAGAGTGTAGGATACCAATTGAAGCGTCTGCACCGATAAAGTCGACAATCTCAATTGTTCCTTTGATCTCCCCTTTAGAAACACCAATGAGTGCCCCTGTCTCAGGATCATAAATATCAACACCTTCAGTTACAACTTTTAAAACGTCACCGATATTAAGCCCCGAATCTCTTCCAGCATTAATATAGATATTATTTCCAATAATCTTTGCAACACGGCCTATCCATTCTAATTTTTGGGCCGTATCAAGAATCCTTGGGATTGATTTTCTAACAGAAACCTTTGTTACATAACGAAGAAGATCTTGGCGATACTTTGACTTAGAGTCTCGATCAGATTTAAAGAAACGATAGCTATTATCATCAGCATAACCATCGAGAGTATCCGTATAGATTTCTTTATTTGAGTTTACATCATAAATTCTAATTTCAACTTTTGCTTCACTGTAGCTCTTTGTACTTCTAACAAATCCAACCTCATCAGACTTCTCTCTAACTCGGGCCTCAATAATTCGTCCAAAAATGACAAAGTTAACACCTTCACCTTTGGCCTTTCTTGTCATTTGAACCAGCTTAGAGCCACCTTGCGAATAAACTTGCTTAGATGAACCAAATAATCTTGCTGACATCGGATCAACGATAAATTGTCCTGTCTTTTGAAGTTCACGGCGTAATTCTTCAGTAGCTACAACACCTAGGTCTTGCCCTCCAAATGGGGATTCGTTGAAGAAAGTTAATAGTGCAACTTTCTTCTTAACACCTGTAAAGTGTTGACGCTGAGTCGTTCTTTCTTTTCTTCCGTGATAATCTCTTCTTTGCGGAGGTGCTAGAAGAGAACACGACGTTGTAATAATCAGTAAAATTGGCAATAAATACTTAATCATAGATTCTTGGCCTTAGTGGCTTCCTTATCTTCTTTAATAACTTTTCCATTCTCTCCAGCATGAATAATATTGAAGACAAATGGTAAATTTTCATCTCTTATAATTGAAGCTTGATCTGATAGCTTTGTGTTAGAAAACTTCTTTAATACATCCATGGCCTTATCTTTATCACCAGAGAATGTAATACTAATACTTACAACATTTTGAAGAGTTGAAGTAATTTGTGGATCAAAGAAGTAAACAACGCCCTCTTCCTTAAGCATACCTGCAAAATCAAAAGCTTCATTAATATTGCGAGTATTTCTTAGAACAATATCAAAAGAGTTCTTTACAGAGACTTTCTCTTTTATTGTTCTCTTTAGGCCTTTCATTTCAGAAATAGGTAGCTGATAAACAAAGCTTGCGATATCTGAACTTTGCTTATGTGGGTCTACTGTTGAGTACTGCTGTCCTTTGGCCTCAAAGTCTTTAAAGTTTACAATTGCTCCATCACGTAGATCCGTTAGGACAATCCCACCATAAGTTTGAATATTGATTTGTTTTTGCTTTTCGTCTTTAAATTCTTTTTCAAGAACAATATCAAGAGTTAGCATAAGTGAATTTCTTAATTCTTCCTGACGAGTCCCTAAGATTTCACCTTCGCTTGAGCGTAAAGTAGAAAGAGGCTTCTTTAAATGCTCAAAGATCTCTTGTCTTGTCGACGGATTGACAATTTCAATTCCTTCTAAAAAGACACCACCAATATTTCCCGTTAATTCTTTGATCCAATGGTCTTCTACAACATCTGTAAATTTAGATTTAGAACTTACCCCTACTTCTTCCCAAGTAAGGTCTTTAAGCTTGTAGTTGATATTTAGATATAGCTTAGTGAAGTTCCTTGTCTTACCTTGCCCGATATAGCGATAATAGATCTCAGAAACAAGTTTACGGTCAACTTTTGCATCAATATTGTAGTAGTGAGTATCTGCACGAGATAGAGACTTAGACATTTTCTTTACTGTATAAGAAGAGATGATCGAGTTAAATCCACCAAAAGAAGCACGTGCCTTAAGTCTCTTACTTCTTAATCCTCTTTCATATCTTTCAAGAGCACTACCTGTTAGAGTCACAGGATTCCCTTCTTCATCCACAGCACCAGTTTGGCGATCATATGTCTCTTTGATCGGAGCAAAGTACTCTTCGAATTGCGTTTCATAATTCTGCCAAAATGTCTTAGTGTCTAGACCTAGTTTTTCAAGCTCTGAATCAAGAACATTTCTAACTGCATTAGAATAAAGCTGCTCTTTAATAAAAGATAAAGAGTCTCCTGTTTTTGATGTGAACTGGCCTCTTGCACTTACTGATGCTGCAAGAGTATTTGTTGCTAAAAATAGCAATAATATTAGTTTCTTCATTATCCATCCCTAGATTTAAATATATCTTTAAGTATTTTACCCTACATCGCTAATTTTTCCATCAATAATAAACTTCACCGCATCAGCATCAAAAATCTCATTAATTTTTGCCGCCATTTGTGGTGTTGGGTTTACTAGATAGTCACTTCCTAGTGGCATCCTCGCTCTTCCCGAATCATGTTCAAAAATAATATGAAGTGGAACAGTTCCGCGATGACCTAGAATCGTCTGCTTAAGACGATTTAAACGGCCTTCATTTAAAGAAGTCATTGGAACATTAAGACGAACAGATGACACTCTTTCTTCGGCCTGCTCTTTTAGCTTTTGAATCTTTGACGGGAAGAATTTTCGAGGTTCTTCGGCCAAGTTGACCTGTCCAGTCATAATGATTGGATCATCACTTAATAGAATTTCTTCATATTGAACAAATGTTTTTGGGAAGACAATACATTCAATTTTACCTGACAAGTCCTCTAGGGTAGCAAAACACATGCGATCGCCTTTCTTTGTCATGATCGGTTTTCTCTCAACGATCATCCCAGCAAGGACCATATCTCTTTTTGAAGTTCCATCAATATCTTGAATTTGCCCAATTGGCATTGAGGCCATCTGCTCAATCACGCCTTGATATCTATCAAGCGGGTGACCTGATACATAAACTCCGATTAACTCAGCTTCATAGAGAAGTTTTTCTCTATCGTCCCAGTCGGCCGTATGTTCAATATCAAGTTGGTTAGCACCGGTATCGACAGACCCTTCGGCCATATCAAAGAGATTAGTCTGTCCCATCTCTTTTTCTTTTTGGCGCTTACTTGCGTAAGCAACAACCATTTCCATGTTTTCAAGCATCGTGCGACGGTTTAATTCTTTTTCGCAACCATCGAATCCACCTACGCGAATTAATGCTTCAACTGTTCTCTTATTAACTTGTCTAAGATTTACTCGCTCACAGAAATCAATGAAGCCGACAAATGGCCCATTTTCGGTACGCTCGCGTACAATCTCTTCAACAGCACCTTCACCAACACCTTTAATTGCACCCATACCAAAACGAAGATTGCCATCAACAACGTTGAATAGCCAAAGAGATTCATTCACACATGGAGCAAGTACTTCAATATCGTGATTTCTTGCATCGTTAATAATTGTCGTAATCTTATCTGTATTAGAAAGTTCCGTACTTAATAGACCAGCGTAAAACTCTGGAGGGTAATAAGTTTTTAAGAAAGCTGTTTGGTATGCAATATATGAATAAGCAACGGCGTGAGATTTGTTAAACCCGTATTCCGCAAATTTCGCCATCTGATCATAGAGAGTTTCTGCAATCTTAAGATCGTAATTTCTCTCTTTAGCACCATCTAAGAAAATTTGCTTATGGCGCTCCATCTCCTTAAGCTTCTTTTTCCCCATCGCCTTACGAAGCATATCCGCTTGACCAAGAGAGTATCCTGCAACCTTTCGGGCGATATTCATAACCTGCTCTTGGTAGATAATGATCCCGTAAGTATCGTTCAGGATTGGCTTTAGATCTTCAAATGGATAAGTTTCTTCCTTACGCCCGTGCTTAATTTCAACGAACTCATCGTGCATTCCCGATCCCATCGGACCTGGACGATAAAGAGCGTTAATGGCCGTAATATCATCGAGTGTGTCTGGAGAAATACGACGACATAAATCCTGCATCCCCGAAGATTCCAGTTGGAAAACTCCAATCGTATCCCCTTCAGAAATGAGGTCATAAACTTTTTCATCTTCGTAGTCGATTGCCTCAATATCGAAGTCAGGCATATAGTCACGCTTAATAAAATCCGAAGCGTAATCAATTACAGTTAGAGTTTTAAGTCCAAGGAAGTCAAATTTTACAAGTCCAATTAACTCCGAAAAGTCCTTATCAAATTGAACAACTTTTTCACCCTTAGCACCTTTAAAAAGTGGACAGTAATTTACAAGTGGCTCTGAGGTAATGATAACTCCGGCCGCGTGAATACCAGCGTGGCGATAAAGTCCCTCAAGTCTTTTTGAAATGGTAAAGATTTGGCGAATCTTTGGATCTGTTTCAATAAGCTCCTGAAGCTTCGGCTCCATCTCAATTGCTTTATCTAAAGTGATTCCGATTTCATCAGGAATCAACTTTGAAATCATATTGGCTTCAGCAAATGTTAAATCATAAACACGGGCAACGTCTTTTACAACGGCCTTTGCCTGAAGCTTACCAAAAGTAATAATCTGACCGACTTTATCTTCACCGTACTTTTGAGTTACATATTCAATAACTCGCTGACGTCCGGCTTGACAAAAGTCAACGTCAAAGTCAGGCATCGAAATACGCTCAGGGTTAATGAAACGCTCAAAGAGAAGGTTATAAGGAAGCGGGTTAATATTGGTAATCGTAAGTGAATAAGCGACAAGTGAACCAGCACCAGAACCACGTCCAGGGCCTACAGGAATTCCATTATCTTTTGACCACTGGATAAAGTCGGCAACGATTAGGAAGTACCCAACGAATCCCATTTGAATAATAAGATCTGTTTCATATTTAAGACGTTCGTAATATTTAGGCTTCTGCTCTTCCCAGTCTGGTTGATTTACAATATTTCTAAATTGTGGTCCATCAAAGCGGGCCTGAAGTCCCTCATTAACCTCTCGTATGAAATATTCTTCAAGAGTTTCTCCTGTATCAATCTCATAATCAGGCAGGTGATAAATTTGGTTACCGTTTTCATCTTCCCAAGAAAGTTCAACATTACACTTATCTGCAATCTCAAGCGTGTTATCACAAGCATCTGGTGCATAGTGAAATGCTGCTCTCATTTCTTCTGGAGATTTGTAATAGAATTCTTGCGACGTCATACGCATACGATTTTCATCGGCGTAGGTCTTTCCTGTTTGAATACAAAGAAGAACTTCCTGAGCAGTCGCATCTTCAGGAGTCATATAATGTGAGTCATTTGTCGCAACAAGCTTAATGTCGTTCTTGCGAGCAAAATCAATAACTCTTTCGTTTACAATTCTTTGCTCCGGAATACCATTTTCTTGGATCTCAAGATAGAAGTCGTCTGGGCCAAAGATATCTCTTAACTTTTCAATAGCACGGATGGCCTTATCATCTTGGCCAGTAAAGAAGTTGTAACCAACTTCTCCCTTAAGACATGCTGTCGTACAGATTAGACCTTCTGAGTACTCTCGAAGTAGTTCAACGTCAGCGCGCGGCTTATAATAGAAACCTTCAAGATACGCTTTTGAAAGAAGCTTACATAGGTTTTGATAGCCTGTATTATTCTTTGCAAGAAGAATAAGGTGGTGAATTTGTCTTGAAGACTCTTCCGCATCTTGGGAACTAACACTTGCGGACTTCTTTGCAGCACGACGATCAAAGCGAGAACCAGGAGTAAAGTAAATTTCTGAACCAAGGATAGGTTTGATTCCTGCATCCTTACAGCGAGTATAGAAATCAATGGCCCCAAACATATTTCCATGATCTGTCTGAGCAATGGCCGGTACCCCAAGCCTCTGCGCTTCAGGAATTAGATCCTTTAAGCGAATCGCTCCATCAAGAAGAGAATATTGCGTATGTAGGTGTAAGTGAACAAAACTATCAGGGTGTGTTTCTTTTAGTGATTTCGTTTCATTAGATTCGACGTTACTATCTTGTTCCATGGAGTCCTCAAAATGTCTTAATTAATCAGTGTGTCGTGCTTTTAAATTATCCCATTTTAAAGGTGTTTTGTCATATTCTTAGAGTTTATTTGCTAACCAAATTACAAACACATAACGCATAGCCTTACCAATATACATTGTGAGAAAAACATATTTGGGATGACAACGAAAATAACCCAGTGCAACGGCCAGTGGATCCCCTACAATGGGAAGCCATGTCAAAATTGCTAGTCCTGGCCCATAGTTTTGAATTAGGCCCTGCCAGCGATTGATTTGATCTTTACTAATCTTTAGATATTTTTCACACCAACTTAGCTTTCCCAAGTGACCAAGATAGAAACAACTTACCCCGCCCAGAAAGTTTCCAAGACTGGCAGACCAAAAGATATCAATCTTTGAAAGCCCTGCCTTAACAGCACCAAAGAGAAATGCTTCTGAACTAAAAGGAAGAATGGTTGCGGCGGCAAAGCTGATAAAGAAAAGCCCTACTATGCCATATTCATGAATAAATTCCATTACGAGTTATTATGATGATTTCTCTACATTTAATCAAAATCTTTTCAAGTTTTAACAATACAATTTGTTATATGTTCAAACGAAAAAGGGATAAGTAATGGTTAACTACACTCCGCCTATCGAAAGAGATAAGGCCCCAAGACAAAAAGAAAAAGATGAATTATTCACTTCCAGCTATAATATTATCAATCGAGTTATCAAGGAGTTCATCCCCCTCCATACTGATATGGATATGCAAGAGGCCGGAGAATACTTTATAAAACACAATATAACGGGACTTCCCGTGGTAAATGATTATGAAAATATCGTGGGCTTTCTTTCACAAAAAGACTGCCTCAAATACAGCCTCGACGCTAAGTACTACAACCACCCCTCTTCTCTTGTTGAACACTATATGAGCGAAAATGTAGTGACGATCCCAGCAAAGTCCACTTTAACCTTCATTGTTGAGCTCTTCCTTCACTATCCCTTTCATGCCTTTCCTGTGGTGGAAAATGGAAAAGTCATTGGAATCATTGAAAGAACGACTGTTTTTGAAGTCATTCACAATATGAAAGGAACCAATTGGTAGCCCAGACTACATAAATCTTACTGATACACCCAGAGCACAAAGTTCTCTTTCGAGAAGACTGGATGATATGTACCGGAATTGAGCAAAGTCTCTCGGCCCTATCAAATAGCTCACTGGTATTTGATAGCAACGATCTTAAAATGATGACTTCGGCGACAATCACCCTGCTTAACGATAGTAAATGCTATTAATTTTCAATAACTTAGTATCTGTAAATATTGCAGATACTAAGCTCTTTTCTTGAACGCGACCATGACTTCTGCGAATATACGGCATAAAAGTTTATAGAGAGACAACATGGTTTTTACTCGTAAGAAAAAAACACCAAAGAATAAGGAGCAGCTTGAGTTTAACTTTGAGCTTCCTCGCGAAAATGATCGCAACTTCCACCTAGGTGGAAAATCTTTCTATTTCTTCGACTTTGACGACAATGTCGTTTTCCTTTCAACTCCAATTATCATCTTTCACAATGAGACAGGCGAAGAGAAGCTTCTTTCTTCTCACGAATTTGCTGCTCATAACAAGATCATTGGAAAAGAAGGACCTTACGCAAATTATCACATGGATTTCGATGATGAGACGGGAACTTTTAGAAATTTCCGCGATTCAGATCTTTCGCTTACTCAACGACTAACCGGAAGAAAGCAATCACTTATCACAGATATCCAGGATGCACTTGAAAGAAGTGATTCGACTTGGAAAGCTCCGAGCTGGAATCACTTCTTCCATGCAACTTATAATCAAAGACCTGTTTCAATCATTACAGCTCGTGGTCACAGAGAGGATACGATTAAGCAAGGGATTGAAGTTATTTATAATGAAGGTCACCTGCCTAATATGCCAAACTTCCACACTGTTTATGCCGTCTCAAACCCTGAGACACGTGTACGCCTTGGTGGACGTGATGAAGATTATAATGTGCCAGAGCTTAAGTACAAGGCCATCATTGAATCAGTTGAACTTGCTATTCAAAAATACGGCTACTCTGATTATCACCGCTTTGGAATGAGTGATGATGATGCTGGTAATATCGACCTGATTACAGATGCGATGAAAGAGCTAAAGGCAAAGTTTCCACGTATGTCTTTCTTCGTTATTCAAACTTATGACAATGGTTTTGAAAAACGCGAAGTTCATGAGCACTCTGTTGAAACAATTTTCTCTAAGCATGAGTCACGCCTAGACCAGCTTAACCTTTTTGCACAATAATCTAGTAAAAAACTGAACACTACCTAGGCAATTATCAAAAAAGTATTTTCAATTATTAAAATCCAGTAAGATTTCTCCATGGAAAAGAAATTTATCAAACAAGTCATGGCAACATTCTTCATCTTCTTATTCTCGGCCTTAATGTCCAATGCATTTAGTAAGGACCTTTTAAAGCTAATTCAGTAACAATATTTAATACTTACAGCAACTTAACACTACTTTCTAAAGAAGCTGATTTTTGTCAGTTATTTTATTTATAAATATTTATTATCTCTATCCGATAATACAAACATGTTAAAAGTAAAACAGTTTGTAATATTAATGACTTCTATCGCTTTCCTCTTAGTAACATTAACGTCATGTTCTGCAGGAGCAGACGAGGAAACCCTAAAGAAAGTAAATATTGGCAATGAGCAGCTTCCTCTGGGAGAGCTCTATATCGACAATATTACGATCTTAACCCCTGGTTACTACACTCTGGGAGAGACTATTTCGATCTCGGTTAACTTTAATAAGGCCGCAACAGTTATTAGTGGCACTCCCCGACTTGAATTAGAAATTGGTGCCACAACTGTTTTTGCAGACTATGTCTCAGGAAGTGGAACTGATGAATTTATTTTTGAATATATCGTGGCCGCAACAGATAATGATGGTGATGGCATATCAGCGATCTCCCCTCTTGATGTTTCAAGTGCAACGATTGAAGATGACCAAGCAAATACATTAACAAGTATCTTTACCGAAAAGAACTTCCCTTCTGTTTTTGTCGACACCCAAGCACCAAGTTTTACTTCAATAACACTTCCAACAGATGGCAGCTACATCATTGATGATATCTTAAACTTCGCAGTAACCTTTGATGAAAGTATTGTGGTAACAGGAAGTCCAAGGATTCAGCTACAACTTGATAGTGGTAACGTCTTTCTTGATTACAAGAGTGGTTCAGGAACAAATACACTTAACTTTGAATATACAATTACAAGTGCTGATAATGACCCAACAGATGGAGTTCTTCTCTCATCATTAATTGAGCTTAACGGTGGAACAATTAAAGACTATGCTGGCCATCATGCAAGCCTGGCCATAACGACAGGGGACACTAGTGGTATCAAGATTACAAATGATATTCCACACACAATAAGTTTTTTAATCAATAGTGGCGCAAGTGCAACTAATCAAACGAGTGCAACTTTAAGTATTACAGCTTCAAATGCTAATGAAATGTATATTACAACAGATGCGAGTTGTTCATCGGGAGGTAGCTGGCAAACCTATGCAACATCTCTTCCTTGGACTCTTTCTTCATTAAATAGTGTCAACAATGTCTATATTAAATTTAGAACGGCAACACTTTATGAGTCGGACTGCCTTAGTGATGACATCATTCACGATGATATCGCTCCAACGGCCCCTACTATAAATTTAAATTCAGATGCAACAATAAACGCATCGGATTCATTTTCATTAGCAAACGCTGACGCAACTGGAAGCACTATTAAGGCTTATGAAGTGGCAATTTCATCATCTCCGGCAGAAGCAGATATTTTACCTGGAGCAAATTATACTCCCTTTATGTCAGCTTCATATCAATACACTGGTGTCACACTAACAGAAGGAGAGCAATATTATCTCCTTTTAAAAACAATTGATGCTGCAGGAAATGAAACAATTACTTCATCTACTTCATGGTACGTTCTAGCACCGCCAAATAAGATTAATAACCTCTCTTTAGTAGAGAGAACAACTGATTCAATTAAGATTGCTTGGACTACTCCAGATCCTAATGGCCCAGCAATTACAGGATATCAAATTGATTACAAAGAAGGTGTTGGAAGTTGGCAAACAATCACGACTTCGCATCCCCTAACTGACTTTACGCACACAGGACTTACACCAGAAACAGAGTATAGCTACCGAGTCTATGCAACAAATGGTGCCTACAATTCTGAATCATCGAATATACTAATTTCAGAGACTCTTCCAGATATTCCTATATTTCAATCCAACTATATGGCCGTCAATGTAGGAGGCGCAACTTCTTGTCGTCTCGTTTCGCTTGAAGATGGAAACAATTTTGAACACAATGGAACACCAATTGCAGGAACTTTTAATAAGACTGATACTCATAGTTTTACTTGCGCTCAATTTGATACTATTGAGGCAACTGGGAAATTCTTTGTTGCAGGAAGAAGAAGTGACAGCAATAGCACTTCCGCAAGTAAGAATGCTAATATCGTTTGGAACCCAACAAGTTGGGTAGGAAAAAGCTTTCTCTTTAATCATACAAGACAAAATGTCAGCAATATTTCAGTTTACGCCTACACTGACTCTGATATTGAAATCACAAGAAATGGTACTGTCGTTACTTCTGCAAGCTTAGTAGCAGGAACTTCAACAACACTAACTGTTTCAACTTATGCTTCTTATGAACTCAACTCAACGGGATATATACTGGCCTATATGATGGCAGGAACTGGTACTGATCACGTGGATCCAAAACCTCTTCTCCCAACGGCCACTGATATTATTGGCTTTCCATCAACAACTGGAAATATCACAACTGCGGCCAGTAGCAATAGTGTAACAATCTACAACTCAGAGTCCACAACTCAAGCTGCGACTCTTACGGCAGGTACAACTTACGCACACATAGTGAGTGGAAATCGAAACCTCTATGACACACAGGCAACACGTATTGTTTCAGACGTCTCCATTCCAATGATTGGAAACTCAACAGCTGATTCAAACGGATACTGTGCAGCACCATTTGTACCAACAGCGCTAATGAAGAACTCGTTTGGAATTAATACCAATGCTGACTTTGTTGCCTTCACTTCCCTCTCACCAGCTATTATCACAGTAACTGATGGAAGCGATGGTTCAACATCAACAATAACTTTGACGCGCACAATCAACGAGGACAACGTCCCTTATCGTGCCTACCTAAGCACCAATATTGCTTCTGGCACAGTATTTGAGTCCCCTGATAAGTTTCAGGCCTGGTATCAGCCTAATAATAATAGTGCAAGTGGTGACGAAGATGAGACCGTGTTATTTGGCTGGTAGCGTAATCAAATCTAACACTTTCTAACTATTGTGCTTCATCTTTTGCGTTGGCGCTTCTTTTTCACTAGAATTTCATATCTCATAAATCAAGATAAGGAGTTCAAATGACAAAGATCGCAAAAATTACATTATCACTACTTTTAGCATCTTCTGCCTTATCAATGGATTGTACCGCCTCTAAGAGATACCTAGATGACAGAGGCCAATCTCAACTTAAAGAAATAAAACTTGAAAGAGCGTTTGATTATACAGATGCAAAGATTCACGCAGATATCGATGAAGCATACTTCGTCTTCACAAAGTACGACGAAGAGCAATTTGTCGCTAAAATCACATTTGGTCCCGACTATACTAAAGGGATTGTCTCAACTGCAACATTCGATCAAAACAGCCGCTTTGAGCTAGTTAACGTCGATGGTGCAACTGTTTATAAGCTAGTTTGCACTAAGTAAGGTACGCGCCACCTTTTCGAGATTTAAATAAGTTAGCGAATAATTTAAGTCCTAGACAAGAAAGCTAAGGCCAATAACTAATGTCTTATTAAATTAACTAATATATTTAGAACTAGAAATTAGGCTTACTTAAAATAGTTGGCCAGAGTAAGCCTGTGATCGACTATTTGAACAATATAAATATTTAAATATTTAAAATCTCGAAAAGGTGGCGCGTACCCAAGGCTCAATTCGTAGGCTTTCCCATTGCGCCTGAGGCACATCCTGCGGCAAAAGTACCCTAAAGGGTAGTTTTGATGCAGAGATGGATGTGATTCAAGAAAGCAAACCGTAGGTGCGGCTTTCGCTCAAATGCGACAACTTTCCCATACCGCCGGAAACAACACGACCGACATAAACGTCGGTCGGTTGAAGTATTGTTTCATTACAGGCAACGGGCGGTAGCACCGCATCCCATTTTGCGGATGCAAAATGATGCGGGTGCTACTCCCATTCAATGGTACCAGGAGGTTTAGACGTGATGTCATAAACCACGCGAGTGATGCCCTTAACTTCATTTGTGATGCGATTTGAAACACGAGATAAGAAAGCGTGTGGCATATCAGTCCACGTCGCAGTCATCCCATCACTTGAGTTAACCATACGAAGACAAATAACTTCTTCATATGCACGGCCATCACCTTTTACCCCAACTGTTTTTACTGGAAGTAAAACAGTTAGTGCCTGCCAAGTTGATTCATAAAGATTATTCTTATGTAGCTCTTCAAAAAGGATTTGATCACTTTGCTGAACCTGAGCGATGCGAGTTTCAGTAAGCTCACCTAGGACGCGAATTCCAATTCCTGGCCCAGGAAATGGATGGCGATGAACCCAACCGTGCTCAAGTCCTAACTCCTCACCCATCTTTCTAACTTCATCTTTAAAAAGGTAGCGAAGTGGTTCTAGAAGTTTGAGATTCATTCTCTCAGGTAGCCCACCAACATTGTGGTGAGATTTAATTGTTACCGACTTTCCATCTTCTTCATGCGGAGAGATTGATTCAATAACATCTGGATATAAAGTCCCTTGAAGTAAGTACTCAAAGTTGATTCCGTGGTTTTCCTGATACTCTTTTACTTTCATTTCAAAAATATCAATAAAAGTTTTACCAATGGCCTTACGCTTATCTTCAGGATCAGACTTACCTTCCAAGTTTGCCATAAACTCGGCCTTGACATCGATCACTTCAATATTAAGTTGAGTTTTTTCTTTTAGCGTTTCAATATGCTGATAGTCTTGTGGGCGAAGAAGTCCGTGATCAACGAAGAAGCAGTAAAGATTATCACCGATTACTTCATGTGAAAGTTGTGCTGCGACGAGAGAGTCAACGCCACCAGAGAAAGCACATAGAACTTTTGATTTTTCAATCCCACGAACAAGCTCTTTTGCTTCTTCAAGCATCTCTGTAGCATCCCAATCTTTTTCAAGCTTGGCGATATCTTTAAAGAAGTGATTTAGAATATCCTTCCCGTGTTCACTATGTTCAACTTCTGGGTGAAATTGTAGCCCCATCATTGGACGCGTCGTATGCTCAATGGCCGAAACAAGTCCATTTGCTGATTCCATCACAAGGTTGAAATTTGCAGGAAGTTTTGAAATATGATCAGAGTGAGACATCCAAACATTTACTTCTTCGGGAACTCCATCCATTTTAAATCCATTAATTAAATGAATCTTGGCATGCCCATACTCGCCGATTGTTCCCTTCTCAACGACACCACCAAAGTATTTCCCCATAAGCTGCATACCGTAGCAAACACCTAAGATTGGAAGATCTTCATTTTCAAAAACAAAGTCATAATTTGTTTCATCTTCAAAAACTGATTGAGGGCCACCAGAAAGAACAAGAGCATTTGGTCTCTTGCCTTCACTGAAAAGTTCACGGGCCTTTTTTACAGTGATGATCTCACTAGAGTAACCTAGCTCACGTGATTTTCTAGTAATTAGTTGTGTGTACTGTGAACCAAAGTCCACGATCCAAATTTGTCTTGCACTCATATTTTTATTTCCTATTTTTCAATTTGATAATTTGGCGCTTCTTTCGTAATCATAATGTCATGAGGGTGACTTTCTTTAAGAGATGCTGCCGTGATTTTTACAAACTGCGCCTTCTCTTGCATTTCAACAATTGTTGAAGCTCCAACGTAGCCCATACCACTTCTAATACCACCATTTAATTGATAGATATTTGAAGCAAGACTTCCTCTATAAGGCACCTGGCCTTCAATTCCTTCAGGAACAAGTTTTTGATCATCAACATCACCTTGGCCATAGCGATCTTTTGAACCAAGCTTCATGGCACCTAAAGACCCCATTCCACGATATACCTTATATGTACGACCTTGATATAAAACCATTTCACCAGGCGTTTCATCGCAACCAGCAAACATTGAACCTAGCATGACACAACTTGCACCGGCAGCAAGGGCCTTAACAATATCTCCAGAGTATTTAATCCCTCCATCTGCAATGAATGGAATCCCCGCTTTAAAACAAACATCAGCACAGTCCATAACGGCCGAAAGTTGAGGAACACCAATACCTGCAACAACTCGAGTTGTACAAATTGAGCCTGGTCCAATACCAACTTTAACTCCATCAACTCCTGCATCAATCAATGCCATACAAGCTTCTGGTGTAGCAATATTTCCGGCGATAATATCAACACTTTGATCTTTAGGAATAAGGCCTCGAACTGTTTTCACCATTCCGATGACACCCTTTGAGTGGCCATGAGCTGTATCAATGATAATACAATCAACACCTGCTGCAATAAGATGCTTAGCACGCCCAACTTCCTTGTCGCCAACTCCAATTGCTGCTGCAACTCTAAGACGTCCAAGGTCATCTTTATTTGAATTAGGAAAGTTAATACGTTTTAGAATATCTTTGATGGTAATTAGACCCTTAAGCTTTCCGTTCTTACAAACAATTGGAAGCTTCTCAATTCTGTTCTTATGAAGAATTTTTTGGGCCTCATCTAATTCAATTCCCTCAAGAGCAGAAACTAACTTCTCTTTTGGTGTCATGATATCTTTTACTTTTTGATTTAAGTTTTGTTCAAAACGAATATCTCGACTTGTAAGAATACCGACAAGATAGTTCTCTGAATCAACAACTAAAACACCAGTGATCTTATTCTTACTAGTAAGTCTAATCACTTCTTCTAATTGCATTTCAGGATTTACTGTAATTGGATTGAGAACGACACCTGATTCAAATTTCTTCACCTTCTCAACTTCCCAGGCCTGTTCCTCTGGTGACATATTCTTGTGAATAACACCGATACCACCCTGCTGGGCCATAACAATTGCCGTCTTGGATTCTGTTACTGTATCCATAGCAGCTGAGACGATTGGAATATTTAAAGCAATATTACGTGAAAATTTTGTTTTTAGTGAAACATCTCCTGGCAAAACTTCTGAATAGCCTGGCTTAATTAAGACATCATCATAAGTGAGGGCCTGAGGAATTTGTGAAATAGACATACGACTGATCCCATCTAAATAGTTAAAATATAAGCAAAATAATTGCTTATATTTTAACTGAGATCATTTTTTTATCATACCGGGATTTTTTTCTTAGTAGGCTTCTTTATAATCCTGACTATAACTCTCAAGATCATTTATTAGGCTGTTTACAGCATCACTGTGCTTTTGTTGACTTAAATACTCTCTTCTTAGTGAAGTTTCGAATACATCATTCTTAACCTCTTCATCAACTGGAGATGGAACCGATGCTGGATTACGTAATGATTGAGGTTTCTCCGGTCTAAACTTACGTTCAGGACGGACTCCTTCTTGAGGAGCTTCCCTCTCATATTCACGCTCTTTTTGCATTTGAGCTGGACCTTCTTCTTTAGAAGCAGGAACCCTAGACTTCGGCCCGTAAACATTTACTTCAACACCTGACTTAGTTGTATAGTCTGGCTTAAACTTCTTAACTACTTTCTTTTTCTTAGGAGCTTCTTTTGCCATCTCCTTAAGTTTTTCTTCATAGAATTGCTCAAGACGAGTTGCTCTCGCCCCACCTTCTACTCCAACAGAAGCAATATCACGACGAGTTTTCACTGTATGAGATTGTCTTACGACAATTTCACCTGGTCTATTTGAAACTCTCATATCTTCTCTAAGAGTAACTGAAGCTGTTGATCTCTTAGGAGTCTTCTTATAAAGCTCTTGCGAGATCTTATTATCCTTATGTCTTGGTGCTCTAGCAACTAGAGTGCGTTCATTCATCGGCTTAACAGCAGGAAATAGAGATGTCACCGCTTCATATGCACTTGAAGAAATAGGTGTTGGAACTCTTGGCGCTCCATTTTCATAATCTTCTTTAACAAAAGAGAAACGGCCTGGGCCAACTTGCTCTTTCATAAATTCGTAAACATTATTATTAATTGTATGAGTTCCTGTAATACTTAGAATTTGTGTCTTTCCATTTTCTGGATCATAAGAAGCAATATACTCTCCACTATCATAAGAGATTGTTGCATTTACTGTTTGAAGCTGAAATTTATCATCTGTTTCTTCAATTGACTTAACCCAAACATATCCAGATTTAAGCTCAACGATTTTATTAAGCATTGAAATATAACTTGAACCTGAAACATGATATTCGTGATCAAAGTAGTCTCTAAAAACAAGTTCAGCACCTACTTCAGTAAAAATATCATCAAAATCATAGATGAAGCTACCTGCATCTAATTTCTTTGTTTGTTGATTACTAGTAACAAAAACATTTCCCTGCACTCTCGCAACGACGGCCCTTGGTGTTTTTGCCGCTTCGGCACCAAGAGCGAGACTTGAGATAAATGCTAAGATTAGAAAACTAGTTCTTTTTATATTTCTGTACGATTTTCTCATAGTGCCCACTTAAGATATTCCATTCAGGAGTGTTTCTATATTTCTTTCTAAATTCTTCCACTACTGCGAAGAATTCGTCTTTACGATTTTGCTTTAAATAACTCATACCTAGCCATAGCTTTGCACCTAGGTAGTACTTTGAAGTAGGATACTTCTTTGTTAAATAAGTGAAGTATTTCTCACTCCAATCATAGTGCTTACCTGACTCATAGCTTGCAACACCGGCCTGAAATAGGAAGTCCGCATCAAGCTCTTTTGAATTAGGAAAATTCTTTGTGTATGCATTGAAGAACTGTGCACTCTTTTCATAATTCTTTGAATCGAATTCTTTTTGTGCAATTGAGACCATCTCTTTAGCGTCCCACTTGTACACGTCATATTTAACAAGATCATTACTGTCGACACGAGCAACACTTGCAATTGTTCTCTTTGTATAACTCTCCTTCTTTGGAGCCTTATCTTTCAATTGTGTTTCGAGATAGTAATTCTTACTTTCAAGAGTTTTGATTTTGTAATTAGCTTGCATAAGCTTATTATTCATCTCTTGATTCTCTTTTGATAAAACTAGAATCTTATCCTCTAACTCGTTAATGGCCTGGGCGCGTTTTTCAAAATGCTCCACATAGCTACACGATGTTAGCGACATCAATGCAAGTCCAAAGAATAAAGAATTAACGGTTTTCACTTTTTTTTCCTCGTTATTAGTACCTCTTCGCTCATCTTTTCGGATAATGGACTAAAATATTTAGCAAAATTTGCAACTACGTATTTTCAAGTATTTACCAATGTGAATGTTAAGATCTCTTCACAATGTTAAGGGAACAGCTTTTATCGTCAAATCTTTGTCAATTCCTAGATTTAGCGTCATGCTTTAGCGTATAATACCGCTAAGGTATGAAATTAATTAAGAAATTTTAAGGAAAAAATAATGTACAAAATCCTACTGGCCCTTGCCATCACCCTCTTTGCCTACGCCGATAAAGAAGATTACTCAAACCTACTAAAGGCCCAGGTAACAACAATTGAAAAGGACAGTAATAAATACCTTACAATCAACTTAAGAAACAAAGATGGTTGGCATACTTACTGGCAAAACCCAGGTGATTCAGGACTAGCAACTGAAGTTGAGTTTAGACAAGGTGGCGATAAGATCGTACTTGATTTAGTAGAATGGCCAACTCCTCATAAATTTATTGAGAAAGGTGATATTCAAACTTTTGGTCATAAAGGTGACTACACTTACTTTTATTATTTAGGAAATTCATTTGATAACGCAAAAAATTTCGAAGTTCATTTAAAGTATTTAATTTGCCACGACATTTGTATCCCACAGGAAAGAATTATTAAGGGTGATTTTAACGACGGGGTCTTTAAGTCAAATGATAATCAGTTTCGAGTAGCAAACTCTGAAATGGAAAAAAGATTTAATAATCTTCCGACACTAAGAGAAACTCCGACATACCTAAACCTACAACTTACAAAGTACGAAGGCGGACTAGCTCTCGTCTATAATATTACAGGAGAGAATCAAAAGCTTAGTCCCGGACAAAATATATTAACTCCATACACGACAAGCCCTATTAGTTTTAAAAGAGAAGCTCTTTATAAGGACACCAAGGGAAACCACTATGGGCTTTATCAACTAGACTGGGATGGAGAATATTTAGAACCAGAATATCCCCTACCAACAGATGGCCGTTTTAATGAACCCCTGGCCTTTAAATTTGTTTTTAATGATCCTGTTAATGGGGAGACATATCGAGTTGATTTCGATATCAATTCTTTTGGAACAAATGAAGAATCTTTCAAAACATTCTACTCACGTCTGACTAAAGTTAATAATGACAAACCGATTCAAGATACAAAAATTATAAGTAATGAAGAAGGCTCTTCTTCACTTCCTTACTTCTTACTAATGGCATTTATCGGAGGATTAATCCTTAATATCATGCCTTGTGTATTACCTGTAATTTCACTTAAGCTATTTGGATTAATCAAACACTCAAATGAAAGTCGTTCAAAAGTTTTAAAGCATAACCTATTCTACTCACTAGGTGTTCTTGCAACATTTGCAGCACTTGCTCTTACCGTTGTAGGGCTTAAGTCATCTGGAGAACAAATTGGTTGGGGCTTCCAGCTTCAATCACCGATGTTTGTTGCCATCATGGTTTTTGTCATTTTCACAATGGCACTTAATCTCTTTGGGTTATTCGAATTTAAAACTCCAGGGGGAACAAAACTTGGAAATGTTGAAGTTAGGAATACTTTCTACGGAGACTTTATTAGTGGTGTCCTAGCAACAATTCTTTCAACTCCGTGCTCAGCTCCATTTCTTGGAACAGCACTGACTTTTGCTTTTTCAGAGTCGAGCACAAATATCGTGATGATCTTCTTAGCAATTGGACTCGGTTTAAGTGCTCCATTTATCCTAACAGGTATCTTTCCGGCACTTATTCGCTTTCTGCCAAAGCCAGGGATGTGGATGGATCACGTTAAGAAGCTTTTAGGGCTAACTCTTATTCTTACAGTTGTTTGGCTACTTGATGTCTACTCAGCACTTGTAGGCTCTCCTGTTGCTATGATGTATATTAATTCGGCCCTTGTTTTTACTTTCTTCCTTTTCTATATGAGAAAACATATGACGAAGAAAGTAATCACAACACTACTTATCATCGTGCCTGTTTTCTACTTAGGTTACTCGGCCATTACAACACCTCTAAATACTAGTGGAAATGGAAACTCTCTTATTGAAGATAAGAAGAGAGAAGGCCTTAATTGGACAAAGTGGACAGAGGACGAAATGAATGAGCGCATTGATCAGAAGAAGCTTACGTTTATCGACTTTACTGCCCGTTGGTGTATCACTTGTAAGGTAAATGAAAAACTTGTCATCAATACTGATTCATTCAAAGATATGGTTGCTGAAAATCAAGTCGACCTTCTACTTGGTGACTGGACACGTAAAGATGAGGCCATTGGAAAATGGCTAGAGTCGCAAGGAATGGTTGGAGTTCCGGCTTATTTTGTGATTAATAAAAATGGTGAATTAATTAAACTTGGTGAAACCATTACACTTGGAAAAGTAAAGAAGGCCCTTGAAGTTAACTAGCCAATAAGCTTTGCAATTGCTCCTGGCGCAGTATTAGCTTGCGCTAGGAATGCTGTTGCAGACTCCATCTTAATCGAATCCAGGGCCTTTGCCGCTGTCGCCTTTGCGATATCAGTATCTTCAATTTTTGATCTTGCCGCTTCTGAATTCTCATAATTATGCTGTAAATTAACAGTTGTACTCTCAACTCTTTTCATCGTTGATCCAACCTTAGCACGAGAGTGTGAGATTTTATCGATTAAGGCATCGGCCGCTCCCATTGCAGACCTTGCTCCCTCTTTTGTAAGAACATTTTGATTGAGTAATTTGCGATTAGATGTCATCACATCATTAATATTATATTTAATACGATCATTCTTTTCAGAATTACGTATTCCAATTTGCATCTCTAAATCACGGCCACCATTTAATAGTTTAGTTCCATTATACTCTGCATTCTCTTGAATACGAATGATCTCTCTAGCAAGCTGCTTAAATTCACGATTCGTGTTGATACGATCACTATCATTATAGGTATCAGTTGCCATTTGAATCGAAAGCTCTTTTAGACGTATAGCTATGTCTTGCATGCTCCCCATCGTTGCATCTGCAACTTCAAGCATTGAAAAGCTATCATTTGAATTTCGTTGGGCCTGGAGGTTGGAACGATTCTGCGCTGTCATCTTAAGAGATATAGCTGCACCGGCCGGATCAATTGCGGCCTGATAAATGCGCTTTGCACCTGCTAGCTTGCGAACTTCACTAGTTTTGTGATCGTTCACTTCACCTAGCATCCTTTGCGCCAGCTGTGATGTGACATTAGTCCCTACTCTCATCCTTGAAGACTATCCTTTACATTTTAAGATCTCTTTCCACCGTGAAAGAGTCTACTACTTAAAATTTATCGGAAAAAAATGCCCAAAGTTTATACGTCTTAGTAAAAAACTTTGGGCACATGTTTAGTTAGAATTGAGAGTTAAAATCACTGAGTATTTCAGTAGACTATTTAACTAGCTAGCAATCTTTTGATCGCGATACCAATTTTTAAAAGCAACTAAGACATCTGAAGCTGCTTGGTATACATTATCTCCTTTGGCTTTTTTGTGGAACTGATGTTTGTGACCGTTCACATTGGCCGAGAATACATATTCTGGACCTTTTTTATCGGCCACGAACTGAATATGCCCCACATTCCTAAAATCGTTTGAAATACCCTTTAACTTTTTGGCAACATAATTCTCAAAAGCAGGTGAGTGATCAACGTTATGAAAGCTTAATTCGTAGTTCATAGGACCTCCAATATTTTCCTGTGTTCCTCTATGAATATATAATATCAGGCCCGCACAATTAATTATCTGAGCTATGTTAGATTTTTGTAAAATTCTCTAAAAGTAATAAATTGTTTGATATGAGCATATCTGATCAAAATATTTTAGTGTTCTCATGGCCCCATTTTTATAATAAAATTAATATGTTTTATAATAAAGGAGACGCAATGCGCTTATATGAATACATCCAACAGGGTGGAATAATTATGTATATTCTACTATTTATCAATGTAGTAGGATGGGCAATCATGTTATCAAAAGCCTATTTTCTTTCTGTGGAAATGAAAATGACGGCACAGACATCAAATGATATTCAAAAGAAAATCAAAGATAATGGTGAGCACATGGATACTTCATCGACTATCGAAATTGCTAAGCAATATCTCGCCGGACACATTATGAATGTTGAAAAAGGCTTAAACACTGTTAAGATTATTGCGACGATCTCACCTCTTCTTGGACTTCTTGGTACGGTTGTTGGTGTTCTTACAGCTTTCCATGTTATGTCAGAAACAGGACTCTCTAATCCTGCATCATTTGCTCAAGGTATTTCAATGGCACTAATTACAACTGTTGGTGGAATGATTGTTGCAATTCCTCACTTTGTTGGTCACAACTACCTACTAGGTTCAGTAGATAAACTCGAGACAAAGCTTGAAAAAGAAATTATGGAAAAAGTTCTATGAGTTCCCGCACTAAAAGAACAAGACAAGAAGCAAATGCGGACATCACTCCGTTAATTGACGTCGTCTTCCTACTTTTAATTTTCTTTATGACTTCGACTGTATTTAAGAAGTCTGAGCTTGCACTTCTTTTAAATCTTCCAAAAACAGAATCTGGAGAACAAGCATCTGCAGACTCTAAAGTATTAACAATTGAATTGTCTAAAGAGGAAGTTGCCATTGCTGGTAAGAAATACACTGTCGATCAACTCGATTCAGAGCTTGCAGCAATAAAAGATAAAAACAAACCGATTGACCTAAGGGTTGATCAGGAAGTTCAGTACTCGAGGCTAGTTCGTATTTTAGATGTTCTAAAAAAGTACAGCTTAACTAACCTCTCACTAATTACTGAAAAGTAGATTTACATAAATTTACATAGAAGAATACAAATCAATTAAATTCTGGGCCGTCTTACGACGATGAAATTTTTCAACGAAGTTACGGCCCTCTTCTACCATCTCAAAAGCAAGATCAGAATTCGTAAGAACATTAACAATCTGTTCACTCATCTCGTGTTTATCTTTAGGATCGATATAAATCGTATTTGGTCCACCGGCCTCAGGAAATACTGACCCTTTAGAAGTGATGACAGGAGTCTTTGAAAAAAGTGCCTCAATAATTGGGATACCAAAACCTTCAAAGAAAGAAGGAAAAACGAATAAGTCACTTCTTTGGTAAAAAGCAGGTAGATCATCATTTGTTACGTTAGATAAGATAACAATTCGATCTTCAAGCCCTTTGGAATGGATATAACTTTCAACCTCTTTCTTGTAGCTTCCACCATTACCAATAATAACAAGCTTGTGATTAATTGATTTCTTGATATCAGCGTAAGCCTTAACAAGCGTTAAAACATTCTTATTGGGCTCTATAGCACCAACATAGAGAATGAACTTATCATTAACTCCGTAGCGCTCAACTGTTGCAACTTGTTTCTCTACAGCTATAGGAGAATAAAAACGTGGATTACATGTTTGATACACCACTTTAATCTTATTTGGGTCACAACCAAGATAATTTATTAAATCGCTCTTCGTTTGCTCACAAATTGCTAGGACAACATCTGCAACTTCTGTAGCATATTTAATTTTTCGAAGATAAACCTGACGATCAAGCCATTTGAAGTTCTCAGGAAAACGCATAAAGAGAAGATCATGAATTGTTACAACGGTTTTAATTCCCGTCTTCTCAATTCCATGAGGGAGTTCATGAGATAGTCCATGAAAGATATCAATTTCTAATTTCTTTGCTTCATCAGCAACCTGAAATGATCGCCATGCAGCTGGAAACTTCTTTGACCAGAAATCACTAGGCTTAACTATATTTAAATTATCGTATTGATCTAACCAGTGGATGGCCCTAGGGTCATCAAATTCTGGAGTAAAAAGATAATATGAGTTCTGTGTGTGGTAGCGACTTAAACTTGCGATGAGGTCTCTAGAATAGTTTCCAAGACCTCTGAAGTTATGAAATGCTCTCTTTGCGTCAAATCCAATTTTCATTTGACTAGTATAAGGGAAAGGCCTCTATTTGCCTATCCCTCACTTGGAACTTTTATGACTTGTCCTGCATATAAGGCAGATCCTGAGATATCATTTACTTTTTTTATCGTACCAATTGAAGTTTTAAACCTTCTTGCAATGGCCGTTAAATTATCACCGCGACGAACACGGTATCTCTTATAAGCAACACTTGATGGTACTCTAGTTGTCGAAATCTTTAATCTTTGACCAATGAAAATACGACTTGATCGTAAATTATTTAAAGACTTAATTTTTGAAACGCTTACACCATACTTACGTGCAATATCAGAAAGATTATCCCCTCTTCTAACCTTATGAGTTACGATATCACCCTTAGTATTATACTTTAGTCTCTGTCCCACAAGAATCTTTGATCCTCTAATACCATTAATTCTCTTTAGGTCAGTTACTCTTACACCAAGACGATTTGCAATAATAGATAGGTTATCACCACGTCTTACTCTATAGACACCGTTAGATTTCTTACCATTTGATGAGTTTGCAACTTTAATATACTTACGAGTTTCGTATTCTGCTAAAGACGCATAGTCTGTGAAGTCTTTAGATGGTAGAAAAATACTTTGAGCGTGTCTTCTATTTACCTTTACCCACTTTCTTTTTAAGTCAGGGTTTAGAACTTTTAACGTCTTTACATCGACACCATGAGCGCGTGCTAACTTATATAAGTCAAAAGATCCTCTGACATTTAGCTGCTTAACTTTCTCAAATGGACTATCTTTTGATTCAGTGATTTTCATCCCATACTTTGCTGCATTGTTATAGATCTCACGAACAGCAGCGACTTTTGGAACATAGTAAATTGTTTCTGTAGGAATCAGCTTACGAGACACAAGCTTCATATAATCACGAGTCTTACCTTTTCTGATAGCTCTAATAATTCCATACTCACCTTTGTTATACGCTACAAGAGCAAGTTCCCAAGAACCAAAGATATTATAAAGATCTTTAAAGTACTGAGCGGCTGCCTCTGTTGACTTGATGATATGAGTTCTTTCATCAACATAACTATCAACTCTTAGCTTATATCTCTTACCTGTCGCCTTGATAAACTGCCATGGGCCTACTGCTGCGGCCTTAGACTTAATAAAAGTGTTATAACCCGATTCAATTAGGCCCACGAAGAATAAATCCTCAGGTATACCATGAGAACGCATAATCTTCTCAATTACATTACGGTAGCGAGCACCATTATTAACATAACGTAGAAAGAGATCCCTTTCTTTTTCAGTGAAATACTTTACCCAAAAGTCGAAGTGCTTTTGATGATAGTGAAGCTCAAGCTTATCCATATTATTAATGGTATAGGCCTTTACGCTTCCGACATCTTTTGATTTATACTTTACGACTTCCTTTACGATTACTTTTGGATTTTGTCCGGGTGCTTCACCAACATAAGTAGGCTTAACATTCGCACATGATACAAGAATAAATAAAGGTAATAAGATATTGATTTTTTTCATTGGGCTCCCAAAAAGCTTCCATACAGGTTTACTGTAATTCTACCAATTTACATATCTTACTATTTTAAATGAACACCACAATTTTTCGAGGGGGGGAATTTAATTCATATTAGACAAAATCACTTTTCCTTTTTCCCAAATAACGTGAGGTTCTGAATCATCTTTTAACTTTGTAAAACCATCAAAATCAAAATAATCAAAACCGTATGCGATATTAAAAAGTGACGCGATCCCTACTGTTGATTCAACCATACAACCAAGCATTGTTTTTAATCCAAGTTTCTTGGCCTGCTGCAGTTGCGCAAAGGTCTTCATAAGCCCATTTGCCTTAGATGTTTTCAGTACGACACCATGACAAAGGTCTTTAAACGGATCGAGGAATCTATGATCTTCTATGCCTTCATCGAGAAAGACGTCAATTGGTGATTTTTCTTTTAATTCTTTATATAAATCGAATTCATTACGATAGAGTGGCTGTTCAATAAAGAGAACATTCTCATCCTTAATCAGGGCCAAATGCTCAAGTAATAAATTGAGATTATTTACATAGGACTCATTAGCATCAAGAACAAATACACGATTTGATTCGTTAATCAATTCGACTTGAACGGGAAAGGTTTCGTGAGTAATCTTAAGCTTTATAACACCATTAGTATCGGCTTCAGCAAGAAGCTTTCTTCCCTCTTCCAAAGAGTCAAAGACAGGAAATGAGTCAAGAGATTCAACACTCTTAACTGTATTCGTTCCAAGAATTTTCCAAGGACTTAGTTCTGTTGCCCTAACGAGATAATCAAGGAATGCTGTTTCAACACCTAGTCTTAGACGAGGAACATGAAAATCATATTGATCAAGATACTGAGTTAATTCATTATATTGAACAATCCCTGCCGATTCATAATCTGATGCAAATCGCTCAAGTTCTAACTTTAAATCTTCAACGCTAATATCTTCTTTTGAGCCGTAGCTTATCTCTCCATAACCTTTGTAATCACCATTCTTGAGTGTTACATAGATAATCTCCTTGGCCAAAACTTCAGCACCGGAAATTCTCCAAGGTTTATTCAAGTTAACTAGTCGTGTATCTATTGCCCATTCCATATTATGCCTTAAAGCGTTAAAATAATTATTAAAAAGACTAAATTATGTTACCAAAAATAATTTCAAATATCACACTAGCATTTATTGCCATTGTCTTGGCCTACATGCTTGCGCCTCTTTTCAAAGAATTCTTTGATGGAATTTTTAACCCTCACAAGAAAACTAATAAGTCACACTCCAAAGAAGAGTTTGATGAAATGGTTAGAAGAAAAATTGAGAGAATGTCTGTCTCTGGAAGCTCATCACCAGCAGATTCCCAATTGTCTAAGTCAACTAAAGGTGGTCAACGAACTTTATTATCTTACTTTGAAGAGAAGCAAATGTTTGCTACGGATGAAGATTTAAAATTCTTTCAAGGTCTTCTTTCCTCACTTCAATGGGGTGACTTTAAAGAAGGAGAAGAGGTTTTAAATCGATTACGTAAAGATTATAAATTCGATAAAGAAGAGTTAAATGCGCTAATTAATCCTTTTATAAAGCAATTCTTCTCTAAGGATGAGTTATTGAAGCTTAGTAAGATCAATCACTTGAAACTAACTAAAGAAGCTTTTATCTCTTATGCAACAACGATGTTTTTATTTCAAAACCTAGATCGTATTGAACATAAGCGCTATGAAAAGAATATTCTAACCTTCCTTATTACCTATTCCACAAAGTCCACAAATCACGTGGAAACAATTGAGAGTTTTATAAATAATGAGAAAATCTCATTACCAAAAAGAAATGAAGCTTTATTTGAAAGTATTACTAAGAAGATCAATACTTCATATGATGAAATCTTCGCAATTTTACCTATTGATGAAAGTAAGTTAAGTGGCGAATTCAGTTCACTTAATGAAGAAAGTGACCGAAAAAAGAAATATAAGAAATTAGTGCAAACATACCACCCTGATAAGTGGAGTACAAAATTTAAATCAAAGATCATTAATGATCGATTAAATGAAAATTTTAATAAGTTACAAAATATCTATAATAAAACCAAATAATTTAGTTAGAGAGAATTAGAAGATGCAAAAAAGAAAAGAACAAATCATAAATAATATCGAATGCGAGTTAATAAGAACTGTCAGTGAGACAAATGGTATCTCTTTAAATGACACTCTTGAACTGCTCGTTCACTCTCCTAGTATTCGCGATAATCAACTTCTAGAAAAGCCAATTCTTGAATTTATGAAATTACTATCTTCTTTTCAAATTGACGAAGTTGATATTGAAACTCTCCTAAATCACCCTGTCTCAGATGCAGTTTTTAACTTCTTTCAAAAGTTTCCAATTCCGTACTATGAAGAACATATCCACCTAACAGGCTCCCTTAATGCAGAATTTATTTATCCAAGGCTCAAGAAGCTACTAAGTGGAAAGAACAAGAAAGTTTATGAAAAGAGAATTGCCGAAGTATACGGTGAAGATGCACTTCCGATCACTTGTGTTGAAGATGTGGATAACCTTATTCGCCTAAAAGAAGGTGAACAATTTGCAACTTACCTTCGCATTCTTTTTTTAGCAAAACTTATTCTTACTTCAAAGAAGGCCCATCAAGATGCAGCCTACCATATGGCAAAAGAATTATACGAAAATTATAATGTCGGAAGTATTAGGCTAAAGTTTACTCTTTCTCGTGCTTCAAAAATGGATGCTGAACAAATCCCAGGAATTGGAGAAGTCACGGAAGAAGATGTTGTCCTAGGGCTCTATGAAGGCTTTAAAAAGTTTGAAAAGGAAGTACCAAGCTTTAAGTTCATCCTCTCCCCTTCATTTAGAAAGGAATTAAACTTCTTTGATGATACAAACTTTGAAACTAAGAAAGAACACTTTGAACACCAAGTTGATGCCCTTCTTGAAATCCTAGAGAAGTATCCATACTTAAAAGAGAATCTCGTTGAGATTGATACTGTTGGAGATGAGAAGGCCCTTTACCGTAAGGCACACTTCAAAGAACTTAAAAGTGGCCTACGTAAACTTCAGTACAGAGGTCTTAAGATCCGCTCTCACCACGGAGAAACTTGGCTTACACTAAAAAAAGGAATCCAATCAGTCGATAATGCGATGAATATTTGGCATATCGACACCCTAGAACACGGCTTAAGCCTTGGGATCAATCCTAATTATTACTATCATCGTCTATTTCAAAGAATAATAGAAGTGAATGCTAAACACCAAGCTATTGATAAGAAGTCAACAGAAGGCCATGAGCTGGAAGAGATGGATTGGGAATCATATGCTATTGGAGTAAAAAAGAAGCTCTTTAAAGGAGAGCCTTTAACAGAAGAAGAAGTTACTTTATTCTTAAAGACAAAGTTTCACAACGCACGTGAAGTCGAGCACTACCAACACGATATTCTAAATCGTATTATTCAAAAGAGTGTTTCACTAGTAGCACTTCCTTCTTCAAACCTTAAGTTAACTGGAGTCTTTCCAGACTTCAAAGACCATCCATTTTCATGGTGGGAGAAAAAGGGAGTCAAGCTTGGAGTTGGAACAGATAATTACATCACTCTTTCTACAAATTTTATTCGCGAAATGCTAATTCTCCTCTACTCAGATCCTAAGAATCTTAAGATTACAAAACTTCTGATGCTAACAACGAAGGAGTCAAGAAGGCCATATATCAGTAACCTTCTGTGGGAAATGCGAAAGAGATACGCTAAGTAAGGTATTAAAAATACATAATACTAAACTTTTTCGCACGGTCTTCCGACAAGTGTTTAACTATACGATGAAGGAAGATATAAATGGCGTTTGAGTATACTCATTTCAAGTCACTAATCAATGTCGCAATTGATAATAATGCCAGTGACATACACATAAGGGCGGGGGAAACCCCTTGCTTTAGAATTAGCGGCGATATGGTCGCTGTTAAATCAAATAAACTACTCACGCAGGAAAGTATCTACGATATTCTACGTCTACTTATCGGTGATAAAGAACAACAAGAACTTGAGGCAATTAAAGACCTCGATGGCTCATTTGATTTTGAAGATAAGTGCCGACTGAGATTTAATTATTTTAAATTTAATAATAAGAACGGTCTTGTATTTCGAGTCATTAAAAAAGATATTCCAAGCTATAGACAGCTAGGTTTAAGTGATTCTCTTAAGCAAGTTATTCGTGCAAAACGTGGACTTATTCTAGTGACAGGGGCAACTGGATCTGGAAAATCAACGACCCTTGCCAGCATGATTAATTATATCAATGAGCGCCGTGCAAAACATATCATTACGATTGAAGACCCAATTGAATTTATCCACGAACAAAAGAAATCTCGTATTACTCAAAGAGAGCTTGGAGTTGATACAGATAATTTTGAAGACGCTCTCAAATTTGCTCTAAGACAAGACCCAGATATAATTTTACTGGGAGAACTTAGAGACCAAAAATCAATTGAAATTGCTCTAAAGGCAGCGGAAACAGGGCACTTAGTCCTAGCAACAATTCATACAACTGATGCCATTTCGACTATTAGTCGTATTATTTCAATGTTTCCAGGAGATGAGCAAGCGGATGCGAGAAAGCGTCTTGCGGACTCGCTCTATGCTACAATTTCACAGCGCATGATTCGTTCAAAGAAATCATCCAATGGAGTTCGTGTTGCACAAGAGATCATGGTAACAGGTCCAGGTGTAAAAGAATGTATCCGTGGTGATGAGCCACTAGATCGTATTATTCCTATTATTGAAAACGGTGGAACAAACTCAGCAGATATTCCTTGCCAAAGCTTTGATCAAGCAATTCTAAATCTTCTTGAAGGTGATTATATTACAGAAGAAGATGCTGCTAAAGAGGTTCGCAGTGCAAGTGACTTTATGAGAAAACTAATGCTTACAAAGTAGAAATTTCAAATGGTGCCTCAAGAATAGAAAAGGCCCTGGTGGGGGCCAGGGCCAATCCGCCTAACGTGAATTAGACTAACTTGATGTGAGGATAGTAAGAAAAGACTTACATGGTATTTATTATTCGCCATTTTTCTCTTTTTATTAAGGGGAACAATTTTCAGAAAATAAAAAGTAAAAGGCCAAGTGCTTATGACTTGGCCCTACTTAATTTTTAATATATAAAAAAGTTGAAACTTTTACTCTTTTTTACCTTAAAAAATTATTTTTGATGTGACAGTATTTCTGTTACGACTTTATCGACAAGCTTTTTAGCATCGTCGCATTGAGTTTTCCAATGAGCGTGATCCAAGTTAGGATCCTTATTCATAAGTAACTCACCTAGCGCTTTAGTACTATCATTAAATTGTCTAAGTAACTCAACTGATAATTGCTCATCATCCATTTCTTCAAGAACTGTCATTACACGATCAATATCTGAATTATCAATTAATTTATTTAAGTCCATTTTTAATCCTTATTATTTCTTAGCTTGCTGAGCAATCATATCACGCATAATATAGATTGCCTCTTCTAAACCTGCATCTTTACGTAGTGAAGATACCCACTCTTCTTTGCGTTGTTTAAAGTCTTCTTTCCACTGCTTATCTTCACCTTTTTTAACAGTTTCATGTGACTTTAATGATTCTTCGAAGTGAGTAACAATTAAATTCTTATTTTCTTGATCTAGTTTAAGATCTTCAAGCTTCTTCTTATTAGCTTCTTCCTCTTTCATCCAAGAATCAATATTGAGCTTAAGTTCAGTTTCTTTACGTCTTTTCTTCAGGTATGCAACACTCTCTTCAATCTTCTTCATACGCTCATCTTTAGCAACACGTTTTTTAGAAGCTTTGATAAGCTTTTTCATATTGTATTGTTTCCCCGGCCATTTCTGGTATTCCTTAGGCTTAATTTGATCCCACTTAAGAGAGTAAGTTAGGTCTTGCTCACGGTTTTCAGCATAAGACATTGGATCAGGGATTACGATATCAGGAGTTACACCTTTGTACTGAGTTGAACCACCATTTACTCGGTAGAACTTTTGGATTGTAAGCTTTAGCGCCCCAAACTCTTGTCCCATCATTTTATTTAAACCTTGATCTAGGCTATAAACAACTTGAACAGTTCCCTTACCGTGAGTAACTGCTCCACCAACAATAACAGCTCTCTTATAGTCTTGCATTGCCGCAGCTAAAATTTCTGAAGCAGATGCTGAATAACGGTTTACCATAACAATTAGTGGACCACTATATTCAATACCTGGATCAGTATCAGCTAAAGTCTCTACTTGATTCAAATAATTTCTAGTTTGAACAATTGGCCCTTCCTTAATGAAAAGTCCAGACATAAGTTGTGCATCAGTTAAAGCACCACCACCATTATTTCTAAGATCGAGGATAACACCATTAACTTTTTGCTTTTTTAGTCTTTTAAGCTCTGCTCTAACATCATCAGTACAGTTAATTGTTCCATTAAATTCACGGTAAAACTTTGGAACGTTGATATAACCAAACTTCCCTTTTACACCCTTAAGTTCAAGAACAGATGACTTTGCAAATGAAGCACCAATCTTAACAACATCTCTTGTAATTCCAATTGTCTTTCTTGAACCATCGGCCTTCTTAACATGAAGCTTTACAACAGTTCCTTTTTTACCACGAATATATCTAACGGCATCATCAACTCTCATCCCAACAAGATCAACAGGCTCTTTCTCAGAACTCCCTTCACTTACAGCAAGAATTAAGTCATCAACTTCAAGTTCTTTTTGTCTCCATGCAGCTCCACCAGGAACGATTTCAACAACTTTGATATAGCCCTCGTCTTCAGATAAAACGGCACCAATACCTTCTAGTTGACCAGACATATCGATATCGAAATCTTCTTTTCTTTTTGGAGCAAGGTAAGCTGTGTGCGGATCAAATACAGCACCAACTGAATTATAGAAAAGTTCCATATAGTCTTCTCTAGTATCTTTAAGAAGTCTTTCGAAATATAAACGATACTTCTTATCAATCGCTTCATGTGCCTTAGCAACGATTTCCTTTTCTGTTAGGATTTTTTCAGAGCTAAGTTTCTTCTTATCTTTTTTCCCATTCTTTTTCTTATTATTCTTTTTAGGGTTCTTCAGATCATCTTGATCTTCCTTCATCGAGATATAACGGGCCATTACAGATTGCTTATAAGTTAGACGCCAGTTCTTTTCAAACTCACTCTTATTCTTAGCAAAGTGTCTCTTTTCTGGATCAAGCTCAACAACTTCATTTCCGTAGAAATTAAACTTCTCTTTAAACATTTTCTTTCTCAGAGCATCCGCTTCTTGAATTCTTTGAGTTTTAATCTTCATTGCATCAAGGACAAGTTTATAATTCCCCGATCGCATTTCATCATCCATTAAAGATTCGTACTTTTTAAGCTCCTTAACGTCATTCTCATATAAGAACTGCTTTGAATAATCGACTTTTTGAACAAATTCTTTGAATGCATTCTTGGAAAGATCATCATTAACTTTTAGTTTCTTATAGTGAAGTTTTTCGAGTACTTCGATTAATAAGTTTCCTAAAACTTGATCTTTATTGATGCTAAAAATTCCATTTTCAGCTCTTAAGACAAATGGCGTTGATAAAAGAATGAGACCTAAAAATAGTCCCAACGACTTTCGAAATTTCTTGTGCATTGAAGCTCCAATTCTAATAATATTAGGTAGTTCCTAAATTATATTTTAAAGCCTCTTTAACATTAATCAAAGATTAATTATTCAGGAAGAAATTACTTGCAATGCACAAAAAACACTACTCCTGCTCACTATTTCTTTTTTCTTTCTTCTCAAAGTTGCCCTGAATATCATACTGATATACTTCAGCATTATTCACGCATTCCTTAATCAATTGCGAAAGATCATGCTCTTCACAAAACTCCATAAAATACTTTGTGTCGGCCTTAATTACCGGATGCTTTGGTGCAAACATCGAACAGGCATCATCGTGTGGGATAATAGAAGTTTCAAAAGTATCAATTTTTTTGGCCTCAGTGATGATATCTAATTTATTCATTCCAATAAGAGGTCTCATCACAAGCATCGGACAAGAACGATCAAGTACACTCATATTCTGAAGTGTCTGGCTAGATACTTGCGCTAGAGCATCACCCATAATTAATGCACTGGCCTTGGCCCTTCTTGCAAGATATGCAGAAGTGTCCATCATATACTTTCTAAAAAATAACGTGCGGTAATCTTCTTTACAGTTCTTAGCAATATAATTTTGAATATCACCATATGGAAGAACATATAATTTAAAGCTATCTTGAAACTTAGAAAGAATTTTTCCAAGCTCTAAAATTTTCTCTTTAACTTCTTCGCCAACATATGGGTAAGCATAGAAGAATGCAAAGGACTGCCTCACTCCTCTTCTTGCCATCAGATAACTAGCAACTGGTGAGTCAATACCACCTGAAAGAAGTGTTACTGCATGGCCACTCGTTCCAACAGGAAGTCCACCAATACATGGAATCTTTTCCCATGATAAATAGATCTCTTCATTCATAACCTTAACATCAACCATAAGGTCAGGGTTTCTAACATCAACTTTAAGATCTGTATTCTTTAGAATTGCCGTTGCAATATAACGATTAATTTCATCACTGTTTTTTGGAAATTGTTTAAGAGCTCTCTTAGTTTGAACTTTAAAAGTCTTAACGTTAGTTAACTGGCTTAACTCTTTAACAGCGAGCTCACAAACGTAATCAAGATCTAATGGACATGATCTCATAGGAGTGACTGAACTTAGCCCCGCAACTGAAGTTAGTCTGTGAATTAACTCTTCACTAAACTCTTCTTCACTCTCGGCCACTAGGCGTTGTTGATTATTTTTTAATTTCCAAGATGTATGATGATACTTACTAAAGATTCGACTTAGATTTGTTTGCAGTTTCTTATAGTAAGATTTTCTATTCTTACCTTTAAGCCATAATTCATCAACAGTTAAAATTAAACTCTTATACATCTTTCTTATTCCTATTTAATTAAAAAACCAATTTCTTCGATTACTTCACTAAAGCCCTTTAACATACCTTGAACTTCTTCTTGTGTTGTAGACTTTCCGATTGAGATTCTCAAAATATTCTTATGAAATTTCTCATCAATCCCAAGGCCCGCAAAAAGTGGGTTTAATCCCTTAATCTTTGATGAGCAAGCAGTTGATGATGAGATCATGATTCCCTTTGTTTCAAGGTGCCTCATAATAATATCACTAGCAATCCCTTCAAAGAGAACACATAGAATAAATGGCGAAGTATTTTGATCCTCAAACGGATAACTAATATTCTTATGCAGACCACTTAGCTCAGCTTTAATTTTTTCTTTTAGTATCTTTGCTTTCTCAAATGAATCATCTAAGTCAGAGAAAGCTAGTTCACAAGCTTTTGCCAGTGCGAGTACAAGTGACGTTGAAGGAGTTGAGGCCCTAAGACCTTTTTCATGAGCACCACCTCTAAGATAGCGCTTAAGAAAATGCACCTTACTTTCTTTGAAAATAAGACCACCAATACCTCTTGGCCCTCCCATTTTATGAGCACCGAAAGTGACAAAGTCAATTTCAGAATCTTTAAGAGTAAAAGGAACCTTTCCAAAACCCTGAGTTGCGTCTACATGAACGAGACACTTTCTATTCTTGGCCTTTACAGCTTGTGCGATTTTTTCAATTTCAAAATATTGTCCAGACTGAGAGTTTACAAGACTGATACAAACAAGTTGTGTTTCACTTGTTACTGCATTGACTATTTCTTCAATACTTTTGAAGCCTTCTCCATTATCAATGACCTTGGTAACAGAAGGATGGTCTCCACTGAGGAAGATAATCCCCTCCTCAATTGAGCGAATAATTTGATTATTTGCTTCTGTTGCAGAGGAAGTGAAAATCAGGCCATAATTCTTGGCCTGGATGAGTTTTAAAATATTAGCTCTGGCATCCTCAATCTTCTTAGCACATTCCTTTCCTGCCAAATGCTTCGCAGCAGGATTGGAATAATCCAATTCGAAGCTTTTCGATAAAACTTCAATAACTTCAGGATAGAGCTTAGTAGAGGCCGCGTGATCAAAATAGTACATAAATTGCCTTATACCATGTTTTAAACAGTAAGTACCTTAAATAACGATATTTTTAGACACTGTCCATATGATACACACTCCAAGTTATTGAAAGCTCGTATTATAGTGCCCTATTTCTTGGCACTTTTCTTGCTCTTTAAAATACATATGAAACTGAGATACTTTATCCTTATATTATTCGGAGTCTACTGGCTTTCAAATTCGGTCCACGCTGCTGGACTAAAGGCCGACGACTACCTCTTTCGCTCTCAAGTAAAGATAGAGGAATTCAATAATTTCTCAAAAAAAGGACTTGGCCATCTTGCGGCCAGAAGCTTAAATGAATCAAAAGACTACCTAGCGAGATTAGGAGAAATTAGTCACGAACTCTCCCAAGAACAGCTTAATCTTATGAAAGAGCTCCAAAACGAGGTCACTCAAAAGCTGAAAATTGAAGCCGAAACAATTAGTACCTGTGATTATCGTAATATTGAGCACTATAAAGAGGTCGAAAAACTCAAAGAGCTCAAAGTTAAGGGTAGTATCCTAACTTTCAGATCACACAAGAATCTCTATCTTCTAAAGGCGCAAGAAGTCCAAAAATGCCAACAATTCAGCACTTGGATGGATAATTTTAACGAAATCTCTGTATAATGTTCATACTAACGCGATACACAGTGAAATCTATGAATTCATTCCATATGATTTCTTTATGAAAACAAGAAACATCAAATCAGTAATCCTAGTACTTACGTTTAACCTTTTAGCATCAGCAACTCTAGCCTTTACTCAGGATAGTGGAAAAACGATTCTAATCTCTGATATCGACGACACTATTAAGGTCGGCCATATCAGATCAAAAATTGATGCTGTTTCAAATGCCTACCGCACAAATAATATCTTCCTTGGTATGGCCGATCTTTACCGCATTATAAAGAATCGCCTCAATGCAGATGTATTCTATCTGACAAACGCTCCAGAAGAAGTGATGGCATGGTCACACACAGAATTACTTAAGAATGGAAACTTTCCAGAAGGGAGTCTTGAGATTAGACCGATTAAAGTTTCAAGTAAGATCTTTAAGGCCCAAAGACTTGAAGAGCTAATCTCAGAGCACAGGCCAGATACAGTTATCCTTGTTGGTGACAATGGTGAGCACGATAATTCTTTCTACAATGGTATTAAACAAACTTACCCAGGAATTAAGTTTCACACTTTTATTCGAGCAGCATACAACTTTGATGAATCTAATAAGCTTTATAAAGGACAAGCAAGTTTTGTTACACCATTTGAAATTGCAGATACCCTCTATCAAAGAAAAGTATTAGAAAGATCAGACTCAAAAGATCTTCAAGACCTACATTTAAAAAATTATATGGAAGAGTATTTATTAAGAGATAAAGGGCAGCTTTATACTCCACACTGGCAAAGATGCTACGGACATAAAGTGAATAGCTGGTCAAACCTATTCTCTACTCTACCAAAAGAGCTAACAAAGAAAATTTCGATTCTTTGTCGAAATTACGAAAACTAGAATACATAATCCAGCACATATTATTTGTGCTGGATACCTTCTCTTATGGCATTGCGATCAACGCGAGAAAAGTGCCTCGAATCAACTGGAACTCTTCCAAACTCAATAATTGCATTTGCTAAATTCCAATCGTTTAAAATTTCACTAATATGATCCTTAATTTTTACTTCGCCTTCGATAAGGCATTTAATCTTATTTCCAACTTGCACAAGAGCAGCTCGTTCAACGCCATCGATTCGTGCTAATTCATTTTCATAATGAAATGTAGGAACAAGCTTTCCATCAATCCTTAAGCAATCCTTTAATCTTCCTAAGAGATAAATCTGGCCACCACTCATATAACCAACATCGCCAGTTAAATGCCATAACCTTCCCTGCTCATCCCACTTCTTTGTGGCCTTATTGGCCGGATGATTATCGATATACTCCTTAATCACATGGGGACCACTTAAACAAATTTCACCCCAGATAAGCCCTTCTTGAAAGTCAAAACTATTAGCAACCTCATTAATTTTAACTTCTAAGACTTCAATGACATGACCTAGCTTAAGTCCTGTTTTTTTATTTGAGATATATTCATCAATTGGCACAAAACTAATTGGTTCGACTTCCGTTGATCCGTAGATAATATGTATTTCGATACCGTCACTTACCTTTTCAAATTCTTCTTTTACAAAGTTTGCATGCTTCGTTGAAATTTCAGCACCACCAATAATGATACTTCTCAGACTTGGAATCTTAATTTCATTTGCAGCAAGGTAGTTTGCAAGACGTTTAATGATCATAGGATTAGCACTGAAACGCGTGACCTTATACTTATTCATTTGTTCAATTACTTTTGAAACATCAAACTCAGACAATTTTCGATAGTCGATATCTGGAAAAATTGTCGTTATTCCAAGTCCCAAATTTTGAAGAACAAGAGTTGGGAAAAATGGCATATCAACTTCATCTTCTCGATGTAACCAAAAGTATTCTGAAACGATCTTCTGCGCTAAAAAGATGTCAAGACTTCTATTTGCAGCCTTTGGCCTGCCAGTTGAGCCAGTTGTAAAAGAGATAAGCGTTTGAGCATCTTGCTCAATCGGTGTTTGCGAAAAATTAAGATTATCTTCAGCTTTAATATTTGTTAAAGATTTGGCAAAGAAACAGTCTTGATCGTACGTAAAACGCTTCATTTTCCAAAGAGCAGGAATTAAAGGAGTCCACTTTAAAAGCTCTTTAACAGAGATGATTCCCTGAGCATTTGCATCCCCTATGGCCTGCTTAAGCTTCTCCTTAGGCATAGTCGAGTCTATCGAGACGACAACCGCTCCCATGTAAAATAAGGCAACCATAATCTGATATAGCTCAAGACGAAGTGGAATAAGAACAATGACTCGATCTCCCTTCTTAATTCCAGCATCAGATAAAGTCTTTATCCACGCCCCAACTTGAGACATAAATTCACCATAAGTCTGGTCTTTATCTTGGTATATTAAGCATCGCTTTTCTAAATTATTTCTAAAATGAGAATCGAGGTAATGGCAGCCGTTTATTGGCCCACCGATATAACCCAGTTCTTGCCTTATATCTTCAATATTTTTCATATGATAATATTAAATGAAAATAATATAATTTGTAATATTAGGTAGTAAATGTATCTATTAAGTAAATTTGATTCTCTTCTTACAACAAAAACACAAGTTGGTGGCAAGGCCTATAATCTTGCAAAGCTTGAAAAATGTCGTGTTAATACACCTGATTGGTTTTGTATTACTAGTGATTACTTTCAAACATTAGTTGACCAAAATGAAGTATTAAAACAACTTATCATTCAATACACGCAACTTGAATTTATTGACGACTTAAAAGAACTTATTGCAAAGATTCATACAGAGATTAATAAGTGTGAAATATCAATTATTGATGAAGTAATGGAAAGAATTAATCCTGAAATTCATTATGCTATTAGAAGTTCTGCTGCAGATGAAGATGGTAGTCACTTCTCTTTTGCAGGACAGCTCGAATCATTTCTCTATGTCCAAGGAAAAGAAAGAATAGAGGCTGCCATAAGAAATTGCTTTAAGAGTAACTTTTCTCTAACGGCCCTTACATATCGATTTAAGAATCAAATTCATCAATCAACACCTAAAATGGCCGTCATCATACAAGAAATGATTGATCCAGAAAAATCAGGTGTTCTCTTTACGGCCAACCCAATTAATGGGTACAGAGACGAAATGCTCATTTCAGCAAATTATGGCCAAGGTGAAGGTGTCGTTAGTGGCGAGTGTAACACTGACGAGTACACAATCGATGACCGCGGTATTATTAAAGATGAAATTAGAGAAAAAGATTTTAAAATAATTGCTGATTATGAAAATAAGACAACCAAGAAAGTTGAAGTCGTAGGAAGTGATATTAACTCAAGTGTCTTAACTCACGCTGAGATTATCGAGTTAAATAAGATCGCACTTGATATTCTTGCACTAAAGAAGAAACCACAAGATATTGAGTTTTGCTTTAAAAATGGAAAAATCTATATTGTCCAAACAAGGGATATCACTTCTCTTCCTATGGATAAGCGAGAAGAGTTTGCCAATGTCTTTGATAATTCAAATATTCAGGAGTCATTCAATGGCGTCACAACTCCCCTAACTTTCTCCTATGCCTCTAAGATGTATTACAAGGTCTATCACCAACTACTAGGATTAACAGGACTAAGTGAAGAAGAATTAAAGAAGCACGAAAAAAGACATAAGAATATGATTGCACTTATCGAAGGGCGTGTTTTCTACAATATTCAGTCTTGGTACAAAGGGCTTCTGTTACTTCCATCTTTTAAACAATCAAAAGGTGATATGGAAAAGATGATGGGGATAACAGATCCTGTCGAATTCATTGAAGATAAGAATCTTCCATTTTGTGAGAGGCTTAAGATGCTTCCTGGTTTAATTAAAACCTTTGGAAGTCTGCTGTGGTATTTTTCTAAAATTGATAAAGTTGTTGCAGACTTTATGTCTGGCTTTTATGAAGTATATGAAGATATTGATTTTTCTAAACTTAACAGACTTAATCTCACACAACTCTATGACCTAACTGAAGAGCTTGATCAAAAAATCACAAGTAAGTGGCATGCCCCGCTTATAAATGATTTCTATGTCATGATGATGAATGGAAAGATGTATCGCTGGATGGAGAAGCTTGCGGTTGAAAATTCCGATATCACGCTTGGAAACTTATTGTCTGGAGAACACGATATAGCCAGTACCCAGCCAACAAAAGAACTTCTAAAGATTAGTGATGAAATTAAGAAGTGTGATCAAGACTTTCAGGATCAATTCTTAAAATTAGAAAACTCAAAAGTCATGGACTTCTTCTATATCAACAATAAGGCCATCTTTGATCTATGTCAGAAGTATATTCAAGACTATGGTGACCGCACTATTGGGGAACTTAAATTAGAGAGTTTATCTCTGCGTGAAAACCCCGACTTTCTTATTAATATTCTAAAGAACTACGTTATTAAAGAAAGTCTAAGTTATGATAACTTTATTGCAAATGAGCTTGAACTTAGAGAATCTGAAGAAGCTAAAATAGCTCCAATCATTAAAAAGAAGCTTTCTTCTTTTGCTAGAAAACGTTTTTATAAAGACCTTGAAAAACTCAGAAAGGCAATTCGCTACCGAGAAAATACAAGGCTACTACGAACTAAGTCTTTTGGAATTTCACGCCAAATTTACCGTGAGATGGGAAATCAGCTAGCAAGCTTTAACTTAATCAATTTACCTGAAGATATCTTCTTTCTAACCCTTAGTGAGATCGAAGAGTTGAAAGATGGGCGTATTGTGCAGACAAGTCTAAAAGAGCTCATTAGCTTAAGAAAGTCTGAGTATGAATCATATGAAGATGAAGAGCCTGGTCATCATTTTAAGACTTTTGGCTTTGTTCATGCGGGAAATAAGTTTATCTATGAAGGTAATACAAATCTCGATCACGATGGTGCACTTAAGGGTATTGGATGCTATCCTGGACATATCACAGGAGAAGTCGCCCTACTCTTTAAACCAGATGATGGAATCGATGTTAATGATAAAATTCTTTGTACGGTAAGAACTGACCCAGGCTGGGCCCCTTTATTCCCATCAATTAAGGGACTTCTCGTAGAAAAAGGATCGACACTATCACACTCTGCGGTTATCGCACGAGAGCTTAAAATACCAACAATTGTCGGTGTTCCAGGAATTACAAAAATTGTTGAAAATGGGCAAGAGATTGAGATGGACTGTGAAAAAGGTCTAATTAACTTACTTCAAGATAATCAAGAATAACAAAAGGCCTCATAATGAGGCCTTTTTCTATGAGATTCTTTTATAAAATTTAATATCATAAACCCCAACTTTCTCCTTCTTAATAAGATCAGAGAAGTCAGCTGTTATATCTTCAAAGCCGTCTAAGTTTGGTGAATGAACACGTAAGTAATAGCGAACACAAATCACACCACCAATAGAAATTGAAGCTTTGGCCTTTTGTATGAAGTCTCGACCTAGCTCATTATTAAAGTAACTAGGAACATCAGAATAAGAAAAGTAATCAAATTGATGCTTTCCACTGGCAAGCTCTGCAACAACATCACCAATATGATAATTGACTTGAGTTGTTTCAATACACCTTTTTAGCTCAGAAAACTTTCGACATCGCAGTGGCGTATTTGTCAAAGTAACTTCTCCAAAAAAGCATAGACTTAAGAAGAAATTATCTTTGATAAGGTTATTCTTAAATAGACGAGCAAAGCGACTTCGATAGAACTTCACATAACTCTCGGGGATATTCTTTCTGATAAAGTCCCCTCGATATAAGAGAGAATTCATTAGAGCTTTATTCCCAACAATCGACAGAACAACAGTCCACTTCACTTTAAAGCTTACTGTATCCATAATATTGAGCTGCTCTTGAACAGTTTTACAGTTTTTAAGGGCATCAATAATTCGATGACCAAGGATCTTACGACAAAGCTTTGAGAAAGTAATAAACGTCTTCTCCCATGAGCCAGCAAGGGCCGCAATTTCATTGGCATCAAAGTATTCACTAAGTCCAACATTTGCACCAATAGTCTTTAAGATTCCAGAATCATCATGATACGCTCTTAAAAACTCAACTTCATCAAGGGCAAGGATCGCCTTCTCATATGCCCTGGCCCACTCAATTTGGAGTCCAGAAACATCAAAGAGGTCTAGTCTTGAATCAACATTTGTCACGAGATATAAGCCTCTCGGTCCGGCACCACAAATAGAACCAATATTTTTTGAAGAAAGTTTTCTACAAACTTTTGACTCCATTTCAATATCTTCATTTGCAAGTGAGTAATTTAATTTGTCAGTAAAATATTTTGCCATGTCACAATTATAGTTGTTTTCATTATATAATGGTACAAAGAAATTAAATTCAGATGAGGATGTATGAGCAAAGATATAAGTCATATTAAAATGGAAGATTCATTTATTAAGAGATATTTAGCATGGTCAAGCGAGCGCTTTCCAATGGCCAATGTCATCTCTGGCCTAATTACTTTCTTTGTCATGAGTCGTTTGGCCCTCTTCTTACAAGATAAAGCACTAGACTTCACACCACTAGATATCCTAGGGGCCATTGCCGTTGTAGGCCACTACTTTGTTCTAAGAGTATTTGATGAACATAAAGACTTTAAAGTTGACTGTATTAATCACCCAGAGCGTGCTCTTCAAAGAGGCCTAATTAAACTTTGGCACCTCGATATTATTGCGGCCATTTTTACTATTATTGGACTAACTTATTCATTCTTAATCTCAAATAACTATCTTACTCTTATTTGTTATGGAGCCGTTTACCTATGGTCAGTTCTAATGGCCAAGGAGTTCTTTATTGGCCCTTGGCTAGAAAAACGCTTAACTCTCTACTCAATTAGCCACATGTTAGTTTCTCCTCTTATTATTATTTGGATCATGTCGGCAAAATGGCAAGTTCCAACATTTGAATTCTACGTTTATCTAATTCTTGCCATGTCATTTGCTTCGGGCTTCTCATATGAATTCACAAGAAAGACGAGAGGGCCAGAAGAAGAAACTGAAACACTTGATTCATATACAAAAATTTATGGAGCTGGAGGTAGTGTTCTAATCATCACATTAATGAATATGGTAACTCTAGGATGCTTCCTTTACCTTATTCCGCTAATGCCAAACCTGCGTTCAATTTTAGCAGCAATGGGAATTGCAGGCTTTGCAGCTGCACAATCAACTCTTTTTAAATATCTTAAAAAACCGAGTCTAGAAGGACGTAAGAAGAACGAAAAGTCATTTGGACTCTTTGCTCTCCTACTTTATATCGCTCTAATTGTAGGTGTTTATGCAAATTAACTTAGACCTACTTACACAGGATCAAAAACAAGAGTTTCTTCTTTTTAAAGATAACGAAGCAATCTCAAGTATTGAACAATTTGTCGATGGTGAAGCTTGCGCAATCTTCTTTCTTATCGATAAAGAAGCCTACTTTGGTTTTTGTTCTGGAAGTTTATCAGATAGCTTTATAAAAGCGGCAAAAGCATATCGTGCTACACATGGTATCGACAAAATAGTCGGTCCCCTGAATTTTTCAACTTATAATAGCTATCGCCTTAAACAAAACGAAGACCTTCCCCATCACTTAATGGAGCCACCATATGACAAAAGTCTATATGACTTATTAAGTGCTAACGGTGAAGTCTTTGAGAGTTATGTAACTTATGAGATTAATGACTTTGATAAGCTCTTGAAGTGGTCTAAACAATTTGATGAAATCGATGACTCACCAATGACTCAGAATTATGAGCTCAAAGTGATTGATGGCCAATTTTGGCTAGATAATCTTGAACGATTCTATCAAAGTGCTGATCAAGTCTTTGGAGAAAATATCGCCTACTCCCCAATTTCATTTGAAACATTCAAGCTAAAGTATGGACCTCAGGCAGCTGCTCTTATTTGCCCTCACACATCGCGTGCTCTAATTTCAAAAGAGGATAACTCGATTGTTGGTATCATCCTAAACTTTGTGGACCCCACATCAACAGACAAAAAGAAGTTGTTGATTAAAACTATGGGAGTTCACCCAGATCATCGTCATATGGGCCTAAGCTTCATTTACCTTCTAAAGGAGATCATCCCTCAGGTTCGATCTCAATATGAGCAGGCATATCTATGCTTAATGCGAGACGGAAACCTTCCTTCACTATTTGCGAAAGATATTTCTCAGAAGACTCGCTACTATCACTTATTCATGCTCTAACATATGATAAGAATATTAATGCAAAACCAACTCTTCATTAAATCAATATTCTTTTTATTAATATGGATTATTTTAGTTGTATTTGATGCTCTATTTTACGTATTCAAAATATCTATTATAACCAACATTAGTCATTTGAGTATTGGCTATATTACGGCCTATATTATCTATTTATATCGATATAAAAAAACAAAGAATTTAGTAAATATAAACAATGACCTTAATCCTCAAGATGAATTTAATGAAATAATAGGAAATTGTGGCTTTGTTCGGTTCTTTAATCATATACAAGATAGCTACCTTCTCATTTTTATTTTGACTCTATTTTTTTTCGGGCCATTCAATTCAGAGAACCAAGGAGAACCAGGGCTAATAAAGCTGTCGCAATCGGCTGTTCTCTTTATATTCATGTCTTTCTCTAGTATGTTTTTTGGTGAATTTAAAACTTCAATGAAAGATCTAAATATAAGACCTAATATCTTAAAAAGTAAAATTAATACATTTATAATTTCATTTTTTAGCATTTTAGTAATTTTCGTAGTTCCAATATTCTATCTCTCAAAATCAAATCATTCATCACCAAATACCATTCAAGACGTTATCCTAGAATCATTTAATAATTATTCAATACAGATTGCATTTTCACCTATATTAATTGATGCATTCCTATTCGATAGGGATATAACTATAATAAAAAAAGAATGGGTCTATAGAGTCTCTATAGCTATCGCAGTTATTTCAGCCTTTTTTATTGCATATGAAATAATAAATAATTACAACAATTAAATTTTACACATCAAATAAGATAAGACTTTTAACACATCATTCAATATCAGCCTAAGTTACTGATATTAAATGGCTTAATAAGCCGTCTACACAGTAGACGGCCATAGTACATTTTTCAATCAAGCGCTCTCGTTCATCTTTATAAGCTATATTTGAACAATGAAGATCAATGAAACACACACAAATTTAGCTTCTGACCAGGAAGCAAAAGTCGTAAAGCAGAAGCTTTCGGCCCCATCTCGTTTTGACTACTCTGAGGCAGCAAGACTAAATCGTATTGCAATTTTAGAGGCCCAGTGCGGAGAAAGCCTCGACTCAATTCAAACGACTGACTTAGATGGCCTAAGTCTCAAGGGAAATATCGAGTCTTATACTGGAAGCATTTCGATTCCAATGGGAATTTGTGGGCCATTAAAAATAAATGAAAAAGGCGAAAAAGAAGATCTTTATATCCCTATTGCAACATCTGAAGGTGCACTAGTCTCTTCTATCACTCGCGGCGCACTTGCTGTGTCCTTATGTGGTGGATTTAAGGCCAAGGTACTAAGAAAGCGCATGTACCGCGCTCCTGTTTTTACATTTGATGATATTGACCATGCTGATGAATTTATCTCATGGTTAGAAGATAATTTCGATACAATTAAAAGTATTACTAAGAAGTACTCAAATTTTGCTGATCTTAAAAAGATTAAGCCAGTTCTTATAGGCCGTAACGTTCACGCTAAATTTATCTATGAGTGCGCTGATGCCTCTGGCCAAAATATGACGACGGTTTGTACTTGGCAATCATGCCTTTGGATCAAAGAAGAACTTCTTACTTCAAAAATTAATCTCGTAGAATTTTTCCTTGAAGGAAATGGATCAAGTGATAAGAAAGTTTCAGTTGGATCTGCCATGCAGACACGCGGAACTTATGTAACTGCAGAATGTGTGATCTCTGAAAAAGTTTTAAAGCGTATCTTAAAGACTACGAGTACTGATCTTATCAATTTATACCTAAGATCTCTTCCTATCACTCGTTTAGAAGGAATGACTGGCTATAACGTCAACGTTGCCAATGCTGTTGCTGCCATTTTTGCTTCAACTGGACAGGATCTCGCCTGTATTCATGAATCTTCAACTGCCGTTTTAAATTTTGAAAAACATGAAAAAGGTTTATACGTAAGCTTAACACTACCTTCACTTGTTATTGGAACTGTTGGTGGTGGAACAGGTCTAGGTCACTATAAGGACTGCCTGAAGTCGATTGGTTGTTCAGGTGCCGGAAAGGTCGAAAGATTTGCTAAAATTATAGCAGGCGCTGCCCTATCATTAGAGCTTTCGACGATGTCGGCCATCTGTGGTGGACAATTTGCTTATGCTCACGACAAGCTAGGAAGAAATAATCCGAAAGATCAACTTAAGACAAAAGATATCACAAAAGAATTTATCAATGAAAATTTCACTGATCAGTCGACTCTTGTTCAAGAAAGTGAATCGATTGAACATGATCATAAGATCAATATTGAAAATGGGATTATCACAGAAGCGACTTCGCGAGTAGTTAACAAGTCACTTGGTTTTACTTCATTAGAAATAAACAAAGAAGAAAAAATCATCCTTAAATCAAAGCCTCTTGATACTGATGTGATTGCAGGCTTTGCAGCTATCGCAGGTTTTGCCGATAGTGATATCAGAAGAAAATTTATCAAAACAATTCATAATAATGAATTTACGAAATGTCATGTAAGAGAAATTGAAGCATACCGTATGGTTTCAAAAGATTTCTCTCGCTATATGCCAGAGCTTCACGGTACGTATGTGAATGCTCAGAAAGAAGCTTACCTTCTTCTTCTTGAGAACTTAAATTTCTCAAAAATTGAGTTAATGAATACGCAAGGAAGTTTAGAGCTATGGATTAGCTCAACTCGTGAATTAATCTATGATGCCATCTCTAAAGTTCACAAGAGTTTTGCAAATTCACAAGAAGTAGCAGAGTCATCCCTTAATCTTGGGAAGATTAATATTGATAAGGATTTAACGAAATCGATTATCACTTATATTCGCGCACAAAATTACATTAGTGCAAAGACCGAAGCGAAATTGGAAGAAGTTCTAAACAGCGTTGAACAATGGGCAAAGATCATTAACAAGGGCCCTAAAACACTAACTCACAATGACTTTAACCCAAGAAATATTTGTTTCAAGAATGGACGTCCATGCTTTTATGACTGGGAATTATCACGTTTTAATTCTCCATACAGAGACTTAGTTGAGTTCATGAGTTTCACAACGCCAAGTGGAGAGATCGAAAGTGATATCGAATATTACTTCGCTAAGGATGGACTAGAACTAACGAAAGAAGAGAAATTAGAAAATATGCTTTCATGTGCAAATGAGTATCTACTTAATCGTGTCCTATTCTACTATGTAGGTCATAGTGTAAATGAGTATGAATTCATGCCACATATCTTTAATAAAACACTTGAGATCATTGCTTACTTAGAAGGTCAATTGAATGCGTAACCTAATTGACAAGCTACTTTCAAATAAAGATCTAGAGAAGAAGGTTCTCTTCTTTTACAAGAACTTTAAGCTTGTTAGCTCTCTTTCTATCGATGAGCTTATGGAGAAGGCCCGTGCAATTGCTTCAAAAATTAAAGCAAATGAAATCACTGGTAGTAATATAATCCTTTCTTTTGAAAATGAAGAAAGCTTTGTAACATACTTCTTTGGTATTATTCTTTCAGGAAATGTACCAGTACCAATGGCATCAAACGCCTTAATGCTAAAAGAAGATTATCAAGAATTACTATTCCAATTCGCCTCAGCAGCACAAACAAAGTATATCGCAGCAAAGAACTCTCCAGAGGGCTTTACAAATATAGTAAAATTTAACGACGTTGCAATGGCAACACAATTTGCAAATCCAGAAAGTAATGAAACTTGTTTTATTCAATTTTCTTCTGGTTCAACTTCGGCCCCTAAGGGTGTTGTTATCAGTCATAGTAACCTACTTGCAAATAATGACCAGATTAATCAAGGCATCAAGCTAAGTGATTCTGACTCCATTTGTACTTGGCTTCCACTTCATCATGATATGGGACTAATAGGAAGTCTTCTAACTGCCCTGTTAAAGAATTTAGAATGTCATATTATTCGCACTCAAGATTACGTGATAGCACCTCACAAATGGCTTCACTTAGTATCTGAAACGAAGTGCAGTGCTCTTTGTATTCCAAATTCGGCCTACTATGTTTGTGCGACAAAAATTCCAGAAAAAAAATTAGAAGGACTCGATCTTTCACATATTCGCTTCGCTCAATGTGGCGCGGAACCTATCAAGGCAAATGTATTAAAAGCCTTTAGTAAACGTTTTGAAAAATACGGCTTCAGTGCAAATGCTATTATGCCTGTTTATGGACTAGCGGAGGCAACTCTTGCTGTAACATTTCATGACGTTGGAACTAAGTTTGAAACTCTAACGCTTAAGAACGAAGAGTTTATTTCATGTGGAAAGGTCCTTTCTCCTACTCAGCTAGAGATTAGAAATCAAGGCCAAGGAGTTGGAGAAATCTACATAAAAGGCCCATCTATTTCAACTCATTACTTTGGAAGAGAGTCACATCTTGAAGATGGTTGGCTTAATACAGGAGACCTAGGGTTCCTCGATAAAGAAGGTAAGCTCTACGTAACAGGAAGAAGCAAAGACCTGTTGATTTGTAACGGAGTGAATATCTTTGCCAATGACCTTGAATTTATGGCCGCCAAAGTTCCAGCGGTAAAGCTTGGGCGCATGGTTGCTTTCTCTATCCAAACGGATAAGAGCGAGCGACCTCACCTGATCATTGAGCTCAATGAGAAGTCAAAAGAGGCCAGAAATAGAGTAAAAAGAGACGTCGCTAACGCACTTAAGTCAAAGATAGCCCTCTCAGAAAACAATATCTCGATCGTGCCAGAATTGACTCTTAAGAAAACGACAAGTGGGAAGGTAAAACGCCAAAATGCCCAAAAAAGATACATGACCGGAGAAATTACAAGAATCGAGAAAAATTATCGATTTAATCTTATAGTATCTCGATACATAAAAAATAAATTTAAGTTCAATTTCTTAATCAAAGAGAAATTGGGATAACTTGGATACCACTATGAATGAGAAAATTTTAAAATATTTAAATGAAGCAATAGCTGAAGTCAGTGATGAAAAAGAAATTACACTGACTCTTGAGACAAGCTTTATCACGTTAGGCCTTGACTCATATGATGCCATGTCATTTATCGGACGCCTAAAAGAAGATTTCGAAGAACTACCTGTCACAATCTTCTTACAATGCCAAACGACTCAAGATTTAATTAATTACTTAGAAAAAAATCATAACGAAGAACTAAAGCAAGTACTTTCATAATTGGAGCTAAGATGGAATCGAGACTTATTAGCAAATTAGAAAAACTTAATAAACAATCTGTCGAGCGCGCCTTCACTGTTGATGCACTTGATTGGTCTAAACCAATTGATAAGAAGCTTAAGTGGACACCAGATGAAATGGTGACCATCTCTTACCTACCAAGTTATGACTTACTTACAGAGGCCCAAAAACTTAGATTCAACCAATTAATTGGACTTTCAATTTGTGAGCAATTTATTTGGTTTGAAAACGTTCTTCTAAATCCGGCCCTTAAAAGCTGTAAAAGAATTTATAAGCTAAACCCTCAAATGACTGAGGCCATTGATCACTTTATGGAAGAAGAAGATAAGCACGGCGAAATCTTTCTAAGAATGCTTATGAAGGCCGAGCCTGAAAATTATTCGAAAGAGAACCCTCTACGTATATTTAAGCTTAGTCCTGTGCAGAACTTCATCATGAAAGTTGTCACAAAATTTCCAAATATCTTCTTATGGTGGATTTGGATTGCCCTATTCTTTGAAGAGAGAACATTAGATATCTCTAAGAAATATAACAAGGCCCTTAAGGCCGGTGACGTCGATTGGAACTTTTGGCAATGCCACTACTATCATATGCTTGATGAAGTGAGACACCAACAAATTGATGAGTGTTTTCTTGCGGCCTTTTACGATAAGGCCAACCCAATCCTTAGAAAAATCAATGCCAGCGTCTTTGTGAAGTTTATTTCATCATACTTTGGACCTAAGAGACTTGCTGCAAGAATCCTAGAACTAATGCAAGAAGAGTTCAGTGATCTTTCACAGGAAACAGTTAATCAATTAAAAAGCGAATTTGAATCACTTCGTACGAATGTTGAATTCCAACGAAGTGCCTTTTCGAGACAGGGGCTTGGCCGTACGTATGAGCTACTGGCCAAATATAATGAAATGGATGGTTTTTGGGATCTGCTACTTGAAGAAAGTAAGGAAGATCATCTGGGGAAAAACCGATACGTACGAGGTACGCATTCGACAATCCTAAACTAGCCAAATTAAAAAGGGACTCAATACGGTCCCTTTTTTATTGTAGATCTTTTTTTAAACTTGTCAGTAGCTCATCTAGATCAAAGGGCTTGTAAAAGAAACGAGTGACCCCTTCCTTCATTGCCTCCTTCAGAGAAATATCTGCTTGTCCTGAAACAAAGTAAAATACTTTCTCCTTCTGGCTGTCATTACTATTTGTGCAATCAAGAACAACCTTCCCATTTCCATCTGGCATCTTATAGTCAGAAATAATGGCATCAAAAGTTTGGCCACTATTGATTAGCTTAACAGCACTATTTCCAGAATTTGCGCACTCCGTCTCATAGCCTTCAAACTGAAGCTCCTCGGCCAGTAACTCTAGAATATCTGGTTCGTCATCGACGATTAAAACTTTGTAAGGCATAGATAAATTCTCTTCTAAACGTTAAAAACGTAATTATAGTCATGAATCCTAATATAAATAGGATATTTTGTAAAATAAAATACATTGAGAAGCTATATCTCTTAATCATTGAGGCCAAGGACTCGTTATTTAAGATTGTTTCCACAAAAAATGGCGCAGTGCTGTAGTAAAGTTTTACAAACGCAGCACCAAGAGCTGTCTTCATCAGATACTCATCTCTAATAACGCGAAAGTATTCTAAGACGTAGTGATTTCTTTGAAAGCCAGCAGTTACAAGATAACACTGGTTTTCCGAAAGCAGCTTCTCAATTGGCTGAGGCTGATAATCTGCCGTTTGTACATCCAGATCCGCACTACTTGTACTACCTGGCCCAATAAAGCCAAAGTGATCAAGATACGCGATAGCAGAGCTATAAGTTGCGTTATTAGTGAGATTTGTCACCTTAACATTACCTTCATTTGATTGATCTTCAATAATTCGAATATCATCAACGGTCCTAGTGACAAGTCCCCCTCCATTTTTAACATAGAGGGCGATGCGAGAAATATAAGTACCATTCCCACCATGATCACCAAAATAATCAAGAACTGCAGTCTCATCTCCTGCATAAGTCCCTGTGATATTTAAGCTTGCACGTGTTCTGATATCAGTGACAGCGGCACTAATAACGAGTTTAAAGTAAATCGCTCTACCTACAGTATCAGGAATCTCCACTTCTTCGTTAGAGCTATAGTCTGTGTCTTTAGGCATATAGAAAAGAACCAGCTCGATGCTGTCTTTAATTGAAGCAATTGAATCTGTGATTCCGGCGCAGTTTAATTCACTTGTTGAGCAGATATCAAGAAAGCTTACAAATGGTGCCTCAACTTGTGAGCTTGGGATTTCAGTAACAATACGATAAACCGGATTTGAGTTATCGTTGTCTTTTAACGCGACATAAAGCTCTTCATTTGTATAAGCTAGAGAGTCAACGTCTCGTAGAAAGAGCCCTCCTACATCAGACGTTTCATCGGCCAAGTTAGGAGATGTACCACTTGAGTCAGCAAGATAATAAGCAAAATCTTGTACACCTGTACCAAGACTAAGAGGTACATAGAGAGTGATAGCTGCTTCTGCTGTTGAGCCATCTCCACCTAAATTATAAAAAAGCTCATTTAAGTTTTCACCTGTTGAATTTCTGAGGTAAAAAACAGGCTCTTCAGTGTCATCTAATCCGAGACTCGCACCGTAAGCACTTGTGATTGTAAGGTAAAGAAAAATGAAGATTTTAAATAATTTCTGCATAGTAAAATTATGGGTTAAGTTTTATTCATGGTCAAATAATTAAAGATTTGGCATGATAAGTTGAAATAGTTAAGTAGTTTAAATGACAAAGGTTTGGATCAAATTATGAAATATATTGTACTCTCAATACTTCTACTAAGTTCATGTATTGGAACGGATGGAATTAAGGATCAGAGAAAAGTTATTGGCAGTATGGCCCAGGCCCTTTCCAAGAAGTACCCAAGTGTTGAGAATGTGGACTGCGACTACCTAAAGAGACGCCTTCGACTTAAGGATAACCGCCTTGTTGTCGTCGATGCACGAAATACTTATCAATTTGAGGTCTCTCATATTGAGAGAGCTATTCCTTTGTCAAAGCTTCACGAAGTCTACCCACAGCTTCAAGGTAAGGAAGTCGTTGTCTACTCTACGATTGGAACGCGTTCAACTAAAGCTATTCTCGGGCTTTCTAAAACTAATCCAAATACAAAATTTACGAATCTATTTGGCGGAATACTTGATTGGCTACAATGTGGTCAGAAGATTTATCTAATGGGTAAAGAGACAAAAGAGATTCGTTTTGAAAATGATGCTTGGAATATTATCCCAGAAGGATACAAAGCAATTTTACCATGAAAGTAATAAGTATTAATGGCCAGATTTTAGATCACGAAGCTGATGCAAAAATCTCAGTACTTGATCGTGGCTTTCTCTATGGTGATTCTGTTTACGAAGTAACGGAGGTTAGAGATGGAAAGATTGGTTTTTTAAAAGAACATCTTGAACGTCTACAAAACTCTGCTTTAAAGATGCACATGCACCTACAGTTAAGTTTCAAAGAGTATGAAAGACGCATTATAGAAGTTGCAACAAAGCTTCATGAAGCTGGCCACGACAGGTGCTATATTCGTTTAGTCGTCACACGTGGAGAAGGTGAAATTACACTCGACCCACAAGCGGCCAGCAATCAAAATGTTATCATTATCGGCAAAGAGCTTCCGGAAAATCCAAGAACTTGGTATGATGACGGCGTTGAAGTCATTATTGCTTCAACTCTTAGAAATCCAGTAAAGTCCATGGATCCAAATATTAAGTCAGGAAATTATCTAAATAATATCCTCGCCTATAATGAGGCCAAGGAAGCAGGATACTTTGATGCCATCATGCTCAATCAAGACGGCAACGTTACGGAGTGCACGACAAGTAATATCTGGATTGTAAAAGACGGCATTTTTAAAACTCCACCTATCGCAGCAGGACTTCTTAAAGGCATCACGAGGGAAAATGTTATTCGCATTCTTGGAGAGCAAGGCATGCCATTTGAAGAAGTAAACTTCACAGGAAGCGAGTTAAAAGAAGCGGACGAATGCTTTCTAACATCATCAACAAAATATCTTGTACCAATCGTAAAAGTTGACGATACAACAATCGGAAACGGGAAGCCTGGAAGCAAAACCCTTCAAGTACTTGATATCTTTAAGTCAGAACGATGAAACTTCTATAATATCTAATATTTACATCCTTTCCCATTGACAACAGTGGCCATTGTTCGCTATAAAGCTTCAGTTACATCCGAAATTATTAAGTAAGATTGACGGGCCTAAGGCACTAGCCTTTGAGATGTGATGTAACTTTTCCTTGTCCCTAAGATCTTTTTTATTCAAAAGGAGCCAACAATGGCAAAGAGTACTACAGCGAGATCACGCTTTAAAATCCAAAGAGCACTAGGTATTGAACTTCCAGGTCTTGGAAAAGCTGGTGCATTAGCACGTCGTCCATACGGACCAGGTGTACACGGTAACAAAAGAAAGAAAATTTCTGACTATGCCGTACGTCTTAAAGAAAAACAAAAACTAGTATTCCACTACGGTCTAAGAGAAAAGCAACTTGTTACTTACGTTAAGCAAGCTAAGAAGAACACTGCTGGTAAACCATGGATGGAAGTACTTCTATCTAACCTTGAGTCAAGACTGAACAACGTAGTTTTCAGACTTGGATTTGCACCATCAATGATGGCAGCTTCTCAAATGGTTTCTCACGGACAAATCCTAGTTAACGGAAAGAAAGTTGACCGTTCATCTTTCATCGTTAGCCAAGGTGATGTTATCTCTCTAACTGAGAAAGGTTATAACAACCAACTTTACAAGCAAACTCAAGAAACTCCACGTTTCGCAGCAGTTCCAGCTTGTTACAATGTTGAAGGTACAGATAAGAAGAAAGCAACTATGGTTGCAGCTCCTCTTGAATCAGATGTACCATTTGAATTCAACTCTCAGCTAGTTATTGAGTACTACTGGAAAGTTAAGTAAGCACTCGCGGCATTGGTTGCCCAAAGGCAACCTATTGGACGCGATGCTAGCTCCCCTCGAAGAGGGCAAATTATCTATTCAACAAGCCGGGTTCAAGCCCGGCTTTGTTGTATCTGGAGCTATGGGAAAGCCCAAGCGACAGAATAAAAAAAGCTCCTTATTAAGGAGCTTTTTTATTCTTAGCCTTTTATTCTTAGCCTTTTATTCTTAGCCTTTTATTCTTAACCTTTTATTCTTAGCCTTTCCTATTTCTACTTTGATCTTATTTGCGTCGAACTTAGTTCTTGAAAATCATGAGGCCTTAGATAAATCACCTCAAGCTTTGGATTAAATTCTTTAATCTTTGCTTCCACTTCTCTATACTCATCCATTTTCTCATCACGAGGGACAACATAGATTTTTGTCAGAAGCTGGCAAACCTTTTCAACCTCAAACCATTTAAGAAATGAGCCGAAGGTATCATCACCCATTAACCAATTCAACTCAGGGTATCTCACCTCTTGTAGCCACTCATATGTAGGTCTTCTTAGCTTCTGTGCCCAAAAGCCTGTATAAATAGGAAAACGGGCCCCTGTTGCCTCTTTAATCTTTAAGTACTCACCGTATGGGTCTTCCTGTTCATTAGACTTCCAGGGACTGTAGTCTAGGACGATAATAATATTGTTTTCATATTCACTGCACTGATTAAGGCACTCGAGATGGCCATCATGAAATGGATGAAAGCTTCCACCAAATAAAGTGACTGATGACTTTGTCTCAGAAGAATAGAGCTCTACTCTACTAGCGATCTCTTCTAATTTACTCATTCGCTAGAAATCTTTGCTTTGTAGAGTCTTTCGTCCATCTTGTTTAGCGCGTTCTGCTGCAGAGTCACACTTTACACGGACGATATCAGAAAGAATCTCCATCACATTGGCCGATGTATTAAGGTTATGCTTATCCTTAATATATTTCTTAAGTTTTGAGGCCACAATTAAGATATCTTTATCTGTAAGATTAAGAGTTTTTTTATCACTTGATACTAGAATGCGACGAGGCTCTTTCCTCTCTTTCGAGTTATTTTCTTCGCTCACGTTTTCTCCATTTGAGTTCTTTAAATAATCAACTTTCACATATATCTCCAAGTCTAGTATAATAATAGTGTAACTTAAATTTAAATCTAATAAACCAACGAGCAAAATATGAAGTTCTCTTGCGAATTTAACGATATTGAGTATTTTTTCACTACAGAAATTGGTCCAGACACCAATGATAAATACCATTTATTTCTGTCTGACCCAAAACTTACCAAGTACCAAAATGATGAAATGAAATTTCATACATTGACGATAAATGCTAAGTACCAAGGTGCCGAGCTTAATTACTTCATCACAGGAGTACCACTATCTCTCGATGAAAACGAGCAGATGGAAGAGTTAGAAGATTTTTTCGAGGCCAAGGAGATCTTTGAAAAAGTAGAAGATGCATTTGAGCTTTTACTAAGTGACAGAGAGGCACCTCCATGGGGACTAAAGGAGTATAAGTAATGAATCAACAAGGTATTCTCCCAAATAACTCTCATAGTAAAGTTATGGGCTACCTACTGTGGCTATTTGGCTTTATGGGTGCACACCGCTTCTATTATGGAAAACCAATTTCAGGTACAATTTGGATGCTCACACTAGGCCTGCTAGGGATTGGCTGGCTAATTGATCTTTTTCTTATACCTGCAATGGATGAAGAATGCGATAATCGCTACTATGAAGGTGTTCTTGATTATAATATTGCTTGGATTCTTCTAACTTTCTTAGGAGTCTTTGGCTTTCACAAATTCTATCAAGGAAAGATTGTGATGGGGATTCTCTACCTTCTAACAGGTGGCTTCTTCCTCTTTGGTGTTCTTTATGACTTCTGGACACTCAATGAACAAATTGATGATATCAACAAAGGTATTGCATAAAAAAGGCCCTCACTTAGAGGGCCTTTTCATTCATTTAAATTTGGATTAATTAGAAACCACAGCGTCCTTGATAAAGGTATACGCGATCGTAATCTCTAGAAGTTGCGTCAAAAGTCGAGTAAGTTTGACCTGCATCTGCAACATCAATTTTGAAAACCTTAGAGATGATATCATCACGGTATTCTACAAAACGACGTCCTGGATAGCGACGATAAACTGTCGTACACTGACCTCTTCTTCTGCTACAGATAACTTCTGGAATTGTGATTTCACAGAACTCATCACGGTGACGAATTGGTCCACGTTCAATATCTGTTGAAATCGTTCCATGTAGATCATAGTTAAGAGTAGTATCGGCCTTATCAAGCGTGAACTCTCCATTTCTTGGTAGCTTAAATTTTTCATCAAATTTAACTGTTAACTTCTCACCAGCAACATTAATCTTAAGCTTTCGTTTTCCAATAAACTTTAGCTTTGCATTGTAGTCACCTTTAACAAGTGAAATACTATCGTCTTTTGACTTAAGCTCCACTGCTGAATCAACAGAAAGTGTTCCTTTAAATTCAGTTTTACAACCAACTAATAGCCCTAGTAATAAGGCAAATGTAAAAAATCTCATATCCCCTCCATATGACGAAAAATAAAACAAATTGTATTTAAAACACAAAAATTAGATTGTCCATACTTGCATAAGTGTCATGAAATTTATACTTATTTCGAAACTAAACAAAAAACTGATAAAGAACATGTTTTCTATTTCACATTTGTAGTAAGTTAAAACTGGACAATTTTCTAAAATTGTTTAATATTGACGCAATATCGACTACTTAAACGGAGACCCCATGGAAAACACTAAAGTTTACAAGACGTCTATTGTTCCTAAAGGTGAAATGCTAGAGCCAGTTAGAGATACAGCATATGTTGCATCTTCTATAACACTTGAAGTTCTTCACGTAATGACTTTCTTTGTGATCTTTGCCTTCATCTTTGCTGGAATTTGGAAAGCAGCTGTTAGAATGGAAAAAAGAGAAAAAGAAGGATCTAAGTCTAAAGTTACAGCTTAATTAAAATTCAATATGAAAAGTTACTGGCCCGTCGTTATGAATTTCGACGGCCATGCTTTCTCCAAAGACTCCCTTTTCTACAGGGACAGTGCTTTGTAGTATCTCAACGAATTCACTAAACATCTTATTCGCAACTTCTGGTTTTGCACTTCCATCAAAGCTTGGGCGATTCCCCTTTTTACCATTCCATGAAAGTGTAAATTGTGAAACAGCGAGGATCCTTCCTTCGATATCAACAACAGAACGATTCATACGTCCTTGCTCGTCTGCAAAGATTCTTAAGGCCAAGATCTTCTCTGCTGCTTTCTTGAGTGTTTGCTGACTGTCTTCATGTTCAATACAAACTAGCAAATGAAGTCCTCTCTCAATCTGAGCAACGACTTCATTATTAACTTTTACATTGGAACTTGAGACTCGTTGGACAACTATTTTCATTAACTTTGCTTATACTCTTCAATTTGTTTCAATTCATATTGTTTTTTTAAATTCTTAATCTTCTCTTCATAGCTTGAAACAAGTTGATCTCTAAGTCTTTGAGAGTCGCTCATTTGTCTCTCTAGCTTCTTTTGAGCGAGATTAAGCTTTCTTCTCATATCTGTGTTGTGATCCGCTGTCATCTTCTGTTTTTCAAGGTTATGATTATGAGTCATGCGTGATGATTTTACTTCATTCTCTCTCTTTACCATTTTCAATCGAGTATTAAAGTCGTCGCGAAGCGCTTGAAATTTCTTTTCATACTGATCCTTGATATGGACGATATTTTCTTTCATTTCAGTTCTTTGCATTCGAGACTGCTCTTGAAAGAACTCACTTTCAGATTGCTGCTTTCTCTTAGAAGAAGTTCTTAGCATATAGAGCTTTTCTTCTGCATCAGCGATAGATTTCTTCAACTGCTCTTCTTGTAATTGAAACTTACCTTCATAAGAAGCTTGAATGTCAGAAATCTTCTTATCCATCTCTTGACGATGCGACTTAAGAGTCTCCGCATACATCTCATGGTTGCGAGTATTAATCTCTTCTTTTTCTGCTCTAAAAGAGTCTTGGAGAGACTTCACTGTTTCAAGATTTTTTTCTTCTGTACGAATCAAATTATCTCTAAAGTGGTCTCTTTGATTATCCATTAGCTCACGAAATTGATTTTCTTTCTGAACAACATTATCTTCAGCAACTTTCTTTTCATGAGTGATATTTCTATTGTATTGAGACTTTTTTATTTCGTGCTGGCGTTGAGAACGAGCTTGAATAGCATCAGCATTTGCTCTTGTTTCATTCTTAAACTCGGCCATGCGGGCCTGTTGTTCACGAGACTGATCCTTAACTCTTTTTGTCACAGCATTATCTTTTTCAACAAGCTTATCTTCAAAGTCTTTAATGATCTCAGAGTTAAGCTGCTTTAGGCGATCGATCTTTTGTTGAAATTTATCTTCAACACCTCTTTGCTCCATTTGATTCATCGACTGAGAGCTTTTAAAGCGCGCGATATCAAGGTCGTGATCACCTTTGATATCTTCTCTCTTACTGATCTGATCTCTCAATAAATCAGAAACCTCTTTCTCATGACTAAGCCTTTGATCTTGTAACGACTTTTGAGTCTTCATATGAAGCTCACGGGCCAATTGATCGACCCCTGCCTGCTTCTCATTTACTTGACGTAGATAAGACTGATTTGCTTCTTCAAGGGCATTCTTTTTTGAAGCGACTAGAAAGTCCTCACGCCTCTTACCTTCATCAACAACCTTTCTAAGGCTCTTATCCGCAGCATTTTTGAGGTCACGATTCTCAAGTGAAAATTGTGACTTAAGCTCATTTAACTGCTCACGATTTCTTCTCACTTGTGCTTTTTCGCGGGCGGCGAAGTCGGCATTTAATTTCTGATTTGATTCTGTCGTGTGCTCACTTAGCTGCTTGATTGTATCCTGAAAGCGGTCTTGATTTAGATCGATGCGCTCCTGTGATCTCTTATTTTGTGATTCGAGGTTAGTCTGATAAGTCGTATCTCTTTGTTCAATTGTATCAGCATAGGCCTGCTTTAGGTTGGCAAGCTTCTCATCGAATTTCGATTTTTGTTCAGTTGAAGTTTTATGGAAGTCTTCTCTAATCTGATCATTCTTTTCACGAAAGAATTCTTTTGACTTGGTCATTGCAAGCTTGGCCTTCTTTGCGGCCTCATCAAGCTTTTCCTGATTATCTGCAATAAGCGCCTGTTGCTTCTTGGCGTGCTCATGTTTGATATTATCAACCTTATGAGCATTCTTATCTTGAATATTTTGTAAATTAGACTGGTAGCCTTCACGAATGTGATTGAGCTGCTTACGCTGCTCTTGATTCATTTGAGTAATTTTCTTTGAGTAATCTTCGACTTTCATAAATTTACACTACCGCCCGTCCCTAAAATTATACCTTCTTTATAGTCTCTCGTTCACTAGGCAAAGAGTATCATGCCTAAACACCTGATTTTGCTGCTGTGCTAAGATAATTCAATGAATAGCTTAAGCGATGAAAAGAAATACGAAAGTTTCCTAAATATGTGGAGAACACTAGTTTCTCTGACACACCTCGACAATATTGTTTCCGAACAGGAAACGGCCCTTATTCAAGACTTCATTCTCAATGCAAAACTTGAAGAACAGGACAGAGCACTGCTTAATGAAGATCTTGTTCAAAGACATCGCCCTGATGAGTTCATTCATAAAGTAAACTACCCTGCTCACCTAAGCCAACTCCATCATTTGGCCAACGTTCTCTTTCGATCAGATGAACTTGATCCAAAAGAAGAAGCCTTCTTAAAGAAAATCCTTGATGATATCGAGGCAAAAATCGGTATTCTCAACGCAACAACGCATAGCGCTCATGCCATTAGCGAACTCAACAAAAACGATGTAAAAAAACGAGCAAATGGCCCTCGAAGTGCATTTGCAGAGATCATTCGCTTCTTTTCAAAATAGCCACAAAACAGCTTTTTATTCGGCCTGATAAAACTTCCTAGACGATCCACTTTGTGCTAAGTTATTGCCAAAATATTCACAAAAAGGATTAATAATGACTAACTCAGAACTTAATGATTTCTTAGAGAAATATGGAAAAATGTTTAGGCCAAATCCATGGCATGGTATCAAGACTTGGGACGATCAAGATAAGAAAGTTCTTAATGCTTATATCGAAATTACTCCAAATGACCGTGTGAAATATGAAGTTCATAAAGAAAGCGGTTACCTAATGGTTGATCGCCCACAGAAGTTCTCAAATATTATTCCACAACTATATGGACTAATCCCACGTACATACTCAGATGAAAAATCTGCAAACTTTGCTCAAGAAGAAACAGGACGCACAGGAATTGTTGGTGATCTTGACCCAATCGATATTTGTGTACTTGCTGAAAAGAATATTGTTCAAGGTGACATCCTAGTAAACTGTATTCCAGTTGGTGGTTTCAGAATGCTTGATGGTGGTGAAATTGATGACAAAATTATTGCTGTTCTAAAAGACGATGCAATGTTTGGACATATCACTGATATCGATCAAGTTCCAACTCCAGTACTTGCAGAACTTAAGCACTACTTCTTAACTTACAAGGAAATCCCTGTAAAAGAAGGTGAAGCTAAAGTTGAAATTACAGAAACATACAATGCAGAAACTGCAATGAAAGTTATTAACCTCGGTGTAGAAGACTATAATGAAAAATTTGTTAAATAATTATAAAGGGTGCCTTGTTGGGCACCTTTTTTTTGCTCTAATAATTTCCCTTAATACTTTTGGCTCATCTTATATTGTAAATAAAGAGCACTCTAAGCTTAAATTTAGCATTAAGTATATGGCATTAACTGATGTTGAAGGCCAATTTGATGACTATACGATCTACTTTAAAAAAGATGAAAATAAGATCACTGACCTTCAAGGTGAGATTATCGTTAAAAGTATCAACACTTTTGATAAGAAGAGAGACCAGCATTTAAAGAAGAACGAATTCTTTAATGCAGAAAGCTTTCCAATTATTAAATTTAAAAATGCTGAGGCCATTGTTTTAAAAGATAATAAGGCAGATGCAAAGCTTGCTCTTACGGTAAAAGATAAAACGAAGACTGTGCCTGTAAGCCTTAAATACTTAGGTAAGCGTACAGATCCTTGGACAAATAAAGATGGGATCTACTTCGAAGGTAGCTTTAAAATCAATCGCTTTGACTTCGGTATTAACTGGAGTAAGAACTTTGATGGTGGCGTGGTTGTTGGTGAAGAAGTAATCATTAAGTTTACAATTGAAGCCTATCAATCAAATGATAAGCCGGCCTTCTCTCGCTTTTACCTTCCGACAAACCCAGTAAAAAGAAACGTCTCTCTGGATGCTAAGACATCCGGAGGGGCACTCATTCTTCCAAATGGTAAGATCACTAAGAACACAACGGCCAATGTTGCACCAGATAGTGACTATACTGAAATTTCAAATATCGTCCTAACACTTGTCTCGACAGGTATTCTCTTTGTTATCACGATCGTTTTTGGAATCTGGGGACAGGCCAAACTCGTAAATTATTTAGAAGAGAAAGGAATGTCAGAAAATGTTACACTCCTACTATCAACTGTAATCGTAACATCATTTATTGTGACATGTATCTACATCACTAGTGAATATACGGGTGTAGGAACTCACCCACTTTTCAACCGTTAACGAACCTTAAGATAACCTTAAGAAACGGGGCTTTAGAGCTTTTCTTAAGAAAATCTTTACTTGTTCACCTTTAGTTAATTGTCTTAAAATTTCTCCATGAAGAAGGAGATAAATATTATGACAATTGAAGCAGTTGAATACAGAGTTGAAGAAGGAATTATTTTTACGAAAGATTTAGATGGTCTTTTTCGTCAAGAATACGATATTCCTCTTGAGCATATTAGAACATTAAAATTCAGATTTTCAGATATCGATTTTGATGATTATAACTGTTATTAATTCCTAATATACAAGAACACGGTTAATCCCTTACAATTTAAGTAAATATTGATTTACAAGGGATTAACCAATGAAAAAGTTACTCGTACCATTAGCATTAATATCGCTATTCTCGTACACGGCCTGTACAAAGAACAGTTCATCATATAAGAATAGTTATCACATTGAGCGATCAAATCAGAACACAGCTTCTGTTGAAGAACTACAAAATATCAATCCAGTTCTTCTGATCTCACTAGATGGCTACCGCTACGATTACACAAAGCAGTATCAACCAAAATTCTTATCAAAATTTTCAAATGAAGGAACTCAACTTAAGAGTCTTATTCCTTCATACCCTACAAAAACTTTTCCAAATCACTTATCAATTGCGACAGGTCGCTATCCAATGAATCATGGAATTGTGGCAAATCACTTCTACGCACCAGACCTTGAGCAGAGTTACTCACTTAAGGATCGCAAGGCCGTTAGAAATAAGAACTTCTACCTCTCTCCTACGATTTGGGTCGCAGCAGAGGAGCAAGGCCTAAAGACAGCAACACTCTTTTGGCCTGGCTCAGAAGCTGATATCTCAGGTATCAGGCCTTCATATTGGTATGATTATATTCACTCGATGCCACACCAGGATCGTGTTGACCAAGTTTTAGACTGGCTAAAGCTGCCTCCAAAAGAAAGGCCATACTTTATGACTCTCTACTTTCCTGATGTAGACTCAGCAGGCCATCATCATGGGACAGAGTCAAAAGAAGTTAAAGAGGCCATTGCAAAGGTAGATGCAACATTAGAGAAGTTTATCACTCAAGCAACTAAGCTTGCACCAAATTTAAATATTATCATTGTCTCTGATCATGGAATGAAGAATGTCGATGAGAAGAAGAAAGAAATTATCTTAAAAGATGATGATCTCATGCAGTTAAAAGAGGATTACCGAGTTTATGGCGCTGGCCCAATTACTCAATTCTATCTAAAGGCCAAGGGTCGAGATGTTGAAAAAGATATTGTGGCACTAAATGCTAAGGCCCAAAACTTTAAATGTTATAACAAAGATAATACTCCAAAAAACCTTAACTTTAGACATAATATTCGTGTTGGATCAATTGCGTGTATCGCCAAGTCAGGCTGGTGGATTGCCGCCTCAGACTTTAGTTATCCAAAGGCAACTCATGGTTGGGACCAGTTCAGCGATATGGATATGCATGGAATTTTCTATGCTCAGGGACCTGACTTTAAGAAGAATTATATAGCTGATTCAAAAGAGAATATTCACATCTTCCCTCTCATTCTAAGAATTTTAGGGCTCGATAACCATTATCAAATCGATGGAAAGATCGAAGCAATTCAAGACGTCATCAATCAATAGAAATAAAAAAGGCAGGTTTAAAACCTGCCTTTCTTTTATCGATAATTTGATTTAATTACATTCTTTTTGGCTTATACCAACATAGTGGTCTAATACCAGTTTCATAGTCATCAATTCTGTTACAAGTACCTGCTAGAGCATCTGTTTTAGATACGTCATCATTTAGGTCTTTGTCACATAGTGCACCTTGGAAGTAAGTATCTAGACGACACTGGCCAGCTGGGTGCTTATCATCAGTTTTTCTAACAACTGACATATCTGGAGTTGTAAAAGATACTGAACGACCTGAGTTAAGAAGAGTCGCTAGACCTTTTGCAGCTTGCGCCATTCTCTTACATAGAGCATTTTCATTTGAATCAGACCATACAGCGTTACACTTTGACTCAACTTCTGGATCGATATCCATTTTTGAAACAATGCGTGCGTTGTCATCATCTTGGAAGATTCTTCTGAAACACTTAAGTGATGCCCAGTAATCAGACTGACCTTCGTTTGATGCCCATGATGGAATCCAAAATCTTTTGATCTTTGGAGCGCCTGCTAGGTGGTGACCTAGTTCGTGACATACAACAAGTGCAAACCCATCTGGTGTTACTAGCTCGTGACGAGCAAGACCACCAAACATGTGAACATTCCAAACACCTCCACCTTGGTTAGCGTAAGCATTTACTGTTCCATCTTCCCATTTACGGTGAAACTTAAGAGTAGCACCCTCAGTTTCAACAACTGGTGCATAAACTTCGTTTGCACGATCAATAATGATATTGAATAACTCTTCAGTCATTCCATTACCTGTTAGTGCATCAACACCACGGTATAGATCATTTTCTGGCATGATTCCTGTTTTTCCGTGAATATCACATGAATAAGATTGAATTGAAAAGATTGCAGCAAAAAGAGCAATCATTAGCGTTGATTTTCTCATCTCTTTCCTCCCTGAAAGTACATAAATAAATATAAACAAGTTATTATAGAAATTAAAAAAACACTCTGTGAAGAAAAAAAAATTAACTTGCCAGATTTAGTTAGAAAAGCACTTTAGTCAACTATTTAAATTTCTTAACAATCTGTGCTGAATAAATTGTCTCTTTACCCGAAACGATTTGTCCGATAATCATCGCAATAGAAAGATAAGGCAGTAACTCAAATCCAAAGATTTCTGCCCCCATGGCAATACATGCAAGGGGTGTATTAGAAGCACTACCAAAGACAACACAAAAACCAAGGGCCGCAAGAAAGTTAGGGTTGATTGAAACAATCGACGACATCCAAGAGCCCATTGTTGTTCCGATATAAACAAGTGGAGTGAACTCTCCCCCTTTGATTCCTGAAACGAGAGAAATTGCTGTAAGAATAAATTTTAAAATAAAATCTTTAATGGATACTATTTCTACAAGGGCCTGTTGAATAACTTCAATACCCAGCCCAGTGTAACGCTGCTTATAGAAGTCATTAAGTGCATAGTAAAAAAATAATAAAATAAGACAGCCAAGAAATGTTATAAGCAGTGGCCTACCAAATGATTTAATTTTATCTTTTGACTTCTCTATAGAAAGGACAAAGAGTCTTGCAACTAGGCCAAAGCCGGCACCTGCAATAAGTGCATAAAGAACGAGCCTCCATGAAAACTCTAATTGAGTAATTTGAATATATGTCGAGTGAGGGGCATAGAGTAAGTGAGTCGTGTAAAAACCAATATAAGAAGCAATTAGGCATTCAAGAAAAGTCGATATCTTTATCCTAGCGTTTAAGTAAATTGCTTCAATCCCAAAGATAGCGCCAGCAAAAGGAGCACCAATAGCAGAACCAAATCCGGCCCCACATCCTGCCATTAAAAGAACCGCTCTCTTTCTTTTTGAATGATTAAATAGTTTTGCTAAATAGTTTCCAATTGCTCCCCCCATCTGCACAGCACTTCCCTCTCGCCCAACACTTGCACCAAATAAGTGAGAGATTAACGTCGAAAAGAGAATCAGGGGTATCATGATTAGCGGAATATCTCTTTTAGGATGATGGACTTCATCAATAATAAGATTATTTCCCTTCTCACTGATCGGAGACCATTTCTTATAACAAAAATTAACTGTAACCATCGCAATTGGTAGAAAATAAATAAGATAACTATATTTGAATCGAAGAGTTGTAACTAATTTTAGTAGGTGTAAAAAGACAGAAGAAGCTATCCCCGTAAGGACACCTAAAACGATAAAGGAAAAATAATACTTTAGATTGCGACTATCATTACTAATTTCTGCTGCCATATTTCTATTTTAAGTTAGAAATATAGCAGCGTCTATCATTATGAATTTTACCAAGAACCTGTATTTTCCATATCCTTCCAAGGAGCGGCAGGAGAAAGAGGCTCACCTTTTTGAAGTAGTTCAATAGAGATATCATCGGGTGATTTTAAAAAGGCCATATAGCCATCTCTTGGTGGACGATTAATAGTCACACCTTGATCCATAAGCTTCTGGCAAGTCTCATAGATGTCATCTACACGAAATGCTAAATGGCCCCAATTACGACTGCTTACTGGCAACTTTTCAGTGTTGCCATTTTCATCAGGCCAATTATAAGTTAGTTCAATCATTGGAGCTTGTTCTACTACTGCCTTCTCTTCATCTTCGGGTGCACTTAAGTACACAAGAGAGAATTTCCCAGCTTCACTTTCAATACGGTGAACTTCTCTGAGTCCTAGTTTATTACAATAGAAGTCCATACTTTCATCTAGGTTACTTACACGAACCATTGTGTGGAGAAACTTCATTTCAACCTCCATAATTAGTTGTCATATTTTTCTATACTTTAACAAGTCTCACTCATATAAAGTACTAAAATTTCGTTAGTTTTTGGTCAAATCTAATTCCCATTTATAATTTCTGCATAATTTTAAAGAGGGCCCAATATGAAGTATTTAAGGCTATTTATCGTTACTTTATCACTTAAACTATCTACCTTTGTTTTCGCAGAACAGATTGATCGAAATACGACTGTTTCAATGATTGACCAAATGGTTGCAAGAGGAATAATAGGAAAGCACGAAGCAGAGCAGGCCAAGTCAAAACTTGCGGCCATGCCAGATCAAGAATGGGGTCAATTAAGTGAATTAGGCAGAAAGCTGGCCTCTCAACAAATTGCAAATGGTAATGTAGATCTAAGTGTTGATAGTGCTGCTCAAAATATTGATTTCAATTCAAAACAATTTAAAAATATCCAATCGCAAGTTAAGAGTATTATGCAAGCTCCCTAAGTTTATCAAGATTGCATTAATTTTTTCATATACGATCAATGCTAATTGACCGATTAAAATAAAATTCATATAAGCTCCTTAAAATCACTTTGAGGAGTCCTTATGAAATCACTAATTAAACTAGCATTAGTTTCTGTTATTGCACTATCAAGCACATATGCTTCATGTCGTCTTGAAGTAGAGCTTCAATCAATGGATATTCTAGCTCAAGAGTTAGCAGTATCTTATGATGAAGTTTATAACGAATATCAAACAAATATTTCGTTTGTAGGGGTAAATGCAGAAGGCCAAGATCTTTACTCTGCCTATTTCAATACTTATTCAGGTGCATTCAAACTGGATACAGTGATTGATGAAAGATGTGATGTAGTAAGTTTCGAACTTTCACTAATGTAATAAAAAAAGGCTACTCTAAGTAGCCTTTTTTTTAACGTTCTCTTGTTTCTGACTGAAGTACCTCTCGGTAATCCTGGATGTCATCAAAACTTCTCTTGTAATTCTTTCTCTGATGACTTTTTTTTCCATTTGCATAATTGCTTAATTCATTCACTTTACTCTTTGGCGCATTGTAATTTTCAGAACTATTAATTCTTCTCTCATTAGCTGCAAAAGAAAGTGGCGAAGTTAAGAAAATAGCAAGAATAAATAAACGCTTCATCCTACACTCCTAATTTTCTTAAACTGTGTAAACGATTCATTCGTTTTACTATTCTATTGTAATCCACTTCTATATGGGGCGAAAGGGCCCGGCAATTACTTATTCAAAACTTAACATACTTAACAAAAACATAACACTTTGCTAATGAGACCTTAATTTTATGCAACTTTCTTTTCAACGACTCCTCGCATGGCCTTAGAAATTTCTTGTACGATATCTTCTTCTGTAAAAGGCTTATATAAAAATCCATCAACCATAGTTGAGGCTTCCCTATCTTCGCCTTCGAGATTTAAATTTACACAACCTGTAGTAATAAGAATTCGTGGCTGATCAATTAATTTATTACTTCTAATACTCTTTATTAACTTAGAGCCATTCATAACTGGCATCTTCATATCAGTAATAATGAGATCATAACTTTCAGGACTTGCAACGTACATATCATATGCAACCTTGCCATTTTCAGCTAAGGAAACCGTGATACCAATATCTTGCAATATCTCTTCGAGAAGATCTCTAATACCTTCTTCATCATCAACAACTATTGCACGAAATTTCATCTTAAAATCACTCAAGCTAATCACATTATTCTCCTGTGAAGATGATACCTCTTGTCCATAATGTATTGGCAGGGAGACTTTAAATACAGTCCCTATCCCAACAACACTCTTCAACGTCATCCTTCCGTTAAATTCATCCTTTATAAAACCATGGGCAATAGAGAGTCCCATCCCCGTCCCCTTACCTATATCCTTAGTCGTATAGAATAAATCAAAAACTCGACCTCGATCTTCTTCGCTAATGCCGTGCCCATTGTCTTCAATCTTAAATGTTATTTGTTCATTGTTTTCTTTAACAATAACATTTACTTTTCCATTATCCTTACCTTCTACCGCATCTCTAGCATTAGAAATAAGATTGATTAGAACCTGCTGAAACTTTCCTCTTTCACCTTTGATCAATGCCTTTTCATTCACATTCATATAGAGATTCAAATGAATATTATCCTTATCATAGAAATCCTTAAGCATTGATACTGTATCTTCAAAAACGCTGACCACACTAAAATCAGTAGGCTCTTCATCTTGGACCTGTCTTGAAAACTTTCTAAGCCCTGAAACAATCTTTTCTATTCGTTGTGCTGCAGTTTCGGACTTTTCAATCTTCTCTAGAAGCTCCTCAGTATTTCTCTCCCCCATTCTTTTCTTAAGAGACTTTAAATGACCGAGAATGATTGTTAATGGATTATTAATTTCATGACCAATACCGGCCGCTAATATTCCAATTGAGGCCAATCTTTCATTTTGACTAACAAGCTTCTTTTGCCTTCCTAATTCTTCATACTGCTTTTTAATCGCCTCTTCTTGTCTTTTTACTTTCTTAGAAATGAAATACTCTCTTCTTCTTCCTGTTTCGATGATATAAACCGTTAAGACTATGATGAATAAGAAAAGCGCGAGGTTAACAATATAATCAAAAGAAATAGTAAGGGTCGATAAGACTTTTGGGCCAGATACAGTCAGGTAGTAATTAGTGTTTCCATCTGTAGCAAATGGTTCCTCATGGCGATAGAAATTATAACTCTTATCACCACCTCCATAACCAACATCAAGATTAACTCGATAATTTGAATTAGCTTCATTTTTTACACTTTCAGGTAATAAAGAGGAGAACGAAAAGATCATATAGGCCCTCCCCTTTGTTCCATCAACAGAGCTTACAAATTCTTGCAAGATAATATCTGATGTTGCAGTATCAAAGATGACCTTATTATTTTTGCCAAACTTACCACAAGTCTTTCCTTTCGATTGTAGCGTTTCATAGAGGGTTCCATTTTCTCCGCTATAACAAATGGCCGAAATATTAAGCTTATTCAAAGTTGTTTTTGTAAAATTATTAAATTCCCACTCATTAACGTTTAAAGATGAAGCAAAGAAGTGTGAGATTGCAAGCAAGGCCTCGCCGCGAACCACACGATTTGCTTGAATTGTTGAAATAATCTCCTGAGCGCTACTATTAAATTCTTCTTCGTACTTGTCTTTTAGAAATTGCTCTCTTTGATAATAGAGAAGAGAGAGGAATGAAATTCCTAAGACGAGTATTGTTAATGAGATTTTTGACAGGCCAAGTTTCACAGCAAACAATTCGTCGTTGTTTGCTGCAAACTTAACTTAAGATTCTTACGTGCTTAATAGCACTATTATTAACTAATTTTTACTTGTAACAAGTAATGTCTGTAACTGCGCTAACTTGAGGGTAAGAACCATCAATAACTTCATCTCTTCCTTGAATTGGAAACTTAAAAACACTGTTTAGAGTTAATTGAATTTCTGTTCGACCAATACGTGCATTGTCTAATTCTCCACACTTTTCAATAGCGGCTTCAAAGATCTTTTCTTTTAATTCAGCTTCCATATTTGAAAAAGAACCAACGTATAGATTTATCGAACTTTGTGGAATGATGACTGCTTCTGCATATACCGCTTTAGAAAAACTCAATACAACAGCAAGACCTAAAATTAACTTTTTCATAATACTCTCCTTAAGCAAATCCAAATCATTTTGGATAAGGAGACTTTAGTTAACTCAATTTAATAAAAAAAATGAATAGATTCGATCACTGGAATAAGAGTTTTTTATAATGCTACGCAAACCCTCTAATATTTCGATGAAACACCTTATGCATTAGATCCGACTAATTTTAATCATTAGACAATTTAATACTCTTAAACTATAACATTTTTACACACACAAAAATGAACACTTGGAGAATTGAATGTTTAAACTTCTAATTGTATCCGCTCTTTGCCTTTGCGCATACTCATCGGCCAACCTCGAGAAAGCTAAGGCCATCCTAGCAAGCTCAAATACTTCTATTGGCGTTCGCTATGACCTTGAAAGACTAACAACTAAGGGACACACAAGAAACTCTTATAAAACTGCAAGAAAGCACCTATTCGGAACTCTTCACCTTGAAAGAGACAACGGTAATGGAGCTTATATTCGCGATGTATACTGTGACGAGGTTTACACAAACTCAACTCCTCGCATTGGAAAAATTGGAAAAGGAAGAATCCCTAATCATGAAGTCGTAAACTGCGAACACACTTGGCCACAATCAAAATTTGATCGTGGTGGCCTATCAAAATACCAAGTTGGTGACCTGCACCACCTATACCCTTCTCAAAACAGAGCAAATAGCACTCGTGGGAATTATAATTTTGGAAAAGTAGACGCTAAAAACTCAAGTCTAGACTACTGTCCAGCTTCTAAGTTTGATGGAAATACATACGAGCCACCAACTTACCACAAAGGAAATGTTGCAAGAGCGATGTTCTACTTTGCCGTTCGCTATGATCGTAAAATCAATTCACAAATGGAAGAAACTCTTCGTAAGTGGCATGAGCTAGATCCAGTTGACGAAGAAGAACGTCTTAGAAACGATAGAATTGAAGACATCCAGGGAAATAGAAACCCATTTATCGATGCCCCTGATCTAGTTTCAAGAATTACAGATTTCTAAAATATTTTTAATATAAAAAAGTTAGAGGGCACTGATCAGGTGCCCTTTTTTATTTCAAAAACTCTGGGAAAAGCTAAGAGTTAGGCCATCTAACTTAGCTGTTGGAAGAATACTTAGCCAGTAAGGCTTATTATACTCAACATGGTTAAAGTATATCCCCCAACCGTAACTTAGCCCAATTGTCATTCCAGCAGTGACATCATGTAAGTAGTGCCAACTATCATTTAATCGACTAAATGAAATAAAAATTGCGGCCAAATGAGCAGCAGAACCCCAGCCCCAACCATGTTGGGCCGTCACAACTGATGCAAAGGCAAAAGAAGCAGAGGCATGGCCAGAAGGAAATGAGTCCTTTTCATCGGGGTAACCAGGTCTCGATTCATCAACTGCAGTTTTTAAAGCAACAGTAGTACCAACAGTATAGGCCGTTGCTTGTAACATATGCGAGGCACGCTCTTTTCCTAGTTTCCCTCCCCAGAAGTATTGTCCAATAATATAAGCTCCATTTAAAACACCATAACCAATATCACCACCAAACTTTCCAAGTTCTTTTAGATGGTTTTTCTGGGCCGCACGTTTTTGAATCTCATCAACTCCCTTATATTCTTTTAAGAGGCGAAGGCCCAAGGTAATTCCAGTGCCCGTCCAGAAGATATACTTAGCGTCAGTACATATAGGAGCCGTAAGATCGGATAAAAAACTTCCACATTCATTTGCAAAGGATCTTTGAAAACTACACAGAATTAAAATTAAAATTATGACTTGTCTGAACTTCATTATTTACCAAGATGTGAAATTTTACTTCTGGTATAAGCTCTTTCATCTTTTGAAAGGACTTGTGGCTCAACTTTGGGCAAGCCTGAGTCCATATCAAAGAATGAGTTAGGCCTTGTTAATCTTAAGATAGACCCAATAGAAATGAGTTTTAAAAGAATGAAGCCTGCCATTTTAGAAAACTTCTGAAATCCTTTTTTGGGCCAGTTTTTGTGCTCAACTGACGAGTACTTCATCATATTATAAGATTGGATCTCACCTAGTTTGGTCTTATCTCCATCACTAACAAAAGCACAAACAACTCCATGAAATGCAACTTTAGCATCAAGAGTATTTACCATTGGAAAATTGCAACAACCAGCATACCAACGATAGAGTCCCTTAGGACTTAACCTTAGGCATGATACATGCTCATGACCTTTCGTTATCTTTACGTAGCTTGGTGCTGTTTGAAAAAGCTCTGTGCCTTCATACTGATCGAGTAAATCTCGACGCCCAAGATACTGTGCATAAGTCTGGCAGTCATCACAGCAGCAAACAACATGATTACTTAAACTCTTATTAATTGTTAACTCACCTTCAACTGAGCCACATTCACACTTTAGAGAAACGATCTCTTTACTCACCTTTCTTATCCTTTTTAGTAAATACTCTTACAGGAAGCAGAGCAATCTTCAAAATTTTGAATATCAGTACGATGACTTAATCGAAGGCCATTTATATTGGCCAAAAGATCGCGCCACTCGGCATGGCCGCCACCAAATAAATCATAAATCTCTTTTGCGACACCAATAATAGCAGAAGAGCTAATTCCACACTCAATACCGACGATACAAGACACTGTACAATGCCTATACTTATCAACCTCTAAGTTTTGAGACTCTAAAACCCGCTTATAATAAGTTGCCGATTCAACAGCACAAAGAAGTCCATCCATACTCTTGTTAGAGTTATTTGAAGCATACGAAAAACTCGTAAAGAAAATTGCCAACAGTACCAACGTACTACGCATACACTATCCCTTTGTTATTACAACTCTATTATAGGAGTTCAAAAAGCACTCTGGCAAAATTAGAAATAGTTATTTTATTAACTTGGTAGACCTTCAAATTTAGTAATATTTTCAAGCTTATGATCCCAATTTGCACAACTCTTAACAAAGAGATGTGCATTAGGCTTTATATCAACAGGAGTATCTAAAGAACCAGCAGGGACTACGACCATCTGACCTTCATTATAAACCCCTGCAACGGCAGAGCCACAAGTCTTACAAAAACACTTTGTATGACGAGTTCCAGGAAGACGATAAGATTGAACTTCACTCTCTCCACTAATCCATTTAAATGAAACATTACTAGCAAAGAGGTTGGCTGCATGAGCACTACCTGTATCTTTTTGACAATACTTACAATGACAAAGAAAGAAGTTATCAAAACTTCCATCTATTTCAAATTTAACATTACCACATAGACAAGAACCCTTATGAATTTCACTCACAGTTAGTCCCCTTTTTAATTAATGAAGGCGTGCTCCATTTGGTACATCTCTATCAAGATTAAACAAAACAATATCGTTATTTGAATCAGAAAACCCCATCACGAGAACTTCCGACATAAACTTTCCTATTTGCCTTGGAGGAAAATTAACCACGGCCAAGACCTTCTTACCGATTAGATCTTCTTTCTTATAATGAACAGTGATTTGCGCACTAGATTTTTTTACACCGATACCTTCACCAAAATTGATCTTCAATTTATAGCTTGGTTTTCTCGCCTCAGGAAAGTCTTGAACTTCAACGACTTCACCGATTCTCATATCGATTTCAAGAAACTTGCTAAAATCAATATTTTCCTGTGCTGGTGCCGTTGCACTAAAATCGATGTGCATAGTTTCTCCTTTCCTAATTTGATAAAAATATTATATCAAGAAAGGTAAGAATATCAAAAAAAGGAATTAGCTTAGGTTATTCAAAAAGGTTTTTTTCAAGAATTAGTTGTTCAATTTGATTTTCTTTCATACGAGTATCAACTAATTTAAAACCGAACTTTTCATTTAGCTCAATCATTTCTGGATAGCGAGCATCTGTATGAGTACGTACTTTTGAGAACCCCTCACCTTTGGCCCACTCATGCTGTCTTTGCATAAGCTTTGTCGCTAATTTTTGACCTCGGTAAAATGGCACAACTCCACCTACCCAGCTATAGAAGTAATCACCACAATCATAGCCAACTTTAAAAGCGATAGGCTGGCTACCATCAAAGTAAAACTGCGCAAGAAACTTAGTACAGTCCTTTGTTTTTGAGTACATTCTGTCGACACTATACGGCGTACTAAAGATCTGAGAATTCGTTTGAGAAACGATTTCAAAGACCTCATCAGAGATTTGTGAATATTCTTTATACTCGTAATGATTCATAAGGACGGAGAATATATCATAAAATTTCAATACTTTACAAATAAATAGCTCTAAATCAATCTAAGTAAATATTATCTACTAGCTTATCATTTCATCAATACTTCGTTATTAAACTCTAAAACAAATTACGCAAGGTGTAATCGATGAAGAGTCTTTTCACGATATTATTTTTAATATCACTATCAACAGCTGTATCAGCACAATCTGACTTTCTAACAAAGCAGGAAGCAGATAAAATTAACGAATACATGGATGATATTTGTATGGATACATATTGTGGTGGTGACATCAATTGGTACACAAAAGGTATGAACTGTAGTGGTGACCAATGTACAATTTCATTTAAGGCCTACACTTGGGAAAATGATGCAGATACATTTGACGCAGACCTCCTAAAAGCAATAGAAGGAAAAACTAAAAACTTTCCTCGTCTAAGCTCATCACTTAAATTTGAAAACTACCAACTTGAAAGTAAGAAAAGAGCTTCTGTGAATATCTCATGTACGATGTACGGACTCAATAACGAAGAGCTTGCTAAATACGATAATGACAAACAAGAATACCTTTATATGACGATTCTTGAGTCATGTGTTGACCCTGTTGAAACACTCATTTTAAATTACTAAGAATATATAAGGGCCAATTAAATTGGCCCTTTTTTGATAACGACAGCTCTTTACTTCATTTAATTAACTTCTATGCTACAGATGTCAATTAATTAGACACCATCCCAGCTCTAAGACGCTGAAATCAAGTAACTTTACTGGCATATACTGGCATATAAACTGCATCATTTAAGTTGATGCTCAAATATACTTTTCTCATATTCATCCTAAATTTTTCTGCTTGGTCAGCAGACCTCCATCTCTTTAATTCAGATGATAGTTTTAATGATAGTTATGGAGAGAATATTTTTTCAGGAGATCTTAAGGCCGGTGAAAATATCCACTTAAAGAATAAAGTCGTAACCTTCAAAGAGATTTTAGGTAGTGGAAATACAACACTCATTCTTAATGTATACGATGAAGGATTACAAAGAAATCTCGCCTTACGCCTACCACATGGAAATGAAGAAAAGCAATATACACTCTATGATGGAAAGAAGTTCATTAACTACTCCTATGAAGGTTATAGCGAGTTAAATGAAACAGACCTTTCAATACCTAAGATTCACGAATATGAGAAAAGCTCATATCTTCTTGTGGACTTAATAGAAAATGATTTTGACTTAAAAGAATACTTTAACCATATTGAAACGATAACAAGCGACCAAAAAGTTCTAGTTGAAAATGCACTAATCGAATTTGCAAAAGAAAGTGCTATCTATCAATCAATAGGTGATTTCCATAACGAGCAACTAGTCTACTCAATGAGTAAACGTAAATGGTTTCTACTTGACTGGTCTTCAGGGCATACTCTTGCAAGACAACCTTCTTCACCGGTCCTTTTCACAGATCATTTTTTCACAAATAGTAAACGAGCGATTAGTGACTATGAAAGAGAGCTAATGATTCGATTAAACGAAGCGATATCAGCAGAGAGAACGAAACAGATAGGTCTAGATAATATTGAAATTGAAAAAATCAAAAGTAAACTTAGTGAATTATCAAGTCATGAAGAAGTTTTAAAAGTCTACAGTAGTCTTAAGGGCAGACATATGATGTCATTTTATACCCTATTACAAAAAGACTTTATTACAAATCACCTATCAAAATTTCCTACAGGGAAAATAAAAAAGAAAGAATTAGAAATCCTATTAAATAATCTTGGAAAGTTTTCACCTTTCTACTTTTCACAATTTACTGAAAAAGTAATGGCAAATATCTATGATCTCGAATCATTTATGTTCATCTATAAAAAAATGAATGAAATAGGATTAGACGAAGAACTTGAAGATGATATTTCTTTAATCATAGCTGATAATATGCAAAGAATACTATCCAATACAAAACATAGTGAAGAAGCATTAACGACAATAGAAAAACTAAAATCTGACTATGGACTAATTAGCTATCAAACAAAAGATATCCTCGAAAAGGCTTCAGAATTTCTTATACCTGCAAGAAGCTGTAATCAAGTCCTGTCTGAAATCTTAAATAACTAAAAAGTCTACCCAATGTTCCACTTCATTTAATGGGGACACATCAATACTCACTACTAATAAAGATTTTAAGTAAGCTTTTCAATAACTTCAATATGTTGAGGAAAAAGTTTAGAAAGCTCAGTTCTATCGGCCAATACGAAATCATTAAAATCAAAACCTGGTGCAACTGTACAGCCAACAAAACTATAGTCAGAGCCACTATTTGTATGTCCTCCAAACCAGTAACCGGCCGGCACGACATGCTGAAGTTTCTCTCCCTTTAAGATATCTTGTCCCAAAGTAATAATTTCCAAGGCACCGTCCGGAGAGATTTGATAAATAGTCATTGGTCCACCTAAGTAGAAGTGCCAAACTTCATCTGATGCGATCTTATGGAGAGAAGACTTCTTGCCTTGAGGCATTAAGAAATAAATTGCTGTTGAGTAATTGCGATCACCATTAAAAGGTTCTGGCAGTGACTTAAAGCTGTCGTGGCTACGGTATGATTCTTTAAAATACCCACCTTCCGGGTGAGCTTCTAATTTATACTTATCAATTATTTTTTTTATTTCAGGACTATGCATAATATAAACCTAACGAATATTCGATATAAGCCACTGAGTGAAATCATTCACCTCACCTTCATGAGATTGTAGATCTTCTTTAACAGAAACAAGAGCTTCTTCTACCGCCTTAACATCATACGGAATGCCTTTTAATTTTTCAGCAAACGACTCAATTAAAGGCGGATATAGGCAGTCGCTGAAGATAGTGGCCTCTTCAATTCGCCCTTTATTAGAATTTAAATGGACTTCAACACTTCCCCAGTTAAATCTTTCATCAAATTGATGATTAAACTTTGGAGTCTTACCATAGAGCCAATTCCAATCTTTTAATTCTTCGTAGTATTCATTTAATTTGGGAACAGACTTTAAGAAGTCGTAATTTAGAATTTCAACTTCGGCCTCTGCTTTATAAAAACGACAAAACTCTTCGATGATTGCTTTTGAAAGACTATCGTGATTGATCTCTGTATTAAGCTCGACTAAATTAATCACACGAGCGCGTGCAGATTTAATCCCCTTTGACTCTAATTTCTTCTTATTAGGATTTAAGTAATTTGCAAGCTTGCTTAGATCTGTATTAATAAGGAGCGTTCCGTGATGAAAGCTTCGGTCTCTTTTCACTTTGAAGGCCGAGCCAGAGATCTTTCTTGAGCCTTCCTGAGTACTTACCTCAATATCATTTCTCCCATTAGGATATGCTTCAATTCCAAACTCTTTTAAGGCATTAGTAATGATCTTATTATTTGCATCTTTGTCATATGATTCTTTTGAAGACATGAAAGTAAAGTTTGTATTTCCCAAGTCATGGAAAACGGCCCCGCCACCACTTTGTCGCCTGGCAAGCTTCACCCCATCTTCATCCATCTTGCTTGTGATACATTCTGTCCATGGATTTTGGTGCTTACCAATAACGACAGTTTCATCATTTTGCCAAAGAAAGAGGACGTGTGAATCAGTATCCATATCGTTAAAGATCCAATTCTCTGTGGCGAGATTAAAATATGGATCATACTGCTCAGCAATAAAAACTTTTACTTTCTTACTCATAATCTTCCTACTTATAAAACCGTTCTTTCAAGTCTAAGTCCATGACAATCATCGTAATAGCCCTCAACAACTTCGACTTGTTCAAATCCAAACTTTTTATAAAGAGCGATCGCACTACGATTATCCTCTCTAACAGTCAGTCCCATTGTCATTGAACCTTGCGCACTGATACATTGTTCCAGTAGTTTTGAGCCAAGTCCTCTACTTTGATGATCTTTCTTAACTGCAATATCTACGAGCTCAACATATTCATCTTCTTCAATAGTGCAGTAAAAGCCTAAGACATCTTGATCTACTAAGGCCATGAGTTGATAGCCAGGATAGTCCTCAGGAAACTCTACTAATGCGTGAAAAGTTTCTATCTCTGTTGATTCGTCTGCCCCGTAGTTTTCCAACTCGATTTGAAATAGCTGCTCAACTTCTGATAACTTAGGTTTTCTTAATTCCATAATATTCTCTTTCTTTAGTCTTCCTAATAAGATAGGACATATCTACTTGCTGGGCCATTCCATCTTTCCAAGTTTCTCTATGGAATACATATTTATCACCCATCGTATAAAGCCTAAACCTAAATTCAACATCTTCGTGATTACCTTTTAAATAATAAACATTGCCTTCAACGCTACCTTCTGCAGAAAAATCTACTTGGGCCATTTTTATTTGGCCATCACTAATCTCTAGATTCATATCCCTAGTTAGATCTTTACCTTCTTTATATCCATGTGCAGTGATAGTAATAACATGCTTACTTTTACCAATCATTGTCTCCGGATAAGACTCCGTCTTAATCGGTTTTCCATCTGACACTTCAAAACTCACATTATCCCATTTCCCTATTAAGAAGTTTATAAGTGAATTGTAAGTATCTTTTGATTCCATATTGAATACTCCTAATAAGGCATAAAAAAATTAATAAAGACAACCGTCCCTATTAAATATACTATCAAACTAAAATAAGAACCCCAAAAGAATTTTATAGAGGTCAGTGTGCCATAAGCAGAAAAAGTTTCAATTTTAGATAAAATAAATTCCACTATTTTTTTTCCAAATAGAAAACCAGATACTCCACCTGAAGAAATGAACGAAACTTTTTGTACACTGTCTGAATACAGGAATGGTGGTATCTATGCCGGCCAATATGCCGGTAACTCGGAATGGGAGAGACACCCTCACGGCGATGAAATTGTTATGGTCGTTGATGGAATGGCAAACTTAATTCTACTTATAGATGGACACGAAAAAAGAATTGAACTCAATAAGTTAGAGTTTGCAGTTGTTCCCGAGAATACCTGGCACCGATTTGAAGTCCCTGAAGGTGTAAAGATTATGGTGGTAACTCCACAACCAACTGATCATCAAATAGAGAAACCAATTTCTTAAACTATTTCTGGCTCATCATTATTCTTCAATAGGTTTTTAACCCATTTGGATTTTCTACTCCTATACTCATCTTCATTAAGATGAGTAGAAGTTCTCTTTAACTCATTATATTGCTCAATCAAAGCAGGATTCTCAGATAGCAAATTTTTAAACTTTAAAAAGTCTTCAAACTCACTTCCATTTTCAACTAATTGTATCGCTACATCATGATTATATTTATCAGTAACAAGCATACAAAGCTGAGGTGTTCTTAGAGTCCCCTCTTTCTCAACGTAACCTAGCTTCTTGATTTTTACCAAACTTGGTTCAAAGTATTTCTTATTTACCCCAACAAAGACATCGAGATCACCTTTGGAAACAGCTCCAGGAATTGATGAGGCTCCGATATGAATAATTCGAACATGCTCTAAGAGAGCTGATAACTCAGACTCTAATTCTTTAAAGATCTTATTTACTTTATCTTGGTATTCATGCGCTTCATAAAATTTCATTACCAATATCCTTAAATTTAATTTACCACTTGCATTATATAATGAAAATAAAGAAAACACTTAGATTAGTGTGACGTTTAGCGTATATTGATTACTATGACTAATAATATCCCATTTAAAGACTTTAATTTAAGCCCTGGCCTTCTTGATTCCATTGAAAAATGTGGTTTCACAACAGCAAGCGCCATTCAAGAACTAACAATTGATCCAATCTTAGAAGGTAAAGACATACTTGCTCTTGCTGAAACAGGATCTGGAAAGACTGCGTCATTTGCAATCCCAATCATCGAACATATCATCCATGACGACCTTGTTGAAGTTGATGATGTTCACTACGTTGTCCTATCTCCTACAAGAGAACTAGCACAACAAACTGAGAAAGTATTCAAACAGCTTGGTAGTGAGTCTGGAATTAATACGGTCTGCGTTATCGGTGGTGAAAGCCTCGAAAAGCAAAAAGAACAAATAAGTAAAGGTGCACATATCATTGTTGCAACTCCTGGCCGCTTAGTAGATCTATTGAAGCAAAAGGCCGTCCTTATTGATCGCACTTACGGAATCGTATTTGATGAAGCTGACCGATTATTTGACATGGGCTTTAAAAGAGATATCGAATACACTCTTGGACAAATGCCAGATGATAGACAATTAATCATGGTTTCAGCTACGACTAATATGGAAGTTTTAAATACGGCCTATAAGTTCAACTCAACTCCAATCGAACTCAAGTTGAATGAAGATAACATGGTTGTTGATCATATCGATCATAAGTTAGCGATGATTAATGCTAATGAAAAAATGGGCCTTCTTGTAAGTACCATCCGAAATCATGAAGATGCATACGCTCTTGTATTCTGTAATACAAAATTTCAAACACATTTAGTTGCTGAATGGCTAATCGCAATGAATTTCAAAGCAAAAGCAATCTCAGGTGGCCTCTCTCAAAGTAAGAGAACAAAATTAATTAAAGATTTTAGATCTAAAGAAACAACAATCCTTGTCTGTACAGATGTTGCGGCACGAGGACTCGATATTAAAGATGTTAATCTTGTTATCAACTATGATCTTCCTCAAGATGCTGCTAACTATGTTCACCGAATTGGTCGAACAGGCCGTGCAGGCTCAGAAGGTGAAGCAATAAGTTTTTGTTCATTTGATGACTGTGAATACCTAGACCCTATTCAAGACTTTATTGGTGACAAAATCCCAAAGTTAGAAGTGGGCCCAGAAGATATTTCTAAACAGCTAGCAAAGAAGCCATTCATTGACCGCAAAACTTTCAAAGTTGTGGATAGAGAAACTGGTAAGCCTCTAACACAAGAGCAAAAAGATCAGCGCAAGAAACCTCAGCGTAAGAAAACTCAAAAGAGATCTCAGGAAAGAGCAAAGAAAGCGCCTGTAAATGAACAAGCGACAACAAGACCTGTTAAGAAAATAGAGAAGAAGCCAATTGCACCAACGTTTACGATTCAAGCAGACTCTCAAGAAAGTGCTAAAAAAGCTGCTCTTGCATTCTTTAAGATAAAGTATGAATCTCAACTTAGCCTGGATGAAACGACACAGGGGCGCAAGAAATTCTTCCTATTTGGAAAGAGACTAACTAAGTTCACTTATAGCCTTAGACCAACGTATAAGAAGATCGTGATGCCATTTCTAATTAAGCTTATTAAAAAGGCAAAGTTGAAGCTATTCGCCAAGTTCTCATTTAATGGAAAGGATATTAAAATCTTCTTTTCTGGAGCAGACGAGAAAATGTTAACAAGAGATAATAATGAACTACTCCAAGCTCTTGAACATCTTACAAGGCTACACCTTTACAACAGTGTTGAAGTTCCTCGAGAAGTTAGACTAAATTTCAAGTGTAAGGGTATTAAGAATCAAGAAGACAGTCTTATAAAGATGGTTGAGCGTGAAACGGCCAAAGTTCTAGACTCTCGCGAGCCAGTCACACTTAAGGCATTAAACGCTTCAGATCGCAGACTTGTTCATCAACACCTTGATAAGCATAAAGAGGTTAAAACAGTCTCAATCGGCGAAGGTCGAATGAAGAAGATTCAAATAACACTAGCGTAACTTTCAAAACTACCGATCCGGGTGCTTTTTCGATAACCTTTTATGAAGAAAAGCACCCAGAACGTAAATTATAAAATCTCAACAGTACATGAATTATTTTTACCGAAAAAGTTTTCTCCCTTTTCACAAGAAATTTTTCTAACACCAATTAACTCTGAGAAAACATCTCTCATAGTCATTGAATAAGACTCTTTATAAGATTTAAATATAAGGTTCTTGTCTTGAATACGGCCTGTAAAATCTCCTGAAACATCATGATATGGGCGGCCGTACATTAGCTTTCGATCCCCTTCAATAACATAACGAGACAAAGAGTTCTCTTTGAACTTAGCTAATTCCTCTTGAGTAAGAAGAGGGTGCTTAGCTTTGCCTAAGTTTGGATATGTAATAAAATTTTGCTCTTTAATTTCAGAAATAATATCATTAACAACATTTTCATCAGAACATGTGAATAAGCCTGTCGACTCCTCTTCACCAGAATTGATACATTTATATGCAGTCTTAATAAGCCTTAATTGATTTTGAGTTTTTCTTTTTTCAACTTTATCGATCAAGTTTTGAGCATCGTTAATAACAGTCTTAACTAAATCCTCCGCCGTAACTTCATCTTCTCCTGGTCTTTTTTCGCTATTGAACTTTTCTGCATCCCATTCAGCTTTCGCCCATAAAATATTGCGATCTAAAGTATGAAAGCCAAAAACAGAATAAGGAACCATCCCAAGAGCTTCGTCTTCATCGATTTCCTTTAATAAGAACCTAGTCTGAACTTCACTGTTTAGGTCACGAAAGTTTACACCTTCGACCTCAACTCCGTTATACATTGAAAGGTTAATTGTTGAGTAATTTATATTAAGAGTATTTTTTTTAATCTTTACGTCTACAACTTGATCCTTATCCAAGATAACTCGAATAACATCACTTGCATGAGCTGAATTGAAAGTGCTCGCAATAGTTAAACCTAATAATAGTTTTTTCATTAAATTCTCCTCTCATCTCATCTCATCAATGTAGACAGCTCTAGTAATTGCTATTGTATTTCTTATTAAATATTTAGAATGATGTCGCAAATGAGATGCCAACAAGAATAACTCACACGGTATTGTGAAATCGACAGGTTGGCCAGTTACGATCGATCAATTCGGTTATAAAACCAACAACTGTCTAATTAATGACTAGTTAGATAAGAGAAAGGCCTAGGGCGACTTTTGAGATGCCAATTTAGAACCTCATAGCTTTGAATTCTTCGATAGAGACTTTAAACAGATGATTAGTTCTTTTCTCAATTAAGTCGATCTTTTTACTATTTTCCTGCTCCATAAGTAGAAAGCTTCTTAACTTCGTAAATATCCTCATGATTGCAATATTAAGCTGAACTGCTTACTTACTCTTTAAAACACTTAGAAGCATCGCAAGTAAAAACAAGAGATTACCTCTGTTTTCCTTCTCTAGCGAAACTTAAGAATTTATAAAAGTTGAATGGTAAAAGAAGACGAGGTTTTCTAATTTGAAATTAAGGCAAAAATGCTACTTCAAAGAAGTCGCTTTTTTATGGTGCCTCGAAACTAAGTTATTTTATCCATGATGTACTGGCAGATATCTTAAATCCTTGATAAAATTAAAATAAAAGAAGTTACTAAAGGTAACCCCAATATGTCTGATACCATCCTTCATCGAAAAAACCGTTTTACCTGGAGTCTCCTGGCCTTTCAAGGTGGCTTTGTAAACATGGGAGGCTTACTATCAATACATATCTTCGTTTCTCATGTAACAGGGTTCTCCGCAAGACTCTCTAAAGACCTCGTTGATCAAAACTACTTAAGCTCACTATACTTTCTCTTTGTCCCTATTTTCTTTTTGGCCGGTTCATTCCTAAGCTCCGTGTTAACTCAAGTTAGTAATAATCGCCAGGGACAAGAAACAAAGAAGTCCCCTGTTTATATTCAAGTGCTCGTCTTTCTCTCAATGATATTTCTCTCCATCGCACTCCTTGGAGACAATAATCACTTTGGAGAATTTGGGGCCCCATTTGAAGAAGTCGAAGGCTTTGTACTCCTATGCATTCTCTCTTTTGCTTGTGGTACGCAAAATGCAATTTTCACTCATTATTCGAAGTCAATTATCCGCACGACTCACCTAACAGGTTTAACAACAGACCTTGGTATTGGACTCGCAAAATACTTTATTTCAAAAGATCGCCGTGAAGGAAAAATAAATGCCATTAGAATGAATTTAATATTCTCATTTATAATAGGTAGTATCGTCGGCGCCTATGTTTTTCCCAAACTACATTTCATTGGGTTTATCATTCCCTCAATGATTAGCCTGGCCGTCGGCTTGAGACTCTACAGCACAAGAAAAAATTTAATATAATAATTAGAGACAGTTTTAAGATACTCAATTCATTTAGATAAAAAAAAAGCTACTTCAAAGAAGTAGCTTTTTTATGGTGCCCCGACATATACAAGTATCGAACTGAAATACTTAAAATAATGTATAACAACAAGGAATTTCATCTACTCACACGGGAAGAGTCACTTTTTAGGCTTTAATCCAATCTTCCTTCTATTACTGTCATAAGTGGGTATTTTCTCTTCCAACTTGTCCAATCTTTCAAAGACAACTTTAAATACTTTCGTTACATCCTCTTCTAACCTACCTACTTTCTGATCCAACTTACTCTCAAAAACATAGAAACTTCTAAGCTTAATGAAAACCCTCATTATTGCAATATTAATATCAATTGCAATATCTGACTTGAGTACACTAGATAGCATTGCAATACCACTCTCAGTAAAAACAAGGGGTTGATAGCGTCGTCCACCTTTTCCTTCTTTTGAGGTCACAATTTGTGACCTCAAAGCTTCATGCTCGCCACTTGTTAATTGAAACATAAAATCATCAGGAAACCTTTTAATGTTTCTTTTTACTGATTGATTAAGAACCTTTGTCTCCACTCCATAAAGTTTAGCTAAGTCACTATCCAGCATCACTTTCTGTCCTCTGATCACATAAATCATATTTTGAATTTGATCTAATTTAATATCCATTTTTCCTCCGTTTAACTTAACAGAGTTTGATAAATAAATTTTGATACTTATGAAATATAAAGATAAAAGTAGAGTCGAATTACTTCATTTGTGAAATAAGTTTTGATAAAAAAGCCCAATGAATCAATCTGGGCTTTTTCGAACAATTCTAAATGAGGTGCTCTAATTCTAAATAACGCCTTAAATGTTTATCGAAAGAAGATCTTTGACGACAAGAGGAGTAATTGCTCCATGTGCTTTTTCGTTGACCTTGCGTAAAGGAAAAGCAACTGGAGCGCATATTAAAGAAGTAGCTTTCCTGTGGTGCCCCGACGTCTCTAGCTATCGAACACCATAATAAAATCAAATAATTAGCTATTTTATTTTATCAGATATTCAACATATTCCAGCTCTATTAACTACATAAGATACAGTTTTTGTTAGATTTACACACTGTAAATAAAAACCTCTTAACTCGTAGTAAACAGTGTTAAGTATAGATTATATATACAGATCAAAGGTGCCAAAATGAAATCTAATTTTTTATTTCTTCTTCTATGTCTTCTAACTTTATTAAACTCAGCTCATGCGAATTATAGAGAAAAAATAACCACAGAATCAGAACTTCAAGCGGTAATAGATAAAGTGATCAATACCTTTAGGCCTGAATTAGAAGAAGGTGGAAGACGCTTTACCATTGAAAGAGACCAGTATAATCCAAATATTTCATTTAAGACTTTCCGCAAAAGTTCCAAAGAATCAGGAATATTAATTAGCGGTAAGGCCCAGAGATTTGCCGGTACCACTTCTGACGCTATTGCATTCGCAATATGTACACAACTGGGGAGTCTTATAGGCGGAGCTCCTTACCAAAGAGTAACAGGAGGCCTTGGTGCAGTAAATGGCCAAGCAATCTATTGGGCATCTCTTAAGTGTTTTAGAAAAGTATTTGAAAACGACTTCAATTATATGGGAGATACAACTAACCCTGAAATTCGTAAAAAATGTAGAGCAACTTGGGGATACAAGAATAGAGATAATGAAGCAGTCCAGCTGTGTGAAAGAACTGCACAGGCCGGACTTGATCTTGCAAAGATCAGCGCAGGATATGCTAGTAGTTACGCCAGTGTATCTAAGAAAGACAAAAAAGTTGTATTTTTAACAAATACAGAAAATCTTCTTCCACAATGTAAGCTTGATACAATCATGGCCGGCGCATTATGTAAGGAAGATGTAGACTCACAAGTGAGCTTCTTTAATGAGGGCCAGGGAGTTTGTACAAGAAAGAGTTTACAAAATAAGGAGGGTGTAAGACCACTATGTTGGTATCGCCCTGAGCGACAAGACTTATATCGATACGAGAAACCTCTTGATATCAAACAAAACTTACTCAATTACTTAATAAAGGGAAACTTAGAAGCAGCTAGAGAAGGCCTCGATAATGAGTATATTCGACCAAATAGTCGAGTCGACGAAAGTCCTAACCACGCTCTCCACAACGCTGTCATTCTGCGAGACAAAGCAATGGTAAAGTTACTTCTTCAATACGAAGGAGCGAGCGTTAACTTTAACAATCCAAAAGATATATTTAATGAAGCGTTTTCACCAATCGCCCTAGCGGTAAAAAAGAATTATCCAGAAATTTTAAAAATGCTCTTAGATGTGCAAAATCCTTACTTGTGGACCAAAGATAAAAATGGAAAAAACCTTGTTGATTTAATTAATACTCTCCCTGACAGTGAAAGTGTCTCGCTGTTAAGAAATATTTTCAGCACAGCTAAACTTAGAAAGAATCTGGTTTCATTAGCTAAAGAAAATAGATTAGACGATATAAAAAAGGTCTTTGCAGCTGACAGATATTATTTCAATGATCCACTAGATAAGTGGGAGGCTATCAAAGTCGCAATAAAAGAAAACCATAATGAAGTAGCGAAATTCTTCTTACAAAGAACTTATTTAGATTATAAAGGGAAAGAATTACTTGAAATCGCACTTACGAACAATAATCAGGATGTTGCTGAATTTATAAGAACTGAAATAGATCGAGAAAATGCGCAGAGTTCTTTAAACTACAGCATAAAAAACACACTCTATTTAGACCCAAAGTTTGAAAGCCTTATACAGTCCCCTCTTGTAAGCATGAATGCTAACTTGAGCTTTTGGATTAAACACAATGACTATGATTCCCCTATGACTAGCGGTCACTTATTAACTGTATCACTATTTAAAAATAGTTTTGAAAAATTTAAAAAAGTATTAAAACACAAAGATATTAATGTTGATTCAAATTCTAACCGAGCTCGTTCTTTGTTGAATCAAATTTATAAAATATCAGAAAAACAATTTAGCTATATAGACAAAGAACATAAGAAATTAATTGGAAAAAACTTAAGTGAGTTCTTACACCATAGTAATCAACTCACTACAAGAAAAGGGATCTATCTAAGTATCGTCTATGAAAACATCGAAGATGTAGAATCGATATTAACTTCTGCAAGTAGGAAGATGATTAATCAGGATCGTTTTAAGTACTTTACTAAAACTTCAGATGAAATTAGAAGACTACTCGTACGCTCTGATAAATTTGACATTCACGAGCGCCAAGATGAAATTGATAGTGAATCAATTTTAGGGCTGGCAATAAAAGCTAATGATATTGACCTTGCCTTTGAATTATTGACTATACGAGATGTTGATATTAATGGCACAACCACATGCTATCTCGAAGATTGTAGTTACAGAGGAGTAATTGCAACAAATCCTTTTGGCCATGCCTTAAAGTCAGGAGACCAAGGACTTATTAACTACTTTATGGACCGTGAGGACTTATTATTTAATGGAACATTTAATACACCCCTAGAAGCAGCCGTGGATAGTAAAAATATCGAAATTCTAAAGGTGATTTTAGAAGATAGCCGTCTTAATAGAAATAATGTTCAGATTTTAACATCCATTGTTCTTCAAGAAAATTACAAAATGCTTAAACTAGTTTTAAAGTCTAAATACAAACTGAATTTTTCAAAGTCGAATCTTGAGTATGCCATTGAAGTTGCTCAAAGCGATGGACTAAAGAAGTTTGAGAGGTATTTAAAAAGAGCATTGAGAAAAAGATATTAGATAAAAAAAGCTACTTCAAAGAAGTAGCTTTTTTATGGTGCCCCGACGTCTCCGGTTATCGAACTGCGATACTCGAGTCAGACACGCTAACATATTGAATTAGTAACTTTGGATACTACACTTATTTGTAGTGCTTAATAAAAGCCATATTGTCAGCAAGACAACATTTCCCAGAAGGGTTGGCTGTTTCACAAAAACATCCAGGGTCCTTCATCTTTGCTTTAATATCATCGAGAATTTCTTGCTCTCGACCTTCCTGTATTGCATCATACAACTCTTTCTTTGAGTGCTTAAAGCAATAACATATCAAGCCTTCAAGATTGAACTCCACTTTACTTTCTTCTTTTTTATCACAACAGCTCATTTTTCTTCTCCACAAGGCTTTTTATTTTCAAATGACCAGTAAGCCAGATAACCTGGACTTTCTTTAATTTCTTTAACTACTTTACAAGTAAAATCGTTAGAGATTTTGATTATGGCCTGACCTATACTCTTTTTAGGATTTGGCTTGGAGTGATCTACACTTAGAATGGCTGAATCTTTAAGCCCTGCTCTTTTCAAAGCTTCCCTTACTCCTAGCTCACAACCTCCGCAGGTCATTCCTTCTATATACAGAGTCATGACCTTACCCTCTGCTGTTATCTTCTTATTCTCAGCCTGAGATACAGAAGAAAGGATTATCGGAGATGACATTAATAATATTGTAAACACAGTAGCTATGCTCAAACTTACTCTTCTCACTTTTCTTTGTTTTAGATCAGCACATATACTTCCCTCACTACATTCTTTTTTCTCTAGTCTATAATTCATAATCCACCCCAAGCTTACTAACAGAGTAACAATCACTAATATAATCTCTCTATACTCTTCAAGAAAAAGTAGTGATGAAGCACCACCAAGGCCAATTGCCCCCAAGATAAGAGGACCAATGCAACAAATTGAACTTGCAACAGCACCTATCATTCCTCCGCGAGTTAACCATTTAATGACTTTAGTCTCTTGCATTTCGTTACCTTTTCACATCAAAAGACAAATGGCATTTTCTTTTAAGACCTGTGCCACCACTTGCTTCACATTCATCTACAAATTTACTCAAAACTTTCTTCATTTTTCGAAGTGATTTCATTCTTTCATCTACTTCTTCCATTTTCTCAAGGGCAATATCTCTTCCTGTTTTGCAATTTACTCCACTTTCCTTTAGGTTCAGCAATTTTTTTATCTCACTCAATGTAAACCCTGCTTCCTTGGCCATTTTTGTGAAGTTAATTTGACTGATTGTCTCTTCATTGTATTTTCTATAGCCTGAGTCTGTTCGGGCAGGCTTAGAAATAATTCCTTTTTTTTCATAGAAGCGAATTGTCTCTCTATCCAATCCTGTTAACTCAATGACATCTTTTGTCTGCATAACTATACCTCTACTAGATTATAAACTATGTACCACACTACCAGGTAAAGGATTCTTTTTTAGGAGTATTTTGAATAATTTTAATGATTAGTTCGAGAGTTGAGTTTTGGGTATAAAAAAACCCTTGTAAAAACAAGGGTTTTTAAGTGGTGCCCCGACGCGGATTCGAACCACGGACACAAGGATTTTCAGTCCTTTGCTCTACCAACTGAGCTATCAGGGCATAAATGATTTGGTTCCATTAAATTAATGGTTTATGTTCTCTTCGTCAATAGAAAATTAAAAAGTTTTTTAATTTTAATTTGAGATATCTTTAATTATGATGTCTGCTATGAATGAAAAGTTTTTAAGTATCGATAAAATTATTTTAACTCAAGGGCAAACAACGGTTAATGCTCTTCTTTTTAGACCACCTAGCTCAAAACTAAAAGATACCGGATATGCCATTTTTACTCATGGTTACACATCTCATAAGATCAGTATCTTCTCCTGGGCGCAAAAGCTTTGCGATGATGGAGTGCCTACTCTTTTATTTGACCAACCAGGTCATTTTACGGGCTCGTTTCATGATGTAGCTTCTTTTGAAGACTTTAAAAGTGATGCTCCAATGCTTTTTAGTCATGCCCTAAATAAATTAAGAGAAGCCTACCCTAACCAACAACAAAGAATTTTAGTGGGAGGACACTCTCTAGGTGCCCTTACTTCAATACTAGCAGTTCAAAATAACTATTTTGAAGGCTTAGATGTATATCACTGCGGTGTTGGCTTCGGTGTTCCACCAGAGGGCGTGACACACGTATTTGATACGCCATTTTACCAGGCTACAGTTAAGGCCCGCGCAGAACTTGTCTCCAAACATCTGGCACCAGAAATAATGTTTCCCTGGATCAAGGATCAGAAATATCACCTAACTCTATCAAACCATAAGATTCATCTCATCTCTGGTGAAGATGACGTGGTTGTCGGAAAAGAAGGAATGGAAAACTTTGCTAAGATCTTAGAAGACCTTGGCAATACCGTAACGATGGATAAGCCAAAGAAACTTGGCCACCACCTTCCTGATATGGCAGGAAGTTTTATTAAAAAGTATGCGAAAAAAATTGGATTACTTTAAATAAAGCCTAAGATTTTTAAGCATCCCCACGCGCCCCGTGCGCTCAAGTGGGGTGCCTTTGAAAACTCTTCGATACTCACGATTACTCATTTCTTCAAGATCACAAAAAATATCTTCAAGTGGCCTCATTAAAAAGAAGTCGATGAATTGCTTTCCACTTTCTTTGAAGGCACTTGAGTCGGCCTCAAGTTTTCGCTCAAGTCTCTTATTCCAAGGACAAACATCTTGGCAGATATCGCAGCCAAAGATTTCACCGTTTGCATTTTCAATCCCACTTGGAGGAAAGACTTCCTTAAAGTGTTCGATGGTAAAAGTTGAAATACACTTATCTGCAATAATCGTTCTCTTTTCAATATCAATAGCACCAGTTGGGCAAGCGTCACCACAACGAGTACACTGGCCACAGTGATCTGTTTCAAGCTTCTCACTGGGCGCTTCGACTTCCTTATTTAAAAGGAGTGAGCCAATGATGAAGTAACTCCCAATATGGCGATTAATCAGCATAGAGTTTTTTCCATACCAACCAAGTCCTGACTGGTAAGCAAAATCACGCTCAAGAATTGGTTGAGTATCAAGAGAGAACTTAAAGTCCAACTCAGGGTCAAGCTTTTGTATCTCTTCTCCAATTGCTTGAAGCTTATCTCTCACTTCATAGTGATAGTCGCGTCCTTTAAAGCCCACAACATAGTTAGCTATTTTCAGGCCATTGCTTTCTCCGCTTTCATAGAACTTCTTTGCACTTCGAGCAATATGAGAGTAATCGAATGCGATAACGAGTGTGGATTTAATATCGGGGTAGTAATTTTTTAGATCTTCTCTTTTAATAGCACGATCATCGGCAAGGTAGCCTAAGGCACCATGAAGGCCATCTTTAATCCAAGTCTTAAAACGCTCTAGTGACTTTGGTTTTGATTCAGCGACGACACCCCATACTTCAAGCCCTTGGGTACTTAAAATATTTTGAATGTCGTCTTTTTTGATCATGACTTATCGATAATCTCAATCGCACCTGTTGGACAAACTCGAATACATTCATAGTCTAGCGTACAGTGCTTAATTTGATCTTTATTAAGTTTAGTAAGTTTTGTCTTCTTATCTGCAACCCAAATTTCATGAGGGCAAATAGAAACACAATTCTGACAAGTCGAACAAATATTATGGTCTAGTAGGATTCTTTTTTTTTTATCTTCCCCTACTTCAAAAGTCTCTTCACCAGCTTCTTCGTGGTGACGAGCTTCTTTAATTATCTCAACCTTAACAGAGTTAGAGTAACCTTTAGAGAAGATCTTCCCATCCCCTAAAGTAACAACAACTTTATCTCCATTATATAGGCCCATCTTCTCTTTAGCATGAGAAACAATATACTTAACGTAAGAGCCAGTATCCTGCACTTCCTCGTCAACAAGATAAGGGTATACTCCCCAGTAAAGACAAATACGTCTCGCTGTTCGAAGATTATGAGTTACTCCAGCAACTGGAGTTTGAGGTCTAAACATTGAAACCTTACGACAAGAGTTTCCACCCTCTGTTACCGCAAGAATTCTTTTTGCCTCGACTTTTTCAGCAATCATTGATGCCGCAACCATGACAGATGAGTTTACAGAAGAGAGGTCAATATTTCTTAGAAGTGGACGCTCTTTTGGAGTCTTCTCAGCTTCATAAATAATATCACTCATCATTTGAACAGCCTCAACAGGATACATCCCAGAAGCGGACTCTCCTGAAAGCATTACTGCATCAGTTCCGTCCCAAATAGCATTGGCAACATCACTTGCCTCTGCTCTCGTTGGTGTTGGAGCATCTGTCATGCTCTCTAGCATCTGAGTGGCCGTAATAACCGGAATCATACGATCGTTACACTTTTGAATGAGATCTTTTTGAATTGAAGGAACAAGGTGGTTACCTACCTCCACTCCCATATCTCCACGTGCAACCATAATAACGTCTGTAACATCTAAAATTTCTTCGATATTATCAAGGGCCTGTGGCTTTTCTATTTTAGAAATAATTGGAACCCTAACTTTCAATTTATGAAGAAGGGCCTTTACCGACATAATGTCTTCTTTCTTACGAACAAAAGATAGAGCGATATAATCAATATTATGCTTAAGCGCAAACATTAAGTCTGCTTCATCTTTATCAGTAAATGCTGGTGCAGAAACTTCACAGTCAGGAAGGTTAATTCCCTTATTAGACTTAAGCTCTCCCCCAACTAAAACTTCAATTTTATAGACATCACGATCTCTTGTTATTGCCTTTGCAATTAACTTTCCATCGTCAAATAGGATTCTTGCACCATCATGACAGTCATCAACTAATTTTTCATAAATAGTCGGAATATAACAATCTTTATATTCTGGATAATCTGCTTGCTTTGAAGATGGCCCAATTACCCAAGTATCTCCATTCTTAAGCTGTAGTCCATTTGGTAATTTATCTGTACGAATCTTTGGACCTTGAAGGTCAATAAGAATGGCAACTTCTCTACCGATATTTTTTGAAGCTTGGCGAATATTAGAGATGAGTTGGGCGTGTGACTCATGAGTTCCGTGACTCATATTAACACGTGTTACATTAACACCGGCCATGATGAGTTTCTCAATCATTTCAACTGTATTAGAAGATGGCCCTAAAGTCGCAACAATTTTAGCGCGACGGACTTTGCCCATTCCCATTATCTCTCCCTGAATTCTTATATGCTATGTCTTTATACTTATGCTTTTCGAGATTCTTGTTGATCAGAGAACATACCACTTCTGATCTCACTTGATCTCTCCTCTAAAGCCTCAGCATTTGCAGCACGGATTTCTTCCATGCGATTTTCATACTGATTAATTAGATTTGATCTTTCAAGTTTTGAGTTCTCATAAAGAGTATTGTATTGATTCTCAAGTTCAGTAACTTTTGAAACATACTTTCTTTGAGACTCATCTCTTTCTCGCGCAAGCATATCTTCATAATACTCTACCATTCTTTTAACTTGAATGTCTGCTCTTTGTTTAACTTGAGAAAGTCTCTTATCAAACTCGCCTCGTAAGTTAGATAGGTTACTGTGATTTTCACGATCTTTCAATGCAATTGCATTTCTCGTGACTTCTTTAAGTTGATTAGACTCTAGACCGTGAGTCATGCGTATTCTTTCAATCTCTTTAGCATTTGCTTTTTTTAACCTATTTAACTTTGATTCATAAGAAGAAATTAACTTTTCGTTTGTCTCTTCTAATTGTTCAATTTTTTGCGTAAGTGACTTAGCAAGCTTATCTTTGCTCTCAATAAAATGCTCTTTGGCTTCTTGCATTTCTTGAGAATGCTTCATATGTGTATCTTGAATAAATTTCTTTGACTCATCTGCAAAATCTGCCTGCATTTGAGAGACAGCTTCCGTGTTACGATCGCTCATTTTCTGAACAGTTTCCCCAAATTGAGCTCTTTGTCTTTCTAAAATTTTTTTAGACTGTTCTTTATCATTATACGCCTCAAGCTCTTTGTCTCTTATCTGGCGTTTAAAGCTTCCTTGTAGCTCTTCAACGTCTCTATTAAGCTCAACATTGATATCACTTAGTGTATCACTCTTAAACTTGGCCATATCTTTTTCAAGACCTGCAATATACTCAGATGATTTTTGTTTTTGCGAGCGAAGTGCTTCTTTTGTTGACTGCGATCGACGTCTTTCTTGAATATCTGCATTAAAACGATCAGTATCAATTTGATCACGAATATTTTTAATTCGTGTCTCATATCCTCTTTCCGTCTGCTCTAATTTATCATTAAAGACATCTTCACGACTTCCACCAGATAACTTCTGATTCATCTCACGTCTTGCACGATAAAGCTCTTTCGCATGACGATTCTCAAGATCCTTAGCATTTTGAGAGAAGTCTCTTTGTTCAACTTGTCTCTTTCTTGAATTTCTATCATTGATTTCTTCAATTGAATTCTTAAAGCTCTTTTGGTTTTCAGAAAGTTGCTTATCTTTTTGAGCAGTCATATCTGAAATGCGTTGCTCTTGATAATCCTTAAGAGATTCCTCTCTACCCTTATGATTCTTTCTTAGGCCATCAACATCATCAGTAAATTTCTCATATAAGCGAGCACGTTTTTCACCGCTTTCTTTTAACTGATCCCTCATTTCATTTTCATAACTTGAGATAAGCTCACGGCGATCTTGCTTTGTTTCTAATTCATGCGAATGGGCCTTATCACGTGAATCACGATAGACCTTATCAATTGTTTCATTGAAGTGATCGTTCATCTTGCCCATTGTCGAGTCAAATCTTCTTTGTTGTGAAGAAAGGCGGTGATCCATATTAGAGCGATCGGCCATCCCTTTTGTCTCATAAGCTTCACGTATATTCTTAAAACGTGTATCAAACTGATCCTTGATATCTTTACGATCACGTTCAAACTCACGCTTATTTCCATCTAACTTACTTAGATAATTTTTTTGTTGTTCTTCAATTCTTCTCTTAGTATCTGCACTAGCTGTTTCTCTAAATTGGTCTTGCCTATCTTCAATCTTGTTAAGAGAGTTATCATAGGCTTGGCGCTGTTTATTTAAACGATATTCTTGAGTATCTTTTAATTCACCTACCTCACGATTATGATTCTTTCGTTGCTCATCAATAGTGTGCTGAAAGTTTTCGCGGTGTTGTGAAAGTCTCTTTGAATAATCTCTAACGTCCATAATTTTCTTCCGATTTAGATGCAATAAGATATATATACCCCTTCTATTCTATCAATTATGCCCAATATAAAAAGGCCGGGAATAAATGCCCCGGCCTTAGTATTTTCAGTCTTTCAGACTAATTTAGTAATGTATTTTTTTGAATTATTTTCCTAATTCAGAATCGATAAGCTCTTTGAATACTTCAAATGGTTGTGCACCATTAATTAGCATACCGTTCACATAGAATGTTGGAGTTGATTTAACACCTACATCAACACCTTCTTTAACAGTAGCATCAACTTCTGCTTTCATACGTCCAGAATCAAGACATTCATCAAATTTCTTCTGATCTAGGCCAACAGCTTTCGCTTTTGCCTTAAGTCCATCAACAGAAAGTCCAGATTGGTCAGCAAACATTGAATCGTGAAGCTTCCAGAATTTCTCACTCGCCTGCTCATTTGCACAAAGTGCAGCTTCTGCAGCTTTTGCAGCATCCTTGTGAAAGTTTAATGGGAAGTTCTTGAAAACGATTTTAACTTTATTTCCATAAGTTTTCTTGATTTCATTCATGATTTCAACACCCTTCGCACAGTAAGGACACTGAAAGTCAGAGTATTCAGTAATAACAACGGCCGCGTCTTTTCCACCAAACATTGGCTCTTTACCTGTCACAGGAATTTCAAAACGAGGTCTTTTTGGTCTTTCTAAGTAAATTTCAACTGGGCTATTCTTAGTTTTCTTAGATAGGTATGCTTCAATCGCATCACGCTTTTTTGTATTTTTTAAGAAATCAACAATTCTAGCTTTTAGCTGAGGGTTTACATCAGGAATATTTCTTTCCTTCGCAAATTCATTAATTTCTTTGTCAGAAACTTTTACGTCTTTTGCAACAACAACATCAATGAATTGCTCCATCGACATTGAACTTCTTGCTGGATCTTCATTTTTAAAATTTTCTAGAAGATAGGCCTTAACCTTTCCAAGTTTCATTTCATAAACTTTAAGCTGAGCTTCATACAATTCTGCTTCAGAACCTTTAAAAAGTTCATCATGACTAACTTCTTTTCCATTGAATTTAATCACTGCAGTGGCATTTGGTGCCTTTTTAAATAAGAAATTTGGTTTTGAATTTACTTCGCTCGTACACGCAATCATTCCAATTGCAGAAATAGCAACTAGGCCAAGAGCTAGCTTGGATTTTTTAAACATAATGATCTCCTTACATCAATTTAAATTAATTATATGTAAAAAAGAGAAATAATGCATTAGTGTTCACGTCATTTTTTTGTCAATTCGATAATTGCTTAACAAATAGATCATATTGCGGCGAAGTATTTTTAAGTTCTTCATGAATCCCTTTAGCAATAATTTTTCCACCTTCCATAACAAGAATCTGCTGAGCATCGAGTATCGTTTCAACTCGATGGGCAACGATAATTGTAACGGCCTGCTTTTGAACAAAGAGAATCATTTTACGAAGAGCTTCTTCAAGATCGCTATCTAATGAAGAAGAAATTTCATCAAAAAGAACAATTGGCTTCTTTAGGTAACACGATCGAATCGCCGATATAAGCTGCTTTTGGCCAAGTGAGATCTCATTTTGATCAAGCACTGTATCTGGTTTAATCCCCCATCTAGAAAGATAAGAGATCTGCTCACAAACTTCATTCCAGAAAGCATCAAAATTTCCAAAACCTGCTTGTCCCATTGTGATATTAAACTCAACAGTCTCAGAGAAGATATGCGAGTCTTGCGATACAATTCCAATTAATTCACGGTACTCATTAAAGTCATCAATATAATCAAAATTATATTCTTTCTTAACTCCGCTGTGATTTTCAACAAATACCTTACCTTCATCAGGAATAATATTTGCTGCCATAATATTTAAAAGAGTCGACTTACCACTTCCAGAAAGTCCAACGATGCCGATAAGATCACCTTGGCGACAATCAAAAGAAATATCTTCTAATGTAAATGGTGTCGAGTTCTCCCCTTTTGCAGGGTAAGTAAACTTTTGAATTTCGATATGCATTTTTTCGACATCATACTGACGTCTCTTTGCATTAACATCAGAAGACTTCTCTTTACCTAAATCAACAAGAAATTCATTAATACGTCCAACACCTGTTGCGGCCCTTTGGATATTGGCAACTTTTGATGAAACATCCTTAATAGGATTAATTGAACGCTGAATTAAATCAATTAGGGCAAAGATTAAAGCAACTTGAGTAATTCCACTATTAGGTATGATAAAGATGGCACAGGCCAAGAATACTGGAAAGAGGGACTCAGCAAATGAATAGTAAGAAGCATCCCAAACATTTGAAGAAAGGATCTTCTTAAGAAATTCATCAAAAACAAATAAAGACTTCTTCGATGTATATTGATCTGCCGGATTATAGTAATTCTCTCTCACACCACCAATCAAATCTGCAACAACGCGGTAGAGTTTTGCACGAGAATTTCTCACACTTAAGAAAACAGCACGCATATACTTAGAGCACCAAATTAAAACAAAGCAGGCCCCAAATTGAATTGCTGCAAGATAAACTCCCGCAACGGCATTAAGGCTCACAAAACTAATAAGTGAAGCAACAACAAAGAAGATATCAATAATGATTCCAAAAGTTCCTGAAGTCACAAGCTCTCTTAAACTTTCTGTGTCACTCATAATACGAGCTAAAACCTCTCCTTGAGGATAGCGATCATTACGATTCTCTTTTGAAGTTTGAAGCTCAACACTTGAAAGCCACTTTCCATAACAATGGGTTCTAACAAATTGGACTAGGCCCACAACATAGCGGTTGATAATTAAGTTATAAACAGCACGATTTAAAGCTGTCGCCAAAAAGATAAATGTCATGATCCCAAGAGTCTGACGATAAACTTCTTCAACTTCATAATTTGCAGTAAGTTTTGTAATTAACTGTGGAAGCGCAGCACCGAGTGCACTTGAAATAATAAGACATACCACCATGCTTATTAAATACTTCCCACTACCTTTATATAATAGGAATTTAGATGAGTTGTTTTCTAAAGTGCTCATAAATTCCTCCTTCTTGTTTTTGTGTAAAGTCGACAACTTTTGACTCTTCTCTTAGTCCTTCACTTTCACAGATCAAACTTAAATGATCACATTGTACTGCTGTTGTGTATCGGTGAGTGGACATAATAAGAGTTCGGCCTTCAAAAATCTTCATTGCGTTTAACTGACTTAAGATCTCTCTTTCTAAAACAACATCAACCGAAGAAAAAGGATCATCCCATATAATAAACTCACTCTCGAAAAGCAGTGACTTTATTAAAGAGACACGTTTAATCTGACCACCTGATAGTCTCTTCCCATTTTCTCCAACAACAAGGTTAAACAAGCTCTTGCGATCGGATGCTAAGTAATCAAGGCCAAATATTTTTAATAGCTCATAAGCCCTAGAAAGTTGCTCTTCAGTAAAGTCTCTTCCTAGCGCTAAGTTTTCTAAAATCGTTCCATTATAAAGATATGGGTCTTGAGCAACGTAGCTCGTACTGCGACCTTGCATCTTTAAAACTTCTGAAATCTTAACGAGTAACTCAGACTTTCCACAACCAGTTTTTCCAACGATTGCATTCTTTTCATCTTTCCAAATCTTTAGATTTATATCGTTATCCCAAAATGGAAGTTGTAGTTCAAATGATTCACTCTTCTCTTTAAAAGAGAATTCTCTTTTAAGCATTGTCTCAAGTTCACTTTCTTTGTCTAAGACAGCAACTAACTCCCTTACCCGTGCCCATGCTCCTGCCGAACGAGTAAAGACAACTCCAATCCAAGCAAGAAACATAATAGGCTCTAAAAATAAGTAAACAAAACCCGAGAATAAAATGAGAGAAGATGCTCCTAATTGCTCAGTAAAGATAATATAGGCACCCCAGATTAAAGACAGACCAACACCTGTAGGCATAAGGGGTATTGAAATTCCAACACGCTTACCTGCTTCATAAAAGTTATCAAGTTCTTCCAACGACTTCTTTGCAAAGAGATCAATAAAAGCCTTCTCTGCATGAAAGTTTTTAATAGTCTTCTTTCCGGCATAAGTTTCAATAATGATATTTTGAACCTCACCTTGAAGATCTTGAGTTTTGCGGTAAAACTTTCGATTTGTTGAAACGATGGCACTAAAAATAATAAATGCTACAAACATTGGAAGAAGTGCAATAAAAAGCTCTTTATTAAAACTTAGGAGTTTTGGAACTAGAATTGAAAGAGCGATGATAATATTTGCAATCTGTAAAAGAGCAAAACCAATAAGTGCTCTTACATGCTCAAGGTCACCACCAATAATCTGAAATATTTGTCCCTTTGGATAGTCTTTATAACGAGAAGGACTTACCTTCTCTAATTTCTTCATTAAATCAAAACGTAGAATCTTTTGTAGAACCCTAGCAGGATAAAAGAATAATAGCCTTGATGAAGTTCTAAATACAATAATCCCCAAGGCCAATAAGAACAAATGCCCAACAGGAATAGAGATCCCTTTGGAAATTTTTTCGGCCAAATCCTTTGCTATAAAAGGTAGTTCACTTTGGATATTGTGAGTTAGATAGAGGCAAATAAAGGCCCCAATATAGAAATACCAGTAATGGACAAACTGCGTCACCACTAGTGATGTTAACTTTTTATTAAGATAGTCTTTCATTCCAGCAAGTCTACTTGAATTACACCCATCAGTCACCTTTCTGTTTCTTGCTGGGATAGTTGAAATGTGAAAATACATTCTTAATTTAAGTTAAATTTACCTTCTCGAACTTGGTTATAAGAATAAAGCTGGCTAAAATCCTACAAAATTAATTGGTTTCATATAATACTAGGTTTCAAGAAGAACTATATTTAAGGAAAGAAAGTGATCTATCTCGTAAGTTTACTAACGATTATAATTCTCTGTTCAATTATGGTCATCACTCATCAGGCCATCAAGATTAAACAGCTCGAAGTTGAAGGCCGCGACCTCTCGCGCAGGCTCGAAGAAAAACAACATTTACTCTCTGTTTTATTTCACGACTTATCCAATTCCACGACCCTTCTTTCATTGCTCAGCGACTCGTCCTTATTGGCCATGAAAGACAAGGATGGAATTTTACAAAATCTAGGTCGCGTAAGTGGAGTCATTGAAAATATGGCCGAGCTTATTCAACATATTCGAAAAATCCAATCAATTGAATCCGGTAAATCAAATATCAAATTAGAACCAGTCCCATTAAAAGAATCCATTGAAAATTCAATACAGCTTATTAGAAAAAGGCTTGAAAAAAAGAGTCAACATATCCGTGTTGAATTTGAAGAACAAGATATCCAGGCCATGGCAGAACCATCATCGCTCTGTCACAGCGTCTTTAGCAACCTTCTAACCAATGCCTCTAAATTCTCACCAGAGGGCTCAGAAGTCCTAGTAAGGGTTACTCAACGAAACTCTGTTATTCGTGTTGATATTACAGACCAGGGAATCGGTATCCCTGAAACAATGATAAATAGTCTCTTCTCTTTTACTAATGAGACCCACCGTGAAGGAACTCACGGAGAAGAAGGCTCAGGCTTTGGTCTACCTGTCGTTAAAAAATATATGAAATTCTATGGGGGAAATATCAAGGCATTTAATAATATTGATGGCATCGGCTCAACTTTCACCATGACATTCGTTAACGCTGCAACAAATAATCAAGATACTGTTGAGAAATCGAAAGCGGAGCCTAAACAAAAGAGAAAGCCTTTGCGCGAGGTAAATCAGTAAATGTCCTGGAGATAAAAGACGAAAAGATGGTAGGACTATGCAGATTCGAACTGCAGACCTCTACCATGTCAAGGTAGCGCTCTAACCAACTGAGCTATAGTCCTACAAGTGTCTTAAAGTAGAAGAATAATATTCTAATTCACCAAACTCGTCAAAAGATAAAATTGACGCACAAACCTAAGCAACATCGTTGCAATTTTGCTAGTATAACTAAAAATCATGGAGGAATAATGAAAAATATTATTATGATATTAATTCTATCTAGTTGTGCTGTTTCTAAAACAAAACTGACTCCTGCTGGAGAAAAAGTAAAAGTAACATATCAGAAGCCACGTCATAAGAACTGTAAGCCTTTTACAAATGTTGTTGGTGAGAATGAAAACGGAATTAAAGACCTGGCCGTTAACCATGCCATCAACCTAGTTGCAGATGAAGGTGGAGACACAATCTGGATTAAAGAATCTGTAAACGAAGGAAACGTTTGGAAGGTTTTTGGACTTGGTTACCACTGTAAATAAGAATAAGGATTTTTAATGATAATTTTAGATAGTGCAAAAAAAGCAATCAAAAACTTCTCAATGCCTGACCATGTTGGATTTGGAAAAGTACTACTTCCTATCATGGCAACATGTGAATACAAACGAGGAGAATGGGGCGAGCTTGAAGTTAAGCCTTATGGCAAACTGGAGTTAGACCCAACATGTAAAGTTCTTCACTACGGACAAGAGATCTTTGAAGGAATGAAGGCTTATAATTTTAAAGGAAATGGACCGAATCTTTTTAGGCCCCTTGAAAATTTTAAACGCTTTAATCATTCAGCGAGACGTATGGCGATGCCAGAAGTTCCAAAGGAAATCTTCACTACTGCTGTTAATACAATCACTAAAATGGGTGAAAACTATATTCCTAAGCGCGGTGGTGAGTCTCTTTATATTAGGCCATTTATGATTGCCACTGAAAATAATCTTGGAATTAAGCCAAGCGAAGAATTTCTTTTCATGGTTATTGCCTCACCTGTCGAATCATACTTTTCAGGTGGAAGCTACAAGCTTCTTATTGAAAGAAATATGATCCGTGCTTGTGCAGGCGGTATGGGGACTGCAAAGACTGGTGGTAATTATGCTGGTGCCCTAAACGCTGGCGTAAGAACTCTTAAACTTGGTCTGCACCAAACTCTTTGGCTATCAGCAAGTGATCGCAAGTCGATTGAGGAATTAAGTGGAATGAACTTCTTTGCAGTTATTGATGGAGAAATTCATACTCCAGAATTGACAGAGACAATCCTCGATGGAATTACTCGACGCTCACTTATCGATATTGCTCGTCACAAAGGATACAAGGTTGTTGAGCGAAAGATTAGCATTGATGAATTAATTGAAGATATTAAGTCGAAGAAATGTACTGAGTGCTTCTCTTGTGGAACTGCCGCTATCATCACGCCGATCTGCTCTTTACACGAAGAATCTGGTGAGTTCTATAATATTCAAGAAGAGTTTGGACCGGTTTCAAAAGAGCTTCGTGAAACTCTACTGGGTATTCAAGAAAAAACTATTGAAGACCCGTTTAACTGGGTTGTTGATCTATAAAAAAGGCCCTCATCTGAGGGCCTTTGTATTTCTACTTCGCTAAATTTGGAAGGATTTGAAACATAACCATTGCAAGGATTGTTGGAAAAAGTGCTCCAAGAAGAAGCTTACCTGGGTTAATCCCATCTTTTCCAAATGTTCCTTTAAGGATACCAAAACCAGCTGGGTTTGGCGCGTTAGCAATAACAGTTAAACCACCACCAGCAACAGCACCAGCAACTAGGTTGTACTTAGCTGAATCTGTTAGATCAACTAGAGTCCCTAGATAAGTAAGAGCTGCGTTATCTGTAATAGCTGTTAGTGAAGTTGCACCTACGAAAAGAACAAAGTCACCTAGCTTAGATAGGATTGGCTGTAGCCACCAACCTTGTTGTCCACCTAGAGTTACTAGACCAGCAAGGAAGAAACCAACAAGAAGTGATTCTTTTAGCTTGATTTCGTCTTGGTACTCTTTTGTAACAGTTGTAAAACCTAGGAAGAATAGGAATAGAGCTAGGAAGAAAACCATATGGTGAGCAGAGAAAACAACTAGCCCCATAAAGATAATGTGAATTAGAGTCATCCACCAAGTTGGTGCCATCCAATTCTCATGCTTTTGTTTAATTTCAAGCTTTCCTTGAAGTTCATTTTTAAACATGAATGCAATAATTAGAGTTCCAATGATAATTGAAATTGTTGCCTTATAACCAAAGTTTGTAATCATGTGAACAAATCCCCAGTGCCACTTTGAAGCAACCATAAGAACAGGAGGTGCAGCAAAGTGAGAAAGTGTTCCACCGATTGATACGTTTACAAAAAGTAGACCAATCGTTGCATATTTAAACTTAAGACTCATTTTCTCATCTGAGAAGAAGTAATCTAAAAGGATTAAAGCAGTAACTGTCATAGCAGCTGGTTCAGTTATAAAAGACCCTAGAATTGGACCTACAATTAGAGCTGAAATATAGAAGGCCATCTTTCCAGGAAATGGAAGGAATTTTGCAATCATCCCAATAATTTTTTCAGCAAGCATAATGATTGGCCTCGTCCCTGCCATACACATAATAACGAAAACGAATGCCGCTTCTGTGTAGTTTACATCTTGCTCAAGATATTTAAGTGCCCCACCAATAACTTGGTGTGCATTATCATAAACTGCAAAACCTTGAGTGGCGCTATAGTAAACAATAAAGGCTGCGGCCCACATACCGAATACTGCTTCGACTTCACCTAAGAAGTGAAGAAGGTTTTCCATCATTGATCCTTCCGGATACTTGTGAGCTAAATGTTGAATTTTTGAAACTAGAAATGTGTGCAAAATTGCACATGCGAATAGAATCGTCCCTACGAGCTGTAGATTTGTTGGATTCATGAAACTTCCTTTGTAAATTGTGATCCTCTTTATTTTATTCTTGTCGGCAAAGGTGCGCAAGTACTGAAATTTCCAAACACCTAAAATAATTTACTATTTTTGTAAACTTTTTCTAAACCAACTCCGATAAGAAGTCGTGCTATTAAAAAGAATCTCTATCTCCATTCTCGCATTTTCAGTTGTAGTCAATGCTCTGGCCATTGAGCCTAGTTTCTTTAAAGAAGAGATTGATGTTAATGGAAAACAGATAAAGGCCAAAGACCTAGTCAAAGATATTGTTAGAATCACAAAATCAAAGTCACCTAAATATATTCCGATTAGGCGTGAAAATGCAGTTTCTGACGACATTCCAAGGCACAATAGCGCTAGCGCAGAGATTTGTATTCAATGTCGAGACATGGCCGAACTAGCTTCAAATATTTCAGACATCGTCGCTAAGGCAAATGAGGACAATCCAAAACCAAGTATTAAGGTCAAGCAAAAGGCCTTAAAGCTTAAGGCCATTGCCACCTATATTGAAACAGTTGATAAATTAGGCGAAGTGACTTGTCTAGAAAGTGACTTTGATAGCGGCAAAGAACGCTACAATACAAGAGATTTTGATGACTTCGAATTAGTTTTCACTTCTGATATCGCACTAAGTGAGTTCTCTTCACTAAGTATTGCACCAAGGACACAAACAAAAACCAGAATTACTTGGTTTCGCTCTACTGATGAAGTTGGCGAAGATATCTTTGTAAAAGTTGTTTTTATAAAAGACCAAGAACCATATTTTCAGATCTACTATCCACATGACACTTATGCTGATCCAATAAAACCAACAGATGTTGAAAGAAATATTCCAGAAGGTATAACTCTTGAAACTGACCATGATTCTGAAATGGCCCTAATGAAAGACCAAGAATATGACACCTTCATTGGAAAGGTTAAAATCAACAAGGCACTTCTACTAGAGCAAAGCTACTACGTCCCTACTTCTCTAACATTATTAGAGATGGAAACAGAGAGTAATCTTGGAGAGGACACAAAGCTTACAAGTAAGGTAGAGATCAATGACAAAAAACAAAGAATTAATGTAAACCTCAATAGTAAGTTGACTGAGGATACGACCCTAAATGGCCATCTTGACATCAAACCAAATAAACAAAACTTAAATCTCAAACTATCTAATCGATATAGTGACGATATCACAATTGATAGCAATGCAGATATCTCTACAGATAAGCAGCAACTTGACTTAAACCTAGTGCACCAAGGGAAATCCACAGCAAGGGCCGTAGCAAGAGCAGATGGTTACTTTCTTGCTGGAGTTACAGTGGCCACACCAGAGTTTCAAAATTTTGATATTGAAACTGATATGAGCTACGACACAAATCAGACAGCGACAATTGCCAATGACTTCAGGTTTCAAGGAACGACTATTATAAAAACTGGGACAGTGATTAATTCTCAGGGGGAAGTTGACTTTAGAGCACAAAGGTCATTTGAAGTATTTGATGATGCTAATATCACAATGGAAGTACAGCACTCGACGAGAGACAGAGGCGTCAATGTTGACCGTACCTCTGCCTTCATTTCTTTTGATATGAAATTCTAATTAAATGAATTAACCGTCATTACCAATAGAGGCAACTGGACAAGCATCCATTTGCTCTTGGCATAACTCTTCTTCTTCAGGTGTAGATGGCTGCTTAACAACGTATGCATTTCCGTCTTCATCTTCAGCGAAGAACTCAGGGGCACCCGTGTAACAAACGTTACATGCAATGCATCCTTCTCCGTTATCATCATCTGGATCAGTACAATACCACTTTCCAGCAACATTATCTTTGTGCTTCATTTCTTTATTTGCCATGTTAACTCCTTGATTTTATTAACACACAACACAATATTTCATTGATTATATTTTGCCTAAGTCTACTAGATTTGAGAATATAGCACAAGATACTCAATCATAAATTTCACAGGAGATTTTTAAAATGACGACGAGCCTTGAAAAAGCTAATGCTTGGGCCAATAACCCATATTTTGATGAAGAGTCACGTGCAGAAATCCAAGGATTAATTGACGCAGATGACATGAAAGAGATCGAAGAAAGATTTTATAAAGATATCGAGTTTGGTACTGGTGGACTTCGCTCTATCCTTGGTGCAGGAAATAATCGTATTAATAAGTATACAGTTAGACGTGCCACTCAGGCCCTGGCCGGTGAAGTTCTTGACCATAGTTCAAAAGAAGGAATCTCTACTCCATCAATTGCAGTAAGCTACGATTCTCGTAAATTCTCTTTCGAATTCGCAAAAGAAGTTTGTGGCGTTATGGCGGCAAATGGAATTAAGTCTTATATCTACAAGAGACTGAACCCTGTGCCATTGCTTTCTTACTCAGTAAGATACCACAAGGCCCAGGCTGGAGTAATGGTGACAGCTTCTCACAATCCTCCTGAGTATAATGGTTACAAAGTATACTGGAATGACGGTGCACAAGTTACTCCACCAAATGACAAAAATATTATCAATCGTTACTACGATATTACTTCGTACGATGCAGTTAAATTCATGGACTTCGCTCAAGCTGAAAAAGATGGATTCATTAGTTGGGTTGGTGAAGATGTAGAACAAAGCTTCTATAACGACATCCTATCTAAAACAGTAAATCCAGAAATGTGTAAACAAGATGGAAAAGATCTTAAGATCGTTTATACACCAATTCACGGTACAGGGCTTATTCCATGTACAACAGCACTTGCCCAACTTGGATTTACAAATGTAGAAGTTGTGAAAGAACAAGCTCAACCTGACTCAAGCTTCCCTACTGTAAGCTCTCCAAACCCAGAGAATGCATCAGCAATGAAAATGGCCGTTGATCTTATGAAAGAGACAGGTGCCGATATCGCATTTGGTTCCGACCCTGATACAGATAGACTTGGTGTAGCTTTCCAACACGAAGGTGAAACTCAATACATCAACGGAAACCAAATCGGAATCCTGATGCTGTACTACATGCTTCACAACCTTAAAGAAAATGGCAAGATGCCAGCTAACCCATACTTTGTGAAAACGGTTGTAACGACTCCACTTCAAGAACTTATCGCTGATAAGTACGGAGTTAAGTCTTACTCAACTCTAACAGGATTCAAGTGGATCTGTGGACTAATGAATAAGATCGAAAAAGAAGATCCTTCGGCAAATTTCCTCTTTGGAACAGAAGAGTCTTTCGGTTACCTTCCACACGACTTTGTTCGTGACAAAGACGGTGTTGCTTCAATCACTTTCATGTCTGAAGTCACGCTCTATTTTAAGAAGCAAGGAATGAACCTAATTCAAGCTCTCGATAAAATTTACGAAGAATTTGGATTTAGCCAAGAGTCTCTCCTAAATCTTGTTTACCAGGGTAAAGAAGGGGCCGAAAAAATTACACGAATCATGAGTCATTTTAGAGACTTAGCTCCGACAAGCTTGTGCGGACAGGAGATTCGCGTTATAGAAGATTATCAAACAGGTATTGTAAAAGACCTTGAATCAGGTGATGAGTCAAAACTGGATTACCCAGTAAGTAATGTTATTGGTTACCACTTCAAAAATGGAAACCGCCTGTATCTTCGCCCATCAGGAACTGAACCAAAAATTAAGTTCTACATTATGATTCAAGAAAAAGAAGGTGAACTTTCTGAGAAGAAAGCAAAGGCTTCAAAAGTAACTGATGAGTTCCTAGCATTTATTAATGAAACTGCTGAAGGACTATAAGGTTAAGGAGTATAAATTTTGAAAAGTGATAAACTTGCAGTTGTATTAGTTAGTGGTGGTATGGATTCGTTGGTTTGTGCTGCAATTGCAAATGAGAAGCATGAGAATCTTGCGTTTCTTCATCTTAACTACGGACAAAAAACTGAAGAACGTGAATTAGATTGTTTCCAAAAAATCGCAGATTATTACGGAGTCGACAAATCACTTCGTAAGGTAATTGATGTATCCTTTCTAAAGCAGATCGGTGGAAGCTCACTAACTGACGACGGAATTGATGTAAAACAATACAAGGGTGAATCAGAAGAAATCCCTGATAGCTATGTGCCTTTTAGAAATACTCACATCATCGCGATGGCCGTATCATGGTCAGAAGTTGTTGGTGCAAAAAATATCTACATCGGTGCAGTTAATGAAGACTCATCAGGATACCCTGACTGTCGCCCTAGCTACTATGCAGCCTATAACGAGCTAATCAAACAAGGTACAAAAGATGGTGACATCGAAATCATCACTCCAGTTATTGATATGGCAAAGAATGAGATTGTTCAAAAAGCGGTTGACCTAGGTGCTCCTCTTAAATTTTCTTATTCATGTTATGCTCGTGGAGATAAGGCCTGCGGAGTTTGTGATTCATGCGCCCTAAGGCTTAGAGGCTTCCAGAAGGCCGGGATTGAAGATCCAATTGAGTACGATCAAAGACCAAATTATCTTTCTTAAACAATAAAGAAATAAAAAAGCTCCCTTAATTGGGAGCTATTTTTATATTAATTTTTCTGCTCTTCTAACATCAAACTTCTCAACATTTTCATCAAAGAATGCCAAGAAATGTTTAACATGCTCTGTTTCCATATGGGCCTTCCAATGTGCCTCTGTTTCCCATATTTCATATAACCAAAAGCTCGACGGATCTTCTTCTTCCTGATGTGGATCGAACTTGGTACAACCAACTTCTTTATAAGTTTCTTCTACTAGTTTTAATAACTCAGTTTTAATCAATTCAGTTTTTTCAGACTTAGCCTTAATATTAACGATAAGAACTAGCATAAAGTACTCCCTATTTTAAAGTTGTAAGAAAAGGGCCCCTCTAAGGGGGCCATTTCTATTATTATTTTTAAATTAGTTATTCAGCAGCAGCTTCTGTTTCTGTTTCTTCTTCAACATCTGGTGCTTCTACTTTTGCAACTGGAGCAGTTATAAGTCCTGCATCAGTTAGAATTTTTACTTTTTCTTCTTTGTTTACGAACTTACCGTTTGCATCTTTAACTGCAAAACGACCAGATCTCTTTTTAACGATAGTGTATTCACCAGATTTTTTAACAACTTCCATGACTTCTCCTATAATAATTCTTTGCGTTTGTTATCTTTTAGGTGTTGAACAATTTCTTTTACTCGTTGAGAATCATCCTTAGGCACAATCATTACGGCCTTATCATTTGAAACGACAACAAGATCTTGAACATTAATTAAAGAAACATGCTTATCAGGAGCATAAATAATATTCCCAGTCGCATCCTTTAAAAAAGTTCCATTACTATCAATTATAGTGTTTCCTTCCACACGGTCAACTACTTGTTCAAGAGCTTCCCATGAACCAAGGTCATTCCAATCAAATTCGGCCTTAACTAAGCTGATACGGTTTGATTTTTCCATAATCGCATAGTCGATCGAGTCTTTTGGAATCTTATTATATACTTCTTCAAGCTTGGCCTCGTCGTCAAGACTTGCCTTCAATTCTTCATAGAAAGAAAACATTTCTGGAGAATGGGCCGCAAATTCTTCTTTAAAAACACCAAGTGGCGCCATAAACATCCCAGCATTCCAAACATACTTACCTGTTGATAAGTATTCCTTGGCCTTCTCAAAATTTGGCTTTTCAACAAATTCATCAACTTTGAATCCATCACCTACTGCTTCACTTGTTTTGATGTAGCCATAACCAGTGTGTGGAAAGTGAGGAGGAATCCCAATCGTCGTAATCGTTTGGGTATCGCTTGAAAGCTTCACGGCCTTCTCAAAGCTGGTCTTAAAGCCTGACTTATTTAAGATGACATGATCCGATGGCATAACAGCAATAATATCATCCGAGTTAGCTCCCGCAGCTTCAATAGCAGCAAGAGATAGAAGAATACAAGGTGCCGTATTTCGCCCAGCAGGTTCATAAATAATATGTTCTTCAAAAATTTGATCTTTTGAGCAAGAAATCGCCAACTCTGATTGATCACGAGTTGTGATGATAAAACGATTCTTTAAGTCTACACTTTCTTCAAAACGATCAAGAGTTTGACCTAGTAGAGTTTCATTTCCAACAAGGGAAAGATACTGCTTTGGTTTTGATTCTGTTGACTCTGGCCATAGGCGTGTTCCCTTCCCACCGGCCATAATAAGTGTGTAAATATTCATAAAAAAATGCCCTTAAATAGTATAAGGGCATCGTATCATAAAAAATGTAAATGTTCTAAATGGTGAATTAATCGAATTTTGTGAAGAAATAATCACGCCCTGCAAAAAGAGACGGATGCTTCTTAACATATTGCTTCGCTTCAATACTTCTCTCAAATGCCCCAAGGCTTACACGGAAGCGATTACCTTTTCCTGGTACATCCTTCTCATTTACGATTGGGCTAAAGCCTAAAACTCTAAAACCTTCAGCAAATTCCTTAGCATCATCAATTGACTCAAATGAACCGACTACGATTGTGTATTTACCAGTGTACTCATCAGTTTTTGAAGTCGATTCCTCAGCGATATTGTTTTCGACGACTTGTTGCTGAACAGGTTCTGCAACTCTTTCCGCAACGGCCTCGTCTACAGGAGAATCTTGAACACCGACATCATTGAAGTCTTTATTCTCATTTGAGAACTCATTAACCATCTTCTGCTTTAATGATTCTTCAATTCTCTTATTAAGCTCTTCTTTAGAAACCTTCTTTATCTCTTTGTCTTGAACTATTTCTTTAACCTTCTCCTCTTCTGGAGATGTTAGCTCAATCTTTTGCTTCTCATCCATTGGCTCAACAATCGCTTTTTCCTCTTTATTACTAAGTCCAGCTTTTTCAAAAGCATAATTAGATCCAATCTTTAGGCCAAAGAAGAATGATGTAATGGCAACCAGGATGACAAAGATGACAACCAATAAGATTTCTTTTTTCTCAAATACGTAGAAGTTACTTTTATCGTTCATAAGGATATTTTAATCTCTCCACAATTATTAGCAACTTGCTGAAAATACTAGGAAAAATAATCCTTTATTTCATATTTGAAATATATCCCGACATTGAGACTCAGGATAAAGACTCTCCTATCTTTATATTTTATAACCCGTGCAGTCTTATGAACTTTACCAAACCGGGAGAAAGAATATGAAAAAGATTTTAAAAAATAATAAAGGACAAGGTGTTATGGAATATATGATCATCACAAGTCTTGTTGGAATCATTTGCATCACTGCCGTAAAAACCCTTGGAACAAGAGTCCAAAAAAGACTAGAGGACGCATCCGACAAAATCACTAAGAGTATAAAAGTAAATTAATACACAATTATGAAAATACTTTCTTACGCTCTATCTATTACCCTAATTGTCTTCGTCTTCCTCGTAAGCTCAGCTGTTAGCGAAAAGTATCGCTGTAAGAATAGTATTGTCTTTCAAGCTTATGTGCACTCATTAATAAAATCACATAATAATAAAAAATCATCGAAAACATTCTCTTGTAAAAGCCTCCTCTCACTTGAGAGGTGGCTTGATTCAAAAACACGGATTAAGTTTGTAAAAAATAAAAATGGAAAATACCTGAAGTATCGAAAAGAGAAACATCACTTAGGATTTTCAAATGGTCTTAGATGAAAGAGGTAGTACTTCTCTAGTTGCGGTCTTATTTTTTATGGCCTTCATCGCCATTATCTTTACAAATATGGCACGCTCTTATGAAGAACTCCAAATAATTAAATATTACAATAAATCATATATCTGCTCTAAGAAGGCAATTGTTGAGTACAAGTCCTTCTATAAAAGAATTTCTTATATCAACGTCGGTCTTAAAAGCCTCTTTTACGCTCAATTTTTTCCCCTAGCAGCGTGGCTAAAACCATTTATGAAGTATGGGGCAAAAGGACTTAAGTATCTTCAAAGTGCGCTTCGCTACTTTCTACGCTACAAGCTCTTAACTATAACTGAGTGTGATGCAACTAATATTCTAGGTCTTCTTAAAACGGACCCATTAGGAAAAAAAATATGGAAAATCAAAAGAAGGCTCGATACTTCAGCTGTCTTTGAAAAGAAATGGAAGGCCTTTATGCCCTTTCACTACACAGGGAGTAACCTATCAGAAAATCACTCATTCGTTATTACCTTAAAATTCAAACTCGAAGAGGGAAAAATCTTAGACGATTTCACTCTCACCTCAAAACACATGGCACCCAAGGGTATTCAACAATTGAAGGACTTCTATGGACTTCAATTTTTGTAAGCACATTAATTCTTATGATTAACCTGGAGATTAAAATTGAAAATTCTAAACAACGAGAAATCCAAAACTTCATCAAAACCTGGAACTCAATCAAATAGTGACACCCCTTCATCACCACTACTCTTTAATAAAGAGAAGGAAGAAAAGATGAAGAAGGCCCTCTATCTTAGGTTCTGGGTTGCTTTGATTCTTACCAATATCTTCACCTATATCCTTTCAATTCCTTCGCCACAAAGACTTCCAGAGGAGCATATTACAGTGGAAAAAAACGAGAGGCTCCTTAAGCTTAAATTAAATGAAATGACCAACCTAGTAGGAAGTGAAGAGTATGTGTCTTTATATGCAGGCCCTACACACATCACAAATAAGGCCAAGATTGTGAAAAAACTAAACGATGAAGAAGTCCCTATTTATCTCGTAAAAATTTCTATTTCAGATTTGAATAGAATTGCTCCTTACAAGGCTTTAGAGCTAGATTCCTATCCAGTTACAGATCTACCTAAGTCCAAAGGAGGAGCTTATGAAATTGAAATTTAGCCTTATTACAATCCTATTATGTACAAGCATTCATGCACGTGAAGTCATTGTTTATACATACGACTCTGACAAAAACCACATGTTTGAAGTACTTAGCGAATTAATGGCAAAGAACGGAATTAAGAAAGAGGATTTTCGATTTATAAAGAAAAAGAACCCATGTGAAGATATCTATAAAAGCGCCCTACTTCACATATGCTTTAGAGGTGAAGAAGCTGAGCCTTTAGTTGTTAGACAAGATAAGCGAGTGCTTCAAAACACATTTGGGCAATAAAAAAGGGCCAATGTCTTGGCCCTCTTTCTATATCTGAAAAATAATTAAATATTAATCTAGATGAATTTTAAACTTAGGAGTAGTTCCCTTGTTTCTGTTATGCGCTTTTCTTTTAGCACCCATTTTTGTTTTTTTAGCATTACGCTTGTTTCTTGTAATACGAGTTCTTGATACCATGATAAATCTCCTCAATATATTTAAATCTAAATTAAAAACAGTTTTCGAGTATAGCTTTTTACTAAGTTTCCTGCCTTTTGTCAAAGTCATTAGCTTAATATGTATCGTAAATTTCAATATTTACGCAACTGGCTCAAATCAAATTACTCTGGCCATAGGCCAAGTCACTGAAATTTCATTATCAGGGATATCAAACTTCAGTATTTCCAATAAAGAAGTTTTATCGAGCAAAGCAATTCAAGCTCAGAATAAACTCTTTCTTAAAGGAAAAATGCAGGGCCAATCGATTGTTACACTTTGGACTAGTTCCGGCAAGAAGAAGATACATGAAGTTTACGTCCTCTCAAAATCAGGCCAATTTAAAGTACTTGAGGTCTTAAACAACCTACGTCACTTTGGTATAAATGGAGAAATTAAAGGTGATAAACTAATCATCTCTCAGGATATAACGACACTTGATCAGTACCTAGTTCTTAGACCGCTTCTCAATAAGAATAAGAGTATTATCTTTAAGGGTGAACTTAAAGATAAAGTCGCTAAGAAAATCATTGGCGAAATTCACCACAGCTTTTTTCAAAATTATTACGATGATATTCGCTGTGAAAAATCCAAGATTGATATCCACTGCTTTACTAACGAAGAGATCTTAAAAGATAAGAAGTTCTTAGCGCCACTACAAAGTAAGCTCATGGTTAAGTTCTTTCTCTCTCAAAGGTTTAATAATCTCGTTAACCATAAGCTTGAAATGAGAATTATACAAATTGAAAGAATGGATGGAAAAGAGATTAATTTCGGTCTTGATCAAGTCGACGTCGCTCTTTCCGATTTACTCGATGAGGGTGCATCAGCACTAGCAAAAAGTCAGAGCATTGTCTTTAGAAATACTGATTATAATGTGTCGACGCTAGCGACTCAAAAAATCCTTTTACGCACAAATAACAAATCAACAGTTCAAATGGGTTCAGATATCCCTTTTACCACGACAACGAATAACAATGGCAATAATACTCAATGGCGATTTGCTGGACTAAAAATTGAGATGCTTCTTGAAAAAATAAATAACAGATACAAAGTAAAATATAGCACAAAGCTAACGAGACCGATGGGACAGACAAATGGTGATACCTATATAAACGGGAGTGCACAAGAGTCGAGTTTTCTCATTAAAAAAGGAGTCCCGATTCAAATGTTTGAAATCGATTTAACGACTGATGACAACGCCGGCAGGAGACTTCCTATTCTTGGTCAGATCCCCATACTTGGAAAGCTATTTTCTTCGTCTGCAAAATTTAAAACGTATAAAAGAATTATTGCTATCGCTAAATTAAAATAGGAAATATATATGTCACAAATTAACCAGTACTTTTTCAATGAATTTAAAATGCTTTTAACAGAAAAGTCCAAGAAGACTATTCACTTAAATTTTGAAGAAATTATTTTAGAAACTTTAGAAAGAAATAATCTGCAAGAAAAAGACATCACAAACCTAGAAGATATAAGGGATTGGTTTAATAAGGTTTATCATCAAAGCTATATTGACGACCTTTTAAAGCTTTATGATGCAAACGAATTCATTATTCACTCTCCTAGTGATATCGAAGTTCACAAGCAAGATAATCTAAACCTTAAAGTAGAATTTCTAAGTAATGAGGACTTTGTTCTAAGCCTTGTCTTTCTAACACAAAAGCTTAGTATCGACTGGAGCTTCAGTACACCATTTGCTTCATTTAAAGATACGCGAGTGATAAGTGGCAATGCGATTGATCTTCGTGTCAGCCTTACCCACCCATGCCTTTCACCTAAGTCACAAGCAAAGGCATTTCTACGAGTTCACTCACAAGAGAATTTTAAAGTTTCAAATTTCACAGAAGATAAGGATGCGCAGAGTCTCATGACTGAACTTATTTCCAATTACAAAAATATTGTTATTGCCGGCTCCACGGCAAGTGGGAAAACTAGCTTTCTGAGGGCCTGCAAATCAATATGCCAAGAAGGTGAACATCACGTCATCATTGAAGATGTCGCAGAAATAGATGGTGATATCTCACACTCAACTCACTTACTTTCACACCCAAGTGAAGGAAAAAGCCTAAAGGACTATTGTAGCTATGCCCTTAGGATGTCTCCCAAGAGAATCATTCTAGGTGAAATTAGATCGAGTGAAGTTATTCCTTTCTTACTGGCCATGAATACTGGACACAAAGGGATGATGAGTACCATTCACGCCAATAGTGCAAAGGATACGCTCCTAAGATTAACTACATTGTTCTCAATTTTTTCAGAAAGTAAGAATGGTATCGACTTCGATCAAATCCTTAGGCTTATTTGTCAAAGTGTTGACCATGTCGTTTTTATTGAAAACAAAGAAGTCAAAGAAATTATCGAAGTTCACGGTAGTGAAGCAGATCGTCCAATCTATTCGACACTTTATTCAAGAACTAAGAAAATAGCTGATCACCAAAAAGGTCTATCCACTCACGAAGATCTTTGCCATCAACTTCAAGCGTAAAGTAATCGTCATTATTCTCGTCTAACTGAAAAGACTTATTGAGTAGCCTGGCCTCTTCAAGAGCAAGTCCAAAAACAGTGATAAAGTTTCGAGAGGCTTCATCTTTTTCCGTTGAGATTGCACAGAAATGATCTTCCTTGGCATCACTTATACAGCTTCCGGCTTCGTTTGGATAAAATACACTTTTAACGATAAGAGGAAGATTGGCTTCAATCAGAGGATTCATCGTTCTGTGAAAAAGAATCTTCGCTCCTTTATTAGTTAGAAGCTTTGTTTGGCGATAACTGAGATTGTGAATTAGTGGAGCATTAGTCAGAACCTTAGGGTCGTGGCCATAGACTCCTTTTACATCCTTCCAAATCACAAGTTCTTGTACATCATCAAGTGCCCAAGCAAAGATTGCAGCAGAATAGTCAGATCCTTCACGGCCAAGAGTCGAAGTCTGGCCATCAGTTGTTCGAGCAATAAAGCCTTGAGTAATGATAAGTGAATAGCTATTTAACTCTTTGCAATTTGCTTTCGTATTCTTAAAGAGAACCTTGGCCTCATTAAAATTTCGATTTGTGACAATATAATCACGAGCATCTGCATGAAAGATCTCTCTTCCCTGTTGCTCAAGATAGCTTGCAAGTATCGAAGTAGAGATTCGTTCTCCAATACTGTAGATAGAGTCAAGAGTGGCACTCGATTTAGGAAGTGCAAGATAACCTATTAATTCTTTTTTAAAGCTAGAGAGATCAACGGAAAGCTCTAGCTCATCAACGATCACCTTATGCTTTTCAAAAAAGGCTTCAACTAACGAAGTGGAGTCTTCATTGAAATAAATTGATTCAAGTTCATTAGTTGAATTATAGGTCGCAGAGAGTACAACAAGCGCATCATTTGGACATGCTAGGATTAAGTCTGCAATCTGCTTAATGGCAGCAGCACTTTTAATAGAGCTGCCACCAAATTTATATACACTTCTCAAGTTTCTAGTCTCTTGTTAACTTCTTGTATGTATAACGTTTAGGGTTAAGAGCTGCATCACCAAGACGCTTTCTCTTATCTTCTTCATACTCATCAAAGTTACCTTCAAACCACACAACTTTACCGTCACCTTCAAAGGCAAGGATATGAGTAGCAAGACGGTCTAGGAAGAAACGGTCGTGGGAAATGATAACGGCACAACCAGCATAATCCACTAGGGCCTTCTCTAGGGCCTGAAGCGTATTTACATCAAGGTCGTTTGTTGGCTCATCCAGAAGTAGAACGTTTCCACCTTCTTTTAAAACCTTTGCAAGGTGAACACGGTTTCTCTCACCACCTGAAAGCTCAGATACTTTCTTCTTCTGGTCTTCACCTGAGAAGTTGAACTTAGCGATATAAGCACGAGAGTTTACTTCTTGACCACCAACATTGATGAATTCAGTTCCATCAGCAACAACATCGTAGATTGTTTTCTCTGGATCCAGGTCACGTCCTTGATCAACGTAAGCCAGCTTAACAGTATCACCCACATCAAAAGTTCCTGAAGTCGGTTGTTCTTGACCTGTGATCATTTTAAATAAAGTTGTCTTACCTGCACCGTTTGGACCGATGATACCAACGATCCCACCAGGAGGTAGAGAGAACTCTAGGTTTTCATAGAGTAATTTATCATCAAATGCTTTTGAAACGCCGTGCGCTTCAATTACCTTATTACCAAGTCGAGGTCCGGCAGGGATGAAAAGATCATTGGTTTCATTTCTCTTCTCACTTGAAATTTTTGCTCTTTCCTCATAATTTTTGATACGAGCTTTTGACTTCGCCTGACGTGCCTTAGGATTAGAGCGAATCCACTCAAGCTCTTCCTTCATGGCCTTTTGTCTCTTTGACTCAGTCTTTTCTTCTTGAGCAAGACGCTTTGCTTTTGTTTCTAGCCAACCAGTGTAATTCCCTTCAAAAGGAATCCCTTGTCCACGGTCAAGTTCTAGAATCCATCCTGCAACATTATCTAGGAAGTAACGGTCGTGTGTTACAGCAATTACAGTTCCTTTATACTGTTGAAGGTGTCTTTCTAACCACCATACAGTTTCTGCATCAAGGTGGTTTGTCGGCTCATCTAATAATAGAATATCTGGTTTTTGAAGAAGTAAGCGACATAGTGCTACCCTTCTCTTTTCCCCACCTGAAAGGTTTCCACACTTCGCTTCTGACGGAGGGCAGTTTAGAGCTTCCATTGCAAGGTCAAGCTGGTTATCAAGTGTCCAAGCATCGGCTGCATCAAGTTTATCTTGTAGCTTCGCTTGCTTATCTAATAAGTCATTCATTTCGTCATCTGACATAGGTTCTGCAAATTTTGCAGAGATCTCATCAAATTTTGCAAGAAGATCAACTGTCTCTTGGCAACCCTGTTGTACTACTTCTCTAACAGTTAACTCTGGATCAAGTTTTGGCTCCTGCTCAAGGTAACCAACTGAGTAGTTCTTTGCTAAGTGAGTTTCACCTAAGTGGTCTTGATCAAGCCCTGCCATAATCTTAAGAAGTGTTGACTTACCAGCACCGTTAAGACCTAGAACACCGATCTTAGCTCCATAGAAATAAGAAAGGGAGATATTTTTTAGAACGTGCTTTTGCTTATAAACTTTCCCAACACGATTCATTGAATAAATAATTTGCTTATCATTTTGATAGGCCATCAGCTGACTCCATTTGTTTTTTAATTACCCAAATAAAGTACCTACAAAACGATAGAATATCAATTATAACTGCTCATAAGCTTAAAGATTTAAATGACTTATTAGGCGGAAAAAGTTTGCGACATAAGGCACAAAGAAGAAGACGACAAGCCATGCAAATTTGAATATCTTTAATCGTTGTAAAAATACTTCATTTTCACTTCGATAATCATCCCATAAATTAATTTCAATTGACTCTAGGTCTTCACAAATGTCTACTCCCTGGTGCTTTTTCATCTCAATAAGGGCCGAGAGTCTTCGAAACAGCTCCTTTGCCAAGTTTTGCTTCATCTCAACAATCGAATTGATTGATGAACGATGGATGAGTTGATTGATGGGAGTCCCAACGTCGTACATCAGTTTAAAGATAAGGTAGGAGTTTAAGATCTTACTAATTGGTGCGAGGAATTTATGCTTTAATTTTTTGATCAACAAAATAAAGCTAACAACACCAATCATATTATAGAGGAAGGCCAAGGCCAGGAAGAAGTAATCAGTCTTTAGCCCAAGAATATTAGTTGCAAAGATATTGAGAGCAAATGTAAGGCCCATGGCCATAAGAAACTGAAAGAGGGTCTCATTGATTGTTCCTGAGACCTTTTTCTCTATTTGTAGATCATTTGAAAGAGCATGGCGCATTTTTGCGAGGGTCCGACTTGTTGCAGCGCCAAATTCTTTTGCAATCTGAGCAATTTCACAAACTAGAGAATCATAGAATTTATAATTTGATAGTTGCGATAGATCTCCCATCAGATTGAGCTGGGATACTTCAATTAATAAGTCCTTACCTCTTTGGTACTCAGAACGCATTCGAAATTTCAATAAGTTAAACCTTTCGATTAGTCTTTCTGCAGGTATGAAAAGAGCGATAAGTGAAATCGATAGAAAAGATAAAATTGCCAAAATAGACCTCCTATCTTGACGTAACGCTATGTATCTGAAATAACAATATTCCATGGAAAATAAAGAAGAGTTATTTCACATTCGAAATGAAAAGCATGCTATTGAACAGCAATCAGAAAATATTGATCATCCTGATTTCTATCTCAATGATGAGCTACTAGAAGAGCTACAACTCTTTTGCCAAAATTTTGATCCATACCGTGATATGGATCTTGAAACGAAATTTCGTTTACAAGAATTTGGCGTTCTTGAACTCTCAAATCCTTTTGAGATTACAAATAAACTTCTTCTCTTGCTAGAGAACAACCTTCAGTATCGTATTAAGATAGAAAAAGAAAAGTAACAATGAACAAGAAAACCGCAGGTCGTCCACGCATTCGAACACCTAGGGTAGAACTACACCCTGCTAGTGTTAAATATATTTTCAAAGGTCATCCTTGGATTACAAAAGATAAGTACTCTTTAAAGTTTCCAAAGGGATCTCCTTTTATTACAGCAAAGCTTGATGAAGTTAAGAACGATGATGCGAAATTTGTTGTAATGCTTAATGATCCAACTCACGATAGTGTACTCGCTAGAATTTGGAGAATTGGCGAAGGCTCTTCTCACCTTGGTCCAAAGGAGTTTTACTTTGAATTACGTGAGCGTATGCAAGCAAGCTTTGAGGCACGTGGAAATATCGACAATCGAGAAAACTACTACCTAGCCTTTGGTGAGTCGGATTATCTACCAGGACTATTCATTATACGTTTAAAGGATAGAATCTTAATTCAATTCTATGCAAACTTTTGGAATCACTTTGAAAGTGATGTTCTAAAGATTGTAAAAGATTTCTACCCTAAAGATACGATTTGGGTTCAGAAAAGAAACCTTAAGCGCAAGAAAGAATTCTACTGTGCGACTAATAAACAACTAAAAGAAGATAATTTCATCATAGAAGAGTTTGGTGTTAAGTATCAGATCAAGCTTAACCAATTCTATGATATTGGAATCTACACTGACATGGCGGCCATTAGAGATCGTGTAAAAGATGACTTTAATGGGAAAAGTGTTTTAAACCTTTATAGCTATACAGGTGCTTACTCTTTATTTGCCCTCAAGCAAGGTGCAACAGATGTAACAAGTGTTGATCTATCGCAAAAGTACCTTGATTGGCTACATGAAAACCTAGAGCTTAACGAAACGAGTGAAGGCCATGAATCACTTTGTATGCCGACAATCAAGGCCCTCGAGAAGTTCAAGGCCGAAGGTAAGAAGTTTGATCTAATTATTTGTGACCCTCCAAGTGCATCAAGTGATGGAAAGAAAGTTTCCAAAGCTATTGATGCATACAAAGATATGATTCCTCTATTTGATATGATTTTAAATAAGGGTGGAAAAGCACATATCTTTTTAAATACACATTCAATTACACGTAAGAAATTTGAAAATAAGATCAAAGAATATATTGGCAACCGTAAGATTAGTATCACAGGATCACTTAAGCTTACTGGTGATTGTCCATCTCTCAAGGGCTTTATTGAAGGCGACTACCTTAAGGGATTAACACTTCTAAAGAAATAAAGGAAAAGAGTAGATGACAAATAACCTAGCAATAATTGTTCCCCTATTTATTGGTTGTATTGGTATCCTTCAAGGTGCACTAAACCGATTAATGACAAATGATATTGGACTTACTTGGATGGCCCTTCTTGGAAACTTTGTTACTCTCGTTGTTTGTACTGGATTCTTCTTTTTCGTTAAACATAACCCTGAACTCTTTCCTGAGTTTGTTCGCTTAAAAGAATTCCAATTTAGGTGGTGGTATGTCATCCCAGGTTTTTTTGGATTCTTATTTGTTGTAGGGCTCCCTCTAGGAATCTATGAACTTGGCGCCGTTAAAACAACAGTAGGTCTAATCGCGGCCCAAATGGTGACAAGTGTCTTATGGGATATATTTGTTGAGAATATCTCATTAACTGTACCAAAAGGACTTGGGATTCTTATGGCAATTGGCTCTGTTTTATTAATTACACTGTTTTAACAGTTAATTATAAATAGCGTTAACACACTTTCATTTTATAGTCTGACACAGATAATTCCTATGCTATAAAGTAAAAATGCTTTTAATGTATTTTCGTCTATTCATTGCAGGACTATTTTTAGTTATTGGTACTCTAATCTGGATTCCAATCTGTATGTTTCGCCCAGCGAACCGAGGGAATACTTACCTTATCGCCAATTACTATTCGTGGCTTACTCGCCTATTCTTACATATTAAAATTGATGCAAGAGTAAAGAAAGACCATAAAGACGTTAGAAATTCAGTAATCATTTCTAACCACCAATCTAACCTCGATATTTTCTTTGTTGGCCCAGCGCTACCGAAAAGAACAGTTTCGCTAGGAAAGCAATCTCTCGTTTGGATTCCTATCTTTGGCCAAATGTATTACCTCGCGGGAAATATTTTAATTAATAGAACAAACCGAACAAAAGCCTGGAAGGCCATGGCCGAAGTTGCACGAACAATTAAAGAAGATAATTGTAATGTATGGATTATGCCAGAAGGAACTCGTTCTAAAGGGCGCGGACTTCTACCATTTAAGAAGGGCCCATTTGTAGTTGCCATCCAAGGACAGCTGCCAATTTATCCTGTCGTATTTTCTGAATATGAAAAGTCATTTGATCTAAGAAAACTTAGGCCTGGAAAAGTTATCATTGAAGCTCTTGAGCCGATTTCAACAGAAGGAATGACGATGGATGATATTGGAGACCTTATGGACAAGACTCGTGAAAGAATGCTTGCCCATATTAATAAATTAGCTGAAGAATTATCTTAATCTTTCCTCTTATTAGAAGATATTTACTCTTGTCATGTAATCAACTTTTCTAGCGTCTGCTCTTCTTAGTGGTCCTTGCGTACCTGGCGCAGTTGTTCTTCTTCCATCATTTATAGCAGCATTACTTGTTGGACACTCCATCCCTAGGCCACAAAGGTCTTTTCTATTTAAGAAGAGAGCCGCTTCAATAAAGCTATACTTTTTACCATTGTAGATAATCTCTAAATCTTCAATCTTACCTGTTTTATTAGGAAGGATAACAAAATCACCCTTCTCTAGAATATCAAATAGGAATTCCTTGTACTGTGTATATTCTTTCGTAATTTTGAAAAGAACATCATTATAATCTCTACCATTAGTATCTTTAGAGTAAGCACTTACTGTATCACCAAAAATTCTAATTGATCTAATATCTTGATCACCATGATACTTAGTTCTAATTTTTAAATCACCAGAAGTTGCAAAGATTTGCTGGTAAGCAAATGAGTTAAGTGCAACAAATAGAACTAAAATTGATTTGATAAGTGTTTTCATATTTTCCCCTCTATACCTATAGAGATGCACTTTGTGTGCCAAGATTTATATGTAATTTTAAGGAGATAGAGTGTCTAAGACTAAGACAGTGTAAATAAAAAAGGCTCCGTTAGCTGGCCCTTCCCATAGCTCCAGAGACAACAAAGCCTGCATAAATGCAGGCTTGTTGAATATAATTTTCTAGCTAAAGTATTAGTGAGCTAGCACCACATCATATCTTGTTTACGCAAGATGCTGCGGATGCTTATTTAACAATTCTTTCACGCCATTTTTTGATATCTGGTGCTAGATAGTCGTACTTCATCTCATCAAGAGTATATTGAGAGAATTCGTAGTCTGTCGTGTGAGTAAGACACTCAGTTGGACAAACAGTAGTACAAAGACCACAGTAACAGCAAAGAGCTGTATCGATTGTGTATTGAAGAAGATCTAACTTAATTGGTGTCCCACCACTTGTCTTAAGTGCTGGAGCATCTTTTTCTCTTCTAACAGCTGTAATGTAGATACAGTCAACTGGACAAGCAGTTGCACACTGGTAACAAGAAATACAGTTTTCAACGTCATTAAATAGACGTGAACGAGAGTTCTTTGGAAGCTCTTCTCTTACTTCTGGATATTCAATTGTTACAGGCTTTACACCGTATACATACTTAAAAGTAATCCCTAGACCTTTAGTTACTGTTCTAACTCCAGTCCAGATATTCTTAAACCATTTTCCTAATGTTAGTTGCTCACCTGCTTGGTAAGTTGCTTGAGTGCTCATCGGTCAACCTCTCCTAGTACAATATCAATACTACCGATCGTAGCAACGAAGTCTGCGATCATCTGACCTTTTCCAAGTTCAGGTAGCATTGAAGTGTGTGTAAAACATGAAGACTTAACTTTAACTCTGTAAGGAGTTTTTCCACCATCTGAAACGATGTGGTAACCAAGTTCTCCACGAGGACACTCAGTTTTTGTATAAATCTCACCTTTTGGCAGCTTAATGATTTTTGGAACTTTCCCCATAACAGGTCCAGCCTCAATTCCATCAAGAGCTTGACGAAGGATTTTAATTGATTCAAAAATCTCGAAAACACGTACATAGTAACGATCCCAACAGTCACCAACAGTTCCCATTTCACCTTTACCTGTAACGATATCGAAATCAAATTTTTCGTAAAGTCCGTATGGCTTCTTCTTACGAAGATCCCACTCAACACCTGAACCACGAAGAACAGCACCTGTTGCACCGTACTCAAATGCCATTTCAGGAGTAACAATACCAACATTAGCAGTTCTGTTACGGAAGATTGCGTTCATACCAACAAGATCGTGGTACTTCTTCATATTCTCTTCCATTTTAGTACAGAAAGTATCAATACGACGAAGTTGATCATCATTGATATCATTCCACACACCACCAATCCAAATATAATTATAAAGAAGACGTGCCCCAGAAAGTTCTTCAAAGATTCTTAGGATTTCTTCTCTATCTTGGAATGCATATAAGAAAGGAGTAAAAGCACCAAGGTCAATTGCATATGTACCAAAGTACATTAAGTGTGATGCAATTCTTTGTAGCTCAGCTACAATAACTCTGATGTACTCTGCTCTTTCAGGAACTTCAGTTCCAAGCATCTTTTCAACACCGTGAACATATCCCCACTCCATTCCCATGGCACCAAGGTAGTCCATACGGTCAGTGAAAGGAATGATTCCACGATAATCTAAGTTCTCGCTGTGCTTTTCCATACAACGGTGTAGGTAACCAAGGTATGGTGTCGCTTCAACAACGATTTCAGAATCTGTTTTAATCTCAACACGTAAAACACCGTGAGTGGCAGGGTGCTGAGGCCCCATATTTACTGTCAGTAGATCAGTATGTAAGGCTTCTTGTTCTTGTTTTAATGTATTATCTTCCATTAAAAATATCCTTAAAATTAATTATTTAGCTTCTTCCATCTTCTTATTTAGAGCGGCCTCTAAATCAGTAGAAATCTTTCCATCCCATGAACCAGAGATCTTCTTTGGTTCAGCAGCATCAATTCTCGCCTTAGCGAAGAATTCGTGATCTGCGATATTCATTTTATGTTCAGGATTAACTTCGAAACCTTGCCAAACTTTTTGAACTTCATAGTCTTTACGAAGCGGGAAACCTTCCCAATCTTCTGGACAAAGAATTCTTCTATGATCTGGGTGTCCAACAAATTCAACACCATTCATATCGTAAACTTCTCTCTCTAAGAAGTTAGCCGACTTCCAAACATCACATACAGAATCAATTTTAGGAACATCATCTTTACTTGCTTTTGGAAGCTTAACTTTGATCATTACATCATCAGAGTTTGTAATAAATGAAGCCAGCATATAGTTAACTTCAATTTCACTCTCATAATCAACACCTGATACAACTTGAAGTACGTTGAACTGATATTCAGAACTATCTCTAAGCGCATAACAAACGTCTTTAATTTTTGAAGCATCAACTAAGATCGGCTTATCACCTGCTTCGTTTTCAATTAAAGAGGCATTTGCACCGCTAACTTTATCATTAATAAAAGTTACTAATTCATTAAGCATGCTTCACCCACTTATCTTTAAGAAGTCTCTCGTTAGCAACTTTCTTTTGAAGTGTCATTAAACCTTCGATTAAAGCCTCTGGTCTTGGAGGACAACCTGGTACGTAAACGTCAACAGGAATGATCTCATCAACACCTTTTAGAACGTGGTAACCGTGTTGCCAGTATGGCCCACCTTTGTTAGCACATGAACCCATCGAAATAACATATTTCGGCTCGGCCATTTGTTCATAAAGAGTCTTAATTCTTGGTGCCATTTTAAGAGTTACAGTACCTGCAACAATCATTAAGTCAGCACGTCTTGGTGTCGCCATGAAAGCACCACAACCGAATCGTTCTAAGTCATACTTAGCACCACCAGTTGCCATCATTTCAATAGCACAACAAGCTAGACCAAATGTCATTGGCCAAAGAGAGTTCTTTCTTCCCCAGTTAAGGAAGTCATCAAGTTTTAATAAAACAACACTATCTTGCATTGCCAGCAATCCTTTTTATAGATGTATAAAATTATGAAATTCTTAGGTTATAAATTACCAATGCTTAGCTTTGTAGTCAATTAAAGCCGAGGAAAAAAGAGAGTTTTTTGTATGGAAACGTTGGTGCATAGAGACATTATTGAGTTTAGTCGTCAATAAAATTTAGTCTAAATATGAACGACATCTAGCATTAAATTTAGATTCTTCCTGACCCATCTTTTTATTAGCACTCGCTATGGAGCGGCTTTGACTCTCCTTTAGATAGGTCATGCGCTTAAGATCATTTTGACAGACCTTGGTCATGATCGTTTCAAACTCCTCTATTACAGCTACTGGATACGGCTTAGACCAAGCCGATGAGATGAGGCTAGAGTCTTCGCTCGAACTATGCTCAACTATCTCGTGAGAGATACCTAATTTGTTTACCGCATGCTTAAACTGGTCATAATGTGCCCCTAGTTTATAAAACTCCTTTACAGCAAGCTCTCTTGAGAACTCCTCTCCATCTAAAATATTTAGGCACTGTGGAGAGATCGCTTTAAGCCCATAAATCTCGCGTCCGACACGACACTCAACTAAAAAGGCATCAACTTCCCCACCCTTGCCTTGGATCGTATCACTTAAAAAGGTAGAAACAGAGAAATCACTTAAGTAAGGATTAAATGGCTTCTTATAGATATAATGAGTTAACTCGTGAATAAGATCTAGAACGGCATTCTTAGTTGAATGAGACTTATCAATATAAACCTTGGACCTTGTCTCAAAGCGTACGCTTTCAGGTGAGCTTGGATTGAACTTTCTCACAAGGGTCGTATCTGTCACTGAAGCATCACCACTATCAATAACCTCTTCAAGTCGCTTGCGATCCTTGGCGGCCCTTAAGCGTGCCTTATCAATTAACTGAATCCCAAGCTTTGAGGTTGAGACGATTTCAATTAATTGCTCAATGCTACCCTCTTGAGTCGAACTCAGCTTGCGCCAATTTCCACCATACTTATCAGTAGCCGAGTGAATTACTCCACCGCGTTGCCCCCAACTGCTCGCATTTGCACTAAATGCCACAAGGTAAATTGTTAATATTGATAGAGCAAATGTAGGTAGATGACGTCGAAAATGCATTAGCTTAAAATCGACATCTGGGCAAAATTCTTGAGTAAAATTTGAGGAGAATTTCAAAAGGGCAAAAATAATTTCTATAACTTAATGCGTTTTGCACTTAAAGAACAAACGCATTAGAATAGAGCTGTTCAAAAAACATTATAAGAATCTAGAATTAAGGAGAAAAGAATGGAACATAAACTTCCAGAACTACCATGGGCAAAGGATGCTCTAGCACCTCATATCTCAGCTGAAACAATTGAGTACCACTACGGAAAGCACCACAATGCATACGTAACAAAGCTAAACGCTGCGATTCCAGGTACTGAATTCGAAAATATGACTCTTGAAGAAATCATCATGAAGTCAACTGGTGGCCTATTCAACAACGCTGCTCAAGTATGGAACCACACTTTTTACTGGAACTGTCTTGCTCCAAACGCAGGTGGTGAGGCAACTGGTGCAGTAGCTGACGCTATCAACGCAAAATGGGGATCATTTGATAAGTTCAAAGAAGAATTCTCTAATGCAGCTGCAACTAACTTTGCTTCAGGTTGGACTTGGCTAGTTAAGACTAAAGGTGGAGAGCTAGAGATCGTTAACACTGACGATGCACAAACTCCAATGACTGATGGTCACACTGCTCTAATGACAATTGACGTATGGGAACACGCTTACTACGTTGATTACAGAAACGCTCGTCCTTCATATATCGAAGCTTTCTGGAAGCTAGTTAACTGGGATTTCGTTAACTCAAATCTTTAATTAAACGAAAGGCCTCTTATGAGGCCTTTTTTTCTTCTTCTTCGATATAACCTAAAACTTTTACTTCAAAACCAAATTGCTTTTCTCTTCTTAAAAGCTTGAAACGAGACTTATCTTTAGTTGGATGCAGATGCTTAATCTGTCCTAACGTTTCTTGTAGTAATTTTGCCGATTCAATTGAGTGGCACTGAATTTTATATTGGTCCCCTTTCCTCTGCTCAACAGGTAAAAGGTAAAACTCATCTTCAAATAAATTTACATCAATCAAAAACATTCTCTTTCCCCAAAGTATAAGTACTTATTATTTCGGATGTTTTCGAAAAATATTAATGATTTTTTTTATTATGTCGATAGGTACATAGAATAATGGAGATATTTATGAAAAGAATTATTGCCGCTAACCTACTTGTTCTAATCGCTTTCACAATTAAAGCTGGACGTGAATATAAGGACCAAGATGCAATTCAATATGAAAAGAATCTAAATGCTCAAATTAGTCAGGCAGTTGAGATCGCTAACTTAAGACAACAAGTTGCGTATCAGAAAGAAACAATTAAAGGTATAAAAGATGAGTACCAAGCGGCACTCAATAATATGCAAAGCCTTGTCTCTGCAAACCAGCAGGCCAAGCAACATATCTACACTCTAAAAACAGGTAACGACAAACTAGCAAAAGCACTTGATAGAAATGGCCTCGTTACACCTGAGCTTGCAAAGTACATCACAAGAGAAAGTGGAAGACTTCCAGCAAGTAAAGATTCTAAAAAGTAAGAAAGCTATAAACGATAGAAATATCAAATTGAAAAAGAGAAAAGATCTCTTTTCCTGCGTAGTAATTCATATCTGTGCGAACTCTTAATTGGTCTGAGAATGGAATATTAAAACCCATTCCAAGTATGACAGAGCTATATGTTCGATTTACAAGCCCCGTGAGCATTTGTCCGTTATAAATAGAAGATCTCCCCTCAACCATCGTCCAATGTCCACCAAGATTCATATCAAGCCACTCTTCTGGTGAAATACGAAACATAAAGCCGAATTGATTTGTATCAAGATCGACCTTAAATCCTTGATGATCATTAGAAAGTGTTCCTGTTCTAAAAAAGCCTTCCAGTGCCAGTGCACCAAACTTCACTCCGACATTTGCAGAAGGAAAGATTGCCGTTGCACCATTGTAATAATCTGTTTCAGATATAACACCACTTAGTGATGCCCCACCTCCAGCATATAGCTCAGAAGCATTTCCGCTAGAGGTATAGATTAAAATAGTAAATATAATTATGGATAAAGTCTTAGTGAGTGCCACTCATTACCTTTTTTAACAAATTGAAAGCGATCGTTTAAACGGAACTCTCCGTAAATAAAGAAAGTAATTTCTTTAATATCGACTAAGTAACCACCCCAGTTTTCAGGATATGGGACTTCTTCTTTATAGCGTTCAAGCCCTTCATTATATTCTTGTACTAACCTCTTGCGATCTTCAACTGGTGAAGACTGATTAGAAATTGAACTTGCTACCTGGCTCTCATGAGCACGAGATTGAAAATAGTTCTTTGATACTTCAGTATCACACTTTGAAATTGAACCCCTGATTCTGACTTGCCTACCAAGTCGATGCCAGTAGAAAGTCATGGCCACATTTGGGTTTGCAATAATCTCCTGTGCCTTTACCGAATTATAATTTGTGAAAAATAGTGGCCTATTACCAACGACTTCTTTTAAGAGAAGCGTTCTAGCATTTGGTTGCCCTGATTCATCAACTGTTGAAAGAGTAAATGCAGGGCCATTTTCTTCTTTGGCCACGGCCTCTTTAAACCATGTTTCAAAAATCTCAACAGGAGATTCTTTGTAGTCACCTAAAAATTCTTTGTAATCACTCACACCCTACTCCGTAATAATTTGAAAGTCTCTTTTTGAGTCGTGAAAATCGCGGTTAATATCGAGGATCTCATAATAAACCTTAGGGAACTCATGCTCACCATAATTAAAATGAACTGGTTGAGTACGGTTTCCTAAAATATCCAACTTAAAAAACATTAAGTTTGGCAGGTCATCAATTGGAACAAGACTTTGCACAACACGATAAAAGTACTTACGAAAGTTATTTTTGTCGATGTTATCGATCACCTTTTCAAGTTTTATATAGATATTATCCACTTCCGAGTTAAGGATTCTTTGAATTCGCTTGGCAACATGACGAGTATGGGCCCTTTGCCAGAAAAAGATCTTACTTATGAAATACTTACCTTTTCCATTTCGTGTGACGACGCGATAACCGCGATCTTTTTTAATCTTATTAACCTCATCAATAATACGTTCTAATGGAACATTCTTAATATATTCAAAGATCTCTTTCCTTAAGACAAGACGGTACTTAACCTCTGTCGTGATATTCGTCTTGACCGTATCAAGCTCTTTAAAATCGATCTTTGAGAAAATGAACTGAGGAACCAATGCCTTAATCTTCTTCTTTGTCGATTTCCACTCACCGCGTGTAAAGTATCGATCCTTTCTAAGATAATTTGTTCCAAAATCAACAGATGTTTCAGTTACTCTATCCTTTGGTATAAAAGAAAAGTACGATTCTTCAATCTTATCTCTTCTTTTGTGAATAAGGATATTGAACTCTTCACTGTACTTATAAACTTTATTTGGAAAGAAATACTCTCCAACATCAGGGCCATTTAAGATCGAGATATGGTTTTTATAATAAGTCCAATCGTAATCAACATCACTAATAAAGATTCCGAGCTTGAATCCTCGACGTTTGAATTTATATTCATTAAAACCTTGGAAAAGTAACTTTACCCCCGTACCAAATGTTGCAATTTCATTTGCTAGGCTAAAGTCAGAAATAAGTTTTTCTTCAATATACTTTCGACCTGTATACTGACCAATCATTTTGTCCGTATTCAACTTATACTTCGGCTTAATGATTCGATCAAAGGCCTCTCTTGCGTGCGGAAGGCTTAGGTCAAAGATATAATCTAGAACATACTGCTCGCCTATTCCACGGCCTAGGTTATATTCTAATAACTTTAGTTGGAAGTTCTTAGAAACAAAGTCGGGTGTATTTACCTTCTCAACAAGGGCAACAAAGAAATCACTCTTTACTTTGGCACCAGTTTTGGCCTCCGTAGAAGTTCTTGTCACAATTTTTAAGCGAACCTTACTTTCATCCATGCGGTAGATATTAATATTGTAATTACCACTTGTAATAACATTGGCAAAAGCACTGGCATCAACAATATCCCCATAACCGTAAGCAGCACTCAATCCAAAATTTAAAGTCATTTGTGCCGGGATACTGACAAAGTCCCCAATGGCCAACCTCTTAAGAGTACTTTCTGCGTTATAAGGAAGCTTGTTAATTGAATAAGGGATCGCGAGAATTGCTTTCTTTTGATCATCAAAGTGACGAATAAAAGTTACTCGATCATTTTTAGAAAACGTTAGATTAATCGGTGTCACGGCATCAATATATGAGCCAGGGTTTACGTGACGATTAAAACTCCACTCATCGACACGAGCAAACTTCCCCTTCAAATAGGAAGGAGTCATTTCATAGCCGTACTTAAGACCGACACCTACACCTTTTATTTTATCCCAATCTAACAACTTTACAGTTGTGGACAGGTTAAGGTTGGCAATCTCTCTAACAATAATATCTTTAATCTTTCCATCTTTTAGAAAGCCAATATCTTCGGCCCTAGTCTCAAAAGATACATGAAAAGACATAGAGATAAGTATAGTCATTACAATGGACTTAATAAGGGAATAATTTTTCATCGACAAATGCTAACTAGTTTTAAACAGGTCGGCAAATGGAAATTAATGAAGATTTAACTGATTAACGTCTGTATCAACCATTAATAAATCTTTTAATTTTCTAGCAAAGAGTAAATTCTCATTTTTCTTTTTAAGAATTGCATATGTTGGAACACCAATATCATGCTGAGGGCCAAGACAGTACAACTCCTGAAAGATCGACTCATTACCAATTGCAGCAAGAACGATCTCCCCTCTTTGTGCCAACGTCGACAAATAATAAAGGTGCTCACTAAAGAAAGCTTCCTTTAAGTAAACCTTCTGCTCTTTAAGAACTTGCTTCGCATTAACAATCATTTTTTCATCAGATGAAAGAAAACCAATGGGTAGCTTTTTAACTAATTTTTCGAATGGTAAGTCGCGATATTTCGCTGCAACAGCAGTGTTTACATAGAAACGAAGCTGATTTTGGGCAACGAGGTAGTTTTCGTATAATTCGTTAGAAAGCTTCTTATCGCTGATGGCCACATCAACAGTATCATTTTCAAGATAGTACATTGTCTGAGAGAAATTCTTTGAGCGCTTTGTGATGGTATGGCCAAAATCACTATAGGTAGAATAATAGTCCGCTAATACCGCTGCAATATTTGGCGACTCAAGATGTGACTCAATCGAAAAAGTCACATCGTAACCACCATCGTCATGAGGTGTTAAATGATCAACAAGGCGCATCCCATTTGAGAAAACCCCCTTAGCATGAGAATAGACCTCCTCACCTTTTTTTGTTAAAACGATCTCCCTAACCTTTCTTTCGAAAAGTTGCACACCGTAATTTTGCTCAAGCTTTTTAATCTGCTCACTTACAGTTGATGAAGCAAGGCCCATTTTTTCAGCGGCCTTCTTTACAGATTTATGCTTTGCAGCTTCATAAAAACAATAGAGATGATTCCAATTCATACGACTACAATAGTTCGGAAATTCCGAATTTACAAACAATTGACTTAATATAGCTAAATAAAATCGCTACTATCTTACTAGTTTTACAAAGAGGATGGAAATGACGACGCAAAACACGATGTTTACAGCAATCAAAAAACAAAATGAGAATCGTATCAACCTTAGGAATGTTGATAACTTACGATTAATCAGTGCCTCTAAGATTGAGAAGAGTTCTTTCGATAACTCAATGCTAGATAAAATCAATATTCGCCACTCTGATTTAAACGAGAGTGATCTAAGAAAATGTAATATCAAATATGCAAAGCATAATAACTCAAACTACGAGGGTGTTGACTTCACTTGGTCAAACCTTGCAAAGAATCGTTTTAAAAGAATTAATCTGAAAGACGTGAACTTAGAGTGTACAAATTTAGAAGATAGCACATTTGATGAATGTGACCTTGCAGCGACAAGTATGAGATGGGCAAACTTAAGGGGTGTAACTTTCAAAAGTTGCAACCTTACTGGATGTGACTTCTCTAATGTTGACTTAACAGGGACGATCTTTATCAATTGTAACCTTAAAGGTGCTAAATTTAATATCAATACAAAAATGCCATTCTTAAGAGAGAATGCCATTTCTAAGTTAGGAATGGATTTCGTTGGAATCCAATAAGGCCTAGCTTTAGACAAACGCTCTAGCTGACAATGTTCGCTCTCGAACACATTGAGAGTATCGACACTATTTTGCTAGAGCGTCTACATCAATCGAGTATTTCTTATCATCTCCCCCCTAAATTCTTAGCTTTTCTTTACAAAACTTAATATAGTGTTAGTGAAAACTTCAAAGGAAATGAATTATATGAAACGTGTTCACTCACTTGCAGAAAGAGTCGCGAAGTATATCGTCGACCATACTAAAACTTGTCTTCTAATTTCATTTATCTTCTTAATTGCCCTAAGCTCAGGCCTACCAAAAATTCATGCTAACTACTCCGTTAAGGGTTGGCTAATGGATCACGACCAGCGCCTGCTAGATCTAAAAGAGCATGAAGGAATCTTTGGGAGTTCAGACACCATCGACATCATGGTCTATAAAGAAGATGGCCTCTTTGATGAAAATACCATTAAAACAATTCAAGATATCACTCAAGACTTGTGGCAGATTAAGCATATTGTACGAGTTGAAAGTTTAACGAATCACAACTCAATTGAATCAGAAGATGATGATATTTTTATTACGCCTTTCTTAGATGAAGAAGTTGAGTTAACTCCAGAGAATTTAAAACTTAAAGAACAGCTTGCCACTCATGATCGACAACTTGTTAATTCAACAATTTCGAAATCTGGCCGCTTTACTTATATCAGAGCATTCCTTGATACTTTCGAAGGAACACCTCCCTATGATCAAGTCGTAGTCGATACAGAGGCACTGCTTGAAAAATATAATAAGGCCGAAGGGATAAAGTTCTACCTCGGTGGAATCTCTTTTATTAATGAGTCACTTCAAAGAGCATCTGATCGAGACATGATGGTTGTCTTTCCAATCGTTGTTGGGGTTCTTTCTCTCATCCTTTTCCTATTTTTTAGAAATCTTTTAGGAATCGTTCTTCCATTCTCTCTCGTTGGCCTTGCCATTATTACGACATTTGGGATTGAAGGCCATTTAGGAATTGAGCTATCGAGTATTATTGCGGCCCTCCCGGCCATCTTGATTGCGATTGGTCTTGCTGACTCAATTCACATCTTAATCACCTATAGACACTTCTATATTTTTGATCGCATGAATGAGCACGATGCAGCTATTGCAGCTCTAAAGAAGAACTTTATTCCAACGCTACTGACAACACTGACAACAGCAATTGGATTCTTCTCTCTTACATCCACTGATATTAAGCCAATTTATAATCTAGGGATTCTTTCAGGGATTGGAACTTGTATCGCATGGTTCTACACTTATTTCTTCCTAGGCGCACTTCTAACAAAAGTACACTTTAAAGTGGGAGATCGTGACGATAAATTCCATGCGTTTGATGGCATCTTTATGTTTGCAGAAAAGCATAAGGTTATTATCAATATCCTGACACCTATTATCACAATTGCTTCAATTTACTTTGGAATGCAAAACTATATCAATGCTGACCCTATTGAATATTTTGACGAGCACACTCCTGTTAAGCAGGCCTTCAATATGGTTAGAAAAGAGTTTGGTGGCTCTAGAATGATTGAGCTTGTTTTTGACTCAGAGAAACCAGAAGGTGTGAAAGACCCGGCCTTCTTAAAGAAGTCAGAAGAGCTTGTTCAGTGGATGCTTAAGGACGAAAAGATTATTCGCGTTAGCTCAATTTTAGATATTGTAAAACAGATGAATAAGACTCTTCATAGTGATAATGAAGAATTCTATGCTATCCCTGAAACTCGTCGAGCAGTAGCAGATCAACTCTTCCTCTACACTCTTGGATTACCACAAGGGCTTGATCTCAAAAATCAGTTATCCCTTGATAATCGTCGTTTTCGCGTTCTTGTCATGTGGGACATTAATGACTCAACAGCGGCCATTGCTAAAACAGATAAAATTTTAAAGAAGGCCGATGAAATCGGGATTAAGATATATGAGGCGGGACAATCGCCAATCTACAATCGAGTTAATGACCTCGTTGTAAATACTCTTCTAACTTCGATGAGTATTTCACTGCCTATTATCTTTCTTATTATCCTATTTGTTTTCAAGGATCTTAAGCTTGCACTACTCTCCCTTATTCCAAATGTCTTTCCTCTATCGGTAGCGGCCGGAATTATGTACTTTGCGGGAGATGAGTTAAATATTGGTAACGTTATCGTCTTTGCCGTGTGTTTGGGTATTGCCGTCGATGACACCATTCACTTTATCTCAAATTACAAACTCAAGGTACTCCAAGGAATGAACGGTCATGATGCTCTTGCATCAACAATGCACCAAACAGGAAAGGCCCTAGCGTTAACAACAACAATGTTAACAATTGCCTTTGGACTCTTTTACTTAGGTGATTTTGTTCCAAACCAGAAGTTTGGGGTTTACTGCTCAGTGATCCTAACTCTTGCACTAGTTGCGGATTTAGTGATCTTACCTGCTGCATTACTGAGTTTAAAGAGCTCAAAAGTTGAGACAGACACTGCTAAGGTATAGAAAATTCATAGATCCTCAGCATATGTCTTAACTTACGAGCTTAAAATTGCTATAAGCAAGGACATATTTTGAGGATTATATAAATGACTGATAACCAAGTAAATCAAATGGATTACGAAGAATCTCGTAAAAAAATTCAAGAAAAGAAAGCTCGTCTTAATGTTGGAAAGAAACAAGAGGCACGCAACCTAGAAAGAAAGCCAGAGTGGTTGAGAAATAAAATTCCAACTGGTGATAACTTCAAAGAAGTCAGAAAAGAATTAAGAGAAAAGCAACTATTTACAGTTTGTGAAGAAGCAAGTTGCCCAAATATGTCGGAGTGTTGGTCTGCAAAGACGGCAACGATGATGATCCTAGGTGGTACCTGCACACGTGCTTGTAAGTTCTGTCATGTTGATACAGGAAACCCACAAGGTATTGTGGATTTCAATGAAATCGAAAATGCGGCAAAGATGGTTGAAACAATGTCTCTTAAGTATCTTGTTGTAACAAGTGTTGATCGTGACGATCTTCCTGACTTTGGAGCTGGACACTTCGCCAACGTAGTAAAAAGAATTAATAAGGACTACCCTGATACACTTGTTGAAGTTCTAATTCCGGACTTCAATGCTGTCCAAGAACATATGCACACGTTAGCAAAGAGTAATCCTTTTGTTATTGCTCAAAATGTTGAAACAGTAAGAAGGCTAACTCATGATGTTCGTGATCGTCGTGCAGGTTATGAAAAGACTTTAAATTGTTTAAAATTCTACAAAGAAAATTACCCTCATATTTCAACTAAGACTTCGCTCATGCTAGGACTTGGTGAAACTCATGAAGAAATTCTAGAAACACTTAAAGACCTAAGAGAAGTTGGTTGTGACATCGTAACTTTTGGTCAATATATGCGTCCGACAATGAGACACCTAAAAGTTGATCGTTACTACAGGCCTCAAGAATTTGATCGCTACAAAGAAATTGCCTATGAAATGGGCTTTGAATTCGTTGCTTCGGGGCCAATGGTAAGAAGTAGTTATAAGGCAGCAGATTATCTTGATCACCTAAGGGCAAAAGGTCATGACGTTTAACGATTTAATTAATGAACTTGATATCAAGAACTACACTCTTGAGTCCAAGAACCAAACTCATATCTTTCAAAAAGACAATTGGGACTATCTTGAAGCTCTAGCGTTTCAAGAAAAGGCCAATGAATTTATTTATAATAATCCGGAACAAATGGTTTATATCATCACTTCTCACCCAGAAGTTTTTACGATGGGAAGAGGCCTGCAAAGAAATCAAATTGAAGAACATGGATTAGTAGACTTTGACCAGGCCCTTGTGGGCAAGATCGATGTCCCTGTAGTGGAAATTAAGCGTGGCGGAGGTCTTACTTTCCACCACCCTGGACAAGTCATTGTTTATCCAATCGTAAATATTGCTCAACAGAAGCTAAGAACAATTGAACTAATCAATAACCTTTTTAAAAGTACAGTTAATGCAATTAACTTAAGTGATAATACAATTCGTGATCTTGATTTTGACCGGCCATTATTAGGTTTATGGCATGGAGAAAAGAAAGTTGCATCAATGGGTGTTCAGCTCAAGAAATTCGTCTCAATGCATGGGATGGCACTGAATGTTTATCCATCAGAGAAAATGAATAAGGCCTTGATGATGACTTTTCCATGCGGCCTACCTGGAGATATCTACAATACCCTTGTGAATATTTCTTCAGATGATCTCAATACAAACCATGAAGAATATCGTATGAGATTTATTAATCAATTAGTTCAAGAAATTTACAAGAATTAAAAAAGGGCCTCAAAAGGCCCTTTGCATATTTAGATTACTTACTACTATAAGACTTAATTTTTTCTTTAAACTTCTTCCTTTCGGCCTTCATCTCTTCATAGAAGTCTTTCTTCATGCCTTTTATTACCTCTCGCTGATCTTGATGACGAAGTTTTTTCATATTCTTTCTAAATTCTTTACTCTTTTCTCTGATCTGTTTTCTAATTTGTTTATTCTCTTCTTTCTTACCAAATTGTAAATTCTTCTTAAGAGCATAAATTTCATCTAAATGCTTAAGCATTTGAGCTTCATTATCTTTTAAAAACTTTTCTCTTTGTGAAAAGATTTTCTTTTCAAATGCAACCTTCTTCTTGTGTTGATTGTCCTGAAATTTTGCAAAATCACTTTCTAACTTCTTAAGATCTCCTTTAGAGAGCTTAGAAAAATCTCCATCCATTTCAGTCATCTTTTCATAACGAGCACCGCGATCTTTTTTATACTTCCTCTCACCTCTTCCACCACGGTCGGCAAGTGAAGAAAAAGCTAATAAAAAAGTAAATATCATAATCGAAAGAGTTTTCATCATTTTCTCCTTTTTATTCAGTTAACTGTTATACTATTCTTATAAAAAAAGGTTTCACAGGCCAGTAACTAGTGAATATTATAGCACTTTATTAAGCAGGCGAAACCTTTGATCGCAATATTCGTATAATAGGTATGCGTATAATGAAGAACTTTATCTGGTCAAATTCGCAATCAAAACTCGGCTCATCAGACCTGATGGAAATTGTTGCAAAAAATGATGATCACCAGGCGTTCGAGGCCCTTTACCAAAGACTAAGTTCAAAATTATATCAATTCGTTTATTACATTCTCTTAGACGAACAAAAGGCACAAGAGATTGTTCACGATGCTTTTTTAACTTTATATGACAAAAGAAAAATGTATCGGAAGGAATATCAGGTATCGACTTGGCTTTGGACAATTGCGCGAAACAAAAGTTATGACTACCTCAAAAAGATGAAAGAACAAAGTATTCCGGATGAAAGCGTGATCGTTAATATTGAAGATGAGCAATTATCTGCACTGGAAAAACTAATTGAGGATGCCAATTCAGAAGTCATCATTGAGGCCATCTCAAAACTGCCTTCGACACAGAGGCAGGCAATTACTCTCTGGATGGATGATTGCACAGGTGATGAAATTGCAGAAATACTAGGAAAGTCGAGGCAAGCAATAAAGAATTTAATTAACCGCGCTAAATTGAGATTAAAAGAAACACTTGAAAACACAATGGAGTCTTTATGAAAGATTCAATTAATGAGATTAATATTAAAACAAAACTAAAATCAAAAGCGACTATCAATCCGCCTAAAGAAATGAAGGCAGCTTTCAAAACAAAGTTTGAAGATCATCTCAAGCTGAAACAGAAGAAGAAAAAGCAATGGCTAAGTATTGCGCTTGCTAGTGCCACTTTCTGTCTTGCTCTCGTTCTTTTCCTTAATGTAAATCAATCTTCGAGTACAACAAGTAACGTTAAAGATTATTTGGCCTATATTGAAAGTAACTTTTCAAATGATGATCATGTCTTAGAAAGTCTTGATGAAGTTAACACCCTCTCATATAATGACATTGATACTGAATACAGTGATTATTGAAGAACGAAGGAAAGCTTGTGACAAGTGAAAGCAACGGCCATTTAAATGTACTAGGAACTCCCCTACAGATGTGTGGGTGTACACCAATGACAGGCTTTTGGCGTGATGGTTTTTGCCGTACAGATATCAATGACAGAGGCATGCATACAGTTTGTTGTATCGTTACTGAAGAGTTTCTTGAGTTCTCTAGAGAGGATGGAAATGACCTTTCGACTCCCATGCCACAATTTCAATTTGCCGGTTTAAAACCAGGAGATCGCTGGTGTCTTTGTGCAGGCAGGTGGCTTACGGCGTATAAGGCAGGGAAAGCCTGTCCAATCATTCTTGAAGCATGCCACGAGGAAACACTGGCCGTCGTTCCGATGCAATTTCTAACAGAAATGGCCTATAACAAAGCTTAGGCTTTACTGGCCCAGAGATTACGAATACAATATATTGAATGCAGCCGTAGTTCAGTTGGATAGAACGTCAGACTTCGGATCTGAATGTCGGGGGTTCGAGTCCTCCCGGCTGCGCCACTATAGTCCTTTTAAAAATCACAAAATTTATAAAATAAGCAGATCATCTAATTGAATGAGGAGGACGAGAAGCGAGGGAGCGCGCGACAGCGAAGAGCGAGCTGGATGCGAGCGGAAGCGACCGAGTCGGGCCGAACAAGGAGGCATGGAAGCCGACGTAGAGAGGCCGAGTCCTCCCGGCTGCGCCACATCGTGCGGCAAAAGTGCCCCAAAGGGCAGTTTTGAAGCACAGATGAATGTGATTCAAGGAAGCTAGCCGAGCAAAGCGAAGGCGCGGCTTACGGTTATGTAGCACTACCAAAATAAAGAAAAAGTGCCCCAAAGGGCAGTTTTGAAGCGCAGATGAATGTGATTCAAGGAAGCTAGCCAAGCAAAGCGAAGGCGCGGCTTACGGTTATGTAGCACTCCCAAAATAAAGAAAAAGTGCCCCAAAGGGCAGTTTTGAAGCACAGATGAATGTGATTTAAGGAAGCTAGCCGAGCAAAGCGAAGGCGCGGCTTACGGTTATATAGCACTACCAAAATAAAGAAAAAGTGCCCTAAAGGGCAGTTTTGAAGCACAGATGAATGTGATTCAAGGAAGCTAGCCGAGCAAAGCGAAGGCGCGGCTTACGGTTATGTAGCACTACCAAAATAAAGAAAAAGTGCCCCAAAGGGCAGTTTTGAAGCACTAAGAATTAATTAAAACTTACGACTAAAATTACACTCAACATAAGTCGAGTCTTCTGGACTATGGTTCTCGTTACTCCAAGCATGGTGAACACTCTTAGCGACACCACAACCAAAGTACATTGTCTTATCTGAATTATACTTAATAAGTGAGAACATATTTTCTTTTTCAAGAAGGCCATCATCATTACCAAAGTCTTCAACTTCTTCTCTTTGGTACTCTAAGTAGAGGCTGCGTGAATTATCAAGCGCAACACGAACCCTAGCACCATATGGAATATGCAAAGAATTGTCCTGTGCATTTAGATAGCGAATGGCGCGAACCCCAGCATAAGCTTCAACTTCAAAAAGCTCATCTTCACTTTGGTAACCTACGGCACCTGTTATATCACTAGGAATAATAGGAATACTTAACCTTACGTTGTAATATAGTCCTGACTCATCATATCTCTCTTCAACATCTTGAATAGCTTGCGCCTCGAGATTGAGATCAAGCTCGTTTGCAAATGAAGAAAATGAGCAAATAAGTGCAGTGGCCAACATAAGTTTTTTCATCTCTAGTCTCCTAAAAGGGGTCAGTGTTTAATTATCGTTTGAATAAAATGAATTAAAGAAAAGTTATCACTTAATAATTTCATTCTTTGCGAAATTGAAAATGTTTCCATGAGTCACAAAGTTTAGACACTTAACCATAATTAGATTTCAAGAACTTAAGTCACTAAATCATAAAAAGTTCTGACAATAGACACCTCGCGTCTTCAAATACAGAACCCTAGCGTGTACCTTCATCCAATGAAGAAACTAATCACAATAACGCTTATGGCAATCAATATTTTTGCCTCATCAACAACTCCAACAACAGAATTCAATGACTGGCTAAATGAGCTAAAAATTGAGCTTAATCAAGAACATGGCTTCTCATATGCCCTACTTGATGATGCCTTTGAAGGTGTCACATTTAATGATGATGTTATTAAGTATGACCGCAGGCAACCTGAGTTTGTTATGAGTGTCGGAAGATACCTAGACATTGTGATCAGTGAGGCAAGAATTGAAAAGGGTCAAAAGTATCAGGCCGAGCTAGAGAATATCTTCCTTGATATTTGGGATGACTATAAATTTCAAGACCGCTTCCTTCTATCATTTTGGGCCCTTGAAACAAATTTTTCATCGATTACTGGAAAGCTTGATATTATTCGCTCTCTTGCGACACTTTCATACGATGGGCGCCGATCTGCATTCTTTAAAAGAGAATTAATCAATGCACTAACGATGCTACAAAGAGGAATTTACTCATACCCAGGTGAACGTATGCAAGGCTCATGGGCAGGAGCAATGGGCTCAACTCAGTTTATGCCTTCAACAATGCTGGCCTATGCTATCGACTACGATAAAGATGGTCATATTAATATGTGGGAAAATCGTCGTGACTTCCTAGGCTCGTCGGCCAACTTCTTATCATCAGTTGGTTGGAATGGAGATGAAAGCTGGGGACATGAAATTGAACTTCCAAGTGACTTCGATTACTTCCATAGCGGCTTAAAATATAAAGAAGACCTACAGTACTGGATTGATCGTGGAATCACTTTAAAAGGTGGAACTCAGCTTCCATACACAAGTGGAAAAACAGCAATCTATCTGCCACAAGGAGCTAATGGACCTGCATTTATTGTTTATCCGAATTTCTTTACGATCTTTAAATGGAATAACTCTGAAAAATATGCTCTTGGAATAGGTGTTCTTTCTGACTTAATTGCCAAGCGTGGAGATTACTTTGATAAGTTTAACTTGAATGAAAAGTCTTTTATGTCATTTGAGATGGCCAAGAAGATTCAAGCAAAACTAAATGAGCTAGGTTTTGAAGCTGGGCCAGTAGATGGGATTCCAGGAAAGCAAACAACTGCTGCAATTCAAAGATTCCAACTATCTCAAGGAACCATTCCTGATGGTTACTTAACTAAAGAGCTGGCCGATCAAATTCTTTTAAAATAAATAAAATCTTAAGTTTAAATATCACACTCCTCTCCGATGAAGTAGTCACTATCTTAGTTAACACTTCACCGGAAAGGAGAATATATGTTGAAAGTGATGAAAGGGTTACAAAAGGGAATCGTCGGTATTGAGGGTTCAGGCCGTATTACTAAAGAAGATTACATTAATGTTCTTGAACCAATTCTAGATGAGGCCCTAAAAAAAGAAGAAAAAGTTGGTATCCTATTTTACTTAAATGAAACCTATGAAGGCTACACTCCTGGTGCTGTCTTTGAAGATACGGCAATGGGCCTAAAATATTTTAACGTCATGAAAAGATGTGCCGTTGTGACTGATAGTGCACTAATCACAGGAGCAGTGAAGCTATTTGCTCCAATCATTCCAATTGATTTTAAGTCTTACAATATTGACGAACTGGACGAGGCCAAAGACTGGCTTATGCGCGAAGTTGAGTCAGATATCGAATTTCATTTTGATAAGAATGACAATATCCTCACACTAACTTCCTTTCATCCCCTACGAGTTAATGATTTTGAAAAAATTCAAAATCTTCTCAATCAAGTTTATAAAGAAACTAAAATCATTTCTGGAATTATTCTAAACTCAGAACAGTTTCCAGGATGGGATGATCTAAGATCACTGCTTAGGCATTTTGAATTTCTTAAGGACAACCGCAAACACATTGAGAAAGTCGGCATTTGTACAAGTAATCAACTAATTCGAAACTCAGCTTCAGTTGTCAGTGATCATTTAGATAGTGTTGATGTTGCAGTCTTTGAGTACGGCGCGATTAACGAGGCACGGAATTGGCTGAGAAATATTGAATCGAAAGATGAGATGCGTGCCGTATGAAAGAAGGCCCTCTTTTTAGAGGGCCTTTTTTTGCTATTGTATTAATTAAAGAGAATCAATAACTGTGTTGAAAGTAGCTGAAGGTCTCATTGCCTTTGCAACTAATTCAAGATTTGGATGATAGTATCCACCCATATCAACAGCGCCACCTTGTGCACTATTAAGTTCTTCAACAATCTTCGCTTCATTTTCAACTAGATTTGAAGCTACTGGAGTGAAGATTTCTTTTAACTCAGCATCATCATTTTGATCAGCAAGAGCTTTTGCCCAGTACTGAGCTAGGAAGTAGTGAGAACCTCTGTTATCCAGCTCACCTACTTTTCTTGATGGTGACTTATCATTCTTTAAAAATGCAGTATTTGCTTCATCTAAAGTTTTTGCAAGAACTTTCGCTTTTGCATTTCCTGTTTTAATTGCAAGGTCTTCAAGCGAAACACCAAGTGCTAAGAACTCTCCAAGAGAATCCCATCTTAGGTGATTTTCAGCAGTAAATTGCTGAACGTGCTTTGGAGCTGATCCACCTGCACCTGTTTCAAATAACCCACCACCAGCAAGAAGAGGAACAATTGAAAGCATCTTTGCCGAAGTTCCAAGTTCTAAAATTGGGAATAAATCTGTTAGGTAGTCACGTAGAACGTTACCAGTTACTGAAATAGTATCCTCACCTTTGATGATTCTCTCCATTGAGTAACGGATTGCCTTTACAGGATCAAGGATTTTAATCTCAAGTCCAGCTGTATCATGATCTTTTAAGTACTCATTTACTTTTGTAATTAAGTTCGCATCGTGACCACGATTTTCATCTAGCCAGAATACTGCTGGAGTATTTGTAAGACGAGCACGAGTTACACCAAGCTTAACCCAGTCACGTACTGCAACGTCTTTTGTTTGACACATTCTCCAGATATCACCTTCTTCAACTGTGTGAGTAAATACAGTGTTACCTTCTGAATCCGTAACCTCAACAACACCTGCTGCTGGGATTTTAAATGTCTTATCGTGTGATCCATATTCTTCAGCTTTCTTTGCCATAAGACCAACGTTTGGAACTGTTCCCATTGTCTTTGGATCAAATGCTCCGTTTTCTTTACAAAAAGTTATAACTTCTTGATACATTTGAGCGTAACTTCTATCTGGAATACAGAATTTTGTATCTTCTTGATTTCCGTCTTTATTCCACATCTGTCCCGAAGTTCTAATTGCCGCAGGCATTGAAGCATCAATAATTACATCAGATGGAACGTGTAGATTTGTGATTCCTTTGTCTGAATCAACCATAGCTAGGCGCGGCCCATTTTCGATTGCTAGGTCTAGAGCACCTTCGATCTCTGCTTTCTTTTCAGCTGGAAGGCCAGAAAGCTTTGAGTAAACAGAACCAAGACCGTTAGCAGAGTTAACACCAAGTTCTTTGAACTCAGCTGCATATTTCTCAAATACATCTTTAAAGTAAACTTCTACACAGTGACCAAACATAATTGGATCACTTACTTTCATCATTGTTGCTTTTAAGTGAACAGAGAAAAGGATGTCTTTTTCTTTTGCATCGGCAATATTCTTAGCAAAGAACTCTCTAAGAGCATTTGCACTCATAACACCAGCATCAATGATTTCATCTTTAAGAAGAGATACTTTTTCTTTTAGAACAACTTCTGTCCCATCATTTTGCTTAAGAGTGATTTTAACATCTGTAGCATTTGGCATAATTGCCGACTTTTCAGAACCGTAGAAATCATTTGCATCCATGTGAGCAACGTGTGACTTAGAATCACTACTCCATGCTCCCATTCTATGTGGGTTTGCTTTTGCATATTCTTTTACCGGCCCTGCAACACGACGATCAGAGTTTCCTTCACGAAGAACAGGGTTTACAGCTGAACCAAGAACTTTCGCGTAACGAGTAGCGATGTCTTTTTCTTCATCTGTTGATGGTGCATCAGGGTAATTAGGAACTTTAAAACCGTGGTCTTGAAGTTCTTTGATCGCAGCTGAAAGCTGAGGAATTGAAGCTGAAATATTTGGAAGCTTAATGATATTAGCTTCAGCTTTTTTTGCTAGCTCACCTAAGAAAGCTAGGTCGTCTGATTGTTTTTGCTCATCTGAAAGAAATTCAGGAAAGTGAGCAAGGATTCTTCCTGCAAGAGAGATATCACGAGTTGTAACATCGATCCCTGCATGCTTTGTAAAAGCTTTAACGATTGGAAGAAGTGACTGAGTTGCTAGCGCTGGCGCTTCATCAGTAATAGTGTAAATGATCTTTGAGTTGTCTGACATTTTACATCCCGTGTTATGTGTTTAAAGAAATTTATAAAACGCCCTATTCTATAATAAAACCAATAACTTCGTCCATTGGCTGCGCATCACGGAAAAGTAATCCAAATTATTTACCTTAATTTAGTTTGACAACTCATACACTAGTTTTAATAATCAACCACCAAACCACACGCAATCATTTTCGGGGAGAAAAAATGAAATTTCTAGTACTTCTTACGCTTGCACTTCCAGTATTTGCAGGACTAACAATTGACAAGAATAAAGATATCCAAGAGATCAAAAAGATGACTGGATGCTATGCCATTAAATTTCAATCTGCTGAGACATTTGCTTATAGCAATGATTACGATTTCTATGATCGCTACGCTTCTGGTGCACTAGAGTGGATTTTTGTTGATTCAGAAAACGAAAATATGGTTAACCTTCAACATATTCTAGTTACACCACACGCTATTGTTAAGCACTGGAGACAACAGTGGGACTGGGAAGCGACAAATGCACTAGACTACAGGGGTTTTAGTAATTGGGATAATAAGGCCGTAAAGAACCCACAAGGCAATTGGGTTCAAAGAGTTTATCAAGTTGATGACTCTCCAAGATATGAATGTTCAGCACCATGGATTCACACGGACAAAACTTCGTACTGGGAATGTACAGCAAACGCTCCTCTTCCAAGAAGAGAGTTCTCTAAGCGAAGTGACTACAATGTTCTAAGAAGAACAAACCGCCACGAGCAGACTCCATACGGGCACGTTCATGATCAAGACAATATCAAATTAGATATGCTTGAGAATGGAATGCAGCTTAAGCTGGCCATGGAAAAGAGCTACAATACTTACCAAAGAGTTGACGATAGCCGCTGTCAACCAGCGATTGATTGGTGGAAGACTCATAAGTACTTCTGGCGTGATGTTGTTAGTGTATGGGATAAGGAGCTTTACTCTGAAGACTCAGTGAAGATTGACTTTAAGAAAACAGGTGCGCCTCTATGGGCAAGACTATTTGAGTTGGATGAGCAAATGAGCACAAGACCTGCCTACGACTCAAAAGAATCAACTCAAAAAATCAAAACGATTATTCAAAATCACATCCTAAGATAGAAATACAGGGCCTCACCAATTGAGGCCTTTTTTTGGCCTTCCAATTGCTTATATATAGGTAGTTATAATTTAAACTAAACAATTATAGGCACTTATGAAAAAGCATCTGTTCTTTTTATTTACACTTTGTACACTTTCTACGCAGGCAAAGCTCTACTATGCACCTGATGGTTCACAATACGAGCTGGGAGAATGCCAAAATGAATGTATGGATAAGCTCGCTCAAGAGACGCCAACACGTGTTCTTCAAATCGTTGAAGGCTCTCGCTATAAAGACTTTCTATTAAGAGAGGCCCTTACAAAGTATCTAGAAAATGAAAATATTGAAAATTTTGATAAACTCTACAAAGATTCATCATATGATAACTTTTGGCTCATGAATAAACGTCACACTACAGAGATGAATATCAGTATAAAGAATGCTAGTGACGATCAAAAGCTTACGGCCGCTATCGAATATATAAAGAATAACCCAGACAAGATTAAAGATAACTATCCCCTTATTAATGAATTAGGGCAACTGGTGGCCGCTAAGAATAAATCAGAGTTTGGTATTTCTAGTACAGAGAAAGAACTTCTTAGCGAATTAGATAGACAAAAGAAAATAAACCTTGGAGATCTCATCCAAGACCTCACTCACTATGACACGACTAAAATGAGTGGCCTCTATGAGCTACTTTCATTTGATAAAAGACAAGATGTCGTCTGTCAGCATATTGATGAGGAGGTAGCATACTTTGATGAATACATGACAGAAGATTGCCGAGAGTATGAAGAATGTCTTGAACTTACAGAGTCTACAATTTCCTCAATGAAGGATACATTTAAAGAGTACCTATCATACACTTGTGATGGTAGCTCCCTTAGCGACAATATTGATAACATTAGAGAACATGCAAAAGACACGCTCTCTTATATGTTTCCAGATATCGTTGCTAAGCTAAATTACAAAACGATGATGGATGAATGCTATGATTGTGGTGTAACAAAAACGCAAGACTATATTATCGATACACGCATTGTTCAAGAGGCCAATAAGTTCTTTAAAGTAACAAAGAGATGGACACAGGGCTGTGATGAGCTAGTACGAGAGAGTTCATTCTATAATATGGAAAGAAGAGCTTTAAAAAAGTTAAGAAAATATCCAAATCTTAAAATTAATGATGTCCAAACAAAGAGCTCAACATGTAAGGTACGATTGGATGCTACTAACTAATCTTCAGTATATGTAACGAGTTGATTTCCTAAGTCTTTATAGGCCTTAAAAAGTGAATCCTCGTTTACCCATCCACTATCGTTAAAGACATCAAAGTTCTTTCCCCAACTATTGTGGACTCGGTATTGATTGCGACATTTATTTTGATCATCACAGATCTTTCTAAAACCACTTAATAAGTACGCATGACCACCACAATAGCGTTGCCTCTGCTCTTTTGGACACATTTCCATATACCTAACAGAAGGGTCATCACAATAGCGAGTCCAAGTACAACTTGAAATAGCAGCAGACTTATCCTTTTCAAAAAGTTCAGTCATTTTTTTTCTAAACGTATCGACATCAGTGATTCGCTCTTGCTTAAAGCCAATGGGCGGCAGCTTAACCTGACTTTTGTCTTCCTGGCACTTCTTAGGAATAAGTACTTCATTTAAAAACTCTTCAAATGCATTTATTGAAGTGATCCTAGTTGCTGCTCGTGAAAGGTTGTCTAGCATCTCAGAGCTAAAAGGAAAGAAGTCTTTAAAAAAGTCTTCTGAACACTTATTACAAACACCATCTTTTAAAGAGTTATCCTTGACCTGATGGTAGATCTCATTAATTGCAAGCAGTTGGGGATAGTCGACAATTCGAAAGTCATTATCAGGATTGTTGAAATTTTCAATTTGTTGATAAGGGGCGCACTCTTCTTTTGCAAATTTAAGACTTACCTTCTCACCTTTTGTTAAGGCATCAATAACTTGAGAAAGGTTTCCACCGTTGAGTCCAAGAAATTCACTTTGGTTTCCTGACTTTAGTTGAGTTTTTCCTAGAACATCTAAAACAGAGATTTGATCGTCTTTTGTACAGTTACCACTTTTTAAGCATGACTGATCCATTAAAGAAGTCATGGCAAATAAATAACATGTCCCAAATCCATCTTGATCGCGAACAATCGGGTTCGTTTTTACTTCTACTTTATTAACAACTTTTTCACTTCCCATTGGAGGAAGGTATTGATAAGCGCCATGTTCATACTCTTTCCAACGCATATCTTCAGTGATCACCAACGAAAAAGCAGGAAGAGAAAACATAAGAATAACTAACGATTTAATCATGGATTAAACTCCATGCACTCTTTAGGCTTCCATCAGAAAAGAGGCAAAAGCCATACTGATTATTATCCTTATCTTTTAAGATTTTATACTGACTATTTTTAAATTCCTTGCAGGCCTTTGATCCGGGATGTCCAGTAAGCCCAATTCCTTTCTTTGGGACCACTTTAGCATTCAGGCATAACTTAGAGCTTAGGCACTCTTTATTCATCAGTGAATGATTCTTTCCCTGATAAATCTTCACTTCTTTAAACTCACCTTTCTTATAAATCTTCATTACCTGAAAATCTTTTTCCACAGCAAAAGTAAGGAATGGGATTAGAAAGATCAATGCTATTTTCACGTCTAGCCTTCTGCTCTAAAGAATGATTGGATACGGCCAAAGAACTTTTCAATCCAACTTCCCTCAACTGATGAAGGATTTCTTTGGGCCTCTTGAGTCTCGGCCATAACCTCTGCGACTTCCTCAAGAGCAAGATCCATTTCATCACCGTGCTCAATTGAAACCTCAGGGCTAGACTCTTGAGACTTTGGTTCAATTTCTTCACCATTTTCATCCACTTCAGTAACTGTTGCTCTCTCCTCTAGCTTAGATCTTTGATAAAGATAGATTGGCGTTGAAGCAGGAACAAATTGGATAAGTTGGCCAATAAGGCTTCTTTTATGAGTGATACTAATATCACCACGAGCAACGGCCTTCTCTTCAGCGGCCATCATACGCTCATAAAATTTTGGGTCTACAGTTTTGGCATGTTCTTTTAAGATTTTCCATTTCTTTACCGCAAGGGCATCAACCATACGAGCAAAAGTAACAAGAATTTCATCTTTAGGAACAGATGTATTTACATTCTTTAAGTGGGAATAGCTCTTTTCAACATCATTTTTAAAACTCTTTACGATACTATTGATTTTAGGGAAATGAATATTTCTTGCCTGTGCATTGTAAAAAGCCTGAAAGACACGAACGGCGCGATACTTTCCAATTCGCTTTGATTTATAAACAAGCCCCATAATCGAATCAATGATTTCAGGCTGAAGCATAAGTGAGATTAGCCAATTTACAACCTCAGCATTTCTCTCCTTCTTAAGCTTTGTTAACAGGGCCACAGGATTCTCGTGAACAACTTTAGTTAGTTCCTCAAGATCAGGTCTTTTTACCCCTTTAAAGAATATAGGTAGGCTGCGCTGTTCTTTCTCACTCTCCACACCAAGATTTGCTAGTAGGATCTTAAGCTGCTCCTCACATTCACTATGACAAAGGTCACTTCCATTTAAATCTCTTAAGTGCTCTCTCACAAGTCGATATTCATAGTAGTGATTACCAATATGTAGAAGGTTGCTTTGTACTTCTTTATCTAGTTGAATTTTAAAAATTTCTGGAGTTGGTGAATTTTCAAATTTTGATAGAATAAATTCTTGAAATTCACTTCCATAGCCTTTTGAACTAACGTAGCTCTTTAGTTTCGTTTTTGTGATCTCAGTTGATTCGAATTTCTTATTAATATCTGAGAGTCTTTGAAATGAAATAAAGTTCATTTCAAAGTCACGAAAGAAAACTTCCCAGTCTCTTACATTCACTGAGTAGTGTTTCGTAAAAATATTATTATCAAGCCTCTCAATCTTCTTCCAAATCGCAAGTGTTGTTGCTGGCTCTTGATGCTCACTTGAGTTTCTTAAACGATTATTTAAAATCTCAAGCTTATTGATCTTCTGTTTTAGTGCATATTCTGGTGTGTCATAGAAAGAACTCTTTCTCATTCCTAAAAATGACTTAAGAACGCCACCACATGATGCAAATGAATTAAACGTAAAATTGAATACAATTAAATAGGTAAATAATCTTCTCATAGGCCCTCGTCGTCTTATCGGTGACTTGGGCCTAATCTTTAAAGAAAAGAGCTTAAATCACAATGTGATTTCAATTACTTAAACAGGGACAAGTACTGTCCATAGCCTTCTTTTTCAAGGTCGGCCTTGGGGATAAAGCGCATGGCAGCTGAATTAATGCAATATCGTTTACCTTCGGGACCAGGGCCATCATCAAATACATGACCTAGGTGTGAGTCTCCGCTTGAAGAGCGCACCTCTGTTCTTGTCATAAGTAACTTATTGTCTTGCTTAGTACTAACAACTTTTTGATCAATTGGTTTCGTGAAAGCTGGCCAGCCAGATCCTGAATCATATTTATCAAGAGAGCTGAAAAGAGGCTCACCAGTCACGACATCAACATAAATCCCCTCTTCTTTATTATCCCAATACTTATTAGCAAAGGGCCTTTCCGTTGCATCGTTTTGAGTTACTTCAAATTCGAGTGGAGATAACTTCTCTTTTAGTTCTTTTAGATCAGGTTTCTTATACATAACTTTATCCTTTTTATTTTCAAGTTTTTTCTTTTCGCATTTTAGAGGTTTTGAAGCGACATCACGAATATAGCCACCTCTTCCTGATAATTCTTTATAAGCATTATAGCGTATCGGATTCTTCTTATAATAGTCCTGATGATAATCTTCTGCTGGAAAGAATTTGTGGGCCTTTTCAATGGCCGTAACAATTGGTTTGTCATACTTCTTACAGGCCTCAAGATTATTTTTTGAATTTAGGGCAATTTGTTTTTGCTTTTCACTATCGTAAAAAATCACAGTACGATACTGACTGCCACGATCCGCGAATTGCCCTCCACTATCAGTCGGGTCAATATTTTGCCAGTATATCTCAAGTAACTCTTCATAACTAACAAGGGAATCTTCGTAGGTAACCTGAACGACTTCAACATGGCCACTGCCTCCACTTGAAACCTCCTGATAACTTGGACTCTCTTTTGCTCCCCCCATATAGCCAGAAACAACGGAGCTTACTCCTTTAAGCTTCTCAAATGGCGCTTCCATACACCAAAAACAGCCACCACCGAATGTTGCTGTGGCCTTGGCCGCAAAGATACGAGGACTTAACGCGACCAACATAGTTAAGAGAACAAACTTCATTTTACCTCCGTGAAACTTTCTTTTACTTCCTTCGTATAAGTATTCGTCGTAGATAACGAAATTGTTACATCCTAATTTTAACACAAAGGTCAGTGGCCGACTGAAAGAGTTTGACCTCGTGATTTAGGCTACTTAAAATTAAAATATGAAAAAATTTATACAATACTTTATCGATAATCTTTTAATTTCTAACGTTCTATTCTTCAGTGTCTTTGTGATCGCAATTTTTGCTTGGACTAAAATTCCAAAAGAAGAAATGCCTGACTTCGAATCCCCTTATGTTAGAATCGTGACAGTCTTTCCAGGGGCCAGTGCCGAAGATGTTGAATTCTTTATCACTAAGCCAATTGAAGAAGAATTAAAAGATGTTGCTGGGATTGAAGAGGTTCGCTCTGTTTCATCAACAGGTTCAAGCTCAATTACAGTTGTTATGCTTGAGAATTACCCTAACCCAAGAGAAGTGTACTTAGATATTCAGGATGCGGCCCTTCGTGCAGATCTGGCCAACGAAGCCGAACTACCAACCTTTCACCAATTCAAGTCATCTGAAAAAGCATATATTGATATCGGTTTCTATCTTGAAGGAAAGAGAGACTTATCAGTAGAGGATCGCGAACGCCTACAACAATTGGTTAGAAATTTTGAAACCCAAGTTAAGACTTTACCTGCTGTCTCTGGTGTTGACCGCAGTGGTTATCTTGATCCAGAAAATCATATTCTTCTAAGTCCGACAAAAATTAAAGAGAATAAAATCTCCATTCATAAAGTTGTCTCAAGCTTAAGAGAAAGTCATATTAGAGCACCGATTGGTGTTCTTGAAGACACTCAACAATCAAAGGTTACATCAATCAATGAACTGATTGATGAGAGCGACTTTAAGGACCTCCTTGTAACGGGAAATTATGAAGGAGAAGGTGTCACGCTTGATCAGATTGCGACTTTCAGAAAGTCTTTCGAGAAAACAAATAGCATCTATAAAATCAATGGCCACGAAGGAATCATGCTGAACTTAAAGAAGAGTCATAACGTTGATATTCTTGAAGCAAATAAGGCCACTGTTGCCTTTATTGAAAAATATAAAAAGGGTCAACTTGATGATCTTAAAATCGTAACTCTAGATGATGAATCCTATGATGTTAAGAATAGACTCGCTATTGTCGCAAGTAATGGACTGTTAGGATTTGCACTTATCGTGCTTGTTCTCTTCCTATTCCTCGACTTTAAATCGGGAATCTGGGTAAGTATGGGGATTCCTTTTACTCTTTGTTTTACCCTGATTTGTATGCTTATTTTTGATTACACAATTAATAATATGACTCTTGCAGCAATTATTATTGTGATGGGGATTGTCGTCGACGATGCCATTATTGTCGCAGAAAATATTGGCCGAATCACAGAGGATCACAAAGGAACCCTGAAAGAGTTAATGGATAAGGTAACATCAAATGCTGCAAGCCTCTTGATGCCAATCACAAGTGCTATTGCAACGACTTGTGTGGCCTTCCTTCCACTTCTCTTCTTTGGCGGTTGGTTTGGAAAGTTTGTCTATGTCTTACCATTTATTATTACAATGATGCTTGTGGCCTCTTTACTCGAGTCTTTTACAGTTCTTCCGGCGCACGTTTTCCAACGTAAGCCTAAGAAGAAGCATGAAGTAAGTTGGTTTAGAAAATATGAAGGTATTTATGCTAGCGTTCTAGAAAAGGCCCTAAACTACCGTGCTCTAATTATCGTGGCCTTTATTGCTTCAACTGCGCTTTCTGGCTACCTCTTCAAAACCAAGCTGAAGTTTGTCATGTTCCCAAGAGAAGAAAGTAAAGAGCTAAGTTTAAGTGTTTACACAAAGAAAGGTACGTCAAAAGATGAAATGAATGAGTACCTAAAACCAATCGAAGATATACTTCTTTCACAAACGAAGGAGCTAAGTATCGTTGGCTTCCGTTCAAATGTGGGACAATCAAGACGCGGTGGTGCAGTTAATTACAATCGTGCCAATATCAATATTGAAATTCTACCGGCAGATGAAAGAAAGCTCTCGGCCAACCAGATTATCGATATTCTTAAAGACAAAATGAAAGATCTGCCAAATATTGAGCAGGTGCGCTTCTTTAAGTCTCGCTGGGGAAGTGGTTCAGGATCAACGATTGAAATACAAATTCAAGAAAATGATGACAAGATCAGAGCAGAGATCGCAGATCTACTTGCGCAACACCAAAAGAATAACAAGACTCTAAAAAATGTAGAGATTGAAAGGCCAATTAATACAAAAGAATATAATTTTAAAATTAATCAAAATGAGATTTTAAGATTTGGGCTTACGCCAAGTGATGTAACCACTTCCCTTCGTACTTTCGTCCAAGGAACAGTTCTCTATACTCTTAAGAGTACGGATGAAGAAGTTGAAGTTAGGCTTACCGTGGCCAAGAACTACAAGGTTGATATTGAAAGACTAAAGCAACTAAGAATTGATAATGGTAAAGGTGGATACGTTCCGATTTCACGCTTTATTACAATTGAAGAAGTGATTAAACCATCTAATATTGAGCGCGTCGATTATAAGCGAACAACCATGGTATACTCTGATATTGAAGAGAGCTCAGGCATTACTCCTCTAGAAGTAGCAGACCATTATGAGAACGAGGTTTTTCCAGATATCTTAAAGAAGTATCCTTCATCAATTATTAACTTTGTAGGTGAAATTGAAGAGACAAGAGAATCAACTGGTGATTTTATGATGGCCGGCTTCCTCGTTATCGCTCTTATCTATATGATTTTAACAATACAGTTTAAATCCCTTTCTGCACCTTTAATTATTATGACAATTATTCCTATTGGTATTTCTGGAGTTATCTATATTCTCATGGCCCATAATATGGAGATCTTTGGTTTCTTCGCAGTTATTGGTGCTCTAGGAATGGTTGGGGTTGTCGTTAACGACTCCATTGTCCTCATTGATAAACTCATCAAAGACACAAAGTTTACTACTGATAAGAAGGAGCTATACAAGCAAATTGGTCAGATCTCTTCAACGAGACTTAGAGCGATTATCCTGACGACCCTAACAACTGTTATTGGCGTTCTGCCAACGGCCTACGGCTTTGCGGGGTACGATTCAATGCTATCTGAGATGATGTTAACGATGGGTTGGGGCCTTGCAATCTCAACAGTCATCACATTATTCTTAACACCTGCAATCTTCTCATTTTTGTCGAAGTTTCTAGTGACAGAAGACCTCCCAGAAGAAGAGGCGTTCTTAAATAATAACTAATACCATAAACACCTGATATCACGACTAAAGATCATGATATCAGGTGCCTTCTCCAATAAAATAAATTGTCTACTTTTTCAACGCCCCTTTACGATTTTTCAACATAACGAAATCAAAGACTAAATAATGTTAATTTCTTCATATGATCAAATTCAGTATTTCGAAGAAATTCCTAATGATGCTTCTAGGCACCTACCTAGTGTGTACATCTTTGGCCTTTGGCCAAGATTCTACAGGCGAGCTTGAGCTCTATATTCAAGAGCTTGCTATTTACAATGACCTAGGTGAAAACGTAGGAAGTAAATTAATTTATGGAATTAATGAGCTTGAAACAAAAATTGGAGAAAAGCTTGATGTTGAAAAAATCACAAATGATCTCGAGAATCTAAAAAAAGAACATGAAGAACTTTATGAGAATGTTGAGCTAGAGGTACTCCCTCTTGATGAAACACATGTCTCAATAAAGTTTGAAATGCAAAAAAAGAGACTTATTAAAAGAATTATTATTAAGCTTTTTGACAATGAAAACTTAGAAGATGAAATTGATAACAACCTACGAGAAAAGTTAAAGCTTCGCCGAGGTGCTTACTTTAAATCAAAGCAGATGCTTGAAGACTTAAACAGGATTGAAGATTTTTACAAACTAAAAGGTCATGCATTAGTAGAAGTAAAGAAGAGCTTAAAGCTTAATCGAGAAGATGAAATAAGCATCATCTTTGATATCCATCTAAAATCAAAAGAGATCAAAATTGATAATATCGATTTTGTAGGAAATCATTCCATAACGTCGCGACAATTAAAAGAGCTTATCTCTTCAAAAGAAAGTCACCTCTTTTCCAAGAATCTTTTTATAGAAAAAGTATTTTATGAAGATGCAGAGACGATTAAGAGACACTATATGGAGCAAGGCTTTATCAACATCGAGGTAACTCCATCATTTAAAATTAATAAGAATAAAGCGGACCTACACTTTACGATAAAAGAAAACAATCAGCTTAAACTCGATCATTTAACGATTAAAGGAAATACTGTCTTTTCAAACGACGAGATATTAAAAACCTTAGCTATCAATCTACCATCTGCTTTCTCAATAAAAAAACAGAGAGAAGCAATTCAAAACCTTAGAGAGCTCTATGGCCAAAAAGGATATGTATTTGCTCATATCACAATGAACTACGATCATGCCAAAAGAAGTGCTAATTTAAATATTGAAGAAGGTAGTTCTCAAAAAATAATCAAAATGGAAATTGTCGGAAACACAAAGACATCTCCAGAAGTAATTTATGAAATGATCTCTATCTATAATGGACAAGTTGTTGATACTAAGAAGATTAATGAATCAATTTTAGCTCTTTATAAGAGTGGGTATTTCAAAGATGTAAAAATTGATTACACTCCAATGACTAAGAACGCTGGAAAAATCATTATTCAGGTTCAGGAGAATAGTACACAAACAATTCAATTCTCATTAGGCTCTGTTTATGGAGGTGCAGGTTTTGGTGTTTCACTAAGCGATGGCAACCTTTTTGGGACAGGGAGTTCTCTGGCCTTAACAACAATGATTTCAAAAGAGATCAATCGTATTGGACTAGTCTATAATGACCAACACCTTTTCGGAACAAATATTAGTCTAAATATCTCGGCCAATCATGATACTGAAAGAAGCTTTCACTATAACGAAAATAAAACTGCTATTCGAATTCTTTTTGAGAAGCAGCTAACTAAGAATATCAAGCTTGGTTTAGGGACAAGGCTTGAGTACGTCTCTGTTAATAGTCTTTCACAACAATATGCTTCTGAAATTGATCTTTCAGATACAAAGGATATTGTTAGTGGTCTTATCGGATCATTTGCCTATCAATTTGAAGAATCAAGTGAAGAAGGACTAAGAACGAATGGAGCGATTTCAATTCATCTACTCCCCTCTTTTAACCAACAAGACCTCTTCTTTAAAAGTATTGTGAACGCACAGCTCGCACGAGATCTTTATCGTAACCAAGACGGAGCTGCACACCGTCTATCGGGAAGAATTACACTGGGCTACGCTTCTGAGCAGACACCATTTTATGAACGTCTCCAGGGAGGTGGAAATGGAACAATTAGAGGTTTTGAATACGGCTCAATCAGTAAGGATGGCCAGCTTGGATCAAACTCAATGGTCTCGGCCAATCTAACCTATAGCATGCCTATTTATAAAGACGTCTTTAGTGGTGTTCTTTTTCTAGATGCTTTTAGTCCTGGTGATAGCTCATTTGCTCTTGATGACTTTAGACTTGTCGGAGGTCTTGGCCTAAGGGCAAAAATGGATGCTGGTTTTGTTTCTGAAACATTTGAGGCAGGTCTAACAATTCCACTAATTAGTAAAGACGGCGACATAACAAAACCATTCTATTTTATTATCGGGGAATACGACCCTGCTTATAACCTATAAGGAGATTAAATATGACTATAAATCAATTATCTCAAATTATTACGGCCTTGGCCTTGCTAGGCTCATTAGGAGTCCAAGCAAAGGGTCTAGAAGTTTGTGAAAGACTTCAAAAGGACATCAAGCTTGAAGAAGTCGATTTTCAAGAAGCATTAAATGATGCACATGACCTGTCTGGATCTGCAAAGCATTGTAAGGCAGCAAGAAGCTATCAATTGGCCCTAGTGAAGGATCAGAAGCTTGCCCTTGATCAAGGTGTTGATATTAAATTACTCAACGAGCTCTATAAAGGAAATTTCTTAAATGACTATGCAAATTTCTCACTGTCACTAAAGAAGCTTGTTAAGAATCACCCTCAATCAGAGACGATTCATTACCAACTTGCAGATCTCTACAATCAGAACTTACCTACTGATATAAAGAATATGCCCATTGGAAATTTCGTCAAGGCCGATGGTAGTGCTAATGATATCGTCAATGAAGCAATTATGATTCAGGAAGACTTCTTAAAGAATTACCCTAGCTCAATAATGGCCAATGACATCTCAAATAAGCTCAATAATTCAAAAACTAAGAGATTAGAGAAGACTCTATCAGATTTTAAATATGAAATTTGGCTTAATAAAAAGTCCAAAGACAAGGATATCTATGAATATCAAGCGGCCCTCTTAATGGAGGAAGTCGCCTCTAATGAAGATGGCCGAGTAAAGGCAAAGTCCCTTTTAGAGTTGTTTGAGTTATATAATGACCATCAATCGAAGCTAACAGATGCGAAAGAAAGAATGGCACAAATCGCTTATCTTTTAATAAGCGAAAGTGAGAATGTAAAAAGTCGTGAAATCAAGAGAGTTAATAAAGAACTTAAGAAGTCACAAGTTAAAATAACAAAAGCTGACGAAGACCAGTTAAATCAGGAAATCCAAGAAGTAAGTGAGATCAAAAAGTCTCTTCTTAGTGACGCTGACTTAAAAGAGTTAATTAAGAATAAGAAAGGCCGCGACCGTTCAATCTTTATGCCTATTGAGTTTTCTGACTCAGAGAAATCGCTGATGCTAAGAACTCTAGGAGTTGTCGGTGTGATGATGGCATTTGATAAGCCAATGATGGATTTTGTTCAAGACAATAAGAATGACACACTAACAACGATTACTGACTTTACAAATAATTACGGTGAAGCAGCTGGTCTTGTTCCACTAGTGGGAGCATCAATGGCCATAGGCCTCGTCTTTAAAAATGACCAATTCAAGCGTGCGGCAGTTAGAAGTGTTGGTGCCGTTCTCATTGGGCAACTGGCTACGCAACTTCTTAAGTCACTAAGTTCTCGTGCTAGACCTCGTGAAGGAAAAGGGCCTTACCACTTTGATGGTGTAAATTTTGGTCGAAATAATACGTCATTTTCTTCGGGACACTCAGCAGGAGCTTGGTCCGTTATGACAGTTTTTGCCACAGAGTTCAAAGACACTAAGATTGTTCCAATTGCAGCTTATTCACTAGCAGCACTAACAAGTTTTGCACGAGTTTATAAGAATGCTCACTGGTTCTCAGATGTGACTCTAGGAGCACTAATTGGATGGGTATCCGGTAAGTTAATGTATAAATTATTTGATAAAAAACAAGACGGCCCAGTAACATTTACGCCTGTAACTGGTGACCTAAACGGTGGTGCGGTAACATACAAAGTAGAAGGACAAAAGGACCTTAGGGCCTGGCCAATTGACTACTATAAATTAGTATTTTCACCAGAACCTAAAGAATAACAAAGCTTAAGGAAGTTAATTGAAAGCTATTTTCACTCTAATATTCACAATAATCATTGCTCTAGGTACTAATACTAGTACCTGGGCATTTGATTTTGTCGTCGAGGAAAATCACGCCGTTTTAAGAGATATCGAGAGTCTCGTAAATAAGAGATGGCATAACCTCGAAGAGCTTCAAGATAATCAAGAATGGATTGATACTCAACTTAAGCTTCAATACTTCGGTACAATATATCAAAAAGGATGGACTGGACCTAAGGTTCAAAGAAGTATCTACCCCACTATTAACGGACAATTTCTTGTGGTGGATTCAATTACATTAAATGCGCCAGTTTTAGAACAGATGGCCTATATAGGAGTTAATTTTCTTTTTAAAACAATCCTACCTGTTGTCCAAGGTTCACCTATTGAAGAGAGAAAGTTTTCAAAGGTAACAACAGTTAGTTCTTATGAACAGGCCATAAACCTGAATCATATGAAGGTTAACGAGCTGCCACTGACAAGAGAGAAGCTTAATCAATTGAGTGATGGTGAGCAGATCAATACAGTTCTTATGAGCGGATTTGCAACACGTATGAATTTAATCTGGTTGGATTTTCTTGACGTCGTTATCCCCATTTTAGATCGCTTTGGGCCTAAGGCAAAATTTAAGGTCATGAAGTCTCTTGATATTACAATTGAAAAAGCTGCCCATGATATTGCATTGATTACAATTAAGAACTTAAGTGAAAGATCAAAAGGCCTAGGCTCGGGACTAAGTATTTTCTTAGATGAGGTTATCGATCTTCCAATTTCAATTGGAATTAATGGATCTAATGGCTACTCTCCTATCGTATTTAACTACAAGAAGAGAGAGCGTAAAATTAACGAAATTGTCTATAAAGTAGATCTGAGTACCCAAGAAGGACTTGATGCCTACATAAGTTTTCTTAGTCAGGATTTCTCAAAGCTTCAAGATCTTGAAGAAGCTAGAAATAAGAGCGTTGATCTTTATATTCAAAAAGAAGGCGATGTCAGAAATAGTGAGTTCAATTGGGGACTTAATCTATTGCTTTGGAAATCTGGTGCACGCTACATAAAAGAAGATGGAAAGTACACGACTACATTTAATAATGGAGATGCCTACAATTACGACATCGTTGAGCATAAGAAGATTACTGATCACAAAGGATTTTCCGGAGCTGAAAAACGCAGCTTTGAAGTTAAAGCAATAATCCCAACCAACGTTGATGCTACTTCAAGCTTCAGTATGGAGCTTAGTTATTCTTACGTTGATGAAATCGCAACAGGAAAAGAGCTAAATAAAGAGGCCGATCTTCTCTATGAAAGATACCTCGACAATGGCATGAGAATCGATTTTGATAGAAAGAAGAAATACGGCAAGGTTCAAATTTACTCTTCATTGATATTTTCAACAAAGGCGATTTCAAAGCTTATTCATTCAGAAGACTTTGACCTATGGGAGTCCATAGCTCTTGCCTTTGATTATACAAACTCACTAATTTGGATTGATGAAGGAAAGAGACGACAATTTGAAAGAAGTAACTATGTTTACGAAGACTCCCATAATGGACAAACAAATCGCCTTTCTCAAAGAGAAAAGAAAAAACTTAAGCAGTTAGAGAATCTAAAACTAGCAAAAAAGATCTATCGTATACTCGATAGACTACGCTCTAATGAGTTAACAAAAGATAAGGCAATTCTACTAGTTGAAAGTCTTAGAAGATCAAAGCTTGGACCAAAGCTACAACGCACGATGGTCAATATCATTGGCCTAAACGACCTTATGGGACAAGGTTATATTAGAGGAACGATCTATTAAACTTTAAGTTTTCTAAGTTTCTTTCCATGTAGGTAACAATTTTGGCCATGATCCTGAACAATTCCACAGGCCTGCAAGAAAGCATAGATAATCGTACTTCCCACAAAGCGGAATCCCCTCTTTTTCAAATCTTTTGAAATTTTATCACTTAACTCAGTCTTAGAAGGATAATCTTTTAGACTTGCAAAGGTATTATAAATTGTCTTTCCATTGGTGAATGACCAAATATACTTATCAAAGCTTCCAAATTCTTTTTGAACTTCGAGAAAATATTTAGCATTCGATACCGTTGACTCAACTTTTAGGCGATTTCTAATAATTCCTGGATCTAACAAGATCTTTTCAATCTTGGCAGGAGTGATCTTAGAAACTTTCTTTACGTCAAAGTTATAGAAAACCTTACGATAATGATCTCTTTTGTTAAGAACAGTTTCCCAGCTTAGGCCGGCCTGTGCGCCTTCTAAAATGAGGAATTCAAAGAGAGTTCTATCGTCGTGAACAGGTCTTCCCCACTCTTTATCGTGATAATCGACATATTGTTTATTGGACAACTTTAACCATGCGCATCTTTCTTTCATAAGAAGTATTATAAACCTTTTTTTAATTCTAATTAAGGATTAAAATAATCATTCATGTACTTTCAGAAAGGATAATAAATGAGTAAAGTAGTCAAAAACTTAAGCTTCTGGGTACTCGTCGCAGGTGTACTTGGATATATTTTAGGATCAATCTTTGGTGATCCACTTTGGGCAACGTCAAAAAACCCACCAGATATTTATCAAATAATCGTCATGATTAAAGATGTCTTCATCAGCTCTCTTAAGATGATGATTGCACCAATGATCTTCTTCTCCCTAATTGGTGGGATCATTAGTATTGGTGAGATCACAAAACTTAAGTCCATGGGAATGGTGACAATTACTTACTATATCTCAACGACAATCATTGCAATTATTATTGGATTAACAGCAGTCTTCTTTATCCACCCATGGAAAGACTCTGGGGTAACGATAAAGACGAAAGATTCAATTCAGCAGCAAAAACCTGCAAAGTTTATTGCTGAAGGCTCAAACTCAATTCCACTTGTTATTAAGAATGTTTTTACTACAGCACTTGTCAATCCATTCCATGCCCTAGCAAATAATAATATTCTTGGAATTGTGACTGCAGCACTACTTCTAGGCTTATCTTTACTTATTGTTCATCATACCTCGAGTCCTCTTTATCAAATTGTTAAGGATCTCAATATCGTCATTAACCGGGTCCTTCACTGGATCATTAATCTGAGTCCAATAGGTATTTTTGCCATCGTTTTTGATTTTAAAGTCAAAGTATCAGGAGATATCTTTTCAGAGCTTCTCTCATTTGCCCTTTTAGTTTTCGGTGCAACAATGGTTCATGGACTTCTAGTTCTGCCATCAATTGCTTGGTTCTTTGGTGGACTAAACCCTGTAAAATTATTTAAGAAGACTGCAAGGCCTTTACTTCTTGCTCTCTCAACAGCGTCGAGTTCTGCAACTCTCCCTGTAACAATGCAAACTTGTGAAGAGGAATTAGGCGTTTCAAAAGGTGTTAGTGGGTTTGTTTTTCCACTAGGTGCCACAATGAATATGGATGGGACGGCCCTGTTTGAAGGGATTGCAGCGATCTTCTTAGCAAACCTTTATGGAGTCGAGCTTTCAGGAGTTGCCATGTTTTCCATCTTCTTTATGGCCATGCTCTCTTCAGTAGGTGCCCCAGGAATGCCGTCAGGTTCAATGTCAGGGATGCAGATGGTGCTTTTGGCCGCGGGGATTCCGCTGGAAGCAATTGGTATTCTTCTGGTAATTGAAAGGCCTCTGGATACTTTTAGAACGGCCGTAAACGTTGAAGGAGATATAATTGGAGCAGTTGTTACCCAAAGATACTTAGATAAGAAATTAACATAAAAACAAAAGGCCGCATGAAGCGGCCTTTTTTATTGGAGTCTAAGAAAGCTTATTTTACAACAACATCAAATGCTAAACTAACTTTATCATCAATCGCTTTATCACCAAGGCTCTTAAAGAATGAAGCAGATCCATACTTAAGACCAAAATCTGTACGATTAAACTCTAGAGAACCAACGAAGTTCTTACCTTTTTGAGCGGCCAGGAACTTAACTTCTTTAGTCTTTCCTAAAATTGTAAGGTCAGCTGTTACAGTAAAGCCTTCAACTTTTTTAATATCAAGAGTAGCTGTTGGGTACTTAGTTACATGAAAGAAGTCTTCATTTTTTAGGTGTGCATTTAATTTATCTAACCACTCACCTTGAAGGTCTGTTGCAGTAAAAGAGTTCATATCAACAACAACCTTACCTGATACAAGTTGACCTTTCTCAAGCTTAACATCACCAGACTTAATCTTAACTGTACCGAAGTGACGACCTGTTACCTTAGTACCTTGCCAGAAAACTGTTGATTTTGAAGTATCAATTTTTTCTGCGTTAGTTGCAAATACAGTAAATACCGCAAGGGCGAAAACCATAAATTTACTCATAATATTCCTCCGTTTGAATTATGAAATTATTTTTAAAATATCTTAACAAAATACAGAGGAAAATAAAGATCATTATTAGCGACATCTTGTGCTATAATTCGACCATGATGTGGATAACAATTGAACAAATAAAATGTCTTCAGGCCTTAGAAAAAGCAGGAAGTTTTACAAAGGCTGCCTCAGAGCTTTCAAAGGCAAAGTCAGCGGTAATTTACTCAATTAACAATCTCGAGGAACAAGTGGGATTTGAGCTAGTTGACCGTTCATCATATAGGCCAACGATCACTGCCAAGGGACAAGAGTTTTTAAGCGAGGCACTAAAACTCACAAAACAGTATGATGAACTCATTCACAAAACTCAACAAATCTCATCAAATGTTGAGACGAGATTATCAATTTCAGTCTCAGGAATTTATGGCCTAGATAGATTATATCCGATTATCAAAAATGCCATGGCCCGCTACCCTTCCACAGAAATTATTCTTGAAAGAGAAGTACTTAGTGGTGAAAAAATGCTTCTAAACGACAGGGTCGATCTAGCAATTTTCGAAGATCTCTCTAGTATAAAGAACTTTGATTATAAAGTTGTTGGTAAAGTTGATATGTATCTTGTGGTGGCCAAGGGTCATCCATTTCTAGACCTTCCAAAAAAACAGCAAAACTTTAAAAGCTTGGCACAATTTCCACAGATCATTCAACGAAGTACTATTCCAGATGACTCCACAAGTATTGGCGTTATTGAAGAATCACTCAAGTGGAGGGTGACAGATACGCCGTCTAAGAAAGAGATTATTCTCAATGGATTTGGTTGGGGAAGACTTCCCTGCTCGTTAATTGAAAAAGAGCTGAAGAAAGGCCAGCTCATCCATTTAAAGCACCTCGAATCAAAAGTTCCTGTCACATTTTGCTTAGGACATAAAAAAGAGCACCACTTAGGAGAGGTCGCCCAATTTATCTGGGATTCTTTCTAAAATAGCGCAAATAAATTACCTGATTCTGGCATTTTTTCCCATTTCTTAAGCATTTAGTGCTAAGTTGCAGCATTAATATTGTTAAAATCAAGGTAAGAAATGAAAACTGTTTACATAGGTAATCTCAATTACAAGATCACTTCTGAGCAACTTAAAGGTATCTTCTCACGCTATGGACGCGTTCAAGATGTAAACCTTCTAACAATCCCTGGAACTCAAAAGAGCAAGGGTATCGCTTTTATCAAAATGCAAAATGAACAAATGGCACAAAAAGCAGTCGATGGACTTGATGGTTCGATGCTTGATGGTAGAACTGTAAAAGTCTCTATTGCCAAAGATAATTTCGAAGAGCAGAAGAAACGCAAGAAAGAAACGAAAGCTAAAGTGGAAAAAGAAGAAGCTCAAGAGATCATTATTGAAAAGAAGAAAGCTCGTCGCCGTCGCGGTCTCAATGAATTATTCGAACACTTAGGAAAGAAATAATGACGAATAACGATATCTTAAAAAAACTTCGTATTGCCCTTTCTCTAAAAGACTTTGAAATTATCGAGATCTTAAAACTTGTTGATTTTGAAATGACAAAGACTGAGCTATCAGCATTATTTCGCAAAGATGATCACCCAAATTACAAAGAGTGTGGAGATCAAGTTCTAAGAAAGTTTCTAAACGGTCTAATCATCAAGAACCGCGGAACACGCGAAGAGAGAGAGGCCAAAGCTCAAGCATATAAAGCTCAGGCGAAACCAGCAGCAAAAACACCATTTAAGAAAAAGGCAAAAACAGATGCTCCATATAGGAAAAAACAATACTCTAAAAGTCCTAAAAAAACTTCATAACGGCTATAGTTTAATCGATGAAGAAAATATTCAGGAAGTATTTCTTCCAGAGAATTTCGCACCCTTAAAGATTGAAGTTGGTTCAAAGGTTAAGGCCTTTGTTTATCCTGATACACAAGGGGAATTAGTTGCAACGACTGAGCTTCCAGTTGCAGTTGTTGGTGAATATGCCCTACTCGATGCCATAGAAATCCAAGACTTTGGGGCCTTCTTTGACTGGGGAACATCCAAAGACCTTCTCGTTCCAGGTAATGAACAGAAAATCAAAGTTAGAAAATTTGAATCCCATATTGTTCGTATCTGTAAAGAAGATGGAACAGGCCGTATCTTTGGAACAACAAAACTTGGAAAGTATATTGAGTCTTCTGATTTCGATATTACAGTAGGCGATGAAGTTGACGTATATCTCGCTAAAGAAAGTGAATTAGGTTTTAGAGTTATCGTAAACAAGAAATTCATTGGTATGATTTACAAGAATGAAATCTTTCAACGTGTCTCTTGTGGAAAATACTATAAAGCATTTGTAAAAAAGCTTCGTGAGGATGGACTTGTTGATGTCGCCCTCCAAGAACAAGGTGTAAAGAATCTTGTGGATTCAAAAGATATTATTATCGACTTCTTAGAAAGAAATGGTGGTTCCTCATTTTTAAATGATAAGAGTTCTCCGGAAGATATTAAGAACTTCCTTAATATGAGTAAGAAGACCTTTAAAAGAACGATTGGAATGCTTTATAAAGACAAGAAGATTACTATTTCAGACAGTGGAATCAAGTTAAATCAATAACAAAAAGAAAGGCCCACAAAATGTGGGCCTTCTTTTTTAAGTACTCAAATATATAATTTAAAATTAACCTTGAACTACTTTTACATTTACGGCACATGGACCTTTAGGACCTTCACCTAATTCGTATTCTACGCTATCACCGTCATTTGGCTCTCCACCTTGAACTGAAGAAATGTGGAAGAAAAGATCTCCACCGTCATCTTTTGTGATAAATCCAAAACCTTTAGCTGAATTGTAGAATTTAACTTTACCTGTACTCATTTAATTAACCTCGTAAAAAATTTTTTTTCGTTAAAGAGATTTTACCTCAGTGTTCCCATAATTCCTAAGAAAAAAGGAAAAAAAATTTATTTTGCTGATCCTTGTCACTTAGACAAACGCGATGCTTCAAAATGTGCTCTAAACGTATTCTCTAAGTCACTGATTTTATAGGTTTCTTTATTTGCCTTCGTTCCCCATATTGCACCTGGCCAAGAACGATCATTTTCATAACGACAGATTATATGCACATGAAGCTGGGGAACCATGTTACCAAGGGCCCCAATATTTAATTTTTGAGGGCCATACTTATCTGTAAGAAAGCGACTAACCTCATTAATCTCCTCTAGTAAAGTCACTTGATCTTCCCACGAGAGCTCATGAATTTCACGAATCCCCTCACGTTTTGGAATAATAACGGCCCACGGATTTTCCGTATCCGGCAAGAGCATAACTTTTGAAAGCTTCATATCATCTATTTCAATTAAGTCTTTTTTTAAAACTTCGTGTAGTTTAAACATCGATACCTTCTTTCTTCTTTATTGATTTTACGGCCCTATATGCCGTCGAAAAACAGCCTTGTAAGAGATAGCCACCTGTTGGTGCTTCAAAGTCTAGCATCTCTCCAACAAAGTAATACTGGTTATTTTTAATAGCAGACAAATCATCATTTAAAGTTTCAAAGCAGACACCGCCAGAAGTGGAAATGGCCTCTTCGATTGGTCTCGTTCTTCTTACTTCAATCGGACAATCCTTTATCGTCATGGCCAAGTACTCAATATTTTCTTGGGCCCTTGAGCGATCGAGAACCTCATAAAGTAAGGAAGTAGCAATCTTATCTAAGCCTAATTGCTTTCTTAGTCGATTAGTTAGAGAGTCCTTACTTCTTTTTGAAAGCTTTTCTATGACCTCTTCTATTCTTAAATCTGGTTTAAAGTCGATATGAAGATAAGCGCTTTGAGTCTTTTCTAATTCATCACGAAGTCCATTTGAGATTGCATAAACAGCACCACCTTCAACACCATAAGGAGTGAGCATAATCTCTCCTCTTGCACTTTGAGTTTCATTAAAGACAACAATATTCTTAACAAATCCACGATCAACTTTTTCTTGAAAGTGTTTTGACCAATCAATTTCAAATCCACAATTCATGGCCTTTAAAGGAGCGGTTGTTACCCCGAGGGCCTCAATATAATCCATCCATAATCCATCACTTCCGGTCTTAGTCCAACTACCACCACCCATTGCAAGTATGTAATAGTCAGCTTTCTGGGCCTTATCGCTATGATCATGCTTAAAAATCAGATCACCATCTGGCGTAATATTTGTAAGGGAGTGCTTTAGATGCAGATGAAAGTTTTCATGTGACTTTAGTGTATTCATCCATTGATGTAAGATATCTGCGGCCTTCATTTTCTTTGGAAATACTCTCCCACTTGTTCCGACAAATGTTTCCGTACCAAGGGAATTTGCCCATGAAACGAGATCACTTGCACTAAAGTCTTTTAATAAAGAAGTAAAACGCTCTTCATCTTTAAAATATTTTTTTGCAAACTTATCTAGCTCTTCACTATGAGTTAGATTGAGACCACTATTTCCTGCAACTAAGAACTTCTTACCAACACCACCGGTTTGTTCATATAGGTGAACCTCTATTCCAGAATTTAATAATTCATAAGCACAGAAGAGGCCGGCGGGGCCTCCTCCAACAATGGCAACGATAACTTGATTTGACATGATAAAATATTATCACGCCAACAAGTTAGAGAAAAGCCTAAGCTGCTTTTGATGATATCGTATCCATATCAATCTTGTAGCGCAAAGCTTCGATCAAGCGGTCAACCTTCTCCTGAGATATAGGTTCTTTTCGACGAGAATCATTGATTAAATCATTCCATGCTATCACATGATCAATGACATCTAAGTCCATATCATTGAGTTTAACCAAGGCCAGTGGCCAATTTTCGAAGCTGCGATTTTCAATCTCACGATCCGTGAGTAAATTCACATTCTGATGGCGAGGATCCAAAATAATTTTATTATATGTGTAGATAACATCATCTTTCTTACCTTCAATAACCTGAAAGAAGAAACCACTATTGTACATTAGAACACCTGTCACATCTCTAGCGTTATTATTTCTAAACGAAGAAGAGACAATCTTATCCAAGTCCTTCTCTGGCTTAAAGTCACCTGTTTTTTCGCTGATATAAATGATTTGATATTCTTTGCTCATAGAAACCACCTTGCTGCATATTTACTTTTATTATAGATGTTTAAGAGTCCAAATGAAGACAAGAATGCTTAAATTGCAGTTTAATAATGAATCGTTTCATTCCATATTTATTTCACTATGACTAAGTAGAGTTCCAATATGTCCGTCTTTAATGATCTTAGCATTTTCGCTAATTTGATATTTTGATTGGTACCCATAAACTTCCACAGCCTTAAATAAAAAGAACATTATTGTTAGAAGTGTGGCCCAAAATTTCATCTCTAGCTCCTTGTAATATCAGTATCATACTGCTCAACGAACTCTGGAGACTAGTAAAGATAGAGGCCATAAATCAAAAATAATATTCATTTAACAGTCCAGTAAATCCATGGACTAATCGCATTAAATAGTTTAAGGTGAAGCCGTTAATTCATTGATAATTTAAATAAGAAGGATAATTTATGATTTCCACTTCCAATGTCAGTTTAAGCTTTGGTGGCAAGAAGCTATTTGAAGACGTTAATATCAAATTTACGCCAGGTAATTGCTACGGTTTAATTGGTGCCAACGGTGCTGGTAAGTCTACATTCATCAAAGTTCTTTCTGGTGAAGTTGAGCCAAATACAGGAACAATCAACATTACTCCAGGCGAAAGACTTTCAATTCTTAAGCAGGACCACTTTGCATACGAAGAAGAACAAGTTCTTCAAGCTGTTCTTATGGGTAATGAGAAGCTTTACTCAATCATGAAAGAAAAAGATGCCATCTACATGAAAGAAGATTTCAACGATGAAGATGGAATGAAAGCAGCTGAGCTTGAAAGTGAATTTGCTGAAATGAATGGTTACGAAGCTGAGTCAGAAGCAGGAATTCTTCTTTCTGGTCTTGGAATTGGAACTGAGTATCACTACAAATATATGAAAGAGCTTACGGGGCCAGAGAAAGTTAAGGTTCTTCTTGCTCAAGCACTTTTTGGTTCACCTGATATTCTTCTTCTGGATGAGCCGACAAACAACCTTGATATCAAGGCCATTCAGTGGCTAGAGAACTTCCTACTAAATTATGAAAAGACAGTTATCGTTGTATCCCACGACCGTCACTTCTTAAATAAAGTATGTACACATATTGCAGATATCGACTTTGGTAAGATTACAACTTATGCAGGTAACTATGACTTCTGGAGAAAATCTTCAGAGCTTGCTCAAAAGCTTCGTGCAGACCAAAATAAGAAAGCAGAAGATAAGGCCAAAGAACTTAAGGCCTTCATTCAACGATTCTCTGCCAATGCTTCAAAATCATCTCAAGCAACTTCAAGACAAAAGCAACTTGAAAAGCTTGAGCTTAATGACCTTCCAAAATCAACGAGAAAGTACCCATTTGTACAATTCGATCCGAAACGTGAAGCAGGAAAAGAAATTCTACGTGTTGAAGGAATCACTAAGACAATCGACGGCGTTAAGCTTTTAGATAATGTTACATTCATGATTAACAAAGACGATAAGATCGTTCTTCTTGGTGAGAACGATGTTGCTAAGTCAACTCTTATGAAAATCCTTATGGGAGAAATGGAGCCAGATTCAGGTTCTGTTGAATGGGGTGTAACAATCACTAAGTCTTACTTCCCTAAAGATAACTCAAGCTACTTCATGGATGGTAAGAACGATCTTGTGAACTGGCTAAGACAATACTCAGAAGATAAGGATGAGACATTTATTCGTGGCTTCCTTGGTAAGATGCTTTTCTCTGGAGAAGAGGCCCTTAAGAAGACTAATGTTCTTTCAGGGGGAGAAAAAGTTCGTTGTATGATGTCAAAGCTTATGCTTTCTGGAGCCAACGTTCTCCTTGTTGACGGACCGACTGATCACCTTGACCTAGAAAGTATCACGTCAGTGAACGAAGGCTTCACAAGATTTAAAGGTAACCTAATCTTTACTTCTCATGACCACGAGTTCATTCAAACGGTAGCAAACCGTATTATCGACCTTGACCACACAACTGGAAAAGTAATTGAAGATAAGTACGTTAGCTACGATGACTACTTAGCATCAAAAGCATAATCGCTATCAAATACTAAAGGCCTCTTATGAGGCCTTTTTGCCACTTTTACCTTATTACAAGGTTATTTCCTGTAAGAAAATCCTCTAAGCATATAAAATCCCGTAATTTAAAATGTAAGAAAGTAAATTTCCTTAGCTAAACAAAATTTTAATTTCAAAAAAGTCATCCCACGCGCTAGAAATTGCCAAATTCAGTTAAAACTCAGAGGGAGATTTTATGAAAAAATTGGTTCTACTACTAGTCCTTACGGCCCTGACAGCAACGACTTTCGCCGCACCGGAAAGAGGCAGAAGAAATAATAATGATGACGAGTTAAGAAATCGTCGCTCGCGTGATGCTCGAGATAGCAGATATAACAGAGACTCGCGCCGAAATAGACAACGCGATAGAAGATATGATGATCGTCGCAGTGACCGAAGATATGATGACAGACGTTACGATGACAGACGCTACGACGACAGAAGATATGACGATCGTCGAACAACAAGACCTGATCCGACACGTGCTTACCGTCGCTACCGTCACACACCAAACCGTGACTATGTAAGACACAACCGTCGTTGGACAACGGCCCGTGATTACCACAGAACAGTAAGACCAATCTATGTTTACAATAACCGCTGGCTAAGAGTTCGTGTCTCTTATGTTGATGGTTACTACTGGGATTATGATTATCCATACTTTATCTACAACGGCTACCGTCATCGTTATAGCGCGTATGATACGTGTAACTACGAGCTTGTTGATAGCTGGAGCGATTCAGTTGAGAGAACTTTCTACACATACTCATGTTCGACAGGCTATGACCTATGTGCAGATCTGCGTGATGAGCTGAATGATTATGAATACGATTACCGTTATTTCTGTGCCGAAAGATATAACTGGTAGATTCAATACTTATATAAGGGCCACAAAAGTGGCCCTTTCTTATTTTCGAATGAATCGATTAAATGAAGAAAAAGAAATTAAGATTGAGAGAACGATGATTAGAATAGCAAAGCCGAATATTTCAACAGAGCTGAAAATATAATTTAAATCGAATTGAAGTTTAGCAACAGCATAAGTCACAAGCTGTCCTAAGGTAATCCCTACCACAACGGCACTTACTGACATAAGGGCCATCTCTTTCATAATGGACTTTCTAATCTCACTAAAACGAATCCCAATAATATTAATAAGAGAGATATCTTCTCGACGAGATTCTAATTGGTGGGCAATAAGTGAGTAGATCACAAGAAGTCCCACAAGAAAGACAATGAAACTCATGGTAACGAGAATCTTTGTGATACTCTCCATTATAGTAGCAACTCTTTTAAGAGAGCTTTGAATATCAATTAATGACACATTTTGAAACCTGGCCGCGAAGTCAGATTGAAGCTGATCATTAACAACTCCATCACCTTTTCCAATGGCAGCAATGAAAGTCTTTGGTGCATCTTCGAGTACCCCTGGCCCAAATGAGATAAAGAAATTTGGCAAGAAGCTCGTCCAACGAATTGAGCGTAAGCCTACAACTTTAGCAATAATTGGCATCCCTAGAATATTGTATTCTAATTCATCACCAAGGTTAATTCCCAGTCGACTCGCATAGCGCTGTTCTAATGAAACTTCTGCCACTTCATCAGATTCAAAATCAAAGCGCTTAGGCATTCGTCCTTCGACAATCTCCTCACCTCTTACAAGATGATCGCGGTAACTTAAGTTAGCACTGCGATTGCGACTACGTTGCTCTCTTTGTTCCTCACGAGTGAGATCACTAAGTTTATCTGGGTTATAACCTTCACCATTAATCTTTACGAGACGGCCACGAACCATTGGACTGATATTGAGAAGTTCTAATTTTTTATCTGAGACAAAAGTTTTTAGATCCTCAACTTGTTCAGGTTGAATATCGAAGAGGAAATAAACAGGGCGCTCCTCGGCCGGCATCGAAAGCTCTGCTCCAATGATATTCTTTACTGAAGGAATAAGTGTCATGAGACTCGTTGAAATGAACAGACATAAGAAGATAAACAAAGTTGAAATCTTATGACGAGTCACGTACTTAAAGGCCATATTAGATGATAAGCTAAGTTTTGGATTAAGTTTTCCAAGCCATGAAAGAACAAAACTTCCCACAGGAAAGAAGACTCCCACAATTAGGAGGAAGACTGCAATGAATGCACTACCAACAATTAAGCTCTCAGATAAGTAAATCGCCATTACCCAATAGAAAAGTACAATTGGAATAAATAGTAGATAGTCATAGAAGTTTTTCGATAAACTTGTGTCGTGATCAAAGAGTGCCTTTTGATCAACTCTTAAATAAGGAATAATAAGAGCTGGGGCCAAGACAATAGTTGAGGCAACACCAACGGCCATCGTCACAAAGAAAGTAGAAAGATTAAAATCTAGCTCAAAATTAATTCCTAAATTTCGACTAACCATGCTCTGAATAACAGGACTAAATGCCGTCCCAATCGCAATTCCTAAAAGTGAACCAAATAGGCCTAGAAAGAAAAGCTTTAATGTATAGATCTTAAAGATATCCTTCTTCTTCATGCCAATAAAGCCAAGAATCGCTAGATCCTTTCTTCTCTTTAAAAGGAATCCTCTAAAGAGGTAGATGAGGCCAAGACCTGCTAGAAATAGTCCACACAGCGAAACCAGCCCAAGAAAGTCTGCGAGATAATCCATTGAACGCCCCACTCTTTCAGAATTAGACTGAGGAGATCGGATGCGAATTGAAGAGTCAATGATTTTAGCTTTTAAATCCTTTTCTGTTTTAATAAGTTCTTTGTCGCTTAACTCTTTTGCCATCTTAAAGTGTAGGCTTCGCCAAATTGTACTACCAGGTTTGATAAGATCAGTAGAATCGAGAACTTCATTTTTCAGATAGAGTCTTGGAGCAAGTTGCCCCATGGAAAAACCGGCCGAACCATCTTCTTCGACAATTCCCGCGACTTTAAATATTTTAGATCCAATCTTTATCTCCTTGCCTACATCAAGTCCAAGTTGACCAACAAGTTCAGGATAAATAAAGACTTCATTATCTTTAATTTCCTTAAAGCTCTTACCTCTTTTAGAGATGATATCGCCGTAGAATGGAAAGCCAGTTCCAAGACCTCTGATATTAACGAGTCGACTTTTTTCGCCGTTAAAGAGCATCGAATAAAGTGAGCGATTGCGAGTCATCTCACTATAGTCGAGATTAGATTTTGCAATCTCTAAGCTATCTTTTGTAATGGCAATACGTGAACTCACGGAAATATCAGAACCGAGAAGTGTTTTTGATTTTGCTGTAAGCGCACTATCAAAAGAAGACTTAAAAACTTCAATAGTTGAAAGGCCAACCATTCCTATCGAGAGATTTAGAATAAAGATGATAAAGAACATTGGAGAGCTTCTAAGCTCTCGCATAACCATTTTAAGCTTCAAGACTTAGCACTCCATTTTCTAAGTGATAAATCTTCTCACACCTCTTTGCTAAATCCTTATCGTGAGTGACAAGAACAAGGCTCATCTTTTCATCACGAACAATATCAAAAATGAGATTCATGACTTCATCACCTGTATTCTCATCAAGGCTTCCACTTGGCTCATCTGCCAAAAGAACACCAGGGTGAGTGACGAGAGCGCGAGCAATGGCAATCCTTTGCTTCTCTCCACCACTTAACTGATTTGGAAAATGCGTCTTTCGGTGACTCATCCCTACTTTTTCAAGAAAGTAATCCACACGACTTTTATCAGAAACACCATTAACCTCAAGAGGAAGCAGGACGTTTTCATATGCATTTAAGTGTTCTAATAAATGAAATTGTTGAAAGACCACACCAATATGCTTTGCTCGAAGATCAGTGATCTCTTCACTATTTAGATCTTTAAGTGAATTATTGCGATATGAAATATCACCACTAGTGGCATCATCAATTCCACACAGAAGAGATAAGAGAGTGGATTTTCCACTACCAGATTTTCCAAGGATTGCGATGGTCTCCCCTTCGCTAACTCCAAGCTCAACACCTTTTAATACATTGAGGATTTCTTCTCCTTGAGAAAAATCCTTTCTTACTTCTTTGAGTGATAATACTAATTCAGTCATTATAAAGCTTTCCTTATAAACGGTGCGACCGTCTTTGCAATGATCTTGTGTCCTTCCTCATTTGGGTGGATGCCATCGTCAATATTATACTGACGCTGTCCTGCTACATCCTTAAGTAAGAATGGAAGTAGTGTAACTCCCTCTTCTTTCTTTAAATCAGGAAACATTCTTTGAAATTCTTTCGTATACTCAGGGCCATAATTTGGTGGGATCTGCATTCCTGCGAGAATAACCTTTACACCCTTACTCTTTGCAAGCTTGATAGCATTTTTTAAATTCTCTTTTGTTGAATGAAGCTTTATTCCACGTAGCCCATCATTTGCCCCAAGAGCAAGTAGCATGACATCAGGCTTTCCTCTTAAAGACCACTTAAGGCGAGAAACAGCTGAAGCAGAAGTTGAGCCACTGATACTTGCATTCATCACTTCAATTTCGATTCCATCTTTTTTCAAGATATCTTTCACAAGATTTGGGTAGGCCTTCTCTGGATCAATTCCATATCCGGCAGTAAGAGAGTCTCCTAGAAAGAGAACTTTCGGCGCAGCAAATGTTGAGAGACTAATTAATAGAACTAGTAAAAATTTATTCATAACAACTCCAATCATATTATTTTAGGGCATCACAGCAAAAATAGCGAAGTTCATTTCGCTTTTTTACAAAGATTTAACAAAGCCTTTATTAATGCTTTGCTGGCCCTCTTTCATCAGTTAAACTAGATAAGTGAGTCAAGGAATCGAGATACTTCAAAATATATTTGGTTATAGTGCCTTTCGCGGCAATCAAGAAAAGATTGTGGAAAGTGTCATTGCAGGAAATAACGCACTGGTCCTCATGCCAACAGGTGGTGGGAAGTCTCTGTGTTATCAAATTCCAGCACTTGCCCGCTTTGGGACGGCCATTGTTATCTCTCCCCTCATTGCTCTTATGAAAGACCAAGTTGATGCCCTCATTGAAAAAGGCGTCGAAGCGGCTTACTTAAATTCTTCAATTTCTCATAGTGAACAGGATGATATTGTGGGAAATCTTCTCAATGGAAATATTAAGATTCTCTACGTCTCGCCAGAGCGTATGATGAACGAATACTTTCAGCGAATCTTAGATCGCATTGAGATTTCTCTCTTTGCCATTGATGAGGCCCACTGTGTTTCTCAATGGGGCCATGACTTTAGACCTGAGTATATGCAGCTAGGCATGATCACAAAGAAATTTCCAGACATCCCTCGCATTGCTCTAACTGCAACGGCCGGTGAAGCAACACGTGGTGAGATCATTCGCTGCCTAAACCTCCATGGCTCAAATCTCTTTATCAGCTCTTTTGATCGACCAAATATTACTTATGAAGTTCAAAAGAAGACAACGAAAGAAAAAGACTTCTATCGTCTCACGCAATTTGTTCAAGACAATCTTGATGGCCAATCAGGAATCGTCTACTGCCTTTCACGCAAGGGTGTTGAAGAATGTGCAGACAAATTAGTTAAAGCAGGATTTAAGGCCTATGCCTACCATGCGGGAATGAGCGCCAGTTACCGCGAAAAAGTTCAAGAGAAATTTATCACTCAAAAGAATGTCATCGTTGTGGCAACGATTGCATTTGGAATGGGAATTGATAAGGCCGACGTACGCTTTGTTGCCCATATGGATATGCCAAAGTGTCTTGAGTCCTACTATCAAGAAACGGGACGAGCAGGACGAGATGGACTCCCTTCTCAAGTTCTGATGTTCTATGGACTAAGAGATCTTGTTCTTTTAAAAAGAATTGCTAATAAAGGCGTTGGCGCAGCAGCTCGTCGCCGCGTGAATGAAGAAAAGCTTGATGCCATTCTTGGTTTTTGCGAGGCCACAACTTGTCGCCGCGAAGTTCTTCTTAATTACTTTAATGACCCCTATCAGGGCCCATGTGGTAATTGTGATATCTGCTTAAGTGAACAGACTAAGCAGAAGCTTATTAATGCAACTGAAATTGCCAAGGCCGTTCTCACTTGTGTTTATGAAACTGACCAGCGCTACAACGTCCACTATATCGTGGATGTTCTCAAGGGAAATATTTCTGGCGTCATTCAAAAAAATGGCCACCACCATATCACAAGCTTTGGTTATGCAAGTAAAGAAGACGAAGGGTTTCTCTATTCTCTTTGTCGCCAACTAATTGCTCAAGGTCATCTAAAGATGGTTATGGACGGAAGTTCAGAGATTAAACTTACTCAATCGGCCATCGATGTTATTGAAGATCGCAAGCAAGTCATGATTCGTGCAGACTTTAAAAAAGGTGCACCAGCATCAAAGTCGTCTGCGACTAAAACAAAAGCAACAAAGAAGAAAGCAGTTCGCAAAAAGGCCACAACTCGCAAGAAAGCTGTCGCCACATATAAGCCTAATGACGGAACAGATAAAACAACGTATGAGAATTTAAAAGTTCTACGATCAAAGCTTGCAAAACAGAAACGCACTCAGGCCTTTAAGATTTTTCCAGATAAGACTCTGATGGAAATGGCCGCTCAACGTCCACAAACTCTCGATGATCTTGAAAGTATCTACGGGGTTGGACCTAAGAAGCTTAAGCGCTTTGGAAAGATTTTCCTAGAGGCATTAAATGGGGATGCTTAAACTATTTCTTACGCAAAAGATAACGATTATATTCATCTACGGATTCCTCTAAATTTAATTTATGTGGTAAAATTACATATAGAGGAGACTGAATGAAAAAAGTATTACTTCAAGGCCTAATTTTACTACTAGCAAGTACAACATTTGCAGAAGACTATGGTATTGCAAGATACAATACTCTACATAAAGTCACAGGTAGTGGAGGCATACTACTTTTTTTCCCTGACAATGATGATGGAAGAAACCTCCTTAGATATGGACCTGGGACGCTTTTTCATAAGCAAACTAAAGAGTGTGCATCAATCAACTTACTAGATAGAGACAAACAACCACTAAAAAAGATAGGCTGCCCAAAGCATGTCTTAGAAAAACTCGAATTAGATAAAAAAGTGCGAAAACATCAAGATTGGGCCTCTTTTAAAAATGACTTAAAGAACTGCCTACAAAAAGAAGACCTTGTTTGTCTGCGCGGCTTGATTTCTCCGAATGTTAGAATTTCACCAAATGCACCAGGCTTCTTCTTGAAGAAGGAAAAATTATTAAGAAATGAGCTTGAGAAAAAAGACTTCAAACTTATTTTAAACAAACTAAACAACTTCAAAAAATTCGACACAGGCTTTGGCATTTATTACACTTTAGACGTAGCCGACCATAATATTTACATAGAGTCTATAGAATCAAATAACGAAAAGTTTTTAATAATAAAAAGATTTACTACTAGTTCCGATTAAGGCTCCTTCAAAAAGACAGGAGCCTTTAATTACTAATACCCCAACTCGTCAAGGTCTCGACATATTGAATCTAAGTTATATTCAGAGTTTGTACAATTACTTTCCTTCAATTGATAATAGCCAGCTTGATCTAAAACCTCACTTGTTAGTGAAGGTACTAAATCAAGGGACGGATTCATATATGGAACGCCTATCCTATACGCAAAAGATAACGATTATATTCATCTACGGATTCCTCTAAATTTAATTTATGTGGTAAAATTACATATAGAGGAGATTAAATGAAAAAAGTATTACTTCAAAGCCTAATTTTACTACTAGCAAGTACAACATTTGCAGAAGACTATGGTATTGCAAGATACAATACTCTACATAAAGTCACAGGTAGTGGAGGCATACTACTTTTTTTCCCTGACAATGATGATGGAAGAAACCTCCTTAGATATGGACCAGGGACGCTTTATCATAAACAATCTAAAGAGTGTGCATCAATCAACTTACTAGATACAGACAAACAACCACTAAAAAAGATAGGCTGCCCAAAGCATGTCTTAGAAAAACTCGAATTAGACAAAAAAGTGCGAAAACATCAAGATTGGGCCTCTTTTAAAAATGACTTAAAAAACTGTCTACAAAAAGAAGACCTTGTTTGTCTGCGCGGCTTGATTTCTCCAAATGTTGAAATTTCACCAAATGCACCAGGCTTCTTCTTGAAAAAGGAAAAATTATTAAGAAATGAGCTTGAGAAAAAAGATTTCAAACTTATTTTAAGCAAACTAGACAACTTCAAAAAATTCAACACAAGGTTTGGCATTTATTACACTTTAGAGGCAGCCAACCATAATATTTACATAGAGTCTATAGAATCAAATAACGAAAAGTTTTTAATAATAAAAAGTTTTACTACTAGTTCGGATTAAGACTCCTTTCAAAAAGATAGAAAGAACATCCTTCAATGTAACTTGATAAATTCATTGAATTGAATCCGAATAAGTATAATTATCTTTAAGCGTTTATTTAATCAGCAGTATCATTTGGAGAAATATTGATACCTTCAATAATCCATTTATTATTATAACTCTTTGACTTAGTAAATCCTACACCATAGTGTTCGTCGTCTACAACAAATCTTAAGTATGCAACTCCTTCATTTTTATCTATTTCTAATTGTCCAAGTATATCGATAATATTTTTCAAACGTTTCTTAGTTAGAATGTAGTGTTCACAAAAGAATCTCCAGCGCTTTGGGAAGATTTTTTTGGAGCACTTAGCGAATTTAAATTACACTTTATTAATGGCAAGTATTACCACTTCAATTCAATATCTGTTACCTTTTTACCATCTCCCAAAATGATAAGAGAAGGCGTTGAATATCTTAATTGATCTTTATTACCGAAGAGTCTATAACCTACAAATTCGTTGCCAACTTTAACATCTTTAAACGGAGACCACTTATCATAATAGCTTAGATAATCAGCATCAATAAAGAAGCTAAATTTAGATCCAATCATATCCCTTTGTTTTTCATCTAGCTTGTAAGCATCTTTATTCCACTTAATATCAATTCCTACATTATAGGCTTCGTAATAAGTCAAATATAACATGATCGCTAATGATTGATCTCTGATTAACTTAGCCGAATCAAAAACCGACTTAACTAAAGCGTTTCGTAGGTAATCTTCCATATTTATTTTTGTCTGATTAAGTATAATAATAGTTCCATCACTAGAAAGATAATTCTCGAATATTTTTCGGTCTCTACTTAGTAATATTTCTCTAAATTCATATAATTTATTTTCTGCTTCGAGCAATTTATTACCATATATTGTTTTTAGTGCTTCACTCGTAGGAGGACGAACAAACTCAATACTTACTTCAGCTACATTTAAATAATACGATTGTCCTTCAATATTAATAACTGCATATTTCTCAGTTAATTCATCAACTAGAATCGTTCTTCCATGATTAATATAAAAACTAAATTTTTCAGGATAATAATCATAAAACAACATATCATAACCAAGCGTATAAAGAGTTTCTTTTGTTTCAGGCTTTCTTCGACGTACACAAATGGTTTTCTTATATTTCCCTAGAAACTCAATATATTGATCTGCAGTATCCACATATGCCCCTAACTCACTACACTTGGTCATGTCAGAATGATTTTGGGGGGAATCACCTTTCTTCCAGTCCACAAAACGTAGAGCTACCTTCTTAAATTCTTTATCATGATAGAGTTTAAAGCGAGGAATTTGACGAACATTTTTATTTTCTTTGGAAGGTTTAACAAGTTCAAGAACGAGCTGAGTTTTCTTAAATGGAAAACCTTGAAAATTGTTTTCTTTTAAAAAGATCATCGCTTTTTTATCGATGGCGCTTCTTTCCACGAGTGAATAGTCTTTTGCGAAACTATTAAAAGAAAATAAAATTAAAATGAATAAAATATTTATTTTAACCATAAGTCTCTCCTCCTACCTAGAACATGTACAACTAGGACTACTTGTTCTCAATATGCCACTAGCTGATGTATTGCTACAGAAACCAGACATTTCAAACTGATCAGTACTACTAGAGAATCTTTTAGAATCTACAGGTTTAAAGTATTCAACATTTTCAAGCGATGTATATATCAATGAGCACCCCACTTGATTACCAGCCCCATTCTTATTAGCAATACAACTCACCTCACAGACAGGATTCGAAATAAAATAGGGGCCACTCCCATCCTGCCCATACTCTTTTCCTTCTGGAGGAATTGGACGACAAAGCTCTGCTGTAGAATTCCCAACAAAGAAAATAGTTTCGACATAATTTCCCTCACACATCAAATTTATGAAATAATTATCGGATATAAATGAACTGAATGTTACCTATTTCCACACAAGTTATATTGAGTCCGAGTTCATCGTATTTAGCAGTGTCAAAGTCAAGAAATTCTAAAGAAAGAGATTCCAGAAACTAGAACTTTTAACAAAAAAATTGCCAACAATATGAGAGAAGTTGATTGGTATGAATGTGAGTCTGTTGTACGAGGAGATTTATTACTCAGACGTGCTACTTCCTTCATTTCTAATGAAGGCAGTCTGGTATCATTTATTTGCGAGAGAAAAAGGGGAAAGAACTTTGATACACATTACAACTTAACTAGGTGAATAAAATCTCCTGTTTTTTTTACAACACAAGATATTACAATATATTTTATCAGGAGAAAGCGATGAGGATAATTATTCGATTACTAATTTTGATAATAGTATCTACTAACGCAATAGCAAGTAATGAATTTGACACAAAAAAATATGAAAGCTCTGCTGGCTACATGGGCGCAGCTTATGAATTCATCTACTTCCCTGAAAATGATACAGGCAAAGGACGCTTAAAATATGGCAAAGGGACAATGTATCATATTAAAAGCCAAGAATGTGCATCATTGTATGCTACGATGGGCCAAGCAAGAAATATAAAAAAAATAGGTTGTCCTAAGCATGTACTTGATAAATTAAAAAGAAACGAAGAAGTAAGAATACATAATACGTGGGAAGACTTTAAAGCAGACTTTAAGAATTGTTTAACCAAGGAAGATTTAGATTGTCTAAGAGGCTTAGTTTCTCCAAAAGTAAAGTATAACCCTGGTTCTTTTGGTCATTTTTTAAACAAGGAAGAATTGTTAAGGAATAGGCTTGAATCAAGACATTTTCAATTTCTTCTGGGAAAGCTCGATTCATTTAAAAAACGAAAGTCATCTATTGGACCATATTTTTACTATGAAGATAAATATTATGATGTATTGATTGGAACATACTCTACACCTAACACTAATCAAAAAACACTAATAATAAAACGATTTTTCACTCAAACATTTTAAAGCGGCTATAAGAATTCGGCTCCAGGAGCTTATTAGTATCTACTTATTACCGGCATTCGGTTCCAGGTGCTTTTTCATTCGCCTCAACAAAAATGCGCCTAAATCGTTATGAGAAATTGCTGCAAGGATCACTGCCGATTGAGAATCAATTACCTAGCGTTACAGAATTCATTATATAAATTATTTGTATCAAATGAACAAACAATCTTCTCTAAGAAGAAATTTCTTTTGTCATCTTTTGAATATTTGATTAACTTTTTTACTTCAAAAATATTTTCATGATCATTAACAACATCACTTAAAATATTTGAATAAGAGTCAATATCTAATCTTTTATTCTGATTTATAATTTCAAAAACTTTAGAGAAAAATATGTATTTAACAGTCTGACATTTTTCATTCGAAATATATACAGAGTGCAAATACTTCAAATAGCTCTGATTATATTTTTCAGCAAACAAGAGTCTGTAATATAATTCAGTATAAAATATCGGGCCACAACTAAGAGGTAATGAAATATGTGTTACTCCATTTCGAGAAAGAATATGATCAATAATCATTGTCCCCTTAGACTGACCAAAAGAATCTTTCTGAGCTTGCCAAAGCTGATACAGGCTATCTTTACTTATATTTGAATAATCACGATTATCGTAGATATACTTCAATAATTTATAACAACGATCTCTTTTACCCTCTATTTCCCTATCAGACCTAAAGCAAAATGCAAGGTTATCATTTAAATAATCCAATAAATTCTGCTTCCTTAAGTAACTTTCATCATAATTTCTTCGATAACTAGCCAGCTGCGAGTAGTAGATAGACCATACAGGAAAGAACAAAGTATAATTATTCATTAAAGGAACAAGATTTTCTTTTTCTTTATTAGTAAGCATATCATGATAACCGTCATCAAAATTTAGCATACTAAACGATAAGATCAGCCATACAAAAAGCTTTCCAAATGTTAGAACGAACGCCCACGCCCACTGAGCCTTGCCACTTAATGGCCTCCCTCTCCACTTATAGTAAGAAAAAATGCTCAAATAAATAATTAATCCATCAAGAAAAATCAAATTATTCCTCTTTTACACACCGTCAATGGAAAAAACATCTAGAGCCTGACTTGTAACAAGTAATAAAAGATAAGCCACCTCTAGTCACCAATTCAATAACTTAAAAGACTACTTTGAGCAAGAACAAGATGGTTCCGACTCTCGAAGACCACCACTAGGATCTGAATTATTACAATACCCCGTCATAGTAATCGAGTCCTCACTCACTGAGAAATACTTCCCTGGAATCGGCTTAAAATACTCTACATTCTCCATATTATCATCATACACTAGAGAACATCCTATGTTAGCCTCTTCTCCCTTTATAGGGATGCATGTGACAGGACAGGATGGTGTAGAGTCATAATATGGGCCACTACAATTTTCCCCATAACTCATTCCATCACGAGGCTTTGGCTTACATAACCCATCACAATACACTTGGTCACTTTGACGACAACAACTTGCTCCCTCGCACAACTGTAAACTAGCAAAAAAACGACCTTTGTACTCAAATTCATCTAAATATAAATATTCTAAAGTTAGGTCAAAGCTATAATTACTTGGAAATAATGGTTTGGCCAATGTGACTTTATTACTCTCCTCTCCATTAAATAATTTCTTTAACTTGTCGTTTGTATAAGTAAGGTCATCTAATTCATTAAAGTCTACATATAAATCTGGTTCACTATTTAATACAACCTCTACACTATCTCCTTTATCAATAACAGTAAGATAATCCTTTAACTCTCCTGAGTTATCCTTATCTTTAAGTTTTATTTGAAAGTCACAAGTCGCAGGCAATGTATTTGCAAGAGTAGACATATTTTCCAGAAATACTTTTTGCATACTTTTCACCTCACCGGTAAAAATATCTTTTACATAAACATTATTATTTAAATATAAACCTAAAAAACTATGGTTATCTCTTAACTGATTCGGTGAAAATGTATTTAATATATTTTTTTTAAAATTGCCAGGATCACTAATAAACGAAGAGAGTGCCCTTCCAAATAATGAGGAAGGATTATCTTGACGTACGAAGTTATGGCTTGAAGGAGGAGGTGACGTATAACTTCCACTATATTTATTCAGAATATCATCATCTAAAATAATATATCCATAATTTGGATATTGATAGCCAGAGTTATGAGGAGGAGCGACGCCTAAAGCTGCAATTTTACGAGACTTAACATAATCACTATCTTCGTCGTTACTATACTCCAATGCATATGGAAAAGTATACAGATAAGACTGGTCTACATAAAGTGCACCTTGCGAGTGGCCAATTAATATAGTATTCATACTATTATCAACATTATTTAAAAGTTTTGTTTTCAATTGGTTTAAATCACCGCCTAATTCTTGATCTTTATTAATTCGATCTTTAATTTTTGAAACTCGCTTTATAATCTCCTCATGCATCAAACGCTCCGATTCACTTGTGTACACGGGACAAGGAAAATCTTCTACCAAGTAAGCTGCAAAACATTTATCAACAAAACTTTCTTCGACAGGTTCTATTATGTGTGAAAGCTGGTTAATTTGTTTTTGAGCTTCCTTTAAATCATAATAAGCATCATTAGCGAGATCACTAAAAACACCAAGAAGAATGCTTCCTCCTTCTGACCTATTATGAACAAAGTCAAACTCAACAGCCTCCCTCTTGCTAATCAAGCTCCCATTAAAAAAAAGAGATTCTAAATTTTTATCACTAGTCTCATATAAACTCTTAATACTATTTGTCTGCAGGACAGGACGACGCACATTACCTACTCCATTTACATAAATCACGTTAAGTGCTTTTGAATTACAAACAGTCGCATATACTTCCGCAAAAATGATCATAGAAACGAAAATCCATTTACTCATCATAACTATCATAAATCAACCTCCAGCGTTCTTTAACCTCAAGTTCCCCTCTTGACATAAACTTCGCAATCTTATCTTTAGTAAAATTTCGATAATCCCTATAATACTTTACTAAAACAGCACTCAAATACTCATGCGGAAGTTCACAATATTTATCAGGAAACAATTGATACGGGTATTTCTTGAAATCATTATTAGACCTTAAGTAGTACATTTTATTAATTCTCAATCTTTTTTTGTACTGTTTACCTAGAATTTTTTTATATAATTTTAAATGGTACGCCCTACTTGACTCAACATCATGATGAAATCTATAAGAGACCTCATCATTAGGCATCAAACTTTCTGCATACGAATAGCACCCTTCCGAAAGACTCTCCTTGCGAAGCCATTCATAAACTGCTTTTTCATCATTTAAATCAAGCTCTAATAAGTCATAAGTATCATATACCCACTTTTTAGAAAGATACTTCGCTTCAGGAACTCTAAGAGTTTCAGCGATCCACTCCTGAACTTCTAAAAGTTTTTCTTCTTTTGATTTCTTTACAACTTCGTTTTTTTCTTTTGGATTACAACCAAAAAGAATAAACAATAAACTAATTAAGACAATCTTCCTCATTAAATTCATTCCTTGTTTCAGAATTATATAGATCATATATTTCGACTCTTTTTATTACTCTATCTACATTATCAAAGGTATTTCCTTCTAACTCAATAGCCAAGCTACTTGCTAACTGGTCATAATTTACCAAATTCTGAGACTTGAAATATTGAGACAAACAAAAAACTGCCTTTTCTCGTTTAAAAATCGCTTCATTAACCTCTAATTCGGTCATTACACTTAATAATCGAGTGTTTTCAACTTGAACGTTCTTTAGTTTCTGCAATAGATCTGAATTACCTTTGGCATAATTTTCAAGACCTCTTTGAATATCATCTCGTATCAAATCATTATCACTGTCTACTCCGATCAAAGTTGAAGCATTTTCTAAACGATCAGGATAGGGAACCGCCAGATTAAACACATTAATTATCTCAGAATGTTCAGTAACAATATTATTACTACCTTTCGTTTCGAGTTTTACCGTATACTCCCCCTGCAAAGGAAATAAGTACTCTAGAACATATGATTCCGTAATAATAATTTCTCCATTAACATACCATTTAAATTCTTTTACATCTGTAAAGTTAGACTGTGACAATGAAGCATTAAAAATAACTTTAAGATTCGTATCTATCATGTATGCATAATTGGCCAGAGGTGTGCCATTTATGTTTAAATAATTAAAATTAATCTTAGCTTTAGTTTCCGCTGCGAGATTGTCTGTGACAATAAGTTCAATCGAGAATTTCCCATATGATGATGGTTTGATGCTTACGACGCTACCTTCGTAAGTATACTCATTAAAATTCCACTTAAAATCCAATCCTTCGCTATCATCGTATGTCCCTAAAGCATTACATTCAATACGATCAGCCTCTTTTTGACTACATTCTGCTTGTATTACAGGAGACTTATTTACTTCAATAGTTTTACTTAATGTGGTTACTTTTCCCTCGTTGTCTATTACACGATGCTCTATGTCTAGAGGTGATTCATCTAACAATTCTATTATAACTGACTGACCTTCATAAACTTGATCATTAATATAAAAAAATGATGAAGCTATGTACCCATCAGAATCTCTTGATGTCGACACACAACTAAGTTGAGTATGTATTGATTGCGAACAATCAAAAGAAGCGATAGGTGCAATATTCCCATTAACAAAAATAACTTGATTAGCTGTCGCACTTAATCCGTTATCATCTGTAACAGTTAATGAAACATTTACATTTCCACTCTCTGATACAGATACTTCATCAAGATTAAAGCTTGTATATTCAACTCCATTAACATTCCATATACTAGATACAATTACACCATCATCTGTTGAGTGATTTTGACATGATACTTTTAAAGAACTTGGTGAATGACAATTAAAGCTTACATAAGGAGCTAAATCTTCTTTTACTTCTTGATTATTGTATTCCACTGAGTCAACATAGCTCCCATAACTTGTTGTAACCGTCATCTGAATAACATAATTATCAGGTTCACTATATTCATAGTCGAAAAAATCCCACGTCCAACTAGAAGAAGCTGGATCAAATGTCTCAACACTCCCATCACCCCAGTCAATTTCAATTGATTGAATCTCTTCTTCTTTTGCAAGTGCGACAACATCACATCCAACGTAGAGTCCACCTTCATCAAAGCATTCAAGATTTGAAATAAAATCCTCACCTTCTTCAGCAATAATGACTCGTGCAGTTTGTGAAGCACTCATTCCATATTCATCTACAACTGTTAATGTTGCATAATATGTGCCCGGATCATAAAAATGCGTATGGATTGGCTCATTTCCAGTGTAGACAGTGCCATCCCCATAATCGAAAGTACGGCTTACGATTTCCCCTGTCGGAGACATCGAAAGATCTATATTAAATGCTACGTGAGGTGCAAAATATTGTTTTTCATATCTAAAGTTAACAAGTGGAGGCTGAGCAGCGACTTCCTCGTTTGTAACAGTTACTTGCTTTGTTAAAGTTTTAACTGTTTCTCCATTTTCACCGGCCTTAATAAACTCAACATTTACCTCATATGTACCAATCGATTGATAAGAGTGTTTAACTCCTCCCTCATCCGGTACCCAATGTTCAGAGACCTCTCCGTCGCCCCAGTCAATGACAAGACCATCAAAAAGCCCTGCAGGGTCAAAGACTCCACGAAACTCGATAAAAACCTCTTTTGGAGCAGAAGGAATAATGTCAAATTCCATAACAGGTGCAATGATCTCCATTTCTTCATTTGTTCCAACAAAAACTTTTCTTTGATATCTAAAGACTTGATTATAAATATCAGTTACTTCAAGAGTTACATCATGCGCTCCGTTTGCGATGTTATTTATAAAAATAGAATCAAGATGATAGAAATTTGGAAGATTATATTCTTGCTCATTTACAATAAATTTTGCACTTGTTATTTGATCACGAGGAATACTTTGGATAAAAACAAGCTCTAGCATTCCATCTTCTACTGCATACTTAAAGAAAGCTTCTCGATCATTTGTTATCGGTGCAGAAACAGTAATTTTTCTTTGTGCTGTCGACACGTACCCGAGATTGTCTACTATCTTGGATTTCACATAGTAAATACCTTCTTGATTAAATGTATAAGTAAAAATATTGCCTTCATTTTTCTGCAATACTTCTCCATTAACAGAAAAAGAATGCTCTAATATTCCATTTGCAGCACTTGAACGACTTGAATCAAAAGTTAATGTTTCACCAATTAGAACTTGTGTTTCAACTTTCTTAATACGAGAAGTCGGCCTCGATGCATCAAAACAACTCCCTGTACCAAGAGTTAGCATATTTCTCAACTTACACTCAGGTGCCTGCGCACTCAATCCAGTTGATTCAATGACGACATTGTTGGCCAGTCTTACTTCAGTGTCTGATATGATAGACATTTGCGGAGTTATAATTTGAGTATCTCTCCAAATACTAGAAAATTCATCACGAGATTCAATATTGATTGCCCCCGTAATATTATAAGAAGATGAATAACCAAGAGTTGCTCTTTTTGTACCGTATAGATTCAAATTAACAGCATTAACAGAAGATGTATTTCTAATATGAACCCTTGAGTCTGCCGACTCGCCATTAGAAACCAATGAAATGCTATTAACATTAATTGTTGCTTCCTTTTGAATTGCAATTATTTTTTTTGAATAAAGATGAATATTGTTTGCAGAAATATTTTTTCCTGCGTGTAGACGAATACCATCTCTAGCATCAAGACAGATATCTCCAGTCGTATTGATTTTAAAGTCTTTATGGTATCTAACGAGGCATGGCGTATGTAGCTCTATATTTTCATCACCTAGTAAATCAAAAGCTATTGTTAGGTTACGACTTTTAAGATGAGACTCGGTTTTATATCTGTCAAGATCTGCTAGGGAGTTGGCCCTAAAGTTCTTTTCGCACACAATTGCTGTATCAAATTCTTGTTGTACACAAGACTCATCCGCTGAAACACTAATATTTAATACGAATATAAGAATTCCCAACAAAGAAAATAGTTTCGACATAACTTCCCTCACACATCAAATTTATGAAATGATTATCGGGTATAATCGAACTAAATATTACCTATTTCCACACAAGTTATATTGAGTCCGAGTTCATCGTATTTAGCAGTGTCAAAGTCAAGAAATTCTAAAGAAAGAGATTCCAGAAACTAGAACTTTTCTCAAAAAAATTGCCAACAATATGTGAAAAGTTGATTGGTATGAATGTGAGTCTGTTGTACGAGGAGATTTGTTACTCATTTTCACTTCGTGAAAATATCGTTCTCTTTATGCGTTAACTTTCCCATTGGCCCTGAGACGAA
>NZ_JBEBMJ010000001.1:193055-786566 GCF_043196375.1 Halobacteriovorax sp. ZH5_bin.2 | reverse complement strand
CGAACCGCTCGGGCTTGGACCCTCGCTCTCGACACCAATCTCTAGCTGAAGAGTAAGGGGCCTAGCACCGCAAACAATAGCCCGCCTTAGGGCGGCCAATTTTGCGGGTAGCCTTGAGACGAACCGCTCGGGCTTGGACCCTCGCTCTCGACACCAATCTCTAGCTGAAGAGTAAGGGGCCTAGCACCGCAAACAATAGACTGGCTTTGGCCAGTCAATTTTGCGGGTGCTTAATAGCGATCTTTAAAACGTATAATCAAAGACTGATTGATGTGAAGGTTTCCGCGACGGTAGTCGATGAATTTTGCACGCATTAAGTTTTTTAATGAGTGAGAAAAGTCCACATCGGCCATGGCAAATTCTTTGTAAGGATAGCCGGCCCAAAGGTTTTTAAGTTCTGAGTGAAGGTCTTTTTCTCTTTTTCTGAATTTACCTTGGTCTTTTAGATGGTATATGATGAAAAGCTCTTCGTCTTCAAGATCAATTCCTAGGCCATAGCAGATGGCACTTAGAGCATGAACTGCTGCGATATACTTCTTATCTTTACCGAATTCATTTTGAAAATTAACGAAGCCTTTAAAGAATGCATCTAATTTGAATACCATATTTTCATAGACGGCATATGTACTTTTCGATGAGTCATTAGAGACGTGGATGCATTTATGAAGAAGCTCTTCAAATTGATCCATTTTCTTAAATTCTACTTTTTCTAATATTTCTTCAAATGTTTCTTGTAATTGGTCCATAGTCGTCTTTCTATCACATAATTCCTAAGCTGCCTATTGAGTAATACCGCGAATCTGATACTCTCGTGACGGCTTACGACGGCGATCGTATTCCTTTTGTCCAGGAGAGCGAGAATCATTATAAATATCCTCTGCTCCATAATAATTACTGATCATACAAACATTCAGTGCTGCAATACGATCACATTTTGATTTTACAATTCTCTTATAATTGGCCACGGCCTTTTGATTGCGGGCCTGTCTCTCAGGTGTAAAACGGTAATATTCAACAAAGAGGTTTCTGTCCGCAGGATTGATTTCATCCTTATACACATTGTAAACCAGCTTCTCACAAGAAACGTCCTTAAGCTCTCCTTCAATTGCCGGAAAGTGATTCTTCAATGTTGTTGCAGACTCAGAGCGGAAACCACCTTGATCGTTGTCACCTGCAAAGAAAGAAAGGTTTGAATAAATATCTTCAATTTTAGCGGTTTCATTTTCACAAGAGTTAAGCATTTGATCGACCCTTGTTAGAAGTTTCTCAAGATTCTTCTTAGTCACTTCTGCATTTTCATCGTCACAAGAAATACACCACTCTCTTTCAGCGAAATCTGAGTTCACATAGAGCATTGTTGCTAAAAGAGTATTTTCAAGACCACTCATGGCATCCGCATGAGCAGTTGGAATCACAAGATCAAGTAGCGTGAACCTTCGTGTTGCCTTTACCTTTTCTGTTAATTCATCAAAGGCCTTATTAAAATCAAGCTTCTTGAAGTCAACAGGACGCTCATTCAAAAGAAATTGATTCTTAACCAGAGTTTCAATGGAATATTGTAATTTGTAGTTACCAACTCTAATGGTAGCAACACCGTTATTAATCGTTGCTGGAGGGAGCTCACCGATGCCAGTCTTCTTTAGCCAGCGAAAGTACTTATGTTGCTCTTTGATATTTTTAAAGGACTGGGCATAGACCTCAGGGTCTTTGCGTCTTTGATTATAACTTTCTGTTATATTCACAAATCGACGATAGTAATTCTTCAGTGCAAAGTCTTCGACAATGGCATCGCCAGAGTACTCCTCTTTCTCCACAATCATTTTTGCATGAGTCTGGGGAGCTGTCGCCAAGAGGCCAACAAGCGCTAAGATATGAATAACTGATTTCCTCATAATTATCTCCCATACGCTTAACGGAGTAATTATATCAATTATTAAATATTTATGTCAGAGATTTAAAGATATCAGTAAGATAGCAAGGCCATCGACATGGCCTCGCTCTAGTTATGCCAATTAAAATTGTGCTGATAATTGAAAGATAAAAGATGATCGGCACTCGAATTCATCGAGCTGATTGACACCACAATCCATTGCCGAAACCGAGTAATCCATTGTGAATGAGCCTTTTTCCGTATTCAACTTGAAGTCCTCTGCTAAATCTAGACCTTGAGCGGAAAGAACTGGGGCGATTGCTCTTTCTAAGTCTTCTGCCTTGATCGATATCTGCTTAATCTTTCCAAAAAGAGATTTTTTTACAATAGCTGGAACAACTGTATCCACATCGTAATCTTCAAAAATAATTTGAACCGCTTTCTTAGAGACAACGTTTAACTTCATTTTATTAAGAATCTCTTTTGCAGGAACCCCTTGTGTGATTTCATTACGAGAGCCCTCAACACTAATAACCATATCGAAGTCACCTTCAATTGTGGACTTAGTTCCAGTAAGGTTATCTCCCTTAACTTCATAGAAGTCCTTACCACGTAGCTCAACAGTGATCTCCATCCCATTTTCAAGGTGATTAAAATTTGTGTTAACAGTCTTAGCTAATTCATTATAACTAACACCCTTTGCAAGAGCTTCAGTCATTGCCGTTGAACAAGATTCAACCTGTGCAAGATCTCCTCTTTTAAGTAAGGCAGCGGCCTTAGTAGAACCCTCTAGGGCACGAGCATAGTTAATTGCGGCTTCACTATTTGAAAAGCGGCAACTTGATAGGCCATCATTAACTGATAATGATGCAAATGCTTGAGTGCTTAATAGAGTGATTGCTGTGGCAATAATAAATTTATTCAATTCAGGCTCCCTTGTACCTTCTTAAAAGTCTGGCAGTAAATTATCATATCTAGGAAATCTATCGAGTTATTTGAAAATTTGCCAATGGATGTCTTAGATTTAGACGCCTATTTTAAACAGGGAGAAATGGTCTTAAAACTTAAGATTTCTCTTAAGTTTCAAGACCTTAGAGTTTATTCAGTCTTCATTTGCTCAATAAATAATCGATACAATGAAGGGAGAACAACAAGTGTTAGAAGTGTTGCTGAAATAATTCCACCAACAACAACTGTTGCAAGTGGCCTTTGTACCTCGGCCCCTAAACCAGTTGAAAAAATCATCGGCAGGAAGCCGAAAATATCCGTTAAGGCCGTCATAAGAACTGGACGAAGCCTAACCATTGTCCCTTCCCTTACAACGTCATCAGGCGATTTTCCATCAGCTAAGAGTCGATTAAAGTAAGTCACAAGAACAACACCGTTTAGAATACTAATCCCACAAAGAGCAATAAAGCCAACACCTGCAGAAATACTAAATGGAAGTCCTAAAATCTTTAAAGAAAGGACACCACCAATCAGCGCCATCGGTGCACACAGAAAAATTAGCAAGACTTGTGCATAATTCTTAAAGGCCGCATAGAGCATGACTAAAATCAGAAGAAGTGCCAATGGAACAAGAATACTGAGCCTTTCTTTTGCTGAAATAAGATTCTTAAAGCTTCCACCCCATTCAATATAATAACCTTCTGGAAGACTAACTTCTTTTTCAACAATCTCTTTTGCTACTTTAACAAAGTTTTCAATATCACGAGTTTGTGGGTTGATTAAAATAGCAAGTCTTCGCACAGAGTTTTCACGACTAACAGATGAGTAAGTTTGCGAAAGCTCAATATCAGCAACATCACTTATCTTAACAGTGTAGCCTTCGGAGATCCCAACAGGAAGGTTTGAAATTGTCTCCACATCAGATCGAGCGTTTGCAGATAAACGAGTCATGATTGGATACTTCTTTACACCATCATAAATATCGCCAACCTTGGCCCCACCAATGGCCGTTGAAATAACGTCAAGAACAGGCTTACTACTAACACCAAGTTTAGCAAGCTCTTCAAGTTTAGGAGTATACTGAATCATCGGAGAGAGTCCTTTTGATTCAACTTCAACTTCTCCTGCTCCAGGAGCTTTTGCGATGGCCGCAGAAACTTTTTTGGCGATTTCTTCAATGACCTTTAAGTCTTCTCCGTAAACCTTTGCTGATACAGATGCCCTTGTTCCTTCAAGTAACTCGTTAAAACGAAGCTCAACAGGTTGTGAGAACATGGCCACTTGAGCTGGGACATTTAAGGCAAGCGCCTTTTTTACTTCCTCCATAAGCTCGGTCTTAGTTTTTATATGTTCATTCTTAGGCCATTCATCTCTAGGCTTTAGCATGACATAAGAATCCGAGATATTAACACCCATTGGGTCCGTACTAATCTCAGCCGCTCCTGTTCTTGCAAAAACAGTTTTAACTTGTGGAAACTCTTTAATGACATCTTCACTTAAGCGTTGAAGGTGAATTGAGTTTTCAATACTGACATTTGCAGGACGAATAAACTGAACAGCGAAGTCTCCTTCATCTAATTGTGGAATAAATTCCGAGCCCATCCCCATAAAGAGAATTCCCCCCAGAGCAATGGCCGATATTCCAAGGCCAAGAACTGCCTTTTTAAACTTAAGGGCCAACTCTAAGATTGGAGCGAAGGCCTGTTTTGCAAGAAGCATTATTCTAGGCTCACGATCTTGAGTATTAGAGCTTAAGAATGTTGCGGCAAGAGCTGGAACTAATGTAAATGAAAGAACAAGAGCTGACGCCAGGGCCATAATGAAAGTTGTGGCCATTGGGCCAAACATCTTCCCTTCAACACCTGTTAGGGCAAATAAAGGAATGAAAACTGTAATAACAATAATCTCACCAAAGCCGGCAGCTGAACGAATCTCAATAGCGCTTTCAACAACAAGATCTTTAATCTCAGCACGTGTTAAGGCACGGCCAATTTCCTTTGTTCGCTTTTGTAAACGATGAACACAATTTTCAATGACAATAACTGCTCCATCGACAATGATCCCAAAATCAAGAGCACCGAGACTCATTAAATTTCCTGAAACATTCTGCCAGCGCATTAAGATGAAAGTGATTAAGAGTGAAATTGGAATGGTTGCAGCAACAATAATTGCGGCCCTAATATTTCCCACAAGAAGCATGAGAAAGGCCATCACAAGTCCGGCACCAACAATTAAGTTATGCTCGACTGTACTTAAAGTAGCATTAACCATATTAGAGCGATTATAGACAATCTCTAAGTTCACCCAAGAAGGAAGATCTTTTTTGATTTCATTAATTCGCTCTTCAAGTCTAATTGATACGGCACGAGAGTTTTCCCCAAGAAGCATAAAGGCCGTTCCAATGACGACTTCTCTTCCATTATGAGTTGCTGCTCCTGTGCGAATCTCTTTATCAAACTTAACAACGGCCACATCTTTTACACGAATGATATCAAGTGATCCCAAACGCTTAATGACAATATTTTCAATGTCGGAGATATTTTTTAAAAGCCCAACCCCGCGAACAAGAAGTTGCTCACCTGTTTGAGGAATATAACCACCTCCAACATTTTGGTTTGTACTCTCAATAGCATTTTCAATATCATCGAAGTGAATTCCAAACTTGGCCATTTTATCAATATCTGGCTGAATGAAGTATTGCTTCTCATAACCACCGATTGTATTAACTTCTGTTACACCCTTTACTGTTAAAAGCCTGGGCTTAATTAGCCAATCTTGGATTGAGCGAAGCTCCATAAGCTTTAGCATCTCCTCCTCTTCTGTCTTTACTTCTCCCTTAAAACTTAGAGAGTAGTGGAAGATTTCTCCAAGGCCTGTACTAATAGGGCCCATTTCAGGCTTTATTCCTTCAGGTAATTCAATATTAATAAGTTTCTCAGAAGTTAACTGCCTTGCACGGTAGATATCGACATCATCATTAAAGATGACAGTAACCTGCGAGATTCCATATTTAGAAACGGAGCGAGTTTGCTCGACACCAGGCATTCCCGTTAAAGCCGATTCAATTGGAAACGTTACCATTCTTTCAATTTCTTCAGGAGTAAGACCTTCGACAGGAGTATTAACCTGAACTTGTGTATTTGTTATATCAGGAACCGCATCAATAGATAGCTTATCAAAAGAATAAATTCCTCCGATAATTAATATTGCTGTTGCAATAAAAACAAAGAGACGGTTATGAACACTAAATTCAATTATCTTATTCATCATAATTCTTCCCCTCGCCTTTAATGTGCGTGTCCGTACTCAGATTCATCTGTTGAGAAGATATCTGAGACGCGAAGAAGTCCAATACCGCTGACAACGATCTCATCGCCTTTAACAAAAGCACCTGTTAACTCATGTTCATCAATTAGCTTAAAGAAGCCAGCTCTTTTTCGATAAAGCGCACGCTCCTTTCCAACTACAACATAAGCACTATCAGGAATGCCTTTTAGACTCTTCTTATAAAGAGTTGTCTTAATCGCAAGTCTCTTTTGTGCTTCCTTAGACAATTGAAATCCATGTTCTTTATCGACTTTTGTAATGGCCATACCTTCGCCTGTTTTCTCTGCGCCATGGCCGTGGTGATGATCATGGCCGTCGTGATCATCATGTTCTTCATGCTTATGTTCATCGTGTCCATGTTCTTCGTGTTCATCGTGATGAGCCTCACAACCAACTAAACCGATCAGTAATATTAGTAAGAATATTTTTTTCATATTTGTTCCTCTAGAATCGTTCCTCTTAGTAAATAGATATTCCATAAAGCTTCGACTGCACCCATTTCGTAGTCATTTCGCCTGATAGAAAAATCCACCATTTGCCTGTGGGCCTCAATAATAAGCGACGTTGAAATCACACCGCGATCAAAGAGTTTTTCAATTCTCTTATGCTTCTTTTCTAAGACGGCCTGTGAAATCATTTTCTTGTAAACAGATTGATATCGTTGGTATTTTTGTATCCAATTTCTAAGATCGATTTGAAGATCAAGTTCGTCGTATCGAATTTGATACTCGCCTTTCTTAACTGCGGCCATCCCCTTGGCCTTTGCGCCGTCATTTGTATTAAACACAGGCAAGTCAAAAGTAAGGCTTAGACCAAAGGCATGCTCTTTCTCATCATCAACTTTTGAGTATTCATACATTGGCCCGATACTGAGGTCACTATAAGCGTTTGACTTAGCAACATCATACTCAGCTTTGGCAACAGCTAGTTGCGCTAGGCCCTTCTTGTAGTCAGTACTATCTTTTAGCTCTAATGATTTTAAGTTGATCTTTTTGAACTTAAATAATTTTGGCAGAGCACTTTTTGTGACAACACAATTCTTTCCTGCATTTAATTTTAAATGAACTTGCAGATTTGCTTTTTCAGCAATTAGCTCTGATAACCTGATGTAGTAATCATCCATCGCAAACGAAAGTGTCTCATACTCAACTTCCTGGCTTGGTGATAATGACTTTCTAATCTTGCCTTTCTTATCAAAGACTTTCTTTAAAGAATCATATGACTCCTGATAGACAGGAATAAGCTCTTGAACCTGTCTTAGGCGATACATATTAAGGATATTCTCCAAAACAACTCTTTCTTTCTGACCTTTAGATTCGAGACTTCCAAGCTCTTTTAATCTCTGCGCCCATGCCTTACGAGAACCTCTCTTCCCCCCTAACTCAAAAGTTTGAGTTAACTTAATCATGGAAGAGATTTCATTACTCCCTGCAGAGACAATCTCTGTTTCAACCTCCGGGTTATAAACCTGGTTGGCCGAATTGATTTCACCTTCAAGTATCTCTTCATTGGCCTTGGCCAAGTGATTGACTTGATGATTTGATTTAATTTTCTTCAAAAATTCATTGGCATCTGTGATACGACAACTCTGTCCATAGGTATTTAGACCTATGCACATGGCCGCTATCACGATACTACTTCGACTAGTACTCATCGTGTAAATCCTTTTAAATAAAAATGTTAAAATTTAAATGTGAAAATTTACGATAAAGAAGGTGGCTTCTTTGCCGGATCGAGGTATGGGGATTTGAAGAAATCCAATCTTGGTGTTTGTGTATTATTACTTTTAAGAAGTGGTAATTTTAATTGAACAGTATGTTCGAGATTGGCCAGGAAGTGCAGGCCTGTGCAATGAATATGGCAATGATCAGAACCACTATCGTGATCATCACAATGATCAGGATGATCGAGTTTAGATTTCTCGACTTTAGTACTTTCTATATTATCCACAGATAATTTAATTTCATGGGCCTCATGAGTGAAGCTCACAAAAATCATAAAGACTGTGAATAGTGAAAGTAGAATTCGCATCATGAGTAAAATACTAACATGCTCAGATATTGGAGTCTAGCCTCCAGTTTGTTTCCACTTTAAATTTTTTTTATCGAAGTGCGCCTTAACTTGATCAAGCTTTTCGCCGTGAACTTCGATATAGTCGTTTTTAAAGGCACCTCCAACACCAAGAGACTTTTTTAAATCCTTAGCAAGTTTCTGACACCATTTTTTATTTGCAGGAAGATCGCTAATTTCAACAATTGCTCTTCCCTTTCCTGAAGTTAGTCTTCTAATTTTTAAAACAAGTTCAGATTCATTAACTTCTTCATTAGAATTATTTTTACTATTTTTTTTTCGTAAATCACCGGCCTCATCAGACCACACTAGTTTTGCATCTTTCATTCTTAGATCATAACTCAGAAACTAGAATTTGGCATTTTCAAAAAATCAATCTCTTCAGGGGTGGATTCTCGGCCGAGTACTTCATTGCGATGCGGGTAACGTCCAAAGCGTTCGATAATTCCCATATGCTGATGCATATACTGGAGAGCCATATCATTTTCTAGCTTTTCAAAAAGCCTTAATCCTTCTTTTTGAATCGTTATGGATTCACTATGCATATAGGGCATATAGAGAAAGTGCTTCTTTCTAGTCGTAAAGCCTTCATCAGTTTTTTGAAGGATTGCCTCTTGGGCCAAGACCAAGGCCATATCATCACTAGCAAAGGAGCGTGCATCACCACGATAAATATTGCGTGAGAATTGATCAAGAATGATAATTTCGGCCAAGCGACCAAGATGCTCTTTTCTCCACTCAAATAACTCTCCCTTTGCGGCCTTAGTGTGAAGCCTCCCAAAGCGTTTTTCGATCTCGCGATCAACGCGGCTATCCTTCATCCACTTTTGCTCGTCGGTAAGCTCATCAAACCAAAAATCAAGTACTTCGTGGTACATAAAGTCTCCTATTTAATGAAATTTTACCCGCTATCTTGTTCAAAATTCGAAATCTGGGTAGAACCTTTTCATGAAAAAATTAATCCTTCTAGTTTGTTTATTTACATTAACAAAATCAGTCTTTGCGGCCGTTAGCAAGGACGAGTACGAGCAAGTCAAAGACGCTCTCTATCAAGCTTATAGTGAACTTGCCCCATCACAAAATGAAGTTTTGCAAATTAACTTACCAATTACAGGTTTACCTGATTCGTATTGGTGGGATATTGATATGATCCATGCCTCATATGTCCAGGCCACAAACCAAGAAGATCAAATTGAACACCGTATCTACTTAATGGGTGGCTTTGGCCGACTTGAGGGAATGACTCCTGACGGACTGGCCCTAACGGCATGTCATGAGATCGGCCACGGTATTGGTGGTGATCCTAAGAAAGATGACCCAATGAATATGGGTTATCACTCATCAATGGAAGGGCAATCTGATTACTTTGCGACGAAAGATTGCTTAGCAATTGTCTTCAAGTACTTACCTGAGTTACGTGAAGTCAAAGAGAAACCTATCTATAAACAACTATGTTCTAAACAAGACAAGCACGAGTACTTTACTTGTCTTAGACTTCTAACTGCCATGGAAGCCGATCAGGCCTTTTTTAAAAGTCATGGTGATGAAGTAAGTTTTGAGACATATTCTTCAAATGTGGCCACAGAGCTTAACACTGACCCATCATTCTATCCTGAGGCCCAATGCCGCTTTGACACAATGATCAACGGAATTTTAGACCTTAAGCGTCCAGAATGTTGGTATCCGGGTGGTGAAAAAAACGGAACGTTGCGCTAAAGACCTGTAAATTTTCGACATGTCCCCCATTAAATGCTAAGGTTCCCACTATTATTAGTAGTATTTAACCAAACAAAGGGTATTTAATGGAAACTCATATGGAAAAAGTAAGCTACATTATCGGTCGCCAAATTGGTTCTGATTTTGTTGCACAAGGAATGGAAATCAACGCTGAAATTTTCGCAAATGCAGTAGCATCTGCAATGAAAGGTGAAGCAAGCACTCTTTCAGCTGAAGAAACTCAAAGAACAATGACTGAGTTCCAAGAGCATATGGCAAGACAACTTGCTGAAGCAGCTAATAAGCTAGCTGAAGAAGGTCGTGCATACCTTGAAACAAATAAAGCAGCTGAAGGTGTTACAACAACAACTTCAGGTCTTCAATATAAAGTTCTAGAAGCAGGAACTGGTGCAACTCCAACTGCTGAGTCTACTGTAGAAGTTCACTATGAAGGTAAACTAATTGATGGAACTGTATTTGATTCTTCATTCCAAAGAGGACAAACAATTCAATTCCCAGTTGGTGGTGTAATCAAAGGTTGGACAGAAGCTCTTCAACTAATGAAAGAAGGTGATTCTTGGGAACTAACAATCCCATCTGAGCTTGCTTATGGTGAGCACGGTGCAGGAGCTAAGATTCCTCCACACTCAACTCTTATCTTTAAAGTTCAACTTATCAAAGCAAACGTATAAGTTTATAGAAGGGCCAAGTCATTGGCCCTTTTCTTTAACTCTCCATAACCTTTCTTAACCAAACTTAAACTTCTAAATTGTTAATAAAAAGCTACATTCTCCTCCATAACTTATGGGAGGATTCATGAAAAAAGTATTATTCTTTTTTGCCGCGCTACCACTTTTCTTTAACTCTGCCTTAGCAGATAGAAAAAGCGCAGAAGAAACAAAATTATCAACAACAGAAACTGTCGGTGCAATGAAGCACACAAGACGCTTTAGAAATTTTTTAAGCGCTGCCCGAATTGCAGGCCTTGACGATATTGTAACAATTGATCACCCGATCACGATCTTTGCACCAAATGATGAAGCATTTGCAAAACTACCTCCTGAGACGGTTGAGTATCTTCTAGCAAACCCACTTGAGCTCAGAAAGCTACTTCTTTATCATATTGGATACGGACGCTTTGATAAGAAAGATCTTAGACAAAAGAAAGAAGTTAAGACATTTCACGGTAGAGTTATTCTAGTGGATCAAGATAGTGAAGAGTTTATTCTAAACTCAAGCACATTACGTCTTGGAACAATTAAGAAGCACGATAGAAATATCATCGTTCACGAAATCAATGAAGTTCTTATGCCTTCAGAAGAACTTCCTGCAAATAACTTCCAAACAGTTGAGTATGTTGATCTTTCACGCTACCTAGGAACTTGGTACCAACAAGGTGCATACGATGCTTTCTTTAACCTAAGATGTCAGGGAACAAAGGCAGAGTACACTCTTAAGCACCACCGCATTAGAGTAAAGAACTCTTGTCAGCTAGTTAATGGAAAAGAAAAAGTTGATAAAGCATATGCAAAAGTAGTTGATGAAATTTCAAACGCAAAACTTGCAGTTAGCTTTGTACCTCTACTTGGGTACTTTGGTGTAGGTGCTGGCGATTATCAAATCATCCACCTTGATGAAGAATATACTGAGGCAATCGTTGCTGACGCTAATAGAAATACTCTCTTTATTCTGACTCGAGAAAGAGAAATTGATGAAACAAAGTATGAAGAGCTAGTTCAGATTGCTGTTGATCAAGGTTTTAGACCGGAGTACATCAAAAGAACTCCTGTATATGAAGTAGTTGAGCCAACTGATACAACTGATACAACAGTTGGTGATAGCAATGACGACGATGTTGTCATTACTGATCCAGTTGAAGCTGATGTAATATTTTAAAAAAGAAAAGGGCCAGATTCTGGCCCTTTTTTATTCTACTTTAACTAGGTTTTTACAAACGATAATATTTCTCTCTTTCTTTGGAAAATGTGGAAAGAGATTGTATTTTGAAGATAGAGAATCAACCATAAACTTTCCGTTTCTTTGCTTCTCTAAAACAAGATCATTAAATCCAGTATATTCATCATCATGAAACCAGCGTTTCTCAACACCAGTATACTGACGATATAATCTAAACTCATCTGACTTATCTGTTTCTAAATCACCTTCAAGAACAAGTGACTTATCACCTTTTTCAACAGTTGCGTGACAATATCCCTCATCACATTCAATAGAAACAATGCACCCGCTTGAGCTTTCATAATTCCCCGCTAATTTAGCAGCAAATGAATTTAAAGAAATAAGTGCAAGCAATGCGACTAGTGTAATTTTCATAGTGAACCTCATCTAATTTTTTTAAAATCTATCAGATAACGACACTAGATCATATAAGGGTGGTAAGAAATATTATGGTGATTAGATTTTAAACAAGGGGGCAGCGCCCCCTTAAGTATATGAAATTATAGAGAATACATTTGAACGATGATGACAGCAAAAAAGATTGCTAGAAAAAGGGCCACACAGAAATAGAAGCCCCAAACACTTCCCTGCTCATCACCTTTGTTGTCATGTTGTCTAACTTTACCTTCATAATCAAATTTCTTTACTTCCAAAGAAGTATCTACTGATGCGTTTTCCATACATCCTCCATTGTTTTTAAATCAAATAATTTTTAAATTGTGATAATTGATCTAAGACAATGGTGGGCTGAGTCCAGAGTGAATGCCAAAGAATAGATTTGTGGCAAGTATTGGTCGTGTGTTTGAAAGTTGACCATAAGAAGGAGATCTTAAGTCATTATCGAGATTAATTAGATGTAAATATTCATCGGGAAAGTCTTCCAAAGACTTAAGTTCTGGAGTTCTAGTGTGGCCTTCAATTGAGGAGCTGGCCTCATGATTAAAGTCCAAAAAGATCTTGGCACTATCTTCAAAATCAATCTGTGTTGAAGCGGCACTTGCGATACTTCCCAGTAGGAAGAACCAGATGAATAGGATTATTTGCTTAATTTTCAAAGCGCCATAGTCCTCTTATATTTGTGACACCTGTTATGCGCCACTTATCTTTTTTCATTAAACTAAATACGACTTCAACAGGCTTTAGGGTATATCTGCCTTCGTTAATATTCTTCATGATCGTCGCATTTGTTTCGGGACGATTTGAAACAAGTGGAGGTCTTGTTAACTTCAACAAGGCAATTTGCATATCAAATTTATTATCAAACTCTGGCACGATAATAATAGTCCTAACAGTTGCGCGACTTCCCTCTTTTTTGACATCCACAACCTTAAATGAAAGTAGGCCCTGAATGGCCGTGAGAACTTCCTTCTTAGTCTTTTTGATATTCTTTTCCCAGGCAACGACATCTTTGACGAAGCCACGATAATCAGCGATTTGCTGCTGACTCCCAAAGCCTGGGTCATAGTAATTGAAAGTTTCTTCAAAATTGACCGAGAAAGTTTCGCGAACGACGGCCTCAACTGTTTGCTCTGGAGTTGGTTTTGAACAACTTAAGAATGTAAAAAGCATAATTAAAACTACGAGAAATCGTTTCATCCACACATTATACACTTAGCTTGAGCTATGGCCTAATCATTTCTTTGTTAAATCTCTGTATGGAAATTGACGTCACTAAAACATGGAAAATACTAGAATACGTATTGCACTTATAAATATGATCTGGTGGAAGTTTCTTCATCAACTCCCTGTGGGCGGCGGCCAAATTTGTATAGGGAAGCTCTGGAAAGAGATGGTGAATGGCATGATAATTTAGTCCATTAACAAAGATGAAAAATGAACTAAGTCCCGACTCTATTGTCACAGTGTCTAAGAGGTGTTCTTCCCAACTCATAGGCTCTAGCTTCTCATTAGTATAAAGATGATTAAAGAGTGCGCGATACATATTTAGCGTTGAAGAGATCACCACAATTGCAAACCAAATCCAGATCGTGCGCATAGGAAGAATTTCATTAAAGATGAGGGCCCCAACAATGACTTTATAGAGAACGCACATTAGGTCATTTCTAACCATACGGGCAACCTCTTTTTCTTCGTTTCGAATCGGTCTCTTATAATCCATGGAAAACGCTAAGGTGGACATATTTTGGTAAATCCAGACCTTTTGTTCCCTACTTAAGAGTGGATAAACAAGAGGAAGCACCCCAAAGCGAATGACCTGCACAATAGGTAGTGCAACTGATGCCATCAGAGGTCTCGATAAAGTTAGAAAGCTAAACTCTGAAATATACTTATACTCTGGGTCTCTTTTGGTTCCATAAGTCTTCTTCCCATGGTGAAAAAGATGGGCGTCTCCTAGATAGACAGGATAAGCGTTAGGCCAACCAAAGAGGATATTAAAGGCCGTTCGATACCCTTTAATCTTCTTTGCAATATGACTCACCTCGTGAACTAAGATTGTCCCACGATAGATAAAGAAAATCGCAATAAGAAAAGTGAAGATATTAAAGTGGAAGCAAGTGTAGAAGAAAGCACTCCACCCAATGAGAGCATTAAGAAGTAGATCAAACCAAACCCTACCCTTATTTAAGGTATGGTGATTTTTTAAGATCTCCTTCATTAGCTGAATGTCATCTCTTTTAGATATTACCTCTCTCATCATACTGTTCTAACATATGAGAAAAGTATCGATAAGATGTGTAGTGAAAACTTAACCTAATTTAACAATATTGCTCTTTCAAAAACTCAACATAGCGACTTAGGGTTTCAAACCATTTCTGCAATGAGTCTTCATCACCATCCTTTAGCGCCTTTTGTAAATTAGATACGATTTGATCCAGTTGAAAAAAGCCATAGGACTTTGCCGAGCCCAAGATCGTATGACAAACGCTACTCATTCCCCCGATATCATTAAGGTTATAGAAAGAGGATAGTTTCTCATAGTCTAGTAAGGTGTACTTGATAAAATCAGGAATTAAGCTTACTAATTCTGGGTCAATATCTGCTTTTACAAAAATCATAAAATCCTCCTAGACCAAATTCAAATACGAGTCTTTATACAAGCAGTTATAAACTGTTTTCTTTAATATCGAGCTTGCAATTGGCTTTTGGATGAACATCGGAAAATCAGTACCAATACCTTCAATTAGGGCACGATAATTCTTGTCTTGAGAAATAAATATGAATTGAATATCTGAGTCATTTAATGACTTTATCACTCTTCTTATACTCATCCCATTTGACTCCCCTAGATTAATGTCCAAGATCACAAGATCCACCTCATTTTGAGAGATATACTTAACAGCTTCAAACTCATCATTGAATGTTACGACATCAAACTGAAGGTCAAGCTCAAGAATTGGGCGCAAGTAATTTGTGATTCTTGGGCAATCATCGAGAATCACAATTCTCTTCTGATGACATCGAATCTTATTCTTATTGTTATTTTGTAGTGCTCTTGATCTTTGCTCAAAGCTTAATTCTTTTGCCATTATAACTCTCCATGATTAGGCTTGAGTTAAATACTACATCTAAGCTATGACCCCAATGTGACTAACTTATTAGGCCCCGCTAACAAGTCAATAATATCAACAAGATAAAGCTTGTTTTGTGATTCTATTCTTAAATTTTTTTGGTATAATAGGAAAAGATTGCACCCAAGAAAGAAGGCCTAGTGAAGAATTATCTATTAATTGATGATGATATTAGAATCTATAATCTCATGAAAGTTTACTTAAATAGTGACGAGAATCTTCATTATCTTGAATCCACAGAAGTAGTACAGCAAACTCTCGAAGAGAATAAGATCGATATCGTCATTATCGATATACACTTAGAAGAAAGTGATGGACTTAACTACTTCGTTGAGCAAAGGGATATCTTTACGAAATACAATATCCCAGTATTTATCATCAGCCAAAACACAGACTTAGTCATGAAACTCAAGGCCTTTCAATTTGGTGTTGATGACTATATTGAAAAACCTTTTGAGCCATTAGAATTATTTGCAAGAATTAGGGCAAAGGTACAAAAAAATAATAAGTCATCAGATATTCTCTCTTTAGGTGACTTGGTGTTTAATCTACAAAGTCGTACTTTAGTCATGAAAGGCCAGCAAGGCCATGAAGATATTCTTCTTTCAACGCTTGAGTTTAACCTCTTACTATACTTTGCGAAATCTCCTGAAGTCATTCATTCAAGAGAGGGATTACTTGATAATGTCTGGGGTAATAAATTAGATGTCACAGATCGAACGATCGATCATCACATTAGTAACTTAAGAAAGAAAGTAAAATCAAACTCTCACTTCATAAGAACGCACTTCAATCTTGGATACTCATTATCAGAATATAAAAAATAGCGACTAATTAAAATTGGCCAACAAGAAATTCACGTAGCTTTTAAAAACTTCATTTATCTCTACAGTTTTCTCAAAATCACCTGAGTCAACATGCTTTTTTAGCTCCCTGACTATTTCATCTAGCTGATCAAAACCATATGATTTAGCACTACCTAAAATTCGGTGACACACTCTACTCATGCCATTGTAATCTTTGACACGATAACAAGATTGAAACTCTTTAAAATCAACGACTGTATTTGTGATAAAGTCAGGAATAATTTCTATTAAATCTTTATCGATAACTGGTCTAGTGAACTTCAAAAGGCACCTAATTATTATTCAAAATGGTTGCAACTTTATTCATTAATAACTCATTATCAAAAGGCTTTACGATATAGTCGTCGACACCCATCTCAATGACAGATTTAGCAATCGAATAATCTGGGTTTGCAGAACAAATACAAACAGGCACTTCTTTTAAGCGCTCATTTCTATTTCGAAGAACTAAAAACTCTCCACCAAACTCACTAGACATATTTAAATCGAGTAAGATGAGATCCGGTAATTTTTTATCAAGATATTCATATGCTTCTGTTAAGTTATTAGATGAATGAACCTCAAAGCCAAAGCCTTCTAAGTGTTTCTTTACGATCTTAATGAATCGATTATCGTCATCAACAACAAGTATACTCTTACCTGAAAAATCCACTTACTCTCCTTTGCTTGCAAGCACTTTATTAATCAGCTTTATGACACCATCTTTTTTTACTGGCTTAATTAAGTATTCATCACATCCAATTTCAAAACAACGCTCCTTATCTTCTTTTAAGGCATAAGCTGTTAAGGCAATAATTGAAGCTCGACTAATATTCTCACTTCTTTCCAAGTCTCTAATCTTTTCAATCGCCTCAAAGCCATCCATGATAGGCATTTGTAAATCCATTAAGATTATATCAAAGTTATTCTCTTTCTTATAAAGATCAAATGCTTCTTGGCCATTTTCGGCTTCGATAATAGTCGCATTCTCATTTTTTAAATAAACCTTAATCAAATTACGATTATTAATAGCATCATCGACGAGAAGTATCTTGAGTTCACTAGCGTCTAATTTTTCTTCCTTATTAGGGCCTTCATTTTGAACGAAAGGTGCTTGCTGATTTTTTTCAACCTCAAGCGCTAAGGAAATCACAAATTCGCTACCGATGCCTTCCCTACTTTTAACATGGATACTTCCTCCCATTAACTCCACTAACTCTTTAGTAATGGCCAGCCCTAGGCCTGTGCCACCATGCTCTCGAGTTGTCGATTTCTTCCCTTGGTCAAATGCCTTGAAAATATTATCTTTCACATCTTCCGGGATACCAATACCAGAATCAATGACATTAATAATTAAGTTCCCAGGAAGATCGGCGCTTGTATTTTCTTGGACTTTAACAAGAATACTTCCCTCGTCAGTAAACTTAATAGCATTACTAATTAGGTTAATTAAGATTTGCATGATTCGAGAAGAATCGCCGATGAAAAAGTGAGCTAAGCTCTCTTCGATAGAATAAGAGAGGGAAATATTTTTCTTCTTGGCCGGCCATGTAAAGATATCCATCACTTCTATTAATAAGTCTTTTAAGTTAAAAGTTCTTTTATCAAGAGAGATGGCCGAGGCTTCAATTTTTGAAATATCTAAAATATCATTTACAAGATTTAATAAAACCTCACTAGAGCTTTTAAGAGAACTAGCATATTCGACATACTCATTTGAAATATCGGCCTTCGATAGAAGATCAGAAAAGCCAACAATTGAGTTAAGTGGAGTTCTGATTTCATGGCTCATATTCGCCAAGAATAAAGACTTTGCCTTTGAAGCCTCCTGCGCACTCTTTGTTGCATCTCTTAGGCTTTTTTCATACTCTAGTTGTTTAGTCGTATCGAGATTAACACCAATATGGCCATAAACTTGACCATCGTTATTTCTTAAAGGGGTTGCAATTGTTTTTGTGAAAGTTATTTCACCTGTCTTTACATTACAAAATTTAATATCGAGATCAAATTCTTTAGAGTTTGCAGCTGCTTGTGCCCACTTCTTACCAACCTCTTGCCTTTGTTCAGCATAAATTGCCTTAATCCAACCTTCACCAAGGGCCTCTTCTTTTGTCATCCCTGCATATTCGAGCCAACGTCTATTCTGATATCGGGCCAAACCATCTTCTGTTGTTAAGAAGACACCAACAGGGAGTAGTTCAGACAGTGTTTGGAATTCATTCAAACTTTCTTGCAGCTCAGAGAACGCCTTCTCTCTTTCTTTTAATGCATTCCAAACTTCAATTTTCTTAGAAATAAGCTGTGATAAAATTTCAACAAACCTTACCTCTTCTTTACTGAAGCCTCTTTTCTTTATAATACGTGATGAATAATTTAACGTTCCATAGATTTCATTATTAACTCGTATTGGTGTCCCAATAAAGGACTCGAGCTTCATATTTACGTAAACAGGGTGAGCACACATTTGCTCATCTTCACCAACATTCTCAAAAACAATTGTCTTATTCTTTTTTATGACTAGATCACAATACGTATCCGTTATACTTGCTTCAAAGCCCTTCTCGATTTGATTATCAGGACCAACAACTTCCACAACATGATAAATGCCATCGTTAATATGACTAATGATACCGTACTCTAAATCAAGAACATCCACTCCCCTTGATAAGAAAATTGGAAAAAAGTCAAACGGATCACCTGTTGAAGCAAGATTCAATCGTTGAATCTCCTCCATCATAAGAGAGAATTTACTGACATTATTTAAGTCACTTCTAAGTCTTAGGAGTTGACATATTTGATTGGCCAAAGTCTTTAACATCGAAATTTGAGATTCATCTAAGCTTCGAGGTTTTGTATCGATAATACATAATGTACCTAAGCGATGCCCATCTAATATCTCAAGAGGAAAACCTGCATAGAAGACTATTTTAGGGCCATCGCAAACAAGAGGATTACCTTTAAACCGATCATCAACTCTAGCGTCTTCTACAATCAAAGGTTCACTTGAGTGAATTGCATGAGCACAAAAAGATAACTCACGTTGCGTTTCACAAATATCGGCCCCTACTTTTGATTTAAACCATTGCCTTTCCTTATCAACAAAGGAAAGTAAGGCAGTAGGAGTATTCGTTATTTCAGAAGCTAATTGAGTGACATTATCAAAAACATCTTCATCTTCTGTATCTAGTATTTTCAAAGACTCTAGTAACGATAGTCTTTCTTTCTCATTCTTTGTTTCTTTGGCCGTTATCATTTTTCTACTTTCTTAAAAAATACTACTCTACTTCACACCATTCTTAATTTCTTCAACCACTGATGGGTCAAGAAGAGTTGAAGTGTCGCCAAAATTATTGAAGTCATGGGCCGCAATCTTTCTAAGAATTCGACGCATGATTTTTCCAGAACGTGTCTTTGGAAGTCCAGGAACAATTTGAATTTTATCAGGGCGAGCAACCGCACCGATCTCTTTCACAACTGTCGCATTAATTAGCTTCGTTACCTCGGCTTCGTCAGTAAGGTCAGTCACAACGTAAGCATAAATACCTTCACCTTTAACGTCGTGAGGATAACCAACAACCGCACTTTCAGCGATAGCATGATTCTTTCCAATGGCGTTTTCAATTTCTGCTGTCCCGAAACGGTGTCCAGAAACATTGATGACATCATCCACACGTCCAGTGATTCTAAAGTAGCCTTCAACGTCACGTTTTGCGCCATCACCTGAGAAGTAATAACCCTTATACGTTCTTAAGTAGGCATTCATAAAACGCTCATGATTCTTATAAACCGTACGTAGCATTCCAGGCCACGGATACTTAATACAAAGCTTTCCTTCGGCCATTGTTTCACCAATCTCATGGCCATTATCATCAACTAGAACAGGAACAATTCCAGGAAGCGGAAGTGTTGCCTTACAAGGCTTCGTTTTAGTGAGTCCTGCAAGTGGAGAGATTAAAATCCCACCCGTTTCAGTCTGCCACCAAGTATCAACAATTGGACATTTCTTCTTTCCAATAAATTCATTATACCAGTGCCAAGCTTCGGCATTGATTGGCTCACCTACTGAACCAAGAACCTTTAGGCTTGAAAGGTCGTACTTAGCTGGAATATTATCTCCTGCTGCCATAAGAGCACGGACTGCAGTTGGTGCAGTATAGAAATGTGTCACCTTATTCTTTTCAACGATATCCCAAAAACGTCCAGCATCTGGATACGTTGGAACACCTTCAAACATCATTGTTGTGGCACCATTTAAAAGTGGCCCATAAGTAATATAAGTGTGACCAGTGATCCAACCAATATCGGCCGTACACCAGTACATATCTTGCTCATCGACTTGGAAAACATTCGCAAATGTATAAGCGGCCCAGATCATGTAACCAGCTTGCGTATGAAGAACACCCTTAGGTGTTCCTGTTGATCCTGACGTATAAAGAATGAATAATGGATCTTCGGCGTCATGTTGTGGGGCCTCGTGTTTGTCTGATGCCTTATCAAAAAGCTCATGCCACCAAACATCGCGACCTTCTTTCATCTCCACTTCATTTCCTGCACGTTTGTGAACTAAAACGCTCTTTACGCTTTTGCAGGCCTTATCTTCAAGCGCCTCATCAACAATTGACTTAAGCTCAGTCACTTTTGTTCCGCGAAGTCCTCCGTCATTTGTAACAACGAGATTACACTGAGCATCTTCAATTCTTCCGGCCAGAGCTTGGGCAGAAAAACCACCAAAGACGACAGAGTGGATTGCGCCAATTCTTGCACAGGCAAGAACTGTAAACATAAGCTCTGGAACCATCGACATATAGATACAAACGCGGTCCCCTTTTTTAACACCAAGTCCTTCCAGCATATTTGCTGTTTTACAAACTTGAGCATGAAGTTCTTTATAAGTAAATTCTTGGTTAGCTTCATTGGGATCGTTTGCCACAAAGACCATCGCCTTCTTATCACCACGAGTTGCAAGGTGGCGATCAAGGCAGTTTTCAGTGATATTTAATTTCGCTCCATGAAACCAACGGATATCACCGTCTTTAAAATTACCTAGAGTTACTTCATCCCATTTTTTTGAGAATTGAAAATTCTCAGCAATTGATCCCCAATACTCAGATGGGTTATTCTTGGCCTGCTCATAGGCAGCTTCGTATTCTTCGAAAGTTTTTAGACGAATATCCATATTCATTACCTCACTTAAATTCTTTAAATAGAGGTAAATTTTCTCGCAACTTTTAAGATTCGTCTAGTAAACGTATGGATTCTTAACTTCTATTATCTTAGATAGTAAGGCCCTTAAATCGTTCATTTGCCCATACCAGTAATTTGGCGATTCAAAATAGCCAAAAGTATACTTAAATGAAGGGTCATCCCAACGTTTTGCGATCCACGCACTAAAGTGAATTAGCCTTAGAGCACGTAGTGAAGGGATCAGCTTAAGTTGCTCGTATGGGAATGAGCGAATGCTATCATACGCTTCTAAAAAGATATTGCGATCGATAACAGACTGCTGATCATCACCGGGGCAAATTGGCCAAACGTCTTGAACGACAGGGCCCATTACCATATCGTCGAAATCAACAAAGAATGAGTCATCACCTCTTAAGATGATATTTCCCTTATGAAAGTCACCGTGGACTCTTTGATAATTTACATTTTCAAAGAGCGGTTTGGACTCACTGATGATTTGCTCGCAAATTGTTAAGAAGTGCTCGCGAATATCGACAGGTATATAATTTGTGGAAGCAAGAAATTTTAAATTCGCGACTCCATAAGTCTCAGGAGTCAGCTTAATTCTGTGATCTGCATTTTTTAAAGCACCGACACTATGAATACGGGCCAGAGAACGCCCCATAATTTCAAGCTGTTCGATATTCATTTCCTCAGGGTTTCTGCCCCCTCTCTTTTCATAGAGGCAATAGAAAATCTTGTGATCTGGCATCTCAAATAGAGTTGTGCCCTCAATTTCAAGTGGGGCGATCACAGGAATCTCCGCATCATCAAGATCCTTTATGAAATTATGCTCATCAATGATCTGATCCTTCGTCCAACGTCCAGGACGATAGAACTTGGCAACAATAAAGTGGTCACTTGGGGAATTGATCTCAGAGTCAGGGCGGTCCACCTCAATCTCATAGACTCGGTTTTCGATACTATTTAACGGTAGGCAGCGCCCCGTCGTCTTAAAACCGACTGCATCAATAGCATCTAAAATGGCCTCTGGATTTAATTGGAAGAAATATTGGGTCTCTTCGCTGCCCCATACATAATCACTCATGTAAAAAATCATATGCTTGCGCACAGTGCCATGGCAATAAAAACCTCGGGTGCTAGAAAGCCTTATACTTAGGAGAGATTATGTACAAATTTGCACTTTTAGCACTTATTTCAACTTTTAGCTTTGCCACAACTTTTGAGTTTGTAGGCCCTTGTAAAAGAGGCGCACTCTTTAAAACAGAGATGCAGCTAAAAAATGGTTCAACTGTTGGAAGCGCGACGATTGATCTTCTCAATAATTTTGGTATTGCCTACAAAGGAACTCAAAGGGCGATGAACTCGATCTTTGATACGCCAACGGGGCTTGATGCCATGGAAGTTTTAAGTGACACTCAAATGAATGCACATGGTTGGTGTTATTCAGTAAATGGCCAAAGCCCAGAAGTATATCCAGATGAAGTTCCACTAGGAAACGGAGACCACGTGATGTGGTGGTTTGGCTATGCACACTACGACAGCGGTGAATGGCTAACTCAATGTGAGCCAACTTGGAAGCGTGCTCCTGCTCAATTTTGTCATTAACTAGAACAACTCAGAGTCGAGCAACCAGGCCTTGATGTCGACCAATCAGGTGCCTTAACAAGAAAAGGCCTTGTGAATTCATTTAACTCGTATGGATTTGCAATGGCCTTTTCAAGATTTCTTAGAGATGCCTCATCCCCTTTTTCTAAATCATCTAAAACCATCTGCACAATATAATTACGTGGAATAAAAACAGGATTTGCTTCGTTCATTACTCCAAAAGCAATCATTGGATCGATTCTTTGAAGCTTCTGCTCTCTTTGCCACTTAGCGACCCAAGTACTGATACGAGAAAGATCAGAGTCACTTAAATCTTTATAGAAAGCATCTTGCCAAGAGACTTCCTTGCCTTCCATCACAGATATAAGTGTTCGATAAAAGAGAGTCATATCAGCTTGTAGCTCATATTTTAAATCAAATAGCTCATCGATAAATTCACGCGTACAAGTCTTAAGCCCTAGCTTCTTTGCCACACTCTCCTGATAAAAGCCGTGAAAGTATTCTGGAAATTGGTCAAAAACTTCATCTAAGCTTTCAAGGCATACAGTCTGCAGAGCTTCTTTAAGTTGCGCAAGATTCCAATAAGCAATGCTAACTTGATTAATAAAGCGGTAGCGTCTTTCCCTGAAGTCCGTTGTATTTGGTGTCCAATTCGGATCAAAGCGATCTAGCCATCCATATGGGCCATAATCAATTGTAAGTCCTAGCATTGAAAGATTATCAGTATTCATCACTCCGTGAACAAAGCCTACACGCATCCACTCGCTCATTAAAAAAGCTGTTCGACGAGTAACTTCCTTAAACATCTCCTTGATGCTCATCCCTGGAAAATAATTATCAATGGTGAAGTTCACAAGCTCAGTTAGTTCTTCTAACTCGTGATTGGCAGCATGGATCTGATAGTGGCCAAAGCGCAAGAAGCTTGGTGCGACACGAGTACAAATGGCCCCCTTTTCATAGGCAGCATTTCCATCATAGAACATATCACGTAGGACCTGCTCACCTGTTTCAACAAGGCATAGCGCTCTTGTCGTTGGAACACCTAAGTTAAACATGGCCTCCGAACAAATATACTCTCTTAGAGACGAGCGTAGAACTGCCTTACCATCAGCACCTCTTGAATATGGTGTAAGGCCCGCGCCTTTTAGCTGAACCTCAAGTCCATTATGAAGACCTAAAGTCATGGCCCTGCCATCACCTAATTGTCCTGCCCAGTGGCCAAATTGATGTCCTCCGTAGCGAGTTGCCACAGGAGCAGTATGGTACTCTTCTTGATTACCACTTAGAAGCTTTAGCCAACTCTCTTTGTCAGTCTCATTAATCCCCATGGCCTTAGCAAGGTCCTCTGACCAGCATAGCTCTTTAGGAGCGGGAGACTTCTCAGGAGTGACACGACTAAAGTGTGCCCCTGGAGTTTGTTGTGGGCGACCCGTAAGATCTTTAAATTCACGCAGGCCCTTATATGCTACTTCTAGTTTAATCATAATTACCTAATAATGTGGTGGTTTGAAATCTTTGAGATTCTCAAGAGTCATTTGTTCACCAGAAACCTCTCCCTGATTGGCCAGAAGATTTCTAATATGGACGACAAGCTCATCAATGATGAACTCTTGTTTAGTGACAACTTCATTTAGTTGGCCAAGTAAATGATCTTGGTGACAAAATTTTTCTTCTAATGCGATTAATTTCTTTTCAAGTTCTTCATTATTCATGTCTATAAACTACTACATTACTCAACTAGCGTCTATTTCTTAGTCGATGAATACTGTAGTTTTGGGCGCTTACAGCTGTTAAAAATATTAGGATTTTATTAATATGGCCTTTTCCAATACGTGGTACAATTACTGCCATGAAAAAGAAGTGGAATATTGCCACAAATTTCATCTCCATCCTTCTTGTTGGGTTCATTATTTACAAGCAGGCCCCTGCTGTACTCAATAACTTTAAAAAAGAAGGAAGTACTCTTGCTCCTAAAGAGTATGTGGATCTTCGCACAAATAAGAAGCTCGAGTTCCCAAGTAAGGATCTACAAAATAGAAGCCTCGCTATCTTCTGGGCCACTTGGTGTGGGCCATGTAAAGTCGAGATGAAACGTCTTCATCAATCAGTCCTGGAAGGAAAGCTTTCAGCTGATCAGATTTATGCCATCAATTCATTTGAGAATGAATCAACAATCAGAAGATTTATTGGGCAATCACCTTATGAGTTTCGCTTTATCTCTTCACCATACGCGGTACAAGCACTTGATGTTAAATCAACTCCCACAACAATTCTGCTTGAAGGACCTCATGTCAACTCAATGAGCTCAGGTCTGAGTTTTATCGGGATTTGGCGCGCAGAGCAATACCTCGCTAAGAAGTAGTTTTCTCGACAAATAGTCACTCTCTGGCTACTATTAACAATACTTTATTTTTAAACGAGGATTCTATGGGAAGAAAATGGGCCAATATCGTCAAGAAGAAAGGCGCTCTTGATAAGGCAAAAAGTCAGATTTACACAAAGCTATTATTTGAAGTAACAAAAGCAGTTAAATCAGGTGGCGACGACCCAGGCTCAAACTTTATCCTTAAAATTGCTCTTGATAAGTGTAAGGCAAATAATGTTCCTAAAGATAATATCGATCGTGCCATTAAGAAAGGCCTTGGTGGAGAAGACGACGGTTACGAAGAAATCAACTATGAAGGCTATGGGCCAAATGGTGTTGCGGTATTCGTTGAGGCCTCAACAAATAATCCGACTCGTACCATTGCCAATGTAAGAGTTCATTTTAAAAAGGCCGGTGGTTCAGTTGGAACAACAGGAACTCTTCAGTATGTCTTTTCAAGAAAGGCCCTATTTGAAGTTCCAGTTGCAGAGCTTGATGAAGACGAGTTCACATTAGAGATGATTGATGCTGGTGCGGAAGATATTGAAGTCGAAGATGGCTACTTTTCAATCACTGGGCCAATGGAAGTCTTTGGCTCGATCTCTAAGAAATTAGAAGAGATGGGAATTACACCAGAAGAAGCAACACTTGAACAAATTCCACAAACCTTCAAAGAAGTTGATGATGAGACGTATTTAACTATAATGAAGATGGTGGATGGACTTGAAAGTGATGAAGACGTTCTAAAGGTTTACCACAATATTCAATTTGATGAGCGCTTCGAAAATTTATAATGGATAAAGCAAAACTAACCTATACAAATGAACAAGGACGAGAGGTGAAAACCTCTCAATTCCTTAAAAACCGTGGTTCTTGTTGTAAGACGGCCTGTCTTCACTGCCCTTACGGTTTTACTTTAAAGAAACATGGCATTCAAAGCCAAGAAGTTGCTACGGACAAAATTGCTAAAGCACAAGCAATTTTAGATGCCAATCAACAAGAGTCTCCCTCTGTTGCCTCCTCTTTAATGGGAGCGGCCTTTGGTGGAACTAAGCCTAAGAAGGTAACAATTTCAGAAGCAAACTCAAGTGATTTTGCGTTTGTTGAGCTCAAAGGAGAGACCTTTGGCCTTATCGAAAAAGGTAGCGTCCAGGCAAAGAAGCTCTATCTTAAAGAGCAATTTAAAGAGCAAGGACTTGATCTCGATACAGTAAATTCAATTATATAGAAACTGTTCACTATTTTTACATACTCTTCTTTTTTTCAATTTCTCTGTGAGATAGCTGTAATCAATTTATATTGAAACAGATTAAACGGAGAAAATATGAAGAAGATGACTCTACTTTCAGTAGTGCTTACGGCACTTCTTAGCTCACTGACAACTCAGGCCAGACATGATGAATCGTACTTTGAAAAAAGGCAGCGTGAACGTATGGAAGAGCGTAGAAAGCAAAAAGCACTTGAAAAGAGGGCCAATCAAATCAATTGGGGAGCAAATTACCAAGATCTTCTTAATGAGAACTCTCGTTTTTTCAAAAGACTTTTTGAGCGCTATGAGAATGGGAATATCATAGGCCTAGAGCTTGTGATCGCTTCAAGTTCTTGGTCAAATATTGAAAGTGGCTTTGGTCACACCATGCTACGTTTTGTGGACAATGTAGGTTCAGAAGCTGACGACGTCGTTCTAAGCTTTGTTGCCAATGTCGACACCCTAAAGCTCAATTACTTTAAAGGAATCTTTGGCGGCTATCCTGTATTTCCTCAAGTTAAGAGTCTTCGTATGTTTATGGATGAATACAATAATAAACAAAGACGAGACCTTGATCGCTATATCATTATTTCAAATGAAGAAATTAGAAAAAATATTATTAACGAACTAAGAAATCAGTGGGAACAAGTTACTAACCATCGTGTCGAAACACAAAAGTCAGTTCTACAAGAAACTCTTGAAGAGCTTAACCAGTTTTCAACAAAGAAGTATGGAGAAGGTAACTACGGAATCCTTCCTCTGCGTTCAGGAACAGGATCAGTCTTTGCTCTTACTCCAGTACCAAATAACTTAACATCAAATTTTAAGACGACAGTTGAAGAAGTATTTCCTGTTAAATATGAGTTACCAGAAAGTAGCGAATTAGGAGATTACACATTCTTCTCTAATAATTGTGCTGGTGCACTTGTTAACTTCTTAAAGCAAGTTGGCTACCCATATCACAAAAAGATGGGGTTCAAGGGGCGTATCCCACTTGCTCTTCCAGACTACCTTCAAAGAGCATTAATTAACCCATACCCTATTATTAAGATCCACTCGCTAAGAGAGCTTAAGGATAAAGCAGCAAGTATTCTTGAATTAAAAGATGAAAGTTATCTGCAATACGATATCAACACAGACCAAGTTAAGAAGCTTCAAAAAGCTCTTAGCTTAAATGAGTTTAGAAAGCTTAATGAAATTGCAACTCTAGATCTTGATGCTTTTAAATACTATGCCTCTCAGATTCAAGAAACAAAGGCCGTCTCCTTTGATGAGCTTCACGGAATTACAAAGGCTCCAAATGCACTTTATGAAATATGCAATAACTCTAAATGTGAACAAGATGTGATTAAAGGACTTGAAGAGTTTTATGGAAAAGGTGCCTTTTCTAAGATTAAAGAAATCAATAAGGAAAAGTCACTTAAGGCCATTACAAAGTGGAGGCATGACCACAGCACAAAGAGAAGAAAAAAGGTCATCACTCGCCCTTACAAAGGTTTATTAGTTAATAAGAAAATATTAGATCATCAAAAGAGATTCTACCTACTCGATTCGAGATGGTAAGAAATAGGAGAAACCATGAAAAAGATTATGCTTTTAACATGTCTTATATCAATCCTAATGGGTATTAGTGCTAAAGCATCATGCCTAGAAGTTTATAAAGAAAATCATCGTGCGCCAGACTACCAAGATGTTGGAGCGATGGCCGGTATCTCTTCAACAATCGCAGGAGTTACTGTAGCTGGTGGAGAATTTGCCCTAGGCCTATCAACAACGAGTGCCGTTGGAATCCTTCATCCAGATAGTGCCCTAAGTGAGCTGACGATTTCTAAATCAATTAAAGGTGGTGTCTCATCGACAGTTGACTCTCTTTACTACGGAGCATCTAGTACATCTGCAGCAATGGGAATCATCAAAGATCGTGACTATAGAAAACAACTGAAACTTATCCAAGCATCAGAACTAGCACCTAAACTGATCAGTGGTGACATTATCGAGATGACAGGAAAGATCAATGATAATCGTCCAGTGGATAAGAGGGTTTCTGTAAATGAAATTGCCAGTGAAATTCAATTAGCAAATGAAAGAATGGATTTCTGTCTTGATAGCGAAAATCTTATGACAGTAGATGAAATTCAAAAATATATCGAAGAACAACTATAGAAGGAGAAAACAATGAAAAAATCATTAATTGCCCTAGGGCTACTTTGCTCACTAGCAGTTTCAACACAAGCATCATGCCTTGAGCTTTACAAAGAAAGAAATAATGCACCTTCAGACAGAGCGCTTGCAACAGGAGCAGCACTTAGTACAACAGGTGTAGCTGTCATTTATGGTGGTGTTGAGCTAGCTTCAACAACTATTGCTGCCGGTACGGCCTTACTTGAAGACTCTGATAATATCATTATTGATCTAATCGCTCTTGATATCATTGAAGATGGCCTTTCGTCGTCAACTCACGCTGTTTATCACGGCTCATCTAGTACACTAGCAGCGACTGGTGTAATTGACGATAGCAAGAGAAACTTCAGAGGACAGATTGAGCTAATTCAAGATGCTCAGCTATCTCCAAAAGTAACAGGATCAACTCTTGCAGAGTTTACTGAAGACCTAAATGATAGAAGATCTTCAGGAAACAAGGTTTCTGTTGAGCAAGTTGCAGATGAAATCCGTGTAGCTGATGCACGTGGTGAGTTCTGTATGGATGCGGATGATATGATGTCGATGTCAGAGATCCGTAACTACATCAACAACCAACTTTAATAAGTGTTTAAATAATAGGCCCTATCAAGGGGCCTATTGTTTAACTTCTAGACACTTCCCTCTTCCAAGGCCCTTAAATCACATCATTTAATTGGCACCATCATTGCTCTTTAATATAGATATCAAAAACTAAATTAGGAGAGAGAAATGAAAAATGTCTACTGCTTGGGACTTCTTGCCACTCTAATTCTAAGCGCAAACGTTAAGGCCGAAAGCTTTCGCGGTAAGCTCTATGATAAAGACGGACAAGCAAGAGCTATTGTTAAAGTAGATGGACAAGAGCAAGACCTATCTCTTAAATTTGATCAACGCTATCACAAGTACATGGATAAGGTTCTAAAAAACTCTCCGGCCTACGTCTTTGAATTCGATGGAGAAATTTCTGGAGACAAACTAGCAATCGATAAGATGCCAAGAGTTGTGGCCGACCTTGAGGATCGAATAGGAACACTCACAAGAGCAAAGGATGGCCGCTACTATATTGATGACCAACTTGTGGAGTTTGGCCGCTCGAAAAAAATCTATGGAAGTGAATTCGACTATATTTCTCGTCACTACTTTGAAAATAAGAAAGTTCATACTCAAGGACATATGAAAGATGAGACCTTTATCATCAATGCAATTATTCCAGCAGATCTTTTTACAGCTGGTGAAAACTCATATCCAGCAAACGAGAAATTTAATAAGAACCCACTTAAGTACATCTTAAAAGAGATGCCAAAGAATAAGAACTCACAGTCTAAAATGCCTTTCAGAGGAACAATTAGACACCGTGATAATTATGAGGCAACTCCAGGAGACCATGTCTTTATCGTAACTCTAAGCGGACGCCAAGGAGATGAGCCTGGGGCCGCAGCAGGACACTTTGCCATTGGAATGGGACAAGTTCAAAATGATCTTTCCATTAAAGGAGAAACTTTTAATTTTTACTTTAAAGGTGAAAAAGAAGTTCTAGCGAGTAATACTGACCTTGTAAGCTACTATGGACACCTCATTCAAGGACAAGTTAATTATAGGCCGACTTACACGCTAATTGGTTATGCCCGATCTAAAGAAGATATGCTTAAGGTTAGGGATATTTTTGAAGAACAGTTACACCGTGTACGCACTGAAGAAGGCCTTGAGATTACACCTTTCTATAATTGTACAACGACATCAAATGATACGATGAGAACAATAGGAATCAAAGGAGCTCATGAGTTTGCCATTAGCAATATCTTTGACTACCAAACTTACCTTCCAATGAGCTCCAAAGCACCGAAGGACGGAGTTAATGCTTCGACTCTCTCTCAACTACGTTATATCTTAAAAAGAGATACTGAACACTACGTACCGAGAAAAGCATTTGAGTCCTTTGCTAAGGCAATGGTTTATCAAAGTAAAAGACTAAAGCTTAAGAGAACAGATTATATTTTCTTACCTCAAACTCCTTCCCAGAGACCAACAGGTGGAATCTCATATGATGAAGTCCTATCTGAAGGTAAGAAGATTATCGACTTCAAAGAAAAGCGCCTCCTTAGACTTGAAAGAGAAGATAATGCTCGAAAAACACTAGAGAACCCCAATGCTTCTGCGGAGCAAATTGAAGAAGCAAAGACAATTTTAGACAATGCTCCTACGAAAGAAGAAGATCAAAAACAAATTAGCGAAATCCTATACAGAATAGATTAAAATTAACTTTCTCCTAAACTACTATCTTGAGAAGATGGAGTTTAGGAGCTTTCATGTATAAAATCTTAGTCATCATACTCTTATTCATCCCACTATTTTCTTATGGAGAATGGAGTACTCACCGCTTCTCTCTTGGGCTTGGTTATACCTATCACGACACAACAATTCAGGTTGGAAAGAAATCCTTAGGGGCGTTTATTTTAAGCACCGAAGACACACTTGGACTTGATGATACACAATCATCAGTACGTTTAAGTTATGAATGGCGCTTTAGTAAGAACAAAAAGCACTCCCTCACAACTGGCCGGTATAGACAACACCGTAGTGCACGAAGAGTTCTAGATCAAGATATAAAATACGTGGACAAGGATAATAACGAAGTTATCATTAGTGCCGGAACATCTGTCGATACGCTTTTAAACTTTGATATAATCCGACTCGCCTACTCCTACTCATTCTTCTTAGATGAACGAATTAATATATCAACAGGAGTTGGTTTCTATATAATGCCTTTAGAGTTTGCCATTGGAGAAACAGGAAAAACCCAAACTCAAAGTGACTTCATTGCACCCTTGCCAACTTTTCAGCTAAAATCAGAAGTTAAGATTACACCAAAATGGACACTGTCTAATGAGTTTAATATCTTCTATATTCAAATCGGAGATTATACCGGAAGTATAATCGCAACAAACCTATTTATCGACTATCAATTCTATAAGAGATTTTCAGTTGGCCTTGGCTTCGAGGCCTTTAAGTTAAAAGTTGATATGGAGGAAACATCAGATGTATTTGATGCTGAAGTTGGAGGAGAATTGAATTTTGGTAATAACTCGCTAGTAGCTAGGGTGCGCTACGAATTATAGGTGCTTGATAAATTTTCAGATAAAGATCGATCCAATTTAACAAGTCCCTTCTCTTTTTATTAAATTGTGCAACTTGCTCCTTATTCAATGTCTTTGAGAATTTATTGAAGAATTTAAAGAAAGACTTATTTTGCATTAAGACTTCATTTAAGGAAACAATATCTTGAAAATTCTTTTTTAAAAATTTTTGATAAGCTTTTTGATCTTTTAAATTCAAGGCCTTGACAAAGTCATGATGCCAACTACTGCCTTCAACTCGAGTACTTTTATACTCCTTCGCAAAGTCATTAACAAGTTTCACTTGATCAACAGAGAGCTTCCCAAAGACATTCTCAAGTCGCTTTATACCTCTTTCCTCATAGCTTTCTTCATATTCCTTACGATCATCGATGCGCTTCTTTACAAGCTTCTGCCTTTGTTCAAAGCTAAGGTTTGACAAAATTTCAATCGATATTTTATTAACCTTCTTCATAATTCTTGCATAAGGAGGGTATCCCTTAACAATGACCTCTTTAAGAGAATCTTTCTCAACATGGTAATTCTCAACAAGCTTCTTTAACTCAAGGACTTCCTTATGATGTTCAAAAAAAGCATTTGTTACCTTGATACGTAGCTCTTTTTCTTGTTCGTCATCAAGGGAGAGATAATCATCAATCTTTTCACTTAGGAAATCCGGTGCTTTCTTGAGTATAACTTCGCGGTAACTACAGCTGGTAAGAAAGAATAATGATAATAAAAGAGAGATAAAAGTTAATCTTTTGGACACTCAACTTCCTTCCATTTAGAATCGTTTGTATAACGAAACGTAGGTGCATTTTCAATACCGGTATCTTTTAGCCAAACATCCCATCCCCACTGTCTTATTACTTTATAGACTTCAGGGTATTCTTTACTCGTGAGACAAGTATTCGGTTTTCTTCGAATCACAAATTCAGAACAACCCAAAAGAAATAGAAAGGAGAATAGAAAGCAAAGCAAGAATTTCATTTAAAACCACTTCTCCACTTGAAAAATAAAATCTAAATAAGAATTGTCCGCAACATAGAGATCACTATTATCAACTTGTAAATCATAACGATCAATTCTTTGGTTAACTTTAAAAGTTAGTATTCCAATTCTATCTTCATATTTCAGATAATCAAACTTAAGAAAAAAGTTTTGTTGAGTTGATTTCTCAACATTAACTCTTTGCGACTGCCCAGTTAGAGTAAAAGTATCCGCAGATAAGAACGACATCCCTAAGCTTGCTTTGAAGTATTGAGAAAGATCAATTTGTCCTTGAAATCCAATAACAACTTGATGACTATCCTCGGCCTTTAAGTTTTCATTTCCAAATTCAAATTGATTTATTCCACCATTGTAAAAAAAAGCACCAACATAGCTCATTAAGTAGAATGTATTAAAATCAATACCAGCTATCGCATTAATTTGATAATAGTCCTGGCCATCAAATGGGCTAACAGTCCTACTAAGTGGAGTCTTTGCGGAGTTTGTCGTCCCCCAAACAACTTTCGTACTGACATCAAAAAACACTTCATCTTTATCGATAAAGCGATATCTTAACTCAATTGCAGGATCATAAATTCCAAAAGGACTCTCCTCTGGAGTCTCTTCATCCAGTTCGTTTTCAAGATGAGTTTCAAAGTCTGCAATTTCGGCATGAGTACTAAAGGCCGCTAAGAATTTATCAGAGAAAGCATAGCGGTACTCAAGGCCCGCAACGAGAACCGAGCGATCAACCTCAAAGAACTCTTCAAGCCCAGCACTTCTATTATCAAATTCCATTTCATCAAGTGACCAATAGAGCGAATACGTTAGAACACTCTCGCCCTTATTTGGGAAACGGTACAAATAGTCCAAGCGGTTAACGGCAAAAGCAGAGAGTGCTATTAAATAAACTAATAAATACTTCATAACATCATTCCAAAGCTTAGAGCGTAGCGCTCATTGATAATATCAAGAGATGGTGCAATAACGATCTTACTCTTTTTATTAAAGCGGTAGCGGCCATTTTCATCAAAGTGAAAGTCATACATGAGATAGCTAGTTAGACCACCAATGAATGCCCCCATAGAAACATCGCGAAAGCTGTGCTTCTTTGCATCGATTCGACTCCATCCAATATAAGTTGCGTAAACGAGAGGGAGTGAGGCAAGCAAGTAGTTGCGATGAAATCTTTTACTATTAAAGATATCCTTACTCATCCACATCCCTACTGCGAAGGCATGAGTTGTATGACCACTTGGAAATGAAAGGTAATTTGAGCTATCTGGTCTTTCTTTATTAGCAGAATACTTAATACCAAAAGTTATCCCTTGGGAAATAAGCAGTGACTCAGTAAAAACAAATGCTTTCTCTAGCGCATATTCATCACGACCAAATAGATAGTAACCATACATTCCAGCAGTCAATAACTCTGGGCCATGATTTCCCAACTCATATAACCACGTCGGTACGGAGAGATCGTCTTCATTATAATCATAGTCTCCTCCCTCAAAATCTGTTTTAACAAAGGAAGGTGAAATTATAGAATAAGTAATCAGCTCTAAAGCAAAGAAGGCCGACATAAATTGAATTTGAATGGGAGAAATATCCCATTTAGATTTTCTAATATGCTCAGAAGGAGCAACAAAGGCCTGAGCACTTAGAGAAAGAAATAGAAGAGTAATAAATGTTTTAAACATCTATTAATGAAAACAAAAATCACCTAATTCGTCTATTTATTTTACTTTAAGGACGATAAATAAAGATAGAGTACTACAAACTAAGAAGCCTATTGCAATTGGCGTTACATCACCACTATACATTTGCCCAATTAGCCCTCCAATTGTCGCAGAAATGATAATTTGAACAGAGCTAACAACAGAGTTTGCAGTTCCAGCAATATGGCCCATTGGCTCTAGCGCGAGGGCGATGAAGTTTCCAAAGAGAAGACCAAAGCTAAAAAGACTTAGCAATAGGAAGCCATAAAATAGAAAGAATGGAGGAAGGCCCCCAGTGAAGAGTAAAATAATATTGAATGTAATTGCGATTAAAGAAATCGTCGTTAAGGCCAAGCGACATAACTTCTTCATACCAAATTCTTCAACAAGCCTAGAGTTTAGAAATGAAGAAAGGCCAATAAATGAAGCTAGTACACCAAAAGCAAGTGGAAAGTCCTCTCCTAGCCCGTACTTAATTTGTAAAACTTGTTGAGAAGTATTTAAATAACCAATGAATGCTCCAAATACTAATCCCGAGGCAAGAGTGTAGCTAATCGTTACGGGGTGACTAAGAGTCTCAACAGCAGCATCCTTAATCTTCTTATATGACAGCGGCCTACGATATTCTTCATGTAGTGTCTCTTCTTGTCTTAGGGTAAACCAAGTAAGACAAACGACAGCAATAACTAGCATAATTAGAAAGATATCACGCCATCCCCCAAAACTTAGAATGACTTGTCCAATAGTTGGAGCAAGAGCTGGAACGAGAACGAAGATGATCATAATCAAAGACATCGTCTTGGCCATGAGCTTCCCACTAAAACGATCTCTAACCATTGCAGTTGAAATAATCTTTGCGGATGCAGCTCCAAGGCCTTGTGTAAAACGGCCGACTAACATCATTGTAAAAGTTTGTGCGTTTAAAGAGATAAGTCCACCGATAAAGAAAATCGCAATACCAATATACATGGCAGGCTTTCTTCCAATAGCATCGGAGATTGGGCCAAAGAAAAGTTGTCCAACACCCATTCCCAAGAATATGAAAGAGATTATCATTTGGTTATCATTAGGATTTTGTACACCTAAGCTTTGACCAATAAGGTTAAGCGCCGGCAACATTGCATCAATTGATAATGCAGCAAATGACATAAGAGCGGCCATAAGAGTTATAAATTCACGACGCCCTATTTTTTTTTCAACTTCTTCTACTGATAAATCCACTAGCTTAAATGTCCCATTTTTCCTGATTGATAATCTTCAAAAGCTTGTACGATCTCTTCTCTTGTATTCATCACAAAAGGCCCATGTGAAAAGACTGGCTCATCAATAGGCTCACCATTTAAGATCAACAGCTCTGCGCCTACATTACTTGATAACTCAACCTCTTGGCCATCCCTTTCAAAGATCACTAATTGGTGTTCGTTAACTTGATTACCATTTATTGCAACACTTCCTTTTCGTACTAGAACAAGTAAGTTTGTTTTATCATCCAATGAAAGTAAGAAGTTAGAATCCTTATCCATTTTTGTTTGAATAAGATTTATTGGAGTAAAGGTCTGACAAGGGCCTGTTTCTCCAGAATATTTTCCTGAAACTAATTTTAACTCAACACCTTTATTTGGATTAATAACTGGAAATTTCTCATTCTTAACGCCTTGATAGCGAGGAGCAGTCATCTTATCCTTCTTAGGAAGGTTTACCCACATTTGTACCATTTCAAAGATACCACCTTCTTTTGCAAATTTTGGAGAATGAAACTCCTCATGCACAACTCCACTTGCGGCCGTCATCCACTGCACATCACCACTTCCAATGATCCCGCCTCCTCCAGCAGAGTCTCGATGTTCAATCTCACCTTCAAAGGCAAAAGTAACGGTCTCAAAACCACGATGTGGATGCTCTCCCACTCCTCTCTTTGTTTGCGTTGAAGAAAATTTCTTCGGAGCTGCAAAGTCCATCATGAGAAATGGAGACGTATAATAATAGATATCATAACCAGGATGAAACATCGTATGGACATGAAAGCCATTTCCTACCCAATGCTTTTGCGGTGGATTTAAAATATATTTAATTGCTTTTTGTTTCATTTAATTATCCTTAAAAAATTTCACCTGGCCCTAAGGCAACTATACGATAGGGATTCAAATCATCGTGACTGTAATAGTAGTGTCTTTTAATATGATCAATATTTGTCGTCTCTTTAATTGCATCAATTGAATAAAGGTCTCTTACGTAGCGAGAAAGGTTTTTATAATCTTTGATTCGTCTAATGTTGCATTTGAAATGTGTCACATAAACACAATCAAATCTTAGTAAAGTAGGTATTAGTCTTAAGTCAGCTTCTGTTAACCTATCTCCTAATAAAAACCTTTGACCTTCAAGAACCTCTTCGAGATGATCAAGAGATGTGAACAATTTTGTTACTGCTTCTTCATAAGCTTCTTGAGTTTTCGCAAAACCACTACGGTAAACGCCATTATTGATATCGGGATAAATAAAATCATTTAGCTCGTCAATTTTTGTAGCTAATTCCTCAGGATAATAGTCCTCATCATTGCCAGTTAGCTCATTAAACTCAGAGTTGAATATTCGAATAATTTCAGAAGACTCATTATTAACAATCGTTTGGGTTTTCTTATCCCATAGAACAGGTACTGTTACAGTTGTACTCACTTTAGGATCGGCCTTTAAATAGAGTTCTTGTAGATAACTTAAACCATATAACTCATCGCCAGTTGCACCCTCAAACGACTTATCAAAACTCCACCCCATCTCTAACATATCAGGAGAGACAACGCTGACTCCAATATGAGGTGCAAGTGACTTTAATTTACGATAGATAAGCGTACGGTGTGCCCATGGACAGGCGTAGCTGACATAAAGATGGTAGCGCCCACTTTCTGGTTGAAACGTAGGGTGGCCACTACTTATTGTCTCTCTAAATGATCGCGGTACACGGTCATAAGCTCCACTTTTGTTACTTGTAATAACTGAAGAATTGATCCATTTTCCATCGACTAAACGTCCCATTATTAAACCTTTGTTTGATTAATACAGGAATAGAATAACGAACATATGGATCGATTAAAAGATCATTTACCTGATCGAGATGTACTAATTACAGATCATTTGGTATTGAGTTGCCCACAGGCGGCAAGAACATCGTCACCCTTAGTGGTACGCACCATTGTTGGAATCTTATACTCTTCTAGAATTAGCTTGAACTGATTGACACTTTCTAACTCTGGCCTTTTGTACTGAGTACCAGGAAATTCATTGAATGGAATGAGGTTAATTAAAGCTCGTCGATCCTTAAGAAGTTGCCCCAAGGCCACTGCATCTTCTTGGCGATCATTTAACTCTTTAATAATGAGATACTCATACGTCACAAATTGTTTATGGCGAAGAGGTATTCCATCGATATAGTCCAGAACTTCTTCTAGCGGATACTTTCTATTAATTGGTATTAGTTCATTTCGGATTTCATCAAATGGAGAATGTAGAGATAAGGCGAGATTAACTCCAGGAATTTCATCCTTCCATCTTTTCAACCCCGGAATATAGCCACTTGTCGATATGGTAATTTTTTGATGGCCAATAGAAGTTCCATATTGAGATGTAAAAATATCACATGCCTTCTTCACTTCATCAAAATTATGAAGAGGCTCGCCCTGTCCCATAAAAACAATATTAAGAATTCTCTCTTCACCCGGACGATTCTCTCTTAACCAATGCCAGGCCGCTAAGAATTGCCCAATAATCTCTGCTGCCGAAAGATTTCTCTTTAGTCCCTGTGTTCCAGTAAAGCAAAAAGAGCACTTCATGGCACAGCCAACTTGTGAAGAAAGACAGATAGAATATTTCTTATTAAAAGGAATTAGAACACTTTCAACTTTAGAACCATCAGACAATTCAAATAGAAATTTTACCGTTTTATCTTCGGCCTGCTGAACTTTTACTGCCTTTGGTAAATTAAAACTAAATTTATCATCGATAAAGGAAAGAGTCCCCTTGGCAATATCAGTAATGGAATTGCTGTATTCATTTTTTCTTTTATAATACCAATTATAAAGAAGATTCGCGGCCGAGACATTGAGACCGTTTTGTTCCAACAACTGCTGTAACTCATGGAATGTAAGTTGAAAAAATGACTGCTTCACAAGCCTAACATTATAAGAATTAACACATATAGTCCATGCCAAAGAAGCAAAAGGGGTCAATAATGAAAGTTTTATTAATTAGTTTTTTTTCAATTCTTACTTTCGCCCAAGAGTTAGGCCTTGGTATAGGTACAAAGTCCCCTAACCTAGAAATTAAAAATATCGAAGGCAAAGAAATCATTCTCGATGATGTGGATAAGAAAACAGTTCTCGTATTCTACCGTGGTTCTTGGTGTCCATATTGTATGAAACAACTGCAAAGTATTCAAAAAGAGATTATGCCAAAACTCGATAAAAACTCTAAGCTAGTTGCCATTAGCGTTGATCAAAAGATCATTGCGAAGAGAATGCAAAAAAAATACGAGTATACTTTTGATATTGTCTCAGACCCAAAGGCCGAGCTACTTTTGGCCTTTAATATCGTCAACAAACTCGATGATAAGCTTGTCAAAAAGTATAAGCAATCTTACAAAATTGATATTGAGGGAGACTCAGGTCAAACTCATCATATGGTCGCTCATCCAGCAGTCTTTGTTATAAAAAATGCAAAAATCACCTATCAGGATATCCATAAAGAATATAAAGATCGAACGAAGAATGATGATATTCTTGCTGCTCTTGAGTAAGGACTATTTTGAAAAGAAAGTTGCGATTCTTCCTTCCACCAGAACGAACTGTTCATTTTCATAAACGGCCATGGCCTTAAAGTTTCCTTTCGGTAATTTTATAGCACCAACAAATGCTGCGGATTCATTATCAAGAATAAGTATTTCATTACTATTTGGCTCCAATCCAAATAAAACAGAATCGATAATCTTGAGACTAGAAACAACAGGGCCTAAGTCATTATCATCAATAAAGATCTCTTTCTCACTATTTAAAAGAAAATCAGTTATTGAAAACCTTGTGGCAATGACTCTATTATTTTTCTCATTTGGAATTGAGAGGATCACTAACTCTTGAGTTTTCTTATCATAGGCAAGACATCTGATATAAGCATATTTTGATCGAACACTAGATAAACGACCACGACCTTTTTCTTCAACACCATTAGTTCCTTCTAAGAACCCCGCATACTGATCCACAATCTTTGCTCTGTCATTAATTCGAATAATAACGAATGATTTATTAAAACCTATCACCATAATACGTCTTGGACTGATAAAGCTAACACCCACAAGAGACTTAATATCAATACTATAGAGTGGATCAATACGGACATAGTAAAGAATATTTTCCAAATTCTCATCTAATAGATAAAGATAAAACTTATCCGTTACAATAGCAAAAAGCTTAGACTCAACATGATAGTCGATATCTCTAATCTCTCCCCTAATATTACTTGGAAGAGTAATATCCTTAACTTTAACTAAATCATCACCACTTTGAAACATGGCAATTTTTCTTCTTACATCATGTTTAAAATAGGGCCTCTCAATAGAATAATTTCCTCTAAGACTAAAAGGCTTAAGAAGACCATTCCAATTCTTAGTTGACCAATCCCAGTTCTTTGGAGTCCATGAGAACCTCACAGGATCACTATGTCCTATGAATGGCGGAGGCCCGACTTGAGTAAATGCTTGAATAGAATTTAAAAATAAAATGACAAAAAAAGAGACGAAGGCCAATGATTGAAACTTACTGAGGTAGCGAACTTCACCATCTTCATTATCGACAAGATTATTCCCAAAGAAGAAAAGAACAAAGGAGAGGATTAATAGAATTGACCAAAAGATAACAACTCCCCAAGTGTAGGTATGTAGTCCAAAAATCTCAAGTGAAAATCCTTGACCTATATCCCGTAAGAAATGCCCTCCCGTATGCCTTAGGGCCATAAAAATACCGATAGTCGAATAAAAAATTAAAAGGCCTAGATATTTTGGTCTGGGCCCATAACGCATGATAAAGAGAGTCGTTAATGTGACAAACATAAGGGCCACCCTCTCCTGCCAGCATAGAATACAAGGATTATCACCAAGACCAAAGCCTAATATGACACAGGCAATTCCAACAGGTAAGATTATCAAGGCCATCGATGCTAAGGCTACGACATTGTAAAAACGCTCAGACTTATCTGTCATAGACATCTCAATAGTTTCCTGGTGGAAGTATCATAGACTTAGTTGCAACAAACCAAATAAGTAACATAAGAATAGTAGCACTATAGAGTATTTTTTCTGCTTGTTTCTGATTTTGTGGTTTTTTCCACACAATGAAACCGGCAATTATTAACAGTATTATTTCTAAAAATTCCATGAAGACTCCTTCTAACAGCCCGATTCGGCATAAGTAAAAAGTTAGCTAAGTTAATTTCCCTTAAATTTAGCTATGAAGTAAAATAAATAAATGACTAAAGGAGTAGTAATGAGAAGTGCTAAGCTAATTATTTTAATGCTTATTTCAACTGCATCATTTGCAAAATTCGGAGCTAAATCACAACCACTATATTACTGTGTAAACTACGATAAGAGCTCTATTGTGACAGATGCTATTATTCATCAGTCTCAATTTGGACGTGGCCCACTCTTTCATGAAATTGAGGTATTTGTTGAAGACATAAACCAAGATAGAGAATTCTCTTACCGCAAGAAAGTCAACTATATTCCAAAATATGATGCAAAGGTGGAATCGTTCACCGCAGGAAGTTTTAGAATCAGACTTGATCATGTCGTTGGTGGAATTAATGGAAATATCTGGGCATTCGTTAGGATTCCAGACTATGGAATTCATTCGTTTGATTGGTCATGTAAGGTAGTAGAGGGACACTAAATGTCCCTCTCAAAAAATTAAACTTTTTTAACTTGAGTTGCACAAGGTCCACGCTTACCTTCCCCAAGCAAATAAGTTACTTTATCGTTATTATTTAACTTATTGCCACTTTCGATAGCTGAGATATGGACAAATAAATCACCTTCTCCACTATCTGGTTTAATAAACCCAAAACCCTTTGTTTCATTAAAAAATTTAACTTTACCTGTTTGCTCTGTATTCATATTCTTCCCTATTTTTCCAAAACCGACAATCAGTTGCCGGGAACTAAATTAACAATAGAAAAGTTATCGCCAATACAACGAGATTTGAGAATTTAAAATAAGTTAAGATTTTCAAATTGAAATATTTTTAAACATCTTGCCCCATTGATATGACAAGATCACTTTCGATTTAATAAGAATTGACTTGACGTGAGAAAATCTAAATAAGTCGCACAAATTAAGCGCGACTCATTTTTATATTCACTAAGAGTGGTAGTAATACTATTGGAACAATTGTAAAGACTACCACAATAATTGCACCAGCTGGTAGATCGTAGAAATAACTAAATGCCATTCCTAGTAAGCTTAAAACTAACCCAATCCCCCAACCAATTAAGAGTTGAGATCTAATACAATGAGAGAGTAAAGTACTAATAAGGGCCGGTACGACTAAGAATGAAAACACAAGTAATATTCCAGCAATACCAACAGATGATGTAATGACAACACCAAATAGAGAAAAGAAAACAAAGTCCCAAAAGGCAGAACTATTATCTTTATCGAGCGTAGATCTTAGAATCTGTTTTCTGAATATATAGTGAATTGTAGCAACAATACTATAAATAGCACCGGTTTTAATAACATCGGCCCAGGTTACCCATAGTATTTTTCCAATAAGAATTTCTTTAATATGTTCTGCACCATGGGCCATCATGTTTACGACAAGTATGACAGCTGAAGAAGCGAAAGCATAAACTAAGGCAATTAAGACTTCCTGTGAAATGTACTTTTCAAACTTCTTGGCCCAAGCAAAGTAAGCTGCGGCCACAAAAGTGAAGCCTAATGAAACAAAGTAATTGAGCCCACTATGGTGATCAAGGTGCAGGAGTAATGCGACCGTTGAGCCAAGACTTGCAACTTGCGCGAGTGAGAGATCAACAAAAATCACCCCTCTTCTTAGAACATGAAGTCCTAAGTAGCAGTGAATTCCAACTAAAATTAAGCACATGACAAACGGTGCAGCTAAAAAAGAAATTACTTCCACTAATCCTCCAGTGCTTTTGCGAGAATATTATAAAGAGAGAACAAATCACGTGCCTCAGGACTTCCATCGACTGCAACAGGGACATTTCTAATCTTTACATCTTTGATCGTCGTACGAATTCTTTTTGCCACACTATCATCAAAATAATTTTCAACTAAAATGTGACGAATCCCTTCCTTCTTCATCTCTTTAATAACAGCGATTATATGAGATGCCGTTGGAGGTATTCCCGGCTTAGGCTCAAGAACATTTTGAACATGAATACCAAACTCATCTAAAAAATAAGTAAGCGTACGGTGATAAGTTATGATCTTAGTACCTTTCTGTATTTTCGCTCTTAAAGCTCTAATTGTTTCTTGCGTACGTTTTTCATACGCTTTGTAATTGGACTCATACTTTTTCTTATTCTCACTATCAAGTTGAATTAGTCGATCGCGCACCCCCTGAGCAACTAGTAGGGCCTTACTTGGTGATAGCATGAAGTGTGGATTCCCTTCGGGGTGAACATCACCATGCGCACGAGTAAGCTTACCTTTAACTTCATCAGTAAGTGAAACCAGAGTATAGGCTTCTAATCTTCCAGCTTGTCCAATTCTAAGCTTAGGATTACGGCCACCTCTAACAACAAGAGGTAGCCAGCCAACTTCAAGACCTGCGCCAATACTTATTAATAAATCAGCACGTGCAATTTTAAAAGTGTAGCTAGGTTTGGCCTCAAGAAAGTGTGGATCTTGAGTTCCTTTAGCAAGAGAGTGCACATTCACACTCTCTCCACCAATTTTCTTTGCGATATCGGCCAAATTTGTCGTCGTTGTTACTATATTCAACTGAGCATAAGAGCTCATACTTAGAACAAGAAACAATCCTATAATAAATGTCTTCATTTTAGCGACCTAGTACTGGTGTGCCGGATGGGCACCGATACTAAAGCTCAGTTGAAGGCTCAGCCTTTTCTCTGGGCGATCCTCACCATCATGAATTTCATCATATTGCATTCTAACAGCAGAGAACTCAGTTGGTACAAATGCTAAAAGTGCAGTATATGCGTTTTGATCAGCAATAGACTCATCTTTTGCTACACCAAGGAATTCATACTGAGCTTGAGCAAACCAACGTGGTGCAAATTGATAACGCAAGAATGTCGAGTAACCACCATTTTTCACTTCATTTGTTCCCTGAACATCTTTGTGGATAAACTCAGTTGACCAAACAAATGATGAATACTTACCTTTTTTCACAGGACGCCATTTTAGAGTTAAATCTGTTCCTAAAACAGTCGACTTTTCATCTTGCTCTTTATAGTAAAGACCTGAAAGTCCCCACTCTAAAGTAAGTGACTCAGATAAGTCCCAAAGGTTCTTTAGGTTAGCAACTGTAGTAATTGAGTGTGCATCTTCAACAAATAGTTCTTCATTTGTTGGCTGAAGAAATTGAACTGTTAAGTCAGAGTACCAAGGTAGTGGTGCTAAGTACGAAACACCTACACCAACTTCATTTAATCCCTCTTCTCCAAACATATATTCTTGAACGAGACTGCGATAAATAAATGGTTGAGCATGTGTATGCACCATATTGTACTTACCAAACTGTGCATAGAACTTCCCTAGTTTTACCGTAACATCAGGAATAGAAATTGTTTCAGCAAATACTTCTTCTGGCTCAAATGCATAGCCGTGTTCTTCCTCTCCACCCTCTTCATGGTGTTCCTTGTGTACTGCAAATGTAGCTTCTGCTCTAAAATATGCATCCACATCGGCACTAAACTGAAGTTCGGCTTCTTGTAGCGAGAATCCATCATGATCATTATCACGAGAAGAGTTCTTATAGATTGTCAGGGCGTTTAGTCCAATGGCCGGATTAAAGCCATTTCCTCTAGAGTTATCAGATAGTGATTGTGCAAAAGTATTAGAGCTTAGTAATAAAGCAGAAATATAAAATAAGTTTTTCAAAATAAACCTCATTGAAAATTAATTAATTAAATTAAAAAAATAAAAAGTGAATGTAATTAGATTAACAATGAGCTGGAGGCCCGCGAGGAGCTGTTTGAATGAGAAGAGATTGATAAGTGTGACCAACCAGTGTCTGATAACTTTCGGCCACAAGAAAGAGAAAGCTCGCTTCGATGGCATCAGAAAGGTCAGATCCAGTTACATCATAATTAAACTGAGATACTTTAATACAGACCTGGCAAGCTTGATGCAACTTAGTACTTTCTTGCTCGTCATGATAATGAAGAGTCGTTGTAAGGGAACTTACAAAAAATAATGTACTAAATAGAAAGCTTAATAAACTCTGCATTTATGTAATTTTAGCAGGACTAAAATTAGAATGTCTTGTTTTTTATATAATAATCTATTTAAATACTTAACATCTGCCCAATATAGAGACTACTAGATCTTAATGAGTTTCTCTTTTTTATTTGATAAGTGGTTGTATTGTAGAGTTTAGCGATGCGTGTTAAGTTATCTCCCTTCTTAACACGATAGTGAAAAACCCTCACCCCCTTAGTTACATCAAGCTTTTGACCAACGTATATATTATTGCCATGAATCCCATTTAGCCTTCGTAAGTAAGAAACACTTAGGCCATAACGTCTAGCGACTCGTCCTAGATAATCATTCTTTTTCACAAAGTAGAACTTCTTACCAACAACACCCTTGTACTCATTTGCTCGCAGGGCCAGCCTTTGACCAGGATATATACGACTACTTCTCAAATTGTTAATTCTCTTAAGCCTGTTAAGAGAGATTTTATAACGGCGCGAGATTTTCGTTAATGAATCTCCCCTTCTCACACGGTAATGAGTTGGAAATGATTTGAGTTTCCCCCACTGTCGACTACTAGCAAGTTTATTTTGAATCTCTTCAATATTTTGATAGTCTTTGCGAGGAAGCCAAATTGCATAATGTTTAATCCAATTAGGAGTGCGCTGATATTTTAGTGCAGGGTTAATTTTTTCAATCTCATCCCTCTCAATATTAAAATGTCTTGCAACGTCTTTAATATGAACACCACCAGGAACTTCCACTAATTTTAAGTCAGGATAAGTTGGAGATTCTGCAATAATCTCTTCATTAAAACCAAATTTTGATAAGTTCTCTCCGACATAGGCAGCTGCCAAGAATTTAGGAACGTAATTTCTTGTCTCTCTTGGAAGTAACTTTCGATCAGCAAGCTCCCAAAAGTCACGAGTCCTTCCCTTCATAATGGCGCGTAAGACTCTTAACTCACCACAATTATAGGCTGCAATTGCGAGTTCCCAAGAATTGAAAACCGTATATAAATCCTTTAAGTATTTCGTTGCAGCTTCGGTACTATGGACAGGATCTCGTCTTTCATCAACAACACGGTTAACAGCAAGGCCATAACGTTTTCCAGTTGCTTTAATAAATTGCCATGGGCCAACAGCGCCGGCATGAGAAAGAGCTGTCTTATTATAACCACTTTCAATTAACGGAAGATAATAGAGTTGATAAGGAAGTTCTTCTTCTTCAAGAACTGTTTGAATTACCTCTTTGTAATACATTCCCTTTTTAATGAATTGCTCAAAACGAACACGGTCTTTGACAGCAAAGTAGTTAATCCATTTTTGGACTCGTTCATTTTGATAGAGCTCCAGTTCATGCTTAATGCTATCTTCATCTTGATATGAAATGGTATTGCTACCTGCCGGTGCCTGACCAACACTCTCCTTCTCTGGTGAAGCACAAGAGAGAAGAGTTATTGAAAGTGTTATAATTGATAAGTACTTAATTGAATTCAAAGAGTTAATTTTTTTCATACAAAAATTCTACGGGAATTTGTAGGAATTTACATACACTCAAGACCAAATTAGTTTTTTTCGAATCTAGTTTAGTAAGTCATCGGAAACATCAGAAACTTCGATCTGGAGATCCACATCTTCGTAGCGATCCGGCACATTTGATAGCTTTGACTGAAAGAGTTCTTGCAGCTTACGGATAGAAATCAATCCTTCATCTGACTTTTTCCAAATTGCATAAAGAGACATACGGATTGGTTCACCTAAATGGAAAGTCTTCAATCCTAAATATTCCTCCAAAGGATTCTTTGGTAGGAACATCACACAACGACCTCTTAGACAAAGTTTATGAACAAAGTCGATGTGATCGCTATACACCTTCTCTTTAGGGATCACTCCATTTTTTCTAAGATGTTGATAAATAATACGGTTGAGATTCTTATCCCAATTACTTTCGGCAAAAGGAATATTTACCAGTAAGTCTTTTTCATCTCTAAACTTATCATAGAGCTCAGTTGAGCAACAAAAGACAATTTCAAAAGAACCAATTTCAGCGACATTTAAACTCTTTCTCTTAGGCTTTCTAAGAGAAATTCCCCAATCAATATTACCGTGAAGAATATTATCCACAAGTACGTCGTGATCGCCCTGTCGGATGGTATTTACTGTTCCATACTTTGTATAAAGATCCCAGTATTGAGAAGCAAACTCAGTTGCTAGATCATAAGAGATCGTCTCTTCAATTCCAATTGATACAGGATAGCCACCAACAACATCTTCAGAAAAGTGTTCTAGGAGCTTACTTCCCTCCTCAAATATTCCCTTAGTTCTCTCAAATAATTGTAGGCCTTCAGGTGTTAAAGAAAGACCTTTTGAACTACGGTTAAAGAGTTTCATATTGAATTTGTTTTCTAGACGCTTAAGCTGTTCACTAAGAGTTGGTGAAGAAGTACCGATGATTTCAGCACCTTTTTTAAGTGATTGAACTTTGGCCACTTCATAAAAACAGTAGAGATGATTCCAATTGATATCTTTTAGTTTTTCCAAGCATATTCCTCGATTCATTTAACTTTGCTCCTTACCTTAACAAGTCCATCACCAATTAGCAAAAACCGAACAGCTCTTAAAACTCATAAGTACCTAAGACTCGGAAGAGAGTGGAAAAAACTGATTTAAAATGAAAAGGATCATTTTTATAAAGTGTTCAAAAATCTTATATATTAAATTCATCATATCAACCTCTTATCGTTTTTAACTTTTAATATTGAGCTTATGAAATTCAATCTGTGCACTTTGTAACTCAATATAGAGTTGCGTGCGCATATCATTTCTTAGCTCCCATGCATCACTAGGGTTCTCTGCCCATGCGGCCAACCAGCACTCAATGGCGTCCTTATCTAGCTTCATTACCCACATTGTTGGCTCTTCAACATCACAAAAGTATTCGGATTTTTTTGCGACTCGATTTGCAATCTCACGAACTAACTTAAGATCAGAGTCTGGCGAAACAAAGAATTCTATATGAGTCCACACAAAGTGATCATTCATTGTGAAATTTTGTATTTCTTTTTGGAGTAACTTAGAATTTGGGATAACGAGTCTTACCCAATTCCATTTCTTAACAACTGAATAGGTCAGCCCAATCTCTTCAATAAGTCCGTAGTGCCCATCAATAGTGACGGTATCCCCGATCTTAATTGATCTAAAAAAGGAAATAATCACACCCGCAAAAAGGTTCTCTAAGAATGGCCTTAGGGAGAAACCAGCAATAACAGAAACAATAGCAGCAATAATTGAAACATAGACTGTTGGAATCTTTCCGAGATAAGGAATAGAAACAAAGAGAGACCAAAGGATAAAGAAGAGAACAGGAAGTGCTCTCATCATAAATGAGAAACGACCTTCAATTCCTTCAACACCATGTGATTTTAACTCTTTTTCTTGATCATCAACTGGTGAATCTGTTTCAACAGCATCACTAATATCTCTTTTACGGATATTCTTTAGCTTTCTTTTTTGAACTCTTCGAATATTTAAGAGAGCAAGAAAGTACCCCCCTAAAAATAGGAGGGTAATGGTAATTGGGTATAAATAGTTTACCAAGGAGTTAGCTATTGGCTTCATTTATAAACTTTGAATTCTTCATTCTATTATCAACTACCTTATTACCAGGAACGATATCATTTAAAGGCGTATGAGATAGAACAAAGTATGTAATTAAACCGGCCATGATACCTGGAGCAACTTCATAAATAGTTGCGCCGTAACCAAGGTTCATCCAAACAACAGTAACAATTCCACCAATGAGGACCATTGAGATGGCCGTAATTTCAGATACCTTCTTACCAATTGCATAGATAAAAATTAATGGACCAAAGCAAGCTGCAAGTATTGACCACGACAATAAGACGAGTTCAAATACGTTCTTACTTCCAAAAAGGGCAACAACTAAAGCAATAATAGTCGTCCCAGCAGTTGCAAGCTTTGTAAGATAAATATTGTCAGACTTCTTCGGCAAGATATCTCTTGTAAAAGCTGCTGAACAACTTAGTACTTGAGAGTCGGCCGTTGACATTGTTGCGGCAAAGATCCCCGCGAGAACGACACCAATTAGAATCTCTGGAAGAAGTTGTTGACTCATTAAAGGTAGCGCTAATTCTGCATCAAAATTAGCTGAGTTTGGAAGTAGAAGTCTTGCTGTTAGCCCTACTCCAATAGTCATAATTGTGAACGCAATAAACCAGGCATAATAGTAAATTCTCGTCTTATTCATATTCTTAGTATCATCAATTGTCATAAAACGAATCATGATATGAGGCTGACCGACAACACCAAAACCAGCAAAGACCCAACCTAGAATAAATAGTGAAATCCCTGTTCCACCAGGAACATTAAGTCCAGTTGGTGTAAAGCTTAAGAAACCAGGTGATACAGCAGTTAGTTTGCTTACATAAGCATCATAACCACCAACTTCATTGATCCCAACAAAGAATAAGATCCCCATTGCAATAATCATAACAAATGACTGGGCAGCATCTGTCCAAATCGATGCTCTAATACCGCCAGATAGGCAGTAAGCAAATACAATAACAGCACCAATAATTGCTCCAGTACTATAGTCCCATCCAAATAGAACGTGTAATGCCTTAGAGCCGGCCTTAAATTGGGCAGCAGCATAAACACCTAAGAATAGAATTGTGATAATACCAACTAGAAGTCTTAGCTTTTTAAAGCTAGTCCCTCTTTGCCATCTCGAAAGAACTCCCCCAAAACTTAGAAGATTTTCTTTTTCAGTTACTTGTCTTAGCTTCTTGTGAACAAAGAAACTCATGACAATATCACCAATAATCCAACCAATCATAACCCATGATGCTTGAAGGCCACTCGTATAGGTATAACCAATGAGTCCGATGAACATATACCCACTATTATTGGTTGCAACTGCAGATAGAGCTGCTAACCACGGTGGAGTACTATGACCTGCAAGCAGGTAATCCGAATTATTTTTCTTACTTTTAAAACTTGAAGAAACTCCAATCAACACGAAGAGGAGCAAAAAAAAGAGGAAACTGTAAACAATCATTTAACAATCCTTTTTTTGGCATAGCTACCCATCCACTAAAAAAACACAAAGCGGTAGCGGACAAGATAGCTCTTGCTAATTAATAAAATACTAATTTAAAAACTTATTATTTAGAGTACTGAGAGGCAATTCTCTTCATCTTCAATTAGGCTTCGACGAAGAAAAGATGACTCTCTTAACGCCTTACCGTGCCCCTCTTCACAAATAGAAGTCTTTTCTTGTACTTTAGATGTGCGGGACTGCTTACTATCAACGACGCTATAACTTACTAACTGTACTAACTTTTCAGATTTCTTATTGTTCATTTAACTACCTTAACATTCTATATATTCATTAAGAATTGATTAATTCTCTAATTAGGTTATCCCTAACCTCTTCGTAATTCACTTGAGCGTTGAACTGCTTTATCCACCCCCATTTTTACAAAGGCATCGATTCCGCTTTGACGAAAGCTCTCAATGGCCTCAATTGTAACTCCCTTCTTAGATGTAACCTTGGCAATTAAGTCATCGAGTTCTGTCTCACAATTAATTAATGCGCTCTTAGCACTACCTCTAAATAACTGACTCGTGATTGCACGTGACTCTATTGCACCAAGGCCCCACTCTTTCAAAGAGTCTTCTAATGCATTCATAAAAAAATAGATAAATGCAGGCCCTGATGCTGAGACGACAGTCACTTGGTCAAAGAGTTCTTCTGTCTTCATTTTCAAGATCATCGAGCTTTCACTAAGGTGTTCTTTTAAAAACTCAACCTCATTTTCTTCTACTTGCTCAGTTGTGCTTAACAAGCAAATTCCTTCTCCGTACTCCATTGGTAAGCTAGGCATTAGCCTAATTACTTTTGAGGTGCCTAATAAATTGCTAATTCTTTCTTGGTCGATTCCGGCCATGATTGAAATAACAACTTTATTTGAGAGGTCGATATCCTTAAGTATTTTAGAAAGCTCTTCAAATTGTTGTGGCTTACAACCAATTAAGAAATAGTCTGCATCGGACGCTTCCTTTAGTTCAACAATGGCCTCACCTTCTACCTCTTTAGCAAGTTCAATTGCTCGTGTGCGACTAGGGGTATATGTGAGATATTTGTTTTTAATTTTTTGGTCCTTATACATTGAACGAACAACTGCACTGGCCATATTTCCACAACCAATAACGGCAATTTTCTTCATGATAACTCTCCTATTTTCTTTAAACTAAGATCTAATCTGCCCATCACCAACAACGACGTAGCGAGACGTCGTCATTTGCTCAACTCCCATTGGACCATAGGCATGTAGTTTTGTTGTCGAAATTCCAAGCTCTGCCCCAAGCCCTAGCTGTCCACCATCGTTAAAACGAGTAGAGGCATTTACCATGACACAACTTGCATCAACACTTTGTAGGAATTTCTGGCAATTTTCTTCATTATTAGAAACGATACACTCAGAGTGATTACTACCGTATTCATCAATATGATCAATGGCCTCATCAAGGGAAGAGACTGTTTTTATTGAAAGAATATTATCAAGGTATTCAGTTGACCAATCCTCTTGTGTCGCCTTAATAAAAGTGCCTTTTGTTTGATTTGCAAACTCTTCATCAACTCTTAGCTCACAACCTTTTGCAAGAAGCCTTTTAGAAATTTTTTCATTTACCTTTGGTAAGATATCCTTATGAATAAGTAGCGTTTCAATGGCGTTGCATACACCAGTTCTTTGAGTTTTTGCATTTTCAACAAGTGATACGGCCTTTTCAATATCCGCTTCACTATCAATATACATATGACAAAGACCTTGGTAGTGAGCAATCACAGGCATCTTTGCATTTTCAAAAACATGGTTAATTAAACCGTGTCCACCTCGAGGGATAACAACATCGATATCATCCTTAAGATTTAGAAGGTCATTTAAAACTTCACGGTTATCTGATGCTAGAACCTCTACAACATTCTTATTCACATATTTAGAGATCGCATCCTGGATGATTTGACCAAGAACCTCATTTGAGTGCTTTGCTTCTTTTCCACCTTTTAAAATAATGGCGTTAGAAGATTTAAGAGCAAGGGCCGCACAGTCTACAACAACATTCGGGCGACTTTCAAAAATCATTAAAATAACTCCAAGCGGGACTCTTTGACGCTTAATCTTTAAACCTAGATCATTTGTAAATTCATTATAGAAAGAACCAACGACTTCAGGTTGTTCCTTTATCGTCTTAACTCCTGAGATGATGTCATCTATTCTTTCATTGGTAAGTTTTAAGCGGTCAACCATTGCCTTCGAAAGATCGTTTTTAAATGCTGCATCTAAGTCGAGTTGGTTTTTTTCTAAGATAAGCTCACGATTTTCATCTAAGGCCTTTACTAAATCATCAAAGATTAGATCCTTAGTTTCTTTATTTAACTTTAAAAGTTCTTTTGAGGCTTTTCTTACAGTACTAGCTAATTTTTTCATCGATTATATCCTTTTCTAAAATTAAGTTAATTGTATGGACGACTTCAATTGATGTTCTAAAGCCAATTAGGTCTTCAATTTCATCACTATGGCGCCCCATAATTTGTTCAACTTCACAATGCCCATATTCACAAACACCAGAAGCAAAAACTTCACCATCGCAAATGATATCGACGCAGTCCCCTTTATAGAACTGACCGTAAACATCAACGATACCTTTTGGAAGAAGAGACTTACTCTCATTAAGGGCATCAAATGCACCTCTATCAACTTCGATATAGCAATTTGGCTTCTTCATTGAAAGTAGCCATGCTTTTCTCTCTTCTGGATCATAAGCATTCTTAGGAGCAAAATAAGTACCGAGCTCCTTTGTGAGAGGATCCAAAATAAGTCGCTCATTATCCATCGAGCTAATAACGGCCTTAATACCAATAGGTGTGATTTTTGTGATAGCGTGAACCTTAGACTCCATTCCACCTTTACCAACTGCTGTCTTCCCCTGATAATTCACATCTTCCAAGACATCACTTCCAAAGGGAACCGTCGCAATTCTCTTAGCATCTTCATACGCCGGATCCTTATCATAGAGGCCATTAGTTGATGTAATCATTAAAAGTGCATCGGCATTAATCATTTGTGCTGTTTGTGCGGCCAAGTGATCATTGTCGCCCAGTGCAATCTCAGTAAAAGAGATTGTGTCATTCTCATTTAAGATCGGGGTGATATTGTTCTTTAAGAGAACATTGATACTTTGTTTGGCATGTAGATTTCGTTTACGATTTCTAAAATCGTCATGTGTTAGAAGAATTTGTGAACAGATCTTTTGATTCTCTTCAAAAAGTCGAGAGTATGTATTTAGAAGTCTTGGCTGTCCAACGGCACTAGCAGAGTGCTGAAAGTCTATTTGACCTCTTCTTGGTAAGTGCTCTTTAAGAAATGACTTTCCAACACTGACGGCACCAGAGCTGACAAGGACAACCTCGATCCCCTCATCAATTAATTCACAGATATCTTCAACAATTTTTCGCACCTTCCTAGTGTCTAGCTTTCCATTTCCTTTTGTAATAACATTACTTCCAACCTTTACAACAAGGCGTTTTACACCCTGCAGTTCTTTACGAAGTCTCATTCTATCCCCTTATCTTGTTAAAAAACAACATGTCACAAATTCCAAAAAACCAAAAGCGACTCAAGGACAAATTAGGCAATGCCGAACAAATGCAAAACCGAGCGCACAAGTCAACATATAGCTAAAAAATATTTGCAGGCCTTAAAATTTTAATAAAAATCACAAAATATTCGCTACATGAGAAGGGTTTGAGATTATAATATTTCCATTAACTTATGCTTTAAAAATACAATTTGGAGAGAACTTGAAAAGAAGAATTGAAGTTATTAAGCCTGATAATTTTGAACAAGAAAATCACTTTTATCCTAAGGTACTAAACGCGCAACTACACCCTTTAGTAAGCCATTTTTTTAACTTGGACCACGAAAGGATTATTAAGAGATATAGTCACCTTAACCCGCAAATCTGTACAGACACTTTGAGAGATATTCTCTCGTATGAGTGTAAGCACTTTTTCTGGGGAGGCTCTGACTTGTTCTATGTAACAACACAAGCTGGAAATAGACGTATGGTTGTTCTTGAAACAAACTCATGTCCATCTGGCCAAAAATCAATGCCACCAAGAACAGATGCTGATGAGCATAGAGGATATAAATTTCTTATTGAAAATTCTTTTCTACCAGCACTTAAAAAAAGAAAGAAGAGACTTCCACAAGGTGCACTTGCTGTTATCTATGATAAGAACTACATGGAGACATCTGGGTATGCTTCAACAATAGCAGATCTAACGGGTGAAGATGTTTACCTCGTTCCACACTTCAATGGTGAAGAACAAATGGCAGATTTTGAAAATGGTGTTCTACATATCACTCTTGAGACAGGAGAAAGAATTCCAATTAGAGCGGCGTTCCGCTATGTTACACAGAAGCCTTGGAATCGCATTCCAACAACGTCAAAGACATTTATCTTTAACTCAACGCTTGTATGTCTATCAGGTGGACGTAATAAACTATTAGCAAACAAAGCTTACGAGCTATATAACTCAGAGATTGCTGAATCAGGCCTAAAGATTAATATGCCTGAGACGATTAAAGACGTTAATAAGTTGGAGATTCCACTTTGGGTACAAAAGTTTGGTGGTAAGGCCGTTATTAAGATCCCTTATTCAAATGCAGGACAAGGTGTTTTTACAATTACAAATCAAGATGAGCTTGATGCCTTTATGCAAATGGATTACCCATATGATCAATTCATTGTCCAAAGTTTGATTGGTCACTACGAATGGAGCTCGACAAGTGAGCACGGTAAGTTCTTTCACATCGGTACAGTACCGAATAAGAAGGGAAATATTTATATTGCAGACTTAAGACTTATGGTCTACTCATCACCAAAAGGTTTTATGCCATGTGCAGTCTATGCTCGTCGTGCAAGAAAACCACTTGAGGCAAGCTATCCAGAGGACAGCTGGGAAGTTCTAGGAACAAACCTATCAGTAAAAACAGGTGAAAATCAATGGGACTCAGATACGTCAAGACTGATGCTTATGGATCAAAAAGATTTCAATTCTCTAGGTATTGGTACAGATGATTTAATCGAAGCCTATATTCAAACGATTCTTACAGTTGTTGCAATTGATAAGATGGCAGAACAACTAATTAGTAAGAAAGGGACTTTCAGAACTAAACTCTTTAGAAGTTTAGATAACGATAAGTCACTCTTTAACGAGATCATGATCTCATAGCATAGGAAGTATTATGGGTGCAATACAAGTCATTAAGACTACTGAAGAAATCGATTTAAACTCATTTACGCAAGGTGAGATTCACCGTTTACAAATACACCTCTCAGATAATGCTCTCGGTGTACCTTGGCGTGTACCTATCATCATAATGAAGGGTGTTGAGGATGGCCCTGTACTTGGTATTACAGCTGCTGTACACGGGAATGAGCTAAATGGTATCTCAACAATTTTTAAACTAATTGAAGAGGTCGATCCAAAAAAACTAAAAGGAACAATCGTTATGGTTCCAATTAGTAACGTTCCAGGCTACCTAACAAATCAACGTCGATTTATTGATAATATTGATTTAAACAGAATCATGCCTGGAAAACTTACCGGAAATCCAAGTAATCTCTATGCACATTACTTTACACAGAAGATCGTTTCTAAGTTTAATTACCTTCTTGATCTACATACGGCAAGTCATGGCCGTGTAAACAGCCTCTACCTAAGAGCTGATCTAGAGAATGAAGAAACGAGAACTCTCGCCTTCTTACAAAATCCACAAATTATTGTTCAAAAATATGATGAAGAAGGAACTTTGAGAGCTTGGGCAAATGAGCAAGGAATCCATGCTATTACTGTTGAAATTGGAAATCCAAATGCTTTTCAACACGCCCTTATCGACGAAACACTGGATGGTATCAAGAACACACTTCGCTACTACTCAATGATCGAAGGAGATGTTCAAGATATGATTACCGATGCCACAATCTGTGACCACTCTTATTGGATCTACTCAACAAAAGGTGGAATTGTTGATGTACTCCCAAAACTTACCCATCGTGTAAAGAAGGGTGAAGTTATTGCAAAGGTTTATGATGTCTTTGGCCAAGTAAAAGAAGTCATCTGTGCTGATCGATCAGGTGTTGTTATTGGTAAAAACGTGAGACCTAACTGTGAAGCAGGACAAAGAATACTCCACCTAGGTGTTGACCTTAAGGAAGCACTTCCTGAAGAAATTCCTGGTCATGACGATTTTGAAATATCTGAAAAATAAGAATAAGAAAGGGGGGTTTAAATCCCCCTTTTTTTTATAAATTTACATTCATCGTTAGGCCAACATTTGTTCTGTCAGCTCTAATATCTTCCGCAATAAAGCGCATATTTGGTGAAATCGAAATATCACGAGTAAAGAAGTAGGTCATCGCTATCGTTTGCTGAAGAACCTTCTCATTAATACGTTCACTTCTAAAGTGATCGGCCGAGTAAAGATCTGTAATTAGTCTTAAAGAAAGGGAGCGCGAAAAGTAAAGCTCTCCAGCAAGACTTAATGAGAATGAACGATTTACTTGCCTATCTTTACCAGCAATCTCCATCCCATTAAATGATATTGTACTCTTATCATAAAAGTACTGTGTCGCATTACCTGAAAGGGCAATATAAGCGGCCTTCCACACTTTGTAGGCCAAGGAGTGACTAATATTAAAAACAGAGTTAATACCTAAGTCTTTGTAGTAGTCCCACGTTGCATATTGGTACTGTAGGAATGTTACATTTTGGATTCCAAAAAGATAATAAGTTTTAAAGTAGCTTAGAACTGGGTTATCAATATTTAAGCTATCACCATAAGTATCTAGCTCATACTGAACCATTGGATTTTCAGAGTCAACACTTCCATGAAAAGGGGCCTTCTTCTCAATACCAACCTGAAGAGACAGGTTATCTGTTTTGGAAAGACGATACTTTACACCAAAATTACCAGTGAAATTCGTTAGCGATGTTGTATTACCAGCATTTCTAATATTAGGTCTTTCAGCATCATTGAGATTATCAAGAGCACCAGCATTATATTTGAACGAAGAGTAAAAAGACCATCTCTTTAGCGATCCTGATAATGTCTTCAATGTTGGATTATCTAGTACTTCTTCCTTCGTATTGAAGCTCTTTGTTTCAACTTCACCTTCAGACTTAGCTGCAGGAGCTGCAAAGGATAAAGTTGATATTAACATGACTATCAATAATTTCATTTTTTTCTCCATTAATTAAAAAAAGCTAAGAAAGCTTTCGCTATTATTTGTTGTGGTATATTGTTTTTCACCGACAAGGTCATTCGCAATCATGGCAGAGCGCCAAGACATCAAGCTAGTCTGTGGGTCTGCAACACCATGGCCATGACGACTAAAGTTCATTGAATAGATTTTTCCATTCTCAATCGTTGTTTGAATACTATAGTCCTGCCCTACTATAATTCGCCCTTGAGCATCCTTAGCGATTTTATCTGATAGCCCATCTAAAAAGCTTGGTAGAATACTCTTAAAGCCTGTTGCTAAAATTACAATATCGGCTTCAAAAACCTCTCTATTTTGATTGAGAAGATTATCAACCTTAAGCTTATAGGACTCACCTTGCTTTTCAATTTCATTAAGCCAACGCATTGGAGAAATGGTGTAGTCAGGAAGCTTCTTTAAATAGAAACGATCAAGATATAACTCGTTATACATTTCCTGTAGGTACTTGGGAGTGTTTCCATCACTAGCAAGAAGTTGACTTTGAGTATATGCATCTTTCTGCTCTTGCTTAAGTGAGTGAAAATTTAAAACAAACTCAGGTGTGAAAATTTCATTAGTAAAGGGAGCTTCATCAAGAGGTTGTAGATTATTTCTTCCACTTAACAAAGTAACCTTTTCTACTCTACCCCACATTCCATTGAGTGCATTTCTAAATGTCTCGACTCCTGTTTGCCCACCGCCAACAACAACGACTTTCTTACCTTTTAAATCAAGTGACTTCATTTGCTTAGACTTTGCATGAAATAATGTATTTGAAAGGAACGGCCTCGCACACTCTGGAATATTCTTAGAAGGACCAGATGCTACACAAATATTTTTCGTGTAGTAGCTACCTCCCTCTTTAATGACTTCAAATTTCTCACCATCGTGTTTGATGTCGATTACTTTAGAATCAAAATCAATGTCATGTCGAAGTTGTTTTGAAACCCATTTACAATAGTCTTGAAACTCGTAACGATTTATTGATTTTCTGTCTGTATTTAAAAAGTGATAGAATTGTCCATTTTCAACGAGGTAATTTAGAAAACTAAATTTACTCTTAGGATCAACAGGTGTCACGAGATCTTTTAAGAAAGATGTTTGCATCATAGCATCTCCAAACATCAACTCAGGGTGCCAACTAAACTCTGGCTTATTATCTAAGAACTTACTACACACTTTACCTAGAGGATTTAAAAGCGCCGCTAAGCTTAGATTAAATGGCCCTAGGCCAATTCCAACAATGTCATATATATTCTGCATACTACTACCTCAACTCAACCCTAACTATTTTTCACAAGAGGATTTTTAATATTACTTCCTAACATTGGCTTAAGACGCTCACCTGTTTCACTATAACCAGCAACAAAGCGAACAGTATTAACCAATACTTTTTCAAATTCATTTCTTAATAAGTTAACCTTTTTAGCAACCTTACGATCACCTTGATAATTTGAGACAACCTCTCCTAGTAAGTGATAAAAGTCTCCTTCTTTAAAATCGAGAGTATCTTCCACAATTCTAGATAAATAACGTAACACTGTAATAAAATGACCAGTGATAAGATCATGAATTAAATACTCTGCTGGTAACTGATCAAGCTCAACGCCAAAGTCATCACCTAAGTGCTTTGAGTTAGTTGCCATTCTAAAATCACCATGAAAGTCCTTTATAATTAATCTTTGTGGCCTTGCCTCTTTCAGAACAAGAATGGTATTTTGTCCATGGGCCACTAGACCTAGTCCGTGCTCAACTTGTAGATGGTAGAGAGGAATAACAACAACAGTGAAGTACTCTTTGATCCATTCCGAAACACTTAAACCTGATGACTTAATATACTCAGCAACCAGTGCATTTTGATCTTTAGTAAAGAGAAGTGCTGCTGTTGGAATAGCAATTTCATTGCTAGTGATTTTATTCTCTACGCTTTCTCGCCAAACGCAGCCTAATAATTCTTTATAGCGATATGAGCAACCTTTGATACGATTAAACTCTGGTAAAGGACAGCTTACAGCGGCAACTTCTTTTAAGACATCAACCTTATTCTTAAGGAAAAGATCAGAATTAATAATCTTTTCAATTTTTTCAGATAAGAGGTAGCCTTTCTTTATATATTTTTGCGGGATCCCTCTTACACTTGAGGTATTTAATATAGAGATGGCAACTTTTAAATCATACTTACTTGCATCAGAGCTAGAAGATAAGGTCCTAATGGATACCTGCGGTGTGTATTCATTCCCTAGCATCCCAAGAGAAATAATACTTCCTTGAAAAATCAAGTGATTAAACTGAACACTAATATATTTACTCCACTGCCATGGATGAATCGGAATAAGGATATAGTCATCAAAATCTCCCGAATTCTCTTGAACTTTCTTTTTTGCAAAATCTACTTCATCGTCACTAAGAGAATCGCAATAGAGATCGTCAACCTTATGTTGATTGAGGTTCATTCCCCATTCAAGGCAATCTTTCTTGATCGCACACCAATGGAGCTGATAACTATTTCTAGACTCTGGAGCATATAATGAAAGTTCATCACTTCCCCAGCCAAGACGTCCTTTGTTCATGATAATTTTCGGATGTCCTGACAAAATTTGATCAATTTTTTTAAAGTTGAATTTAGCTATATCTTCAATAGTGATATTCTCTAATGAATTAGATTGAATAATATCTCCATAAATTGTCTGATTCCCCTCTTCAATAAACTGAGCGAGTGTTTCATCACTCATCTTGCATAGATTTCTTACCTCAAAAAAGAAGTCTGCAAGAGTATACTCATCCACAATTTTTTCAGCACTATACTTCTTAAATGTTTCTTTTTTTATTTGAAGATTTCCCCAAACACTAATGCGGCCTTGAAAGCTATAGTAGGTCTCATCAGTAATTCTAAAGCAGAAGCGATCATGGCAATACTCAACATCAAAGAGCTCTTCAAATTGAAGTTCTTCAATTGCTTTAATGACAAGATTCTTATGAAGTTCATAAAACTTTTTCGTATTCATCATAACTCCACCTCGCGGTAAAACCTTGTACGGTCGGCCTCTAAAAGATTAGACGTTTTATGAGGAAAGCTAAAGACTCCTTTGTGTTCCCAGCCAGGAAGAAGTCTTGCAAGAGTTAATACTTTTTTATTATCCACACGAGGCTCCCCCCACACTTTTTGCGTTCTACTATCATCTTCAAAAAGAAACTTTGTTAAATGAAAGATAGAGTCAAAAACAGCACGAGTACCAAGAAACTTTTCCTCTCCAATTAGAATATGAATTCCACGATCATATAAATTAGCGTCACAATAAGGTGCAATTCTATCGTCAAATCCCCAGTAGACTTCAAAGTACCCGGCCTTCACGCCATCGATTTCAACAATAATTGGTAGCTGATAAGGGGACTCCTTGAGTCCTTGCACATATTCTCGAAGCTCCACTAAAGACTTATTCATTTCCCAGAATTCATAAATATATTTCTTATTGTGCCACTCGTGAAATTTCATTAAATCTTCGTTCATATCAAAGGCACGTAAAACAATTTCATGGCCATGCTTTGACATTTCACGGTACAACTCACCTTCATAGGCACGAGGTTTTCTTAAAGTAGAGCTAATTGGATTTGTTATTTTATTATAAATATCCCACGGATTATCAATTGTGTTTTCATTTTGATTAGTTACGCAACATCTAAAATTGCCTTTTTGATAAAGGAATTCACTATTAACGAGATAGTTCAAAAATGATGAGTCTTTGTGTCTTTTATAAATGAAATTTCTAAACTGAGTTAGATGAAATAACTCAGCTTTTTCATTACCATTGGCCAAAGAAATAATCGTATTAAATACTGAGTTAATGATTAAATAATAAGTATAAACCTTATTAACATCGTCAGGATTTAAAATATTCCCTTTAGTATTACCAATAAAGTCATACTTACTGCCAAATTGTTCAACACTCTTTGTGGTAAATCCTGTTCCCTGGCAATCGCGATAAATAACACCCACTGGTAGTCCATCTTCCATCTTTAGGATGATATTTTGCATATGGGCCCCAAGAAGGATTCCATGTTCTTCAGAGAGACTAATAAACTCACCAATGACATTTTCTAAAAATGCATCAAACCAGTACTTTCTAGCAAGAAAGATATTACCGCAGGCCTTTTTAGCATTGGCCTCCACAAGGGCCAATAAGTGAGATTTAGCGGTATAAGGATTCTCTTCAGCAAGAGTACCTAGTAAGAAGGTTTCACATGTATCAAAGTTTTCACGAAGTTGAATAGTTGACTCAACAATGGCACTTCCATCTTTTGCTTTAAGTGCAACATAGAATGGCTCATGGAGAATTTTTAACTTATCACTAAATTCAGCGATAGCTTCATTTTTAAATACTGTCTCCATCTGCATTCCACGAACGGCCTCTTCAGGCTGAAGGTGTCGAATCGAGTTCGTTAGTTTTACATCCATAGAGAACTTTACTAAGTAAGGTGCTCCTGGAGTATATAATGACCTAAGAGATGAAAGTGCAAACCAATCATTTTGCCCATCCATCACCTCAAGAATATCACCACCAAGGTCTTTCTCTCTTAAACGACGCCACTGCCATGGATGCATTGGGATATAAATGAAAGATTCATCAACGCTTAATAAATCAAATTTTGCTAATTGATTCATTGCCTTTGCAACATCAATATAATCTCCATTTGTATGAATAGAATCCTTCTCACACTTAATCCAAGTCAGTTTAAAGCCTTTAGAAAACTCAGGTGAGTATAATTTAATATCCCCTTCATTCATTCCCTTCTTGCATTTTGGATAAGGATGAAATGGATGCCCTAAGAGCATTTTTTGTTCACTAGCGAGGTAGTTATCAATTTTAACTTCCGGATTGTGCTTTAGGATAAGTTCAATATTATCTCTCGAATTAATAATATTTTCGATAAACGTTGGGTCAACATCAGGAAAGCTGCTAATTAACTCAGGAAGCATTTGATCAAATTCAATGGAAGAGCCATTTAAATAAATTTCTCCCGTATAGCGATGGCCACCTAGAGGAGAAAATGAATCGAGCTCAAATGAGAGATTTCCTATTTTCACTAAATCCCTATCATGATCAATCTTAATAAGATTATCTTGCGAATAATCTCTTACCATCGAGTTAATCAGAGATCGAATACTATACTTATTTGCAAGTTTCCTGATACTTTCACTAACCATTGGTTACTCCACCAAAATTCTCTTCAGTATAGAAAGTGTTATATTTTAAGCTTATAAAAACTGCTGCCATCACCAGAGCAACAAAGAAAAGAAGTATATAATTTGTAAGTTGCAATTTGATTATTAATCCAGACGTAAGCGCCCCTAGTGCATTGCCGAGTGTTTGATAGAAGCTGATCTCACTGGCAACAATCTGTTTAGAAACCGCAGAGCTAAGCTTATAAATTTGTCCCATATAGAGAATAGGAATAATTGCAGCTCCAAATGAGAACAGAATGATGAATCCATATAATGTTCTTAAATCGTCTATTCGATAAAAAGAGTAGAAGCTAGCGATAAGAGCAAAGATTGCTAATAATGTGACAAATTTAGAAGTGATGAGATTCATTTTTTTTAGGAACAATTGAGTGAGAATAATTACAAGAGATGCAACTGTTAGAGTCCAATAAATAGTAGCAGATTGCTTAATTTGCCCTATAAAGAGATCACTAACAATATTTGTCATACTCATATGAAAGAAGGAAGTCATAAAAGTAAAGGCCAATGGAATCATCAGTAGTGGCAGAACAACAAATTTTGAACCCTGATCTTCTTTAGCTGAAATAAACTCGATATCACTTCGACCTCTTTCAAAACCAAGAAGAATTGATAGAACGATTAATCCAATTAAAATCACAAGTCCCATATTTAGATTGAATGCCAATAGGCCGCCTAGAATTAACCCAACAAGCCTTCCTGTATTTAAGAAAACAGTAGTTTCTAAGACACCTTTTTGAGCATCTTCAAATCGAGCTATTTTAACAACCTGAGAAAATGGAATAATAGAGCTAGCAGTCATTGCATAGATAATTCGAGACAAAATAAAGCACACTAATGACAACTTAACATTACCACTAGTAAATGTTGCAAGAAGAGCAAGTGTTGATAGAAGAAGCCCATATTGTCCGATTCGGTAAATATTCTTAGGCCGAATATTTGAAAAAAGTGCGGCCCACTCCTTTGTCATAAAAAGAAAGAAGAAGATTGAAAACCCATAAATAATAAGAACTGAAGTGATATCCAGATTTGTTACCATGGCAATTTTCGGTATTAGACCAAGAAGAATTGTTTGGGCCGCACCAAAAACAAAACAAAGGCATGAGATGGCCTTAGTAAGGTTATTAATTTTTAATTTAGAACTCAAGGTACTCTCCCCTGTGAACTCTTCACCTTTTTGCTAAAAGTGATTAGATAAATAAGGAGATCACGCCAAGAAAAGATTAAATAAATAAGAAAGAGAGCACTTAAAATCCATTTAAAATCAGATGTGATAAAGAAGATCACAAAGATAAACATCGATGGAAGTAAGACCTCAGATACTGAAATATTTGTATCACTTAAGAGATTTCCATCATATTGGCCTGCTTTAGTTGTGAGATATTTCCTTCTAAATAAGAAGATATAGATCCCACTGATAGGAATAAATGAAGAAATAATTCCAAAAATACTCCAAATAATTTTTAAGACAACTCCGCCGTAGTCACCAAAATGTAGCGGCTCAGAAAGAATTAGAAGTTCTAAGTACCATGGCAGTGACACAGTACGATTCAACTTACCTGTTATGCCATCAACATATGCGATCTCATGATGATGCTCCTCATTCTCCATTAGAACAACAAATTGGTTGGGAACTGAGAATTCATTATCAGGAAAAGAGATAAAGTCATATTCTAAATGTGGAAGCTTTTTTTCAAGTTCTTTAAGAACTGTCGTTACTGATACATATTTTGCATTTTCTATGACGATAGCATTTGCTTGATGTGTCCTAACGTTCTCCCTTAAAAAGAGACCAATCAAAGTGCTATTGAATGCGAGAATCGATCCTGTGAAAGTGACGATCAAAAGCCATGCAAGTGTCTTGACTCCAATGATTTTATGAAGCCGTCCAAGCAGGATACGAGAATTCATCGTCTTTACATTACGGTAGAATTTATTGGCAATAAGAGCACCACTTAGCAGAGCAATAAGAAAAAATAGTCCCATAAGACCAATAAGAATTTTTCCTTTTCCTCCTAGAAGTATTTCTCTATGAAGCTTTAAGATAAAATCTATTAAGATAGTTGGCTTCACTTGATTTGAAGAGATTGCATTTCCAGCAAGGTCGAATTTTAACCTTGTTGCTCCTTTGAACTTTTCTATGCCTGGTTCTGTAACACGTGCTTGAATGTCTCCGTCATCGCCTTTAAAAATTGAAAGTACTTTTTTATCTTTATAATTTTCGTTTACCGATAAGTAATTTTCAATTTTTGAAAGTGATGATTCTTCTGAAATAAAAACACTCATTTGCTCAACTGTCTGAACAGGAGAGAGCTCATGGCGCCAAACGAGAATGACTCCAGTTAGACCAAGGACAAGGAAATTGACCGCTAGGACCAAACCTAGAATGCGATGTATTTTTAAGAATTTTCTAATTATTGAACTCATATAAAATAAAAAAAGCAGGGAAGCTAATACTCCCCTGCTTAATATCAAGGATTTTTTATAGTTTCTTATAAACCATAAAATCGATTCCAATATGTGTTGCCTCGGCCCCACAAACATCAGCAGCACCAGTTGCTGGAACCATGATCGTTGCGTGGTGAGGGTGTCCCCAGTAAAGGTAGTCATTGTCTGCAAGTTGAGCATCAAGAACTGCTTTACCTTCAGAACAGTCAGCTGAAGCATCTACTTTTGAAAAAGCTCTTGAATCAACAAGCTCGATTGTTGAAGCTGCGTTGTCTGCAAATAGGATTGAAGAGTAAGAACACTCAACACCATCAACATTTTCAAAAGTTGCCTTAATTAGAATATTATCAAGTGTGTAATCAGTAGAAAGCTTTTCAAATTTAACATTCATGTTGTTGTGAGTAGCAGGTGCATTCGTGTAGTCAGTAAATGCTGCACATACATAACCTTTATGCTTTGCAACCCATCTCTCCCCTTCAAGAACTAGGTCAGAATTTGCAATTGCTGAAACTGATAGAAGTGATAATAAAGTTATAAGTGATTTTTTCATCATGTTTATTCTCCTTTATGTTTATGAAGAATAAATATCCGAACTAGTTTGACATGTCAAACTATTATCAACACATTTAAACAACTGATTGCTAATAGAGACATATATTGTAATAAGTACATGAAATTTGGTGAAAATAGGCCCTATTTGGAGACATAAATAGGGCCTTATATAAGATTTAGCGGATTGGATCGCGCCCTTCGATTTTACTAAGGATGCGAGTTTCGCCAGATTTCTTATACTTTGACTTGAGGGAATTAGTAGAATGAACCATTTCATTCTCTAGGTTTTGATGTGAGCTCACCTCTTGTGAATTATTCTTATGTTCACAAAGGGACTCTGCTGACGCTGAAAAACTCATCATACTTGCACCAATAATTAGTGTCGTAAATAATGTGTGTACTTTCATATCCATCTCCTTTGATGATTGATTATCTGATAATTCATCATCGCAAGAAATAGGATTGAAATAAAATATCGAGTCTTTATGACATCATAGAGATTTCCTATTAGGCCATGAAATTGACTTCATTCCATTTTTCACGAGGCCTAGATAGCTTTTAATTCGATTATTTTGAAAATTATGTCTTTCACCAATAAAAGAAACAACTTGTTTACGATTAAATGCCATGGCCCAGTCGTGAGCACTCATCCCTGAATCATTTAATTCACCGAGCTTTGCACCATATTGAATGAGTAACTTAACGATTCTTAAATTACCTTTTAGAGAAGCAAGCATAAGAGCGTTATTACCAAGGCCATCTGTTGCCTTAGCGCAGGCACCGGCACTCAATAAGGTATGACAAAAATCAAAATGACCATTCTGGGTAGCTTCAAGAAGAGGGGTATATCCCTTTTCATTAGTAACCTCCAAATTACATTCTTCATTTGTTAATAAGAAAATACTTAACTCGCCAATATCACCATTTTGGGCCCAATCAAAAATTTTAGACATAACTTCTCCTAATAGATAATTCTACGGAGAAGTCATCTCTACTTTAAAGTGAAGATGAGATAAGTTTAATTAAGCCTCTTAATTGTTATTTGAGGATTATTTGTTGATTTAAGCTATATTGGCGCTCCATGCAAAAATCTTTCTTGTTGTTTATTAAGATTTTATTAAGAAATCAATTGATCTTTCACATCAGTCTTTAGACAATATTAGTCTATAAAAAAACATACACATGGAGTGATTATGAGAACAATTGTTAAAAGTTCAAAGTTACTTATGCTAATTCTAGCAGCTGCTATGACGGTTCAAACTCATGCTCAAGAAGAAGCAAAAAGTAAAAAAGATGGAGACATCGACAGTGAAATTACAAACGCAAGACTAAGAGCACAGTCTGGTTCAAAATCTGACTACAGCTTAAGTCTTTCACTAGGTTACAATGGTGGTACACTAGATGATATTTTTGGTGAAGAAAGACCAGATATTTATGGTGATCCAGAAACAGAAAGAAATACATCTTTTGGTGGTAGCTTCGCAGGTAGATACCGTTTCAACAAAAATGACAGTATGACAGTTGGTGCAGGTTTTTCTGTACTAAACCCATGGGGACACTCAGAAGGTAATGTTGATAACCCATACGTTGGTTACTCAAGAATTTATAAAATTGGTGACTTTCAAACTTCAACTTCTGCCAGTATCACATTTGGGACATCTGAGTCCTTTAAGAATGTTGACCTAGGTCAAGTTGTAAGTATTTCACACAATATGATGAAAAACTTTGAAGGCACAAACCTAACAATCGGTGCCTCTGTTTCTTTTGGTGCTTACTTCTATGGAAATAATCCAGAAACAGTATTTCCAAAAGATCAACTTACAGAACTAGAGATTGGCCTATACCCACAACTTGAGTATAGATTTAACGATACATTCTCATTTAGAACTGTATTTGGTTACTTTAACTACCAAAAGTCTAGAGGTGAAGATTCAAACTTCTTAAGAGCATATGAATACCAATCAGTTGGTGTCGGTATTTCTGTAACAAGAGATATCTACGTTTATCCAAACGTACAATTCCTTGCTGATGATATTGATGCAGACAAGACAAATTTTGCAATCTCTGCAGATATCAATATTCTTTAATTAAATTAAAGTATACTTAGGCCCGGTTATCCGGGCCTTTTTTTTTGCCTAAATTCTAAATACTCTCTATAATTTTAATATGGAAATATTTAAAGGCTTAAAGAATACACATACAGAGATCAAGCGTATTAATGGCTACCTAAAAGAGGTTGTTACCTTCTTAGATGATACTGGAAAGCCAATTGGTCATGTTATCAACCCTCTTATGGTTGAGCTTCGACTACGTGATGTTTCACAAATATTTGTAGGGGCCTTTCTTGTCGCTTCACCACTTTGTTTTACTGAAGAAGTATGGAATTTAAGTGTTTCTCTTAAATTTAACAATATCTACTACTTACTAGTATCTTCAATTGTAATTGTGATGTGCTTTGTTTATTTCAACTTCTATCGATTCAAGTTAAAGGGAAATGTCGCAGAGTTTGTTAAGAGGATTATTGCAATTTACTTGATTACAACTTCTAGCGTTGTCTTTATCTTATTTCTTATTGATAAATTCCCTGTCATGACCGACCCAATTCTTGCTTTTAAACGCACAGTTATTATTGCATTTCCAAGTATCTTTGGAGCGGCCATCACAGACTATTTAAAGTAATTAAAACTTTGTATCTTTTTGTCCACAATGAGGCATATTTGAAGCATATGGATTATGAACTTTATCCTGCTTCGAAGAGTTTTGTACCCATTTCTTTTTAACCATCGGACATGAGTAAGCATTGTACTTTTCCCCTACATCATATGTATTAATGATATGAATAAGGGCCATTGAAACAAGGTGATAATTTTGATTGTTGTCAGCAGTTGATTTTGATGCCTGAATTTCAGAAAGCTTTACCTTAGAGAAAGTTAATAGCTTTTTAATTTTCTCATCGCTAATTTTGTCAATTGCACGAGATAGCTTCTTTGCAGCTTCCTCTACTTTTGCTCCATCATATTTAAAAAAGCTTGAGTGAAGATCCTCATTAAGTTCAAGAACCTTAACGACTTGTTTCTTTGTATCCTTGGCCATCTCAATACGACCGGCAGCAAATAAATTAAAAGCAATAAAACTTACAATAATAAATTTATTCATGTGTTTCTCCTTTAAGATTTCTTTGTTCAAAATATGAATATGTAATAGGCACGACAAAGAGTGTAATTAACTCAACGAGCATCCCACCAAGCGTTGGGATTGCCATCGGTTTCATGACTTCGCTTCCTGTACTTGTTGACCACATAATTGGAACAAGGGCGACAACAGTCGTCGTGGTTGTCATAACAAGAGGTCTAATACGTCTTGATCCAGCATTAACAATGACTTCCTTAAGCTCCTGCCAATTATTAGGTTTGATGGACTTAAACTCTTCTTGCAGATAGGTCATCATGACGACTCCATCATCGACAGCAATACCAAATAAGGCAATGAAACCAACCCACACAGCAACAGAAGTATTAAAGCCACCAATCCATAAAAGGATTAGACCTCCAGCAAAAGCAATTGGAACTGCACTAAAGACAATTGCTGCATTTCTTAGGTTTTTAATACCAAAGTAAATAATGATTAGATTAATAACTAAGGCCAGTGGGACAAGAAGCATTAAGCGATTATTTGAGCGAACCTGATTTTCATATTGTCCTGCCCAAACTAGTGAGTAGCCTTTTGGTAGTTCAACCTTCTCTTCGACGGCCTTTTTAGCTTCCTCAACAAAACCGATTAAGTCGCGATCTTGAACATTTAAAAGAACAAGAGAGCGCAACATTCCGTCCTCAGACTGTATCATTGCTGGTCCTGTTACAACTTCGATCTTAGCAAGTTGTTCTAGCGGTATATGCTGTCCAAGAGGACTTGGAACTAGAACCTTTTTTAATTCATCAACACGATCTCTTAACTCTTTCTTGTAGCGAACGCGAATTGGAAAACGCTGTCTTCCGTCATAGAATTGACCAATCGTCATCCCACCTACGGCAGTTTGAAGTATTTTATTAATTGTTCCAGTATTTATACCGTAACGACTTGCTGCTACACGATCAATATCAAATTCAATATAAGGCTTACCAGTGATTTGCTGAGCATAAACACCACTTGCTCCTTTAATGCCTTCAAGTACATGACCAATCTCTTGTCCAATTTTTTCTAGTTTTTCTAGATTATCCCCGAAAATCTTTACACCAATTTGCGTTTTAATCCCTGTTGAAATCATGGCAATTCGATTTTCAATCGGGAAAAGCCACGCATTAACTAGCCCTGGGATTTGAAGTTGCTCATCAAGCTCTGCCATAATGTCATAGATAGATGTTCCGCTTGGCCATTGATCTTGAGGAACAAGCTTTACGACTGTTTCAAACATGGCAACTGGTGCAGGATCTAATGCAGTCTCTGCTCGTCCAAGTTTTCCAATGGCACTTGCAACAAGAGGATGCTTTACAAGCTCCTTATCAGTATATGCTAAGAGCTCACGTGCTTTCGTCATCCCTACGTCTGCAGTCGTGACAGGCATATAGAGAATTTCACCTTCATTTAAAGAAGGCATAAACTCTTTACCAAGTTGAGAGTACGCAATACCACCAAGAATAAAAATAACAGTTGGAAAAATTGCAAAAAGCTTACGGTGATCAAGCATCCATCTAAGAACTGGCTGATAAGTATTTACAATTTTTAAACTTACAGGGTTCTTGTCAATTGGCTTAAGCTTTCCTTTTAAGAAGTAAACACTTAAGGCCGGAACAAGAATGATCGCAACGACAACTGATCCAAACATGGCCAGAGTCTTTGCCCACGCAAGTGGACCAAAGAGTTTCCCTTCACTCCCCTCAAGACCAAAGACTGGTAAGAAAGTGACAATCGTTGTCGCGACAGCGGTAAGAATAGCAGGTCCGACTTCACGTGCAGCCTTAATAACGATATCCACACGTTCTGACTTTGAGAGATCTCGATCTTCATTAGCAAGACTCGAATAGATATTCTCAGTCATGATAATACCCATATCAACCATAGAACCAATGGCAATAACAAGTCCTGATAGACTCATTACATTTGAGTCAATCCCAATAAACTTCATAAGAATAAAGCTTATTCCAACTCCAAATGGAAGAGTTAGTGAAACAAGAATTGAAGATTTAAAGTGTAATAAGAAAAGAAGAATCACAATAACAGTGATAAAGATCTCTTGCGCAAGTGCCGAGTAAACGGTTCCAATTGTTCTCTCAATGACTTCTGTACGATCATAGAAAGACTTAAACTCGACTCCCTTTGGAAGACCGGCCCTAACAATATCAATTTTCTCTTTTACATTATCGATAACTTCTTTTGGATTTTCACCAAAACGCATTGTAACGATACCACCAACGGCCTCCGTCCCATCTTTATCGAGGGCCCCACGGCGAAATGCCGGGCCAGTTCCAACACTGGCCATATCTTTAATGCGAATCGGAGTTTTATTCTTAACAGCAACAACAACATTTTCGATATCAGCAAGAGACTTAAAGAAGCCTTTTCCACGAACAATAAACTCGCGATCACCATCTTCAATGACCTCTGCTCCAACATCAATATTGCTGTCTTGAATTGCATTTATAATGGCAGTCAGATGAACATCGTAAGCAATCAATTTATTAGGATCAACATCAATTTGATACTCTTTAACAAACCCACCAATACTTGCAACCTCACTAACTCCTTCTACACTTTGTAGGAGGTAGCGCACATAGAAGTCTTGTAATGTTCTTAGCTCTTCTAGAGAAAGAGGCTTGTCGTTATCAGCAGAGTTTTCAAGCGTGTACATATAAACTTGTCCCAGACCTGTGGCATCTGGCCCCATTGCTGGGTTAACACCGTCTGGAAGTTCATTTTTCGCACTTGTTAGCTTCTCAAGGACACGAGATCTCGACCAATAGAAGTCGACATCATCATTAAAAATTACATAGATCGTAGAAAAACCAAATGCTGATGTTCCGCGAATATTCTTTACACCAGGAATCCCCTGAAGCAGTACACTTAGAGGATAAGTAATTTGCTCTTCAATATCTTTAGGAGAGCGTCCGGCCCAATTCGTAAAGACAATTTGCTGATTTTCACCAATATCTGGGATTGCATCAATACGTGCAGTCGATAAGCTAAATACCGATAGTAGTGCTACTAAAATAAAAAGAAGAACTACCGTAACACGATTTCGGATGGATAATTCAATAATATTCTTAATCATTAGTATGCCCTTGATGAGGATCAGATGTATTCATATCCTCATATCCACCAAAAAGTTGTGCTTGAGCATCAAGAAGGAAGTTACCTTCGATGACAACTTGATCCCCTTCTTTTAGACCTTGCTTAACTTCAACATAGCCTTCGGACTCATGTCCTGTTTTAATAATTACTGATTTGAATTCTTTGTCACTTTTCTTCACCCAAGCAACCTTCCTCTTTCCTGTATCAATAACTGCAGAGCGTGGAATAACAAGAGGAAGTCCCTCTAATTCAAAAGTAATTTGAGCATTCGCAACCATTCCTGGTTTAAGCTTTCCTTCTTCATTCGTAATTGTTGCACGAACTTTTAATGTACGAGACTGTTGGTCTAGGACAGGACTTACAAAATCAATCTCGCCAGTCGTTGTCTTTCCAGGTAGAGCAATAAACTCTAACTCAACCTTTTGACCTAATTCAACGAGAGCTGAATCTTGTTCATAAACATCAAGCTCGACCCAGACATCGCTTAAGTTTGATAATTCAAAGAAGTTTTGACCTTCTTTAAAGTATGTTCCAACAGTAGCGCTTCTTTTTTGGACAATCCCTGTCGCAGGAGAATAGATAGTAATCTTATTTGGCACAGAACCTTTCTTCGCCCATGCTTCATATTGTTCTTTCTTAATCCCCCATAACTCTAGCCTTTCCTGACTTTGTTTATAAAGGTCTCTAAACTCACGCCCTCTATTTTTTAGATATGTTTTACGAGCAAGAATATATTCTTCCCCAGCTGTGATTAGCTTTGGACTGTAAATATCAACTACAGGGTCACCAGTTTTTACAAAACTTCCAGTTGATTTCACATAAACTTTTTCCACACGGCCGTCAATTCGAGCAGGGATATTACTTTCCTTCTCTTCTGATTGAAGCACCTGACCAAGAAGTCTAATCTTCTTTGTCATCTTCATTGTCGTCACAGGAAAGTATGATGGTGAAAAGTGTTTTAGCTGAGACTTTCTAAGCTTCACACTGGCAACAACTTTGGCCGCACTTTCTTTTCGTATGTTAACTTTTACCATTGGAGTTCCATCCATTGGACAAACGTCTTCTTTTTCACTTGTTACATCTGGAAAATCAGTACAACGCCAAAGCTCTTTTTCTGGTTCGGCCTGGGCCATTGTCGAATGATCATGATCATCCTCGACTTCAACTTTTGTCAGGTTCATATGGCAGATAGGACACTTACCTGGACCATCCTCTTTAATTTGAGGGTGCATCGAACATGTATAATATGTTTTGACCTTGGATTCACTATGCGTACTCACATCTTCTTTCTGTGAGCATGCAACAAATCCAAGTAGTGTTGAGAATGCAATTATTTTAAGTAACTTATTCATAGAGGGACTCTCCAAGAGTATATTTATAATCTACTTTTGAAGTCGCTAATTGCGCTTCAAGCATAACTTTCTTTAATAAGATTGTTTGTAACCTTAATTCACTTTGTAAAAGCTCTATATAAGAACTATTTCCGCGCCCATAAGACTTAGAAGTAATTGATCTCGAGTTTTTAGCGAAATTAACTGATTTTTTCGTAATGATATTTAGCTCAGCTTTTAGTTTATTAATATCATCCTGAATAATATTCAGATCACGTCTCTTCTTTAACTTGTAGTCCTCAAGTTTCTTAGTCGCCGCATAATGTGTGGCAACAGCGGCTCCCTTACTACCTCTTTTGTCATCTGAGATCGGTATTGGGAAAGAGATTTGAGCACCGATGTAGTCGCCATTCTTATCAATCTCATCAGAACGAAATGTATATCCCAAAGAAACAGTAATATCTGGAATAAAAGCAAGGTTTGCTTGTTCAACAGCAAACTCTCCTGCGATTTTCCCCTCTTCGAGTGCCTTTAAACGATTGTCTTTTATCTCTGCTTCTTTAGTCTTATCTAATAAAAACCAAGGAGTCGTTTTGTAATCAAAACTTACGGCACGATCTCCAAGTAAGTAGACGAGTTGTGCTTTATTCTGCTTGAGTTCAAAAGTTTTATTACTTAAATCACTTTCAATCTCTGACTTTCTAATTTGAATATCTAATAAGGCCTGTTGGGTAATTCTTCCATTAGAGTAAAGTTTCTTACTAACTTTTAAAATATTATTAATCCACGCAAGATTTTCTCGTAAGATCTCTAGTTCATGCTCGATTTTTCGATTTCCGATGATATTCCCCCATAAGGCCTTAACAAGGGCCTGCTCATAATCAAGAGCAGAAAAATTCATTGCTCTGGCCTGAGCATTCATACTTTCAGCTGCTTTTGCGTACTTATTAGAAAGAGCAATTTTTTGAGAAATACCAAGCTCAACCCCAGTCATAGGCGTCTGGTTATAATCGAGGGTTTCAACAGGAAAATTCTTTGCAGCGACCTTAAACATTGGGTCCCCCCAAGAGTTTTTTTGTTTTGAAGATTCAACTAGAGATTTTGCACTTCCCTTGATCGCTTCAACACTATTGTGTCTACTTAATTCCCCTACGGCCTGCTTAAAACTAAAGGCCATTGAGTATGTCGAAAGAAAAGTAACGAAAGCGATTTTAAGCATAATAATCCCTATGACTTTGCAGATTTCTTTAAAAGTTCCATGATCTCACTAATCTTCTCTTCAGAATCCTTTTCTGAACCTGACTTAATTGCTTTCATGACACAGCTATTTAAGTGAGATTCTAGAATCACATGCTCAAGACCTTTAAGGGCACTTCTAATCGATTTGATCTGAGTGAGAATATCCACACAGTACTTTCCATCTTCGATCATATTTTTGATACCACGAACTTGTCCTTCAATGCGATTGACTCTTGTTAGTGTTGCTTTGTGATCTGGGTGTTTACTCATATTAACTTCCTTATTCTTAAACTATTTGAAACAACTGAAATACTACTTAACCCCATGGCCACACTTGCCAGAACAGGTGGCATTGTTGGTCCGCCAAAAATAACAAGGACACCGGCCGCAATAGGAATTAGTAGAGTGTTATAAATCATTGATAAAAAGAGGTTTTGCTTGATGATCTTCATTGTCCCTTTTGCAAGTTCAATGAATTCCACTGCCTTAGCAATATCACCTTTAACAATCGTCACATCTGAAGCGCTAATTGCAACGTCTGTTCCAGTCCCCATGGCCATCGATAAGTCTGCTTTTGCAAGAGCAGGGGCATCGTTAATTCCATCACCAATCATGGCAACCTTACGGCCTTGAGCTTGTAATTTCTCAACTTGCTTGGCCTTAGCAATAGGAAGTGCCTTTGCGATATAGTGATCAATTCCAATCTCTTCACTTACACTCTTGGCAACAAGATCGTTATCACCAGTAATCATCCAAGTTTCAATACCAAGAGATTTAAAATGTTCAATCGCCTCTTTTGCACTTGGCTTAATTTCATCACCTACAATCAGAGTTGCCACGTGTTCTTTATTTCTAGCAACAAAGATAAAGCTTCCAATTTTCTTTGACTCTAAATCGCTAGCTCTTTTAATTCTTGAATCATCTAAAATTGATTCATTACCAATATGATATTCAATACCATCGATCTCAGCGATAATACCCTTTCCCTTAATAACTTCAAAACTATCAGGCTCATTTAACTGAACCCCCTGTTCTTTCGCAAAATTTAGAACCGCCTTAGCAAGAGGGTGCTCAGAGAATTGCTCAATTGAAGCAAGATGTGCAAGAGTTTGCCTTGAGTCTTCACTCTTTTTATAAAGAGCGTCGATGACACTTGGTCGACCGAAAGTAATTGTTCCAGTCTTATCAAAAATAACCGTATCGATTTCAACGGCCTTCTCAATAACTTCGCCACCTCCGATAAGGAGACCTTTTAAAGAAGCTCTACCTGTAGAGACCACGACGGCCGTCGGAGTAGCAAGACCGAGAGCACATGGGCAAGCAATAACTAATACTGCAATAAAGCTTGAAATTGCATTCCCCCACTTAGGCTCCGCTCCATAAAAGAACCACGCAAGAAAAGTGATGATAGAAATGACAATAACAACAGGAGTAAAAACTCCACTTATTTTATCTGCATATTTTTGGATATTTGGTTTAGAAGACTGTGCTTCTTCAACGAATTTAATGATTTGAGAAAGGAAAGTGTCACTACCAACTTTAGTTGCTTTATAATCAATAACGTGATCCCCATTGATTGTTCCAGCAAAGACTTGTTCCCCTTCACCTTTCTTAACAGGTAGCGGTTCACCAGAGATCATTGATTCATCGATAGCACTACTACCTTTAATAATTTTACCATCAACTGCAAATTTCTCACCTGGGCGAACTCTTATCGTATCGCCAACGACCACTTCACTAATAGCGACTTCGATAAAAGAGTCACCTCTTTGAATTGTTGCCTTCTTTGCCGATAACTTAAAAAGATCATTAAGGGCCTCTTTTGTTTTCTTCTTGGCCCTTTCTTCAAAGTACTGACCTAGGAAAACAAATGAAGTAATGAATCCCACCGCCTCAAAGTATACTCTAGTCGTCAGCCCTAATTCACGGCTTAGCTCTGTAAAAAGAGTAATAAAAACACTATAAAGAAAAGCTGCTGACGTCCCTAGTCCAATAAGAGTATTCATATTTGAGCGGCCACTCCTTAAGAATTGAAGAAGTGATCTTTGAAACTTCAGACCAATCCATGCCCAAATAGGAGTCGTTAGTGCGAGTTGGATATACCAATTGGCCTTCTTTGTTGGCCAACCTTTAAAGGGACCCATTTCAAATAAGAAAACCACTACGGCCAGAGTTATTCCAATAACAAATTTATGAAAGTTGTCTTTTTCGATCGATTTGGCCGCTGATGCCGTTTCTTCTTGGGCCTCTTCATCAGTCTGAATGGTATAGCCTAGTTCTACAATTTTTTTCTCGATATCTGTTAAGACATCTTTATTTTCATATTCAAAGTGTCCGCTTTCGATTGCGTAATTTACACTCGAGAGTTTAACACCATCAATTTTTGAAACTTCACTTTCAATAGAAGCTGCACAACTAGCACAGCTCATACCTGAAATTTTTAAGTTTACACTATTTTGTGCTTCCACTCAGTCTCCTAAGCCTCAAGCTTCTTCATACTTGAAACAGGAAATCCTATTTCTCCAAGCATTGATTTGATTTGCATATTTGAAAAATCTTGCTCACCTGTTACAAGAACTTCTTGGTTTTCGATATCAACATTTATATTTGTCACTCCTGAAAGATCCTTAAGTTGGTTTTCGACATTACCGACACATCCTCCACACTTAATCCCACTTACAACAAATTTAACTTTTTTCACATTAACCTCTCTTCTCATTAAACCTTATACCCCCATAGGGTATAATTGATAATAAAACCACAATGGAAATAAAGCAATTAAAGATTTGTTAATTGACATAGAAATGACAAAGGCCCTTTCTCGAGGGCCTTAAGTATCTGAATTAATTGATAGTTAAATATTTACTTCTTACTTGGTAGTTTGGGGCCAACAAAGCGATCGTCGTTATAGACCATATCCACACTAGAAGGGCCACGAACTTCATCCACACTCTTGTGGGCTATTAGGGCCACAATCATATCATCAGGCTTCATCTGATCAAAGATATGACCAACGATGGACTTTCTAAGCTTCTCATCATCCTCGCAGCAAATGAGCTCCCTTATACTAGGTGAAACGACCTCGCTTACTTTGGCCTGGATAACAGTCTCCTCTTGAATAGGTCCCACAAAGTCTTGCCCATACTCTTGAACCTCAAGACAACGAACTTGTGCAACTTCACTACAGCGAAGTAAGCTATCAAGTTGTGAATCTTGGGCAAAACCAATTGATGAATATATTAGTGCAAAATAGAGAATTGCAAATTTTAATAAGATCATGCTTCCTCCTGGCCAACGTACTACTTATAAAGTTAGCAAGATGATCAATAATCTATATTGTAGCTTTCTTTTGAAAATCAATAAGATAAGAGCCTAACCTATTGAAATTTGAACAGTAAGGTTAACGTATTAACAATAATTTTTGACTAGTTTTTCGGGCACAGTGGCATATCAGGATCTTTCTGACATAAGTAGGCCTTAAGGATTTCATTCTCTTCTTTTAGTGTTTCTACCTGCTCTTCCAGAGAGGCCACCCGACGAGAAATCCCTTCTTGCATGAGATTTAGCATGCGCTTATTTTCATCAAGCTGAGTCTGTTGCTCTTTAGTCGCATTAATAAGCGCTAAAAAGATTGGATCATTATCAACAGTTAAATAATCATCAGTCGTCTTTCTAACCGCTTCAGGAATAACTTTTTGAATATCCTGGGCAATAAAACCAGAGTGCTCTCTCTCATTTAGAATACCAAGAGCGTTATCGTCTTTATAGCGATACTTAATTGTATCAATGGCCATAATGGCATCGAGGCCATAAGTGAACTCACCTGTTAAATCTTTTAAGCGCGCATCAGAGTATGTCGCCCAAGAACCACCACCTGGTTTTGCTGCCGTTCCGTTAACAACAAGCCTTTCTCCGTTAAGAGCAAGATGAGTACCTGGATCAAGTCCAATTCCTACCCCACGATAATTTGTATCAGTTCCAATATCTGGTTGAAGGTGGAGTGTTGAAAAATTTGTCCCATACACGTCTACTGATGAATGCCTTGCAAGAATCCAAGAGCGTCTTGCATTAAGGGTACCCGCGACTCCTATTTCTAAACCATTATTATGATTAGTAAATTTTGCGACAACGTCACCATGAGTTGTATCAGTTGGCAATGTTGTCGAAGTTGATTGGCCATGTACTCTTAATGGAGCATCTGCAGATCTTGTTCCCATTCCAACATAACCTTGAGCATTTGCGTGAATCGCCACTTTACCAGCTTCATCCTCAGGGCGCCCTGTAACAACACTAAAGTTTAACCCATGAGATTGGAGCTCCGTTACTGTTAAGTCATTTCCTGTTGAAGATAAATTTGTCCACGAGTTAATATTAGTCTTTGCTTCAATAACAACATCCAAAGACAGCGCAGTCGTTAGGCCACACGATGCTGAGGGCTTAATAGCGCGAACTCTAAATTGAGGACTATTACCATTCCCCTTTACATCAAGAGTAAAACACTTTGTATTACTACCATAGCCTACTTCTGAGCGATGGAGAATTTCTTGCCAAGGAGAATTATCAGAATGTCCTGTCGCAAATTCATAGTAGTGACTTTCTGTCCAGTTCGTTCGAGTTCCCGAGATAGTAACTGTCCATCCTGTCGCTGCTCCAGCAGCAGTTGGCGCTGCTTGAACAACATTTATATAATCACCTTCGGCCCATCCGTCTGCAAAACTTATTGTTTCGACATAGCGCTGCTTACCTAAAATTTGGCCATCGACTCTCAAGTCTCCAGCAACGTGTAATTTATCAGTAGGAGATGATGTTCCAATCCCAACATTACCAATAGCTGGATTTAGAAGAAGGTCGTGAACTGCTGCCCCCGAGGACTGAGTTTGAATGATTTTCTTTCCTGCAGAGTTGATATAAACATCAAGGTACTCATCATTTGTCCCATCACTATTCTTATCTGCGATTAATCGAATACCTTCATAATTATCGGCCACACCATTTTGTTGAATTGATAGACGACCAGAAGGAACTGTTGTCCCAATCCCAACTTTCCCATGTCTAAAAACAGCAGTTGGTGCTGCCGTAAAATCATCATTTTCTGTAACAGATCCTTTTGTTGAATAAACCGAAACCACACCTGAGTCAATAAAGTCACCAGAGCTTGTATTACCACCAATTGTAATACCTGCCCCAGACATAGTAGCATGAGTTTGACTCACTTCTAGGTCATGGCCAGTTCCTGTCTCTGAAATTCTTAAATTCGAACCAATAAGAAGATTTGCATGATTATTTGCTTGAATGTTTGAGTATCTACCTTCTCCATTTGTACCAGAAATGACAACATGCCCGTTATCACCTTCAACGTGTAAATCACCAACAGGAGCTGTTGTTCCAATCCCAACTTTTCCCGTATTATCAATTGTAAAAAAGTCCTGGCCACCAATTCCACCAGGGCCAGCAATTGAAAAAGCGCCTGTCGAATCATTTATCCCTAAATTCATCTGATCCCCAGCACCGCTATCAGGTCTTAAGGTAACATAAGTATTACTTGCTCCAGTAGATTCAAGAATAAGACGTCCAGTAGAACCAGAGATATGAGTCAAGGCTTCAGGTGCATCTGTACCAACTCCAAGCTTTCCTGAGTTATCAACTGTCATTTTTGTTGTGCCACCAGTTTCAAAATTAATAGCACCTGTTCCATTAACGTCAGTATCAGCTGAGATTGTATTATCGGCAATATTAGAAGATGATGAAGAGTTCACACCTGTTAAGCTTGAACCATCCCCTATAAAAGCAGTAGCTTTTACGTTACCGCTAACTTCTAGTTTTTCACTAGGTGCTGTTGTCCCAAGGCCAACATTACCAGTTTTTGTATTATAAAGGTCTCCGCGAATTCGAGAATATTCTTTTACATTTAAAATAGCTGTTAAGTCAGCATCATTTTCATTAATAAACTTAAAAGCATCGGCATCTGCTTGAGATCGAAATCCTTGAAACCCTATATTATTAGCATGAAACGTGCTATCAGCATCATAACGTAGCGCCCACCATGTCTCACCTTTGTAAGCTATCTCGGCAAGAGCAATCTTTGAATCAACTCGATAAGCATTTGTGATTTCACCTACATCTGTATAGACAGAAGATGTATCAATCACAACATCAACATAGTAAGGTCGCGGAATAGCCGTGGCACTTCCACGATGTCCGTAGATGCGTCCATAAACCTTGTCATCACTAGATGTCTTAGCAAGTAGTAAGTAAGAAAGATTAGTATAGTCATAATTAGCGTAAGTGACCTGCTTACTTGTATAAAAACCAGAAAACTCTGCATCACCATCTACTGATAGCTTTGCCGCAGGAGTTGTTGTTCCTATTCCAACATTTCCTGTTTCATCAATCGTCATTCTCGTAATATTATTTGTTCTTAGTCCATACTGATGATTAGTCATGGAACCAGAGAAGGCCTCTCCAGCGATACTTGTCCCCATAGCAAATTCGATATCATTTGCCACATCTCGACCACCATAGAATGCTCCGCCACTTCCTTGAACCATAACCATTCGATCTGCAGCGATACCAACTGTTGAAGAGGCTTCAGGTGTAATTCCAGGCTCTTGAAATAATGCGATAAAATCATTTCCGTCGACTGCATCATCAGCAACGACATGAAGTTTTCTCGTAGGAGATGCTGTACCAATCCCAACATTACCACCAGTGAATGAAATATCACTTCCACTAGTCGTCCACTGAGTCGCGCGGTCATCAACATAAGTCTTTATCGAACTAACCGATGGAGCTTGTCCCGTTTCTGTTCCGGCCATTGAATTGATAACAAGATTTGAGTTTGTAGCAATCGAAGTCGAATGAGCATTTAATTGCCCTTGAACTTTTCCAAATGCCTCTAAGATTGTATCTGTTGCTGCAACACTTGAAGCAGCTCCTGTAGAGAAACCAGTAAGGGCCACATCAACTGCAGGGTTATAATTAATAATTGAATCGGCAAGCTTATCACCTGCTCCTACTTGAGCAATCTTGCCATTAGTTGTCCCAACGTCAACGGCAAGAGTTCCAGTTGAAGTAATTGTTCCACCAGTCAGACCTGTTCCACCGGCAACAGAAGTAACAGTACCACCACTTCCCGTAGGCCATGAAGTTCGACAATCACCACCGATACAAAGCTCCGTACCTTTTACTCTTCCAACAACTTCAAGCTTCTCAGATGGGTTTGTTGCTCCAATACCCACATTACCGTTACTACTTATTCGCATGACTTCATCACTAGCTGTGATACCGTTGCTCAAAATAATACCACTCGTATCAAGTTTTATCCGGCGGGAGTTATCCCCAAGCTTGATATACCCTTCATTTGTGCTACTGGTAATACCTCCGACCTCAAGTCCATTAATTCTTGCGTGGGCATAGCCCGTTGAATTAGAAGCAGAAAAGGGAACATAATTGCCTGAAGAATTATAAGTAATGGCCCCTGAAGAGTTAAGACCACCAGCGGTAATTACACCATTTACAGTGAGCGGGCTTGTTGGTGAAGTTGTCCCAATTCCAACATTGCCACTATTAAAGTAAATATCACTTGCAGAATTTGTCCACTGGGATTGATTAACACCAGCTATTTCAGTTGTAACATAATTTTTCATGGCATCCACTGAAGCAGCTTGCCCAGTTTCATTTCCTGCTGTCGAATTAATAACCAATGTAGAGTTACCAGCAATCGAAGACGCGTGAGCATCTAACTGTCCCTGAACTTTACCAAAGGCCTCTAGAACCGTATCTGTTGCCACAACACTTGAAGCAGCACCAGTTGCATATCCAGTAAGTGCAACATCAAGTGCAGGATTATAATTAATAATTGAATCAGCTAACTTATCCCCTGCTCCAACTTGAGCGATCTTGCCATTTGTTGTTCCCACATCAACAGCAAGAGTTCCAGAGGAAGTAATCGTTCCACCAGTAAGTCCTGCACCACCAGTGACAGAAGTCACTGTCCCAGCATTTCCTGTTGGCCAAACTGTACGGCAATCGGCTCCAAGACAAAGTCCAGTTGCTTTTATATTACCATCGACATCTAATTTTTGTGTTGGTTCTAAAACGCCAATACCTACTCGCCCAGCATTTGTTACTGCTAAACTTTCAATTTGAGTTGCATCTACATCGCTTACAATTCTAAATGAATGATAAGCATTATTGACGCCTTCGTTTACAATAAGAAGACCTGACATATTATAAAGATTTGTAAGACTTGAAATATCTGCATCAGTTGCACCAAAGCGCATGATATTTAAATCATTGGCACTCCCCACAACGTGTAATGGGCCCATTGGAGTATTCGTTCCAACACCAACAAAACCAGTATTAAAATAAATATCAAGCCCCGAGTCTGTCCACTGAGAAGATGTAATTCCACCAGTTTGCGCAGTCACATAAGTTTTAACAGCATTTACAGAAGGAGCAATTGTCGTTTGCACCCCACTCATATCATCAATTACTTTGGCATCTGCCGCTGCATTGGCATAAGTATCGACGTACGTTTTAACGACATTCTCTGTTGCAACAGAAGTTGTCGTTGCAAGAGGACCAGCACTATTAATAGTTAGGCCAACATCACTTGGAGTTGCCCCAGTCTTGTTAATCTTTGACCAAGAAATTGCTGCATTCGTGTTGATATCAGCATCAACAATTAAATTATCTTGAATATCACTTGCAGTCGTTGAAGGTGGAGTTGTTGAACCACCAGTCACTCGTCCATAATCATCAACTGTTACCGAGTAGTAAGTGTCCCCTGTGATAACAGTTGGAAGACCAATGACTCCCGCATTATTCACAAGAGTTGAATCAACAGCAACTGATGCTGTTTGATCAACACATTCAAATTCATTTGAAGCATTTACAGAAACAACCTGTCCAGTTGAACAAGCGCCAGTGAAGTCAACACTATCAGGAGTGATCGCATCATTTGCAATTGTCTCAGCAAGTGCTGCATGATTAGCATAAACCGCAATTGGAGTTGCCAAGATATTTTGAGAATCATAGACAACTGGATTCATCGCATCCGTTATGTCTGTAACCTGAATAACGAGGGTTTCATTTGTTGGGATAGCATCGATCACACTTGCAATACCTGCAAAGTCTAACTCCACAGTATAGATACCATTTGAAAGAGGAACCGCATTAATCGTTTGTGTTCCCCTATTCACTCCAGTAGAGCCTGAATAAAAAAGATCAAATTTTAAATCGGGAGTTCCAGTAACCGGTGTACCGTTTGTTAAAACAAGGCGGCCTGAGTAACCAAGCTTAGTCGTCGATGCAATAGCACTTAGGTTTAAGAATACCCCTAAACAAATTGCTAAAATAAATGTTAATTTTCGACTAACGTACAACCAAGATCCCCTGTTAATACAGTGGCTTATCGTCAGTATAGAATGGTTTCGTTAAGATCAATAATTGAATGTCATTTAGAGGACTTATCTGCCGGTGGTGATTCTAAGTAGCCTAAATTCGCCTTGATTTTGGGCCAATTAAATAATTATTACTGCCCACAGAAAGGAGCTTCAGGGTCTTTTGAACAAAGATAGTCTTTAAGCATCTTATTTTCGGCCTTAATCTCAGCATTCTCTTCTTTAAGACTTGCGATTTCTCGACTATTTTCATCTACTTTTGATTCAATTCCACTACTCATGAAATTAAACATCTTCTTATTATCTTCAATCATATGATTAAGATCTTGAAGAGCATTGATAATATAAGGAGTAAACTCTCCTTGATTAAGAGTAAGGTACTCACCATCTTCTCTTTGTGTATCAACAGTTACTGCATGAGGAATTGCTTCTTGAACTTCTTGGGCAATAAATCCGTAATGTATTTTCTCACTCTCATCCGCATTCCAAACATAAGTACGTGGGCGAAGCTTCATGATCACGTCGATACCATCTTTGAAGTCTTCAATATCATGCTTAAGTCTTCTATCTGAAGAACATGTGAAAGTTGCAGAACCTCCGGCCTTTTCACAAGCCGATCCTGTACCAGAGAATGTTCTAATGCGTCCGTCAGCATAGTTAATGGCATAAGCATCAGTTGAACATGAGCCTTCACAACCAGCACCAACCCAACCTGTTGCTCCAATATTCCCTGTTACGTGTAGAGCATTTGAAGGATTTGTCATTCCAATCCCAATATTTCCATCCCACACAAATGTATTGCTATTTAAATCCATAAATCCAGAAACCTTGTCAGCATCTGTTTCAACAAAAGTTATCAATGCATCAGACTCGATACTCATGGCATTATCATAAGGAAGAGATGGACCTAAGCCCGTTTTCGATTTTTGACCTAAAAGATATGGATAGAGTGCATACCTATCAGTAGTTGAAGAAAGATTATATCCAAGAGCGTAACCAGATGCTGTTGATATATTTCCAGCGGCAACATTTATAGCATTAGTATGTATAGCGTTTTGTGAGAATGAAGTAACACTTGTCACATCTGTATCATAAACTAGTCTTAACTGCTCGACACCCGTTGCGTTGTATGCGTAACCAGTAAAAGTCGCATTATACATTGATGAGTTATCAGGAATAGCAAGAGCAAGATACTTCACGCCGCTATAAGTAACATAAGCAAGGTATGTGTATTCACCGTAATTGATAATATTTCCTCGACAGCTGTCATACGCACAGGCCGTATTAACTTGTGCAGAAACTTTTCGATTCCAAGCTGCCGTTCCACCACGTCTTATATTAATCTCACCATTTATATAGTGCTCATCTAAAAGAGCTCCATCATAGGCACGGTGAAGAAGAATATAATTTATCCCTGTTGAGTTTTCTGTTTGCGAGTATCCATCAATCTTGCGATTAACATGGTAGTGCTTACCATTTTCATAAACATGTAAGCGCGACGAAGGCGTACTTGTCCCTACCCCCACATTTGCAGTTTGGCGACTAATACTGATAGCATTAACATCACTTGATGTTAAAAGGTCGGCAGTCTCATGAACACCAATATGAAGATAATCAGGGCCTGTTCCATCATAATGAATGTAGCCACCCTGGAATGTATTATTAGGCTCAGCAAAACGAATTCGCCCTGCTTCAAATTGATTACTCACATCACCAGCAAGAGTTAACATCGGGCCATTAGTGCTACTATCAGCTCCCCTTACAGTCAGTTTTGAAATGGGGTCATCTGAGCCAATTCCAACTTTACCATCATTTGCAATGATCATTCTTGTTTGTTCTGAAAGAGACCCATTTGTTACGGTTTTAAAATCAAGATCCGTCCCTCTTGTTGTTGGACTCCAGTCTTCTGATGCTCGCCCAGAGATTCCGGCCAATGCTGTTGTGGCCCAGTCAGAACCATCAAATCCTGTAAAAGAAATTCGTCCAACTTCATGATTTTCTAAAGGAGCAGTTTCCGCACCAATACTCCCCTTGGCCCCTCGTAGAAGAAGATGAGAAGGGTTTCCAGAAACGCGGTCAAAGAAGACAGGCTCTGTTCCGAATGTATGAATTTGCCCAAGAGGAGCATTCGTCCCAATTCCAACTCGCCCTGTGCTTTCAACAATTAGACCAGTTGTACTACTCCAAGGAGAAGATCCAAATGTCATATAAAACCTTTGTTGAGTTGTTGCATTTCCTAATAAACCAATCCCAGCAAGGCCATCATTAGTGGCATCAACACTTCCATCAGGTGTGAAGTGCATACCACGTGCCCAACTACCTGCGGTGACAGGTCTTTGTAGAGTGAGGTATCCACCTTTTAAAGTCATACTTCCATTTACTTCAAATTTATCAATCGGTGATGCTGTTCCAATCCCGACGCTTCCTGAATTATAGTAAATATGACTTCCTGAATTCGACCATTGAGTCGCTCTTGCATCCACATAATTTTTAACAGCACTCACAGATGGCGCCTGAGTTGTCTCACTACCTGCCGTCGAGTTAACAACAGCTGCTGTTTGTGCACGAGTATCCGTGAAGTATAAGTTACTTGCTTCGGCCACATCATCAGTGTCTAGACCTGTAATTGAAGTAAATTGAGCATTAAGTTGAGCTTGAAGTTTTCCGTAAGCATCAACAATTGAATCGGTTGGCGCAAGAACAGAATTAGTTCCAACAGCATAACCCGTAAGAGGAGTGCCCATAACATTAGAAGCAGGAACTCGCCCACTACCGTCAAGCCTTAGAAGCTCACTTGCTCCATTTACAGTATTGATAGCAAGGCCTACATCATTAGTATTTGCTGTAAGTGTAATATCACTTGAACTAGTTAAACCTTTAAAAACTAAGTCAGTTCCAGTTTTTGTTTTATATAGGGAAGTTCCACCAGCACTTGAAGCGGCATTGACTTCACCTGCACCAGAGATGGCAGCGGCCAAACAACCAGTACCATCAATACAAATATCATTAGTTGCCGTCACATTAATATTTCCATCTACTGTTAGTTTCTGAGTGGCCGTTGTACCAATTCCAACATTACCTGTGGCATCAGCTGTTACAATTTCTTGCCAATCTTTAAAGTCTCCAGTGTTATCACTGTGGCGAATAAAGGCACGTGGGTCTTCTGTATTATTTGCTTTAATGTGAAGCTGAGCAACAGCACCACTTGCAACACCACTTTGCATATTAAGTGTCGCACCACTTTCTCCAGGAGTAGGAGAACCTGTCGTTGAGGTATTTGAACGGTATAGACCTGCTGGTAGAGCATTGCTATCAAGAGAGTTAGATGCCGGAAGACTTAGGCCAATATTATTAGCAGAAACAATTCCACTAACCTCTAATTCTGTCGTCGGGGAATTAGTCCCGATCCCAACACTTCCTTGGAAGTAATTCTTATAAGATGCTCCGACTTGGTAAAGTCCAAATCGATTGGTCACAGTACCACCTGCTCCACTATCGTTTCCAATATGTAGGTCATAGGCATTTGTCACTGAACCAGATCGATTATAATTTGTGACCTTGATCCCGTACGCATCTGTCGTGATCGGACTTGCTGTACCATCATAACTATAATGCCCGTAAGCGACGTTAGAAGCAGTTTGTACGGCCAGTGTTCCATTATCCCCATTTGCCCCAGAATTCCTAAGGGCCTGTGTTAATTGTCCAACCTGCATCCCAGCAGAAGTCACTCCAGAATCGATTTGAGTGGCATTAACAACATAAGCAGCACGTGAAGAATAAGATCCATTAGTATCAATTGCATGTAGTGTTTGAGAGTAAAACCCAGATTCATCGACATTTGCGTTATTTGTCATAGCGTCTGATAAGTGTAATTTCGTACGAGGAGAAGTTGTTCCAATCCCTACCATACCAGTTGAATAATAGATATCACTTGCCGATGTCGTCCATTGTGTTGAATTAGCTGCAATCGAAGTTGCTTGAGAATTAAGTTGTGCTTGAACTTTTCCAAAGGCCTCAAGAACCGTATCAGTAGCAGAAACACTTGAGTCAGCACCTACTGAAAATCCAGTAAGAGCAACATCAATAGCAGGATTATAATTGATAATTGAATCAGCTAACTTATCACCTGCTCCAACTTGCGCAATCTTGCCATTCGTCGTTCCTACGTCAACCGCAAGAGTTCCCGAAGAAGTGATCGTTCCACCTGTAAGACCAGTCCCTCCAGTTACAGAAGTTACTGCAGCAGCAATGGAAGTTGCATGAGCATCAAGTTGTCCCTGGATTTTTCCAAAGGCTTGCAAAACAGTATCAGTAGCAGAAACACTTGAAGCGGCTCCCGTTGTATATCCAGTTAGTGCAACATCTAGTGCCGGATTATAATTAATAATAGAATCAGCAAGCTTGTCCCCTGCTCCGACTTGAGCAATCTTGCCATTTGTTGTACCCACATCAACAGCAAGAGTTCCCGAAGAAGTAATTGTTCCACCAGTAAGGCCTGTGCCACCAGTTACCGAAGTCACTGTTCCTGCATTACCAGTTGGCCAAGAAGTTATACAATCAGCCCCGATACAAAAACCTGTTGCTTTTGCATTTCCACTAACTTCTAGCTTTTCAGAAGGCGTACTAGTACCAATACCAACATTTCCAGTAGTTGACTCAATCCTTACTAGCTCTACTGCAGAATTTACATTTGCATTACCTGAAGCAAAAACAAAATGATGAGGTCCTGAACCAAGAGGAGAGATATCAGAAATAAAATACATACTCTCTCTTGACTGAAGAGAGATAGAATTCGAGTTTGGCGCTGTGTCGTAATTCAACTGTAATTTGTTTAAGCCAACATTTACATCTCTAATTATTCCAGAAACAGCTGTCGTCCCATTAATATGAAGCGAGTGTGCAGGAGATGAGGTACCAATCCCGACATTTCCTGTATTAAAGTAGATATCGAGTCCAGAGTCCGTCCACTGTGACGACGTGATTGCACTTGTTTGTGCTGTTACATAATTCTTCACAGAATCAACTGACGGAGCAATTGTAGTCTGCACACCACTCATATCGTTAATGACTTTTGCATCCGCAATTGTCGTTGCCGTTGTATCAACGTAACTTTTTACAACATTCTCAGTTGCAACAGCAGATGTCGTCCCCAAAGGGCCAGCACTATTAACAGTTAGGCCAACATCACTTGGAGTTGCCCCAGTCTTGTTAATCTTTGACCAAGAAATTGCAGCGCTTGTGTTGATATCAGCATCAACGATTAAGTTGTCTTGAATATCATTTGCTGTCGTTGAAGGTGGAGTTGTTGAACCACCAGTCACTCGTCCATAATCGTCAACTGTTACAGAATAATAAGTGTCACCTGTCACAACAGTTGGAAGTCCTATCACTCCCGCATTATTAACAAGAGTTGAGTCAACGCTAACTGCTGGTGTTTGATTGACACACTCAAATTCATTTGAAGCATTTACAGAAACAACTTGTCCGCTAGCGCATGAACCAGTGAAGTCAACACTATCCGGAGTGACAGCATCATTTGCAATCGTCTCAGCAAGTGCTGCATGATTGGCATAAACCGCAATCGGAGTCGCTAAGATATTTTGAGAGTCATAGACAACTGGATTCATCGTATCTGTTATGTCTGTAACCTGAATAACAAGGGTTTCATTTGTTGGAATAGCATTGATCACACTTGCAATACCTGCAAAGTCTAGCTCCACAGTATAGATACCATTTGAAAGAGGAACAGCGTTGATTGTCTGAGTTCCCCTATTAACTCCAGTAGAGCCAGAATAAAAGAGATCAAATTTTAAATCGGGGGTTCCAGTAACCGGTGTACCGTTTGTTAAAACAAGGCGGCCTGAGTAACCAAGCTTAGTTGTCGACGCAAATATTCCAGAGCTTAAGAATAGACTTAAGCATAGAGCTAAAATAAATGTTAACTTTCGACTAACGTACAACTAAAGTTCCTCTGTTAATACAGTGGCATATCGACATTTTAGTGTAATTGATTAAATGAAAGAAATTTAACAACTTAGGGAGGAAGAATCTTCACAGCCTTAAGAAAGCCGCCAATAATTTGAGTAACTTATTGATGTGTTAAAGTATAGAGACCTTGTTTATTTGAGGTAATTCCTTGCTCATTGCTTAGCTGACCTGAATTAGAAGTGTTTGGAGTTGCTTGGAAATGACCATAGCCAACAAAGCCTCCGTAAGTTGTGCGAACTCCAGAAATAACAGAAGTTGCCCCCGTGCCAGTAAAAGCGGCAATGGCAAAATCTCTCACAACAACATTTTGTACCTGACACGACACGATCCCAAGATTGCGATCTTCGATAACTGTTGCAATATAGTTATCCCCTGTTACGAAGTCAGTAATTCCGATTAATTGATCAATCTGTTGAGTTGCCGCATCAAGGCCAGAGATATCAACATCCGTCGCAATTGATGAGAAGCCAGAAACATTATAATCATGATAAATCTGATCACATGTCCAATTAAGGCCTCCTGCTCCAGGGTTTGTTCCTTTGAAGTTGATCTGATGATAAAAGTAATTAGATTTCCCAAAGTCAGCGGACTGAGTGTAATTCGATACAGAATTAAACGTTGTTTGTGCGTAGACTTTTGGGAAGGTCACCATTAAGTCTGGCGGAGTTGAGTCAATATGATAAGTGAACTCGGCCACTTCTGTTGAGCTCGTTGTACTCAGCGATTCAGCAAAAAATGACAGGCCAAACTCTCCATCTACAGTACCGACAGTAATTGGGCCTGAGTATATTGTTGGAGATGAGACAGGGTCACAAAATCCCCCACCAGATTGTAAACAATATGAAATCTTAGAGTTCTCACTACAAGTGATTGTTACATTAATTGTTGCTGAATACATCCCTTCAGCACGATCCACAGAACATGTCACAGGAGTAATCACAGGATCATTTGAGCTTCCGCTTCCACTTGAAGAGGACGATGATGTATTAGAGTCATCAGAGTCTTCAGTTGTTGTCGTTGATGAGCCACTCTTAACACCAAGATCATCATTTGACATAGAAGCAACGGAATTAGAAGTACTCGTCCCATCACTAGGGCCACCACTATCAGAAGAAAAATTATTTGTCCCGGAACTATCGCCACTAGAGCTACCAGCATCTCCGCCACTACTTGAAGGGCCAGCATATGAGCCACCTGCAGAAATGCTTCCACGGCCACTACCTCCACCTAAACTACCTTCGTAGCTAGAACCATCTAATTGCTGAGCTTCATAGGCTGGATCTCTAACAACCTTACCACCTACATTCACACGTGATGCTTCATTCTTTCTTTTTCTTGTTGGAAATTGTCGGCTGATCTCTTCTTCAAAAGAAGAAGGTCGGCGCTTTGATCGACCAAATTCATCAACTCCTTGGTCTTCTATTCTCTCTTGTGATTCAAGAGACTCTGAAAGCATTTTATCTTCAGGAGAAGTTGAGGATTCAGGTGCGAGGAAGCTAAAATAAGAAACAACTGCAGCCAATGCTCCAGCACCAAATATATTTCTTAAAAGTGAACGAAATTCTGAACTCAAAGTAACACCTTCCCCTACTCTTCTTATCGGTTAATTTTAATATATCTTTAAAAATATCAATAATTGAGTAGGAAAAGGCGCCAATATTAGTAAATAACCAAAATTATTTGCCAAGTATTCGTGTCAGAGCTAAACAAGCTCCGAGTTCGTTAAATGCAGATACTGATAATGCTTTTCATATTGAGTCACAGCATCAGCAACAATTTGTTCTTTTGAGTAACCATAGATATCGTACTCTTGCCCCCCACTTAGTAGGAAGACTTCTGCACGATAATACTTCTCTTGATTACCAGGTAAGAAATCAGGAACTTCAAATGACCTTAGGTAAACTTCATACTTAAAATCCTCAACTCCTTCCTTTTCGATAACAAGAGAGATTGCATCATCTTTACCATAGCGAATAACCGCTTCTAGTCCATTCTTGATAAATTCTTGTTGTAATTCTTTAAGCCCAGGTTCAACAACATCAGTTAAAAACTCTTCAGCGACTTTGTGTTTAGGGTGACTTAATAAAGCGTTTAAATGCTCCTTCCAAGTCATACTCGCCTTTTCGTACTGAACAGAACTTGTATGATTAAGAACCTGATTACGTAAGAGATAATCACTACGTAAAGACTTTATTAGACAATAAACCGCAATTAACAATAAGAAGATCATCGGAAAAGCCGAGGCAATCGTCATCGTTTGCAGGGCCTCTAGTCCCCCAGAGTGTAGAAGAACAGCTGCCACAACACCTTCTGTTACGGCCCAGAAAACTCTCTGCCAAACAGGTGGTTCTTGTTTCCCACCAGAAGCAAGAGTATCAATAACAAGTGATCCTGAGTCAGATGAGCTCACAAAGAAAGTAACAACTAGGATAACACCTAGGATTGAAAGTGCACTCGAAAATGGAAAGAACTCAAAAAAGCGAAATAGCGCAACAGGAACATTACCCGTAACTGCTTCTACAAATTTTCCACTTGTATCTTTTAGTGCAATTGAAATGGCAGAATTACCAAATACAGTCATCCAAAGGAATGTGAAACCAGCAGGAACAAATAGTACTCCAATCATAAATTCACGAATGGTACGCCCTCTTGAAATACGCGCAATAAACATCCCTACAAACGGTGACCATGAAATCCACCAACCCCAGTATAGAAGTGTCCAACCACCAATCCACTCTTCTTTTTTCTCATAAGCGTAAAGATTGAAAGTTTTGTAAATAATGTCTGAAAGGTACGATCCAGTGTTTTGAACATACTGTTGAAATAGATGGACAGTATCACCTAAGACCATTACTGCAACTAGAAGTAAAACCGCAACGGCAAGATTGATATTTGATAATTTCTTAATTCCACCATCAAGGCCAAGAACAACAGAAACAGTGGCCATTGCCGTAATAATAGCAATAAGTCCTACTTGAATTGTTTCTGATTGTGGAATACCAATTAAGTAGTGAAGCCCAGCATTGACTTGAGCAACACCAAAACCAAGAGATGTCGCAACACCAAACATTGTACCGATAACCGCAAATGTATCGACGATATCACCAAGTGGACCATGTACCTTATCTCCTAAAATAGGAAAGAACGCAGATCTTGGAAGTAGCGGTAAACCTTTTCGATAACAAAAGTAAGCCAGACAAACGGCCAAAAGAGCATAAGCTCCCCAAGCATGTAGTCCCCAGTGAAAGAAGGTAATTTTCATTGCCTCCCGAGCACTTTCAATACTCTGGGGATCTCCCACAGGTGGAGAATTAAAGTGCATGATTGGCTCAGCAACCCCAAAGAAAAGTAGACCAATCCCCATTCCTGCTGAAAAGAGCATGGCAAACCAAGATAAATTTGTATAACTAGGTTCTGAGTGGTCTGGGCCAAGTTTAATATCACCGAGGCGACTTACCATTAGCCATAGTGACGTGAATAAAATGATTCCCATTGCTAAAACATAGACCCAACTGGCCTTAGCAATTAACCAAGCCTGTATCCCCTTAAAAAACTGACTTAAATGTCCTGGCCAAAAAGAGCCAATGGCAGTGATTAAGAGAATGAAGAAAGCTGAGGTAAAGAAAACATTTTTGTTAATTGTTGATTCGACGACTTCTGTCGATTTCGATTCTTTATTGATAACAAACTCCCCTTTAATTGGACCCGTACCGGGACCAACACAAAATAACGTATAAAAACCAATGCATTCTTATCGACAGATTGGCCAAGAATTTTAAAGTTAAATTTTTTAGATTTAACTTAACAAATTTATTACTCACACCAATCATGAATCCCACCGTTATAGCTTCTGTTACAACAACGAGGTAAATATGGAAATTACAAAAATAATGACAAAGAAGCCTATTACGATCACAGAAGATAAGACTGTAAAAGACGCTGCGAAGTTAATGTGTGATAAACGAATTAGTGCATTACCTGTCCTAAATAAAGATGGTGATGTCGTCGGTATCATTACTGAGTCTGATTTTGTTGGTAAAGAAGTTGAGGTTCCCCATGCAATGGTAAAGCTTAAGCAGGCGTTTGGACATAACTTAAACTTTACTCAACTTGAAAAGACATACGAGCTTATTAAAGAAGTAAGGGTTGGTGAAGTCATGACTAGAAATGTGAAATCCCTAACAGAAGAGACTGATCTTGAAGGCTATATTCAATTTATGATTGAAAAGCATATCAAGCGAGTGCCTGTAATCAAAGATAATAAACTTGTTGGTATCGTCACGAGAAAAGATATCATCAAGTCATTTCTCTAGACTCAATTTGCTGCCATATGGTAAGGTGATTTCATGTCTCATATTAAGCAAAAGATTTCACTTTTACCGCTAGTTTTATTTGTCATTATCTACTTAGGCTCTGGAATTTATTTCCAGATGAAAGGTGTTAAGCATGCTTTCTATCAAGTGCCTGCACCAATTGCAATTTTACCTGCAATCTTTCTTGCCTTCTTTATGACAAAAGATACTTTCAATAATAATATTTCTAAATTTGTAAAAGGAATAGGACACCCTGATATTATTACCATGTGTCTCATCTATCTTCTTGCTGGAGCATTTTCAACGATTGCAACAGAGACAGGTGGAGTTGATGCCATTGTAAATCTCGGACTATCGATCATTCCAAACTCTCTCATTCTCCCAGGAGTCTTTGTTATCTCGGCCCTTGTTTCAACGGCCATGGGTACATCAATGGGAACGATTGGAGCGATCGGGCCAATCGCAATTTCAATGGCAACCAAAACAGATATCAACCTAGGAATCCTAGCGGGAGCAGTTATGTCTGGTGCGATGTTTGGTGATAACTTATCTGTCATTTCTGATACGACCATTGCTGCCACAAGGACTCAGGGTTGTAATATGCGAGATAAATTTCAAGAGAACTTTAAAATTGCATCGCTTGCTGCGCTTATCGCTATTATTGTTTACTTCTTTCTTATTTCTGCTCCAAATGTAGTATTTGAAAAGCCGACAAATTTATATTTAGGACTCCCATACTTCTTCATTCTCTTACTTGCTATCCTAGGGGTGAATGTCTTTGTAGTCTTATCAGGTGGAATTATCCTCGCAGGAGTAGTCGCTCTATTTAATGGTTTTGAAATTTCAACAATTATAGGACTGACTTACCGAGGTTTCAGTAATATGCAGGAGATCTTCTTACTCTCTCTTTTGATAGGTGGGCTAAGTGAGTTCATTAGATCAGAAGGTGGACTAGATTATATCTCTCATAAGATTCAAGGACTTATTTCAAAGTTTGCGCACTTGAATAAGAACGCCGCTGATCAAATAGGTATTGGATTCTTATCTGCTCTCACAAATCTGTGTGTTGCAAATAATACGGTTTCTATTATTATCGTAGGCCCTATTGCAAAGAAGCTTGCTGCACAGGGAAATATTTCACCTAAGAGAAGTGCTTCTCTCATTGATATTTTTAGTTGTGTGGTTCAAGGCCTACTTCCTTATGGTGCCCAAGCATTACTTCTAGGAGTGACATTTAAGATCTCTCCTTGGGAAGTTGTCACAAACTCTTACTATTGTATGATTCTACCGTTTATCGCCGTAGGCTTCATCTTTACAAGACGTTAGACCCTATAATTATTGCGATTTTTCCTATTTCCATTGAGATCGACAGGGATTTTTGTCATAAAGACTCATGCAAAATTCCTTCATTAAGTATTTATTATTTATCTCATTATCAATTCAAGCATATGCACTAAGTGAATATGCCGCTAGTTTTGAGACAGTAAATAGTGCGAAATGTAGCACCAAGGTTCCAAGTAATTGGCAAATCACACAATATGCAAGGCCCTATCTCAATACAAAAATTGATGAAGCCTATTCACTACTTGTTAAGACTTATGTCTACAATGGTTTAAAAGATAAAGCGGAGTTTAAAAGTAAGATAGCAGCGGCCAATAAATGTCAGACAAAATCTTGTAAGCTTAAAGAGTTATTTGAAAGTGATGAACTCATCGAGAAATCAATCTTCCTACTTTTTAAGTATGGCCTTAATACTTCTCCCTATGCAAATAAGGATGCGGCATTACTTGATCTTGAGCAAATGGATGCCATTATCAAAGGTGTGAACCTTCTTCCAACTCACCTTCCAAAGCTTTGGGTTAGTAAAAGACTGGTTCGCCATATAAAGAAAGATATCGGTTATGGCCATCGTGGAATGATCTTTGCGAATGCTTCAATTGAACTTTACGCTCCTTGGGATCGCGAACTTGATGAAGATGGAAAGGCCTATAGTCTCTTTCATGAACTTGGACATAACCTCGCCTACTTCTATAACTTAAACTACTCATCTTTTTGGTGGGATATGTCTGGATGGATCGATCACCCAATGGGATGGCGCTATAACCGCGAAGAAATGGTCTCACTTTATGGACAAACAAATCCAAGCGAAGATGCAGCAGAAAGTATCGCGGCCTATCGTTTAAATCCGGCCCATTTAAAGAAAGTGTCTCCAAAGAAGTACGCCTTTATTCGTGACTATATTTTCTTAGGGCAAGAGTACCTAAATGGATCAAGCTGTTCTCATACGCCGGTTAAAAGCTACTTAGAGAAGTTAATCTCGAGCGCTCGTAAAACATGTAAGAGCAATGATTGTCTTATCACTAATATCAAAACAAAGATAAAAGATGACAACCGCTACCCTTTATTTCTAAAGGCCAAGGATGACTTCTTTAAAACTTTCCTAACCAGGTAATTGTCCTCGATTAAGAGAAATATGAAGATGTAGAACTTCGTTATTGTAGCGATTATCAGACTCGTCTGATAAGCGCACGATATCTGAAATTGAATCGATTTGGTTTTTTATAAGAGAAAGATATCTTGGAGATATTCTACGAATCATCATCTTATTCACGAGATTTTGGAACTTAAAGTTTTGGCCAAACTCCATATCCCAATCATCAAACTTACCATAGGCCTTCTTAATAGCCTCACTCTCCTCTTTTGGAAAGCGAAACTCAGTTGATCTTGCATAGATTAGGCTATCTTGTTCAAAGGCAATCTCGGCCTTGATAAGATCGTTAACGACACTTTTTTTGATGGAGTAAGTTTTAAGTTCACTAATCTTCAAAGCACTTCTTGAAAGGGTCAAAATAAGAAAAAGAAAGTAATGAGACTTCGTTTGAGCAAGCGTATTGATCTGCATGACAGATAGGTAGCGCTGTCCTTGATTGGCCTTTGAAGCGACTTCGATGACTTTTTCATCACTCTGATTATCCTCTTTAAATAAGTAATCAAAAGAAGAGAATTGGTTGCGACAAAAGCTCAAAATAAGAATATTGGCATCCTTAGTCTTAAGACATTTAGCAATTTGATTAACAATGGCAGAAGAGGGAAAAGCATCCCCTTTTTCAATCTTAACGAAATATTGATAATTGCAGTCCAATCCTTTCTTTGCCAATACTTCATAGAATGATTTCGCACTCTTATAACCGTTTGCTTTTCTAATCTTAACCAAATCTTGACCAAAGTGATTCATAAATCTCCTGACAGGCGATTGTCGCCTAATAGAATACTTTTCAATGAATTATCGGAATTATAGAACTCATTCATTAATAAAATTTGGAGATAATAATAAATGAAAAAGCTAATTGCTCTGCTACTAATTTGCCTTACGACTTATGCTGGAAACGGCGTTGAGCGCGGAAGAGTAATCTTAACAGGTCAGTTTAAAATTCAAAAAGAGATTAGAAATTATCTTTCAAAAGAGTTAACGAAGTGTTCTCTAGGACTTTCTCAAGAAAGATTTGATATCAGAAATATTGCAATTTCTGAAGATCGAGTTGATCAAGGGATTACTGATTACTACTACAAAATTGAACTTACCCACTTAGATAATATTGGAAATAACCTAAATGACATCAAGATTGAAATTGAAGATGCTGATTATAGTAACTGGCGCCGTTACGAAGAGAAGCTATCGATTCAATTACTATCTGATGTGAAAGGAAATTGTAATCTTTAATTAATAATACACTTACTAACAACGGAGAAAAAAATGAAATTTATTCTAGTAGCACTTATGACTCTTTCGGCATCAGCTTCAATCATCAACTCAACTTTTGAAGTACGTCACAACGACAAAATCGTTGATGCTATCATTAACAACTGTAACGTTATGAAAGACCTTGCTCTTGTTTCAACAAAGAAAGTACAAGTTGTAGTTGACCAAGGTATCGTAGACTACAAGTTCGTATCAACTTTCACAGGAAAGCAAAGATACGACCAAAACATGTTTGATCACTATGAAATTACAGTAGAGTCTTGGCTATACGATGGTTACGACCACGCAACTCAAGAAGCTAACTGGTACAATGTAGAATCAGTAAATTGTGAAATGACTGCAGAAATGCAATAAAAAGAATAAAAGTAAGGCCTCTAACGAGGCCTTTTTTATTTTACACTTTCAAAAGCTTTTAAAATATCTTTTCTTGTAATGATACCAACTAGCTTATCCCCATCACATACAGGAATTCTCTTAAGTTGTTTTTTCATCATAAGCTCAACAACTGCAGTTAGCGAATAATCAGAAGTAACTGTCGTTACATTCTTTGTCATAATCTCTGACAGTGGCTTACTCTTTGCTTTCTTGTAAATATCTTCAACATCACCAAGATTATAATCCATTCCAAATAGTCTCTTGATAGAAGCTAGTGCATGTGGAATCTCAACTTCTCTACCGATAAAGTCAGATTGAGTTACAATTCCAACAAGCTTATCACTGCTATCTAGAATTGGCATAACGCTCACACCTAGATCAAGCATTGTTTTTGCAGCATCTGCAACAGTTTGAGTATCGCGACAAGTTGTTACATCTTTAGTCATAAATTCAGTTACTTTCATATAAACCTCAATTTTGTATTAATCCCCATTATTTTAACTTAAACTTGGCCCCTTAGCTATCATTATGAACAAGTGCCCATGGCCGACAATAACGATAAGGTACCAACATCTAATATATATTATGTATTATATTTGGGCGTTACTTAATTTGACACAAAATTAAAGCCAAATTAAAGTATAAAAATGCTAATAGTCTATATAGTCATCTCGATAGGCGTCTCCTTTCTATGCTCCATTATGGAAGCTGTCCTGCTTTCTATTACCCCCAGTTTTATTTTGGCATCCCAACGCCAGAATCGTAGTTATGCCATGGCATTGAAGAAGTACGCCTCAAATAAAGATGAATCCATCTCCGCAATCCTCACTCTTAACACATTTGCCCACACTCTGGGTGCCGCAGGAGTTGGTTCGGAATCGATTCAAATATTTAAAGAAATGGGAATTAGTGGTGCCAACATAGAGTACTACCTCTCAGCTGTTTCGATCGTCCTTACATTGGCCATTCTCTACCTTTCCGAAATTATTCCAAAGTCTCTTGGGCACCACTACTGGAAGAGCCTAACACCTTTCTTATTAAAGATTCTTCCACCGTTGATCTTTATTTTAAAGCCAATTCTCTTTATATCAATGACACTGATGAGGTTATTGAAGACAGAAGCGGAACATAAGATGAGTCGAGAAGAAGTTGAATCAATGATTGAATTAGGTGTTCAAACAAAGGCACTAGCAAAAGATGAGGGAGAATTCTTAAAAGAATCACTTTTGGCATCTCGAAAAGTCATTGAAGAAGTCATGACTCCTGCCCGCAAGGTCTTTATGGTAAATATTGAAGATACTATCGCCTCTGTATACGATCTAAAGGCTCCTGTGACACGTATCCCTTGTTTTGGTGAAACTGTTAACGACATCAGCGGATATATCCATAAAGAAGATATTGCAAAGTCAATTATCGAAAATAATAGAGACAAGAAGCTTTATGAATTACAAATTATTAGGCCTATTGCTATTATCAATCGCCAAACCCCTCTTCGAAACCTCTTTAAGCGCTTTATTCGAGAAAAAGAACATATCGCCATGGTAAGTGATGATTACGGAACAATTCTAGGTGTGATTACACTTGAGGATATTGTTGAGACCTTCTTTGGCATAGAAATTATGGACGAATTTGACGAAGTTGAAGATCTACAAAGTCAGGCCAAGGATGAGATCTTAGCAGAAGAGAAAAAAAGAGAGCACCTGTAGCACTCTCTTATTAGTTTTTTAATCTTTAAATGTTAATGGCATTTGAAGGTAACGAACTCCATTATCTTGAGGCTCAGGCATATGCCCCCCTCGAATGTTTACCTGAATACTTGGAAGAAGTAACTTTGGTGCAGCAAGTGTTTTATCGCGACTTGTACGAAATTGTACATACTCTTCACGACTCGTATCTGCTCTAAGATGTACATTACTCTTCTTATTCTCACCAATTGTGCTCTTATACTTTAATTCTCTCCCACCTGGCTGATAATCGTGACCGGTGTAAACATTTGTCTCATCTGGTAACGTATAAAGCTTCTTTGTAATTGAGTCATAAAGTGCGTTTGCATCCCCACCAGGAAAATCACATCTTCCGGTACCATAATCAGGCATAAAGAGAGCGTCTCCAGTGAAGACATTATTACCAATGATAAATGAAGAACATGCTGGAGTATGCCCAGGAGTGAAGATCGTTTTCACTTCAATTGTTCCTGCCACTAGTGGTTCATCTTCATTTAAGAAGGCATCGAAGTCTTCAAGCTTAATCTCTTTTAAGATATTAAACTTTGCACCAAAAACTTCTTGAACAATTTTAATATTTTCATTAATTGCTACTTTCACACCAGGGAAAAAGTCTTTAAGCTTTAGCGCACCAGTTAAATGATCTGCGTGAGCATGAGTTTCTAAAATATAATGAGGTTTAAGTCCCGCTTCTTTTACAAAGATTGCAACTTTTTCAACTGACTCTGTTGTGATCGTTGATGATGCCTGATCATAATCAAGAACTGGGTCGATAATCACAGCATCCTTTGTCACGTTATCATAGACAACATAAGTTAGTGTGTAAGTTTGCTCATCAAAGAATGTTTTTATATTTAAATTATCCATAATTTCCTCCTATCATAGAGTAAATAGATTTATGGGAAAAGACATTGACCCCCATCAATGTTTAAGAAAAATTAATCCCCTATACTGATTTCAGGAGGAAATATACATGGCATATTTATTAGCACTTATCGCGGGAACAACTCTTGGACTTTTAGGTGGAGGCGGGTCAATCCTCGTGGTTCCAATCTTAGTTTATATTGTCAAAATCGATCCAAAGATTGCCATTACCATGAGTTTAGCAATTGTCGGTCTAACAGGCTTTATGGGAACTCTAAGACACCACAAGAATGGGAATGTTATTGTAAAATTAGCATTTCAATTTGGTGCCATGACAATGCTTTCAACTTATCTTGGAACTTATCTGGCATCTTTCATAAGTGGACAGGTTCAACTCTATATCTTTGCAGGAATTATGCTCCTGGCATCAGTTTCAATGCTAAAGAACGGCAAGAATATCAAAGTTAAATCCTCATCAAATCTAACGATTTTTGGGGCCGCAAGTGTCGTCGGGATTGTAACTGGGCTCATTGGAGTTGGTGGCGGATTCCTCATTGTTCCAGCACTGGTAAACTTCTTTCATGTCCCAATGAAGAAGGCCATTGGAACTTCCCTACTGATTATTGCGATTAACTCTCTAATTGGATTTGTGGGAAATATTATCAACTCACCTAACCTAGAGCTTGATTATCAGTTTATTGCTATCTTTACAGCTCTAGCAATTGTTGGGTCACAATTTGGTTCGGCACTGACTCATAAGCTGCCGCAAGAAAAGCTTAAAAAGATTTTTGGTTACTTCTTAATTGTGATGGGAATCTTTATGATTATTAGAGAAACTCTACTCTAATTTCTTCTTTAATTTCTTCAGGTATTTTTTCATAAGAACACCGTATAATTTTACCACGACCTCTGGCTTTGCATTAAAGCCAAAGGTCTCTTTAATCATACGACGATCAAAGTCCACCACATACGTAAAGATAGTTCCATTATCACTTTCTTTAAACATGCGATTGCTTCTTAAGAAATATGGGTTTGATCTTACTGTTTCAAATAAGGCCTGATGAGGAGCATTTAATTCGATAAGTTCTGTCGTCGTAATAAAGTGTTTACGAATACCAATCCACGCATCTTCTCTAAAAGTACTCCCAACTTCAAAAGTACGAGAATTGGTTGCCATATCATTTACTTCACTACGCCAATGATGATCGTTCATTGGATCGGCCACAAATTCAAAAACTTCTTCAATTGGTGTATTGATTTCGATACTGCCGGTGACTTGGACAGTTTCAATTGCAAAAGTAATATTAGTAATAAGTAGCGTAATTAGAAGTAAAAGATTTCTCATATAAAAATGATGGCAATCTTATCTTGATCTGGCAAGTTTACGTCCAAGATATAAAACCAATTGAATGACTAAAACACTCAAGAATGCACTAGTTCCAAGTGCTCCACCATATCCTTTAAGATACGGAACGAGATATTGAAAGAAAAGAGCAAAGAAAACAGCACCAATGATAATGGTATAATTATGCATCTTTGTAGGACAACTCATTCCAACAAAGGTTGAGCCAAAGAAAATGACGGCCATCATTTCATAATTGGGCACTATAAAGTATAAGATAGCGTAAGCAACTAAAGTTAAAAGTGCAGAAGCTCTAACGGCCCCTATCTTTTTAAAATGAGATAGATGAAAAGTTGAAAGTGCACCAATAAGAGAAACTCCAATTGCAGTTATCATATGATACTCCCCTTGATAAAGAAGAATAGGGCAACACTAACAAAGGCAATCGTTCCAAGCTTACCACCAAAGCCCTGAAAAATTCTAAGAGTGTAAAAATATAAGATTGCACCAATGAGAGAGATCCCTAGTATTTCCCAGTAATTGGTTACTAATTCACTTGAGCACATCCCAGCAAAACTACCTGTGTAGACAGCTGCTTGAATGGTCATTCTCATTGGAATTAAACCAGCAACTAGACCAACAAGAGCTGAAGCGACCACTGGGGACCAACCTAATTGTGTATGAATGGTAAAACAAAAAAGGCATCCTAAAAAGAATGCCCCAAATTTGTATAAAAATTGTATTCTCATGCCCCTCTATCTTAGAGCAATGAGCTTAGTTTTCCAATACGTAATGGAAAACAAGTGGTGCGACAATTGTCGCATCTGATTCAATAATAAACCTTGGGGTCTTAGAGGATAGTTTTCCCCAAGTGATCTTTTCATTTGGAACAGCTCCTGAATAAGAACCGTAGCTTGTTGTCGAATCAGAGATTTGGCAGAAGTATGACCAAAGAGGAACATCGTCTTCCATATCTTGGTTAAGCATTGGAACAACACAAATTGGAAAGTCTCCCGCGATTCCGCCACCAATTTGGAAGAACCCGATACCACCATCACCACAGTTTTCAGGATACCACTTAGCAAGGTACATCATGTACTCAATCCCATTTTTTACAAGTGATGGTTCAAGCTCTCCTGTTAAGCAGTAAGAAGCAAAGATATTTGCCGTTGTTGAATCTTCCCAACCAGGAACGATTATAGGAAGATTCTTTTCACAAGCGGCCATAACCCAAGAGTTTGCAACATCAGTTTCAAATTCTTTAGCGAAATCTTCACGACGAAGAATACGATAAAGAAACTCGTGAGGAAAAAGTCTTTCTCCTGCTTTAGCGGCATTAGACCACTCTTCAAAAAGATACTTTTGAAGTTTTCTAAAGGCAGTCTCTTCTGGAATACAAGTATCAGTCACACGGTTAAAACCTTGCTCTAAAAGCTCCTCTTCTTCCTCGGGACTTAAGTCTCTATAATTTGGAATTCGCTTATAGTGGTTGTATGCAATAAGATTCATAATATCTTCTTCAAGGTTTGCACCTGTACAAGAAAGAATTTGAACCTTATCCTGACGAATCATTTCAGCAAGAGAAACCCCAAGCTCGGCCGTACTCATGGCACCAGCTAGAGTGATCATCATCTTCTTTCCACTATTTAAATGGTCAACGTAAGCCTTTGATGCATCAACTAGTGAAGCGGCATTAAAGTGTCGATAATTGCGACTAAAGAATTGGGCCATTGTACTCATAATAAATCTCCTGACATAGCCAAAATAGAACGAGACTTATTACACCACAATATAGAGCCAAGTCTACATAAATTAGTCAAAAATATTATAATTTGAAGAATACATGAGCCCAATGACACTGGTGTCTGAAGCACCATCTTGAGTCTGGTAATAAAGACCAAAAATCGGGCTGGCCTTTCGGTTAGTTAGCTTAAATCCCACTGATGCTTCATAAGTACGAGAAATATTTTCAGGTAGATCCTCTGCCACTCTGTTTTCAACTTCACGATACTGGAAACCAAGTAAAAATGAGTATGTCGTTCCTTTATAAAATTTAGACATCGTATATTCAGGAGAACTTAAACCAAGCTTTAGCCAAATATCATCTGAGAACTTGTTTCGATTCTGCTCCTGATTAGGGTCAAACGAAATAATATCTTTCGAAATATCATAGAAAATTTCAAAAGAGGGTGACCAACTCGTTGGCGATAGGTAGCTATACCCTAAATTTATACCAGGATTACTCTTATAGCTTGGCTTTGTTGTCTCCCTAGTGAAAACAGTGGGGTCAGCATTCAAACGTAAAAATGACTCCTGTGTACTCGATGAAGAATACTTAATTCCAGGAAATGCCAAGGAGGCACTTAAGAAATGATTTTTTTCAATATAGGATGCACTTAAAAGAGTATTTATAATAATATATTTCGTTCGATTATTTATTGTTTGTAAGTATTCATCGCCGCCAATATTTCCATAGAAAGTCGAAAATGTTTTTGAGGATTGAATATTAAGACTTCCAGAAAACCCAAGTGCGATTTTTTTATTTAATTTCTTAGCAGCACTAATACCAAGTACAGTTTCTTCGCCCTGAATATTAGCACTTCCCCTAATTCCATTAATGTCAAAGGCAAGAGTTCCATTATTTGTCCCACTATAAGTAACAAAATTCGTAAATGTTATCCCAAAGAAGTCCCCTGCAAAACCAGTAAAATACGGAATGAACTGGCTTTCAAAATCACTGCCTTGTGTTCCTTCAACATCAATGTCTTGTCTTGTGTACATAAGACCAAAGTAAATCTTAATTTCATCATGCTTAAGATAGGCCGTCGCAGATGGGAACACTAAAGCAGCACCAATATCACCTGGCCGAGAGGTTGTATTTCCCAAGAAACCTGACTCATGGCCAATTGGTAACGCAAATAAACTTAGTGATAATAGAACTAGCGCAACGATTCGAAATAAAGACATACAAAAAATTAAATCACCCTATGTAAATAAAGTCTATTCTAATAAAAAATGAACTTAATTGTTGATATTAACTAATGTTTGATGTATCAAACCTTAGTTCCAACAAACAATCATAACTTTAACAAAGGATAAGAATATGTTGAAAAGATCTATCTTACTGATTTCACTAGGATTAGGCTTAAATACTTCTGCTACAACGACAGCACAATCAGTAATTAAAGGTTACACAAACCTAGTTTACAAGACTTATACAGAATCTCTTGATAAGGCGATTGTTCTTCAAGACGACGTTGAATTCTTCATCTCTAACCCGGGTGTTATGACACTTGAAATGGCAAGAGAGTCTTGGAGGCAAGCCAGAGCTCCTTATGGACAGTCTGAAGTTTTCAGATTCTATAATGGCCCTATCGATAGTGATGAAGGTCCAGAGGGACTTTTGAATGCATGGCCACTAGATGAAGCTTATATCGACTATGTTGAAGGTGCACCAAACGCAGGTATCGTAAACAACGTAACTGACTATCCAGTGATTTCAAAAGAAATTCTCACTTCACTTAATGAACTCAATGGTGAAAAGAATATCTCTACTGGTTATCACGCGATTGAATTCCTACTTTGGGGACAGGACCTTTCAGTTGATGGCGCTGGAGATAGACCTCACACAGACTATGTCATTGGTCTTGGAAAGAACGCTCAAAGACGTGCAGAATATTTATCAACAGCAACAAGTCTTTTAATTGATCACCTAACTGAACTAGTTGATGCTTGGGCACCAAACAAAGATAACTACAGAGCTACATTTGAAGCAAAAGATCAAAAAGAGGCCCTTAATAATATTCTTTCAGGAATGATCTATATGTCAGGAGATGAACTTTCAGGTGAAAGAATGTTTGTCGCTTGGGAAACTCAAGGTCAAGAAGATGAGCACTCTTGTTTTTCTGATATGACTCATATGGATATTCAGTGGAACTTCTGGGGTGTTGCCAATGTACTTAAATCAACAGGAATCCTAGGTCTAACAGACAACACTGTTCTTACAACAACAATTCACAACAGAGTTGCAAAAATCAATAAAATGCTAGCAGGTCTTCCTGTACCATTTGATCAAGCAATTCTAGATGAAAATGCAAGACCAGAAATTCTAGCTTCAATCGAAGAGATGGAACAACTTGCAATTGAGCTTGTTGAAATTTCTGAAGAGCTTGAGACGCCAGTACAATGGTAAGAGCTATTGTTCTCACATTTTTATTCGTATTAAATTTTAATACATATTCCAGTGAAAAGTTCCCGGCAGGTGCCGGGACTACACTGGACTTTTCCGTGAATGCTTTCTCACACCCGATGAGTGGTACACGTGGAATGCTTAGGCGACAATTTCAAGTTGGAAATAGCTTTTTTAAAGGAGCTTGGATAACATCCCCTTCTTCGACTCCTTTAAGAGATGGGCTGGGACCAATTTTTAATGCGACTTCTTGTACATCATGCCACCTTCTAGATGGACGAGGACGTGGGCTTCCAGAAAATGATGGTAAAACTAATATCTCACTTCTCTTTCGTTTAAAAACAATTGGAGAAGATGGGAATTTACGGCCTCATCCATTCTATGGCGACCAATTTCAACCTCACAGTATTGAGGGTGTTCAAGGAGAAGGTGAAGTCTTCGTAAAGTTTAAAACCATCACAGGAAGTTTTGCCGATGGTGAAACTTATGAGCTTAAAAAGCCAAATTACATTTTTAGAAAGCTGACTCATGGAAGCTTAGGAGACAATACCATTGTCTCACCACGAGTCGGTCCACAGATGATTGGACTTGGACTTCTTGAAAATATTAATGAAGAAGATATTCTTTTAGGAGAAGATCCTGAAGATTTAAATAATGACGGCATTTCAGGCCGTGCAAATTATGTCTTTTCAATAATTGAACAAAGACAAATGCTTGGGCGCTTTGGTTGGAAAGCTTCTCGTCCAAATCTCCTAGAGCAAAATGCTGCCGCATTCAATGGCGATTTAGGAATAACAAGTCCCCTTTTTCCAACAGAAGAATGCAGTCTCGTCCAAATTGATTGTTTAGAGAAACAAACACAGGAAGATATCTCAAAAGAGCTTTTAGATAAAGTAACTCTATACACACAATTAATCTCTGTTCCAGCTAGAAGAGACTTTAGTGACCCAAGTATTAAGAACGGAAAAAAGGCATTTCACCAAATAAACTGCCAAGCATGTCATAGGCCAGAATTCACGACAGGATCAAATTCAAAGAATCAGGTTTTAAATAATCAAAAGATCTACCCGTATACGGACATGCTCCTACATGACATGGGAGATGCGCTGGCCGATGATACCCGCTCTTATGAATTTGAAGGGAAGGCCACAACAAGAGAATGGCGAACACCTCCCCTTTGGGGCCTAGGCCTTGTTAAGACAGTCAATGGCCACACTCGATTTCTTCACGATGGCCGTGCACGTAACCTTCAAGAAGCAATTCTATGGCACGGAGGAGAAGCAAAACAAGCAAAAGATAATTTTATTAAATTAACAAAGAAAGATCGCCAAGATCTAATTAAATTTCTTAGGAGTCTATAATGAAAAGACTATTTCTTCTAACTATACTTTTAGCATCTTCAGTTAGCGCTCAAATTTGGCCACTACCAACTGGAACAACATACTTCGTTAAGGGAACAGGATACGACTGTGGTCAATTTATCAGACGCTACAAAGTTGAATACACAACAACGCCAAAGGTATTCTTAGACAAAGGAATTAAGTTCCATCTTTTAACTGCTGATAGTGACTTAAATGTCTTTTCAATTGAAACATCTTGGAACACAGAATCTGGTCAACTTTGTCAATTTGGTCTTTTCTTTAATCGTGCAAGAGAGACGAGAACACTTGATCTTGATTATACAAAATCACAAACTAATGGATCACCTGAAGCTTGTATAGAAAATGAAGAGTTATTAAAGAGTAAGCTTCAATCTTCTTCATATGAGGCCTCAAAAAGAGGTATTCGTTATATTGCAGTTGATATCCTAAATGAAGAAAATGAAGTCTGCGACGCAAATCGCGTAAGGTTAATTTTTGATCGACGAGCTCAGTAATATATATGTAGTGGCACCGTGGTGCCACTATTTAGCTTTAAGTGGAATAGTAAAAACGAAGCGAGTTAAAGATGAGCTTTCATCAAGATAAAACTCGCCACCATGTTTTTCAATATTATTCTTAGAGATGCTTAGACCAAGTCCTGTTCCCCTATTCTTCTTCTTTGTTGTAAAAAAGGGCTCCATAATTTTGCCTCGAATACCCTCTGGAATCCCGCTCCCCGTATCAGTAATAGAGATTTCCACGTACTCTTGATCGTATTTCTTGATCGAAATAGCCTTTAGGTTAATCTTTCTTTCGCCTTTAACATTGATAAGTTCGTCAAATGAGTTATTGATTAGATTAAGAAGAACTTGAGCGACTTGAACAATTGAGCCATGAATGACAATTGATTCATCGACATTAATATTGAATTCAATATCATTCTCTTTAAACTTTTCATAACACAGTGATGTGACATCCTCCACTGCCTCAATAAGGTGAAAGTCTGTGAATTTTGACTTATCTCCATCCTTGGCAAGATGCTTTAATCCTTTAATAATTTTCGAAATTCTAAAAGTTGTACTCGAAATTCGCCCAGCACTCTTAATGATATTTTCAGAACTAGTACGCTGAGTAATTCGATTCGCACTCAAATCGATAATTGTTAACGGGTTATTAATCTCGTGAGCGATCCCACTGGCCATCTCACCGATTGATACCAAACGAGCAGAGTTAATAATTTGGGACTGCTGTTGCACAAGTTGTACAGTTCGATCATGTACATTTCTTTCAAGCTTCTCATTCACTTTAATGAGAGAGTCTTTATAGCTACGCTGCTTCTCAAAGAAATATAGTAGAATAAAGAAGAAAATACATAAGCAAACAAAGCAGGCCAAAACGACTAATAACTCTATTTTATAGTCATGATAAAATTGGAAAAAGCTAGACGAGTAACTAATGATCTTAGAGTTTTCCGGTAATTTATTGATACTAATCTCATATCTCTTTAGCTGATCCAGATCAAAAACAAGATCATTAATAGAATGAGTTATGATAGGAATCTCTGAAATTTTCTTTTCTCCATAGATGTACTCATCGGCCATTCGAGCGATTTCTCGGCCATAGGCCGTACCATCAGAGAGATTTCCGCCAACAATCCCTTTGTTAAGAAGGAACTTTAGAAAACCATAGATTGGTTGCTTAGAGTACTTGCTAAGAGTCCTAATATTTTCATCGAATTCGAAATACTTCCCATCACGATCTCTAGCATAAACCCCAAAGAGAACAATTGAGTCATCTTCAAAATGCTTGGCCATTTCATAGATATCTTCCATATTGTAATTTTCAAGATAAATAACTTTTTGCTTTAGCTGCATTTTTTCAAATGAGCTCTCAAATTGTTTTTTTAGATAGCGACCAGAGGGAGAAAACTGTGTATTTATCACATATATCTTAGTGGCAGTCGGATTAATTTTCAGGGCACCTTTAACAGTAGGTATCACATCAAATGTTTCAACGACTCCGGTAAAGTTCTTCTCAGTTCGATAGATATCACGCTTAAACTTATCATAGCCATTTACACCACTAAAGATAATGGGAGCATCATTGAAAATCTCTCTTCGATACTTGATTGCAAAATCAAAGGCATAATCATCAGTTGTTACAATTAAATCAATTTTATGAGAGCTAAATTTTGTCGCGTAGAGTTTTGCTAAAATTTCATCATAGTCGCGTCCAAAAAACCTTTTAGAATCCATATACTCTGTATAAAACTTCATTGAGTATTTTCGACGACTCTGCAAGTGAAAACGAAAAGAGCTGTCAATTTCTTCCGTCCAAATATTCCCCATTTCATAAGAGTGCAACATAAGAATCTCAAAGGCATCTGATGCTTGAACAAAGGAGCTTAAAAAGAAGAATATGAATGCAATGGCCCGACTAATGACCTTAATTTTACTCATTGTAAATAAATATCACTTATTGATTAGAATGTAATTAATTATTTAAGCGGTAGGTAGTTGAATGACAAAGCGAGTGTTAGGGCATGATTTATCAACAAAGATACGGCCCTTGTGGTGCTCTATAATATTTTTGCAGATACTTAGACCAAGGCCAGTACCTCTTTGATCAACCTTAGTTGTAAAGAATGGCTCCATGATTTTTTCAAATATCTCTTCAGAGATCCCCTTGCCTGAATCCGTCACAGAAATTTCAACGATATCCTTCTCTTTCTTTCCTTCAAGCTTAATCCAGCGTTCAGTATCTCCCTGAACCAATTCATCAAAAGAGTTATTAAGGAGGTTGAGAACAACTTGAGAGATTTGTACAGGAGCACCATGAACTTTTAAATTCTCATCAACATCAATTTTGAAGTGAATTTCATTCTCTTTAAATTTTTCCTTACAAATTGAAATTACATCTTCAATGGCCGTCTTAATATTGACAAGCTCACTTGAAAGACTAGCGTCTTCCTTGGCCAGCTGCTTAAGCCCTTTAATGATTTTTGAGATGCGATCTACCGTCAGCTTTATCTTTTGTGCAGACTTTAGAACAACTTCATTATCGGCCAATTGAATTATTCGATAGGCACTTAAATCAATAATTGTCAGAGGATTATTAATTTCATGAGCAATTCCACTGGCCATCTCACCAATTGAAGCGAGCTTGGCCGAGTTGATCAATTTCGACTGTTGTTCAATTAACTGTCTTGTTCTCTTTTCGACTCGATCCTCAAGCTGTTCGTTAATTCGAAGTACGGCCTTCTTGTGCTTCTTTTGTTGTTCAAAATGATAAGCAAGAACCACGAGACTAATAAACAGGCACGCAAATGAGAAAAGGATAAACCAAAACTCAAAGGTATATTCTTCATAAAAACGAAGTAGTTTATTATTGCGATTAATAATCTGTGAACTAACAGGTAGTTTGTGGAAATCTAGACCGTACTTAACAATTTTTGCGTAATCAAAAATTATCGGAGCCTCCACATTTTCAACAATTGGGATTGAATTGATATCCTCACCTGCAATGACCTTATTTGCAATAAGGGCCGCTTCCTTTCCGTATAGCTCACCACTTGTGAAGTAGCCTCCAGTCAACCCATATGGAAGATAGTACTTTAAGAAGCCGTAAATAGGGACATTCGAGTGTTTTGCTAATTCGCCAAGGTTCTTCTCAAAATCGAGAAAGTTTCCATCACGATCACGAGAGAAGCCACCATAAAGAGCAAAAGAGCCCTTCTCTAGAGTTTCAACTATTTTATAAAGATCACTTGCGCTTATATCTTCTAGGTACTCAACCTTGTCTTCTAACTTTAATTCAGCAATAGACTTTTGAAATTCTTTCTTTAGATACTGACCACTTGGAGTATGAATTGTGTTGATTATATAAAACTTTTTGGCCCTGGAATGTAGCTCTTGAGAAAGCTCAAGCATTTCTTTAATCTTGAAGCTTTCAACTAGTCCCGTAAAGTTATTCTCATTACGATACTTCTGCTTAAACTCGTTATTATAACCGTTAATTCCTGTAAAAATAATCTGACTATTCTGAAATAATTTATCTCGATACTTCATTGCAAAGGCAAAAGCGTTATCATCAGAAGTGATAATTAATTTTATATTTCTGTCAGAGTATTTAATTGAAAATAGATTGTATAATCTTTCACCATAGTCCTTACCAAAGAAACGCTTAGAATCCATATATTCTGTATAAACGTCTAAGTGATTCTTATCACTATGAAGATGCTTCTTAATAGACTGATCAATAATGTCCGTCCAAATACTGTCGCGCGAGTAAGAATGAAGAATAAGAACTTCATATTTATCTAATGCAATGCTTGGAAGCGCCAAGATAATAAGGATGAATGTGATGAATAATGCCCTAGCCCATTTCACTATTTGAAACTATCATTATATCGCTAAAAAGTATTGAGAAAATTTATCAATTTAGCAAAAAATCTTCATAAAAGACCGAAATTACTTTAAGGAACCACGTAAAACTTTACCTCAACTTCATCGTGAACAGTTGCTATCCAAATTGATGGGTCAGGGATCTCTAGCTTCTTAAGGGACAAAACAGACTTCCCAGCTAAAGATACCTCCCCCTCAGCAGTTACAACTTTTTCGATAAATAGGTCAATTGAGTGCTTCTTATTTCTTATCTCAATGCTTCCCTTATTTAACTCACCGAGTCTTACTGGGCCAGGTATACGAACAATAAGCCTTGGGTACTTTTCTGCTTCGAGAGATTGCTCATACATCTTCTCATTGCGTGCATCATTATCAGTATCTAAGTGCTTTGTATCAACTACTATTGAAATATCTTTGTAATTACCTTTTCTATCTTTCGAATAAGTTATCTTTGCATCTCTAACTACACCTTTAAAGTCCGTAGTTATGACTCCGGCCTTTGTAGAAGACATATTAAAGAAGATACGATTCTTTGCTTCAAGTGCTTTGTCATAACTATCATATTTAAGGGTTAATTTTGATTCTGCATGGAGACTTGTTTGTAAGAGTAATAGCATTGTGAGTAGCTTTATAAATTTCATATATACCTCAAGAAAAAATGACTTTAAAGAGACCCTTAACTGGAGTGTGAATATTTCCAATAATTCCGATAAAGTTATCTCTTCTTTTTTGACTATGATTTAAAAATTTCGCAATGACTTCAATTAACCATGAACGACGAATGAGCCATTGAAACCCAATATTAAGAAAAGTTTTCTCTCGAAAATTTTTCGATTTCTTCTCTTTGTAAATTAATAGAGACTGATTATAATCAAAGCATGTTTTAGTAATATTAATACTTTCAAAAAGCATTTTAGCAGTAAGTAGTGCATTAAAAATCCCTTCACCAGTAATAGGATCAACGAAACCAGCAGCATCACCAATTAAGGCCACATTATTCCCAATGACATCTCTAACATTATGTTCAATCGGATAGCTAGTATGGATTTTTGCATCCTCTGTTAGCTCAACACCAAGTTCATTTTTAATTTGATCAAGGTAATGTTCAAATGTACTTTTTGCATTACCATATTTTTTAATCTCTTGGGCGCTACAAACAAGTGAAAGGTTTAACTCTCTTGACGAAATAGGATCGACACCGATATAGCTTCCTTTATCAAAAATAAACATTTGCCCTTTTCGAGAAGCTGTTTTACTTGTTTCAAGCCAAGCATGTAAAGCAATGCGTTTTTTTGAGTTTGGTAATTGTAGCTTTAGTTCTCGAGCAATAAAAGAGTTTCTTCCGTCTGCACCGACTAAGAGCCTAGAGTAAAAGACATCATGATCAGAAGTTTCAATTCTCCAATAAGTGCCTAAGTACTCCATTCTGACGACAGTCTTTCCAAAAATAACTTGAGCACCACTATCGCTCGCAAGGTTAATTAACCGTTTATCTAGAACTTGGCGATTAACACTGACTCCAAAATTTTTCTTACCATGGCTTTTTGGAAAAGTTGTATTTACCCTGTTTTTCTTGGCAGTATGAATGATCATCCCTTCTAAAGGAAGAAAGTCTTGATAGACCGACTTTAACTCAAGTTCATCCAATATCTTTACACCCTGTGGACAAAGGTACTCACCGCATACCTTACGGCCAATTTCCCAATTTCTTTCTAAGATTAAAATCTTAGAGTCATTTTTGGCCATCAGATGACCAAAGAGTGCCCCCGCGGGACCACCACCAACAATTAGTACATCATAGATATTCATTCCCAATCCTCCATAACCTCTTTTAAAGAAGAGCTACCTAAGTAAAGAGTTGGTAGAACAAAGAGATCAAAAATCATCCCACAAAACAAAATGAAGGATAAGTTTACACCAAACTCCCTAATAGGTAGAAAGTCATAAATTCCAAACAATAAGAATGCGATAATTAGTGTCAGCGAACTTGTCAGTATTGGTTTCACGATCGTTTCAACATACGACAAAAAGCCACCTCTTCTTTCATCAAAGAAATGCAATAAGTGAAAGGTGCTATCAACAACAATCCCAAGCCCCACACTGTATGTCATCACAGTCGCGATATTTAGGGACATCCCTGTTAAATTAAGAAAGCCGAGAGATAATCCCAGTGGCATAGTGTTTACAAGAATGAAGATCATAAACAGCTTTAACTGCTTTAATGAAATAACAGCAATAATGGCCATAATAAATAAGCTCAAAAGAAAGCTTTTTGAAAGAGTATGTACCATCGCTTTTTGTGAAATCATTAAATTATAATAAAGGCCATCAAGTATGTAGGTCTTCTCTCCTAGGGTATTTCTTACTTTTACCAAAAGATCTTCATATTGATCGACATTCAAAGGAGTCCCTAAAAGAGTAATCTTATAGAATGAATCGATTGGATAAGCTTCTCGAATTCCTTCTGCGGCCTTTGAGTAAAGAGTCGCATAGGCAAATTGATTATCAGGTAGTGAAGTATGCCCACTATATGCTTGGTTAATCTTTCTCACCACAAGGTTACGAGACATTACACTCACACCAGCGAGAGTCCCTAGCTCATCTTCAATATTACTTATCTTTTTCAAATCTTCGTAGCTTAAATCCCCCATTCCTATTTCTAGTAATGGCACTCCCCCAGCGATTGGAGAGATTTCATTAAAGCTTCTTGCGATGGCCGTATCTTTAGGAAAGTACTTCGTCGCATCTGTAATGATATCGATATTCATTGCCCCCCATATCCCAATAAATAGAGAGATACTACAAATAAGAAATAGGCTTGCTCCAGATAAACTATTTCCTGGATACTTTGACAATTTCACATGAGCTGTTTCTTCAAGCTTTAAGACTTTCTCAACACTTAATAACCAGAGCATTGAGACTAATGAAGATAGAAGAATCATAAGACTACTGAGTAGTCCAAAAACTCGAATAACATAGATTTCACTCACATATAGAGACAAGAAACCTATGAAGGTTGTCACAAGCATAAGAGAAATAGGCTTTATCTTTTTCTTAAGGGCAAGTGATAAGCTTCCTTCTTTTCTCGCTGTAAAATAGATATGCTGACCAAGAGAGAGCACGATAACAAAGGTCATAAGTGGAACAATTGAAGTCACCATATTCATCGTTCCAAAAAAGAACTTAATGACTGCCAAAGAAAAAATGGCACTAAAAAGACATGGAACGAAGAGCAATAGTGTTGCTAGAAAATTTCTTATAAAGGCCAACAGCAGAATAAATGAGAAGACAAATAGAATAGGAAATAGCTTTTCTTGAACGAGAGCAGATGACTGGTCAAGATGATAATTTGTGTACTCGTGGCCAGCACAGAAGAAACTTTGATTTTCTTCAATTTTACGAATTACATCTTTTAGCTGACTTTTTTTACCATTATTAAATATTAGAAATCCTAATCGATTAGACGAGATTAGATCAGCTTGGGCATCGACTCCCTTAATAAGTTCACGAGTAAGAATCGCACGCTCTTTTACAAGATCATGAGGGTAAACAAAGTAGCACTCATCATCACATAGCTGCGCCAACTCATTGCCAAACTTCTCAAGTCTTAAATACGCCTCCTCACTAGGAGTTTCATTTGTGTAAACAACAAGAGAGTCAACTTCCGGGTAGTCTTGCTGAAATGCTCTAAATTGATACATCCCCTCATCAGTTAAAAAAATCGATTCTGGATTTTTTTGTTTGATATCCTTGGTATAAAAAAGCATTCCAGCAAAAACGCCGACAAAGGAAATAATAAATAGAGATCTAAGAATCGCTTTTATTATGACCTCCACTCTAGAAGAATACTTTGGGCCATAAAGCCTGGGCCAAATGCTAGCATATAGCCACGCTGTCCGCTTTCAATAACCCTTTCTTTCGTTACCTTGTCAAAGATATGGAGAATTGTCGCAGAAGACATATTCCCACAGTTTTCAAGAACCCATTTAGACTCTGAAATATCTTTGTTGTAATCACCAATATAGTCTTCAACCATCTGAATGATTTTCTTTCCACCTGGGTGAAACATATAATTATCGATATCTTCAATCTTCAGGCCATTACGTTCTAAGAATGGAAGAAAGATATTTTCAAAATTTCCTTCAATTGCACTTGGTACATCTTTATCAAGAACAATTTTTAGCCCTGAGTTTATTAACTCAAATCCCATCAGGTATTCGCCATGAGAGAAATTATACATATCGGTATTAATAATATGGGCACCTTTTCCTTCACCACCTTTTAAAACAGCACAAGCAAAGCCATCAGAAAAGATTGCAGTTGATACAAGATTGGCCGCATCCAGGTCATTTAATTGAAATGTGATACTTGGGATTTCCATTGTCAGCACAAGGGCCGTTTTATCGGGGTTGGCCTTTAAAAACTCATCGGCATAAATCAAGGCCGACGTTCCCCCCGCACAGCCCATTTCCGTAACAGGCAGACGAACAACATCCTTTTTTAAACCAAATTCATTGACGAGGTATGCATCAACTGATGGAATCATGAATCCAGTACAGCTGGTTGTGATAATATAGTCCACTTCGCTTGGATCAATATTTGATCTTTCAAAAGTCCGTTTCAATAACCTCTTACCATACTCAACCATTTTGGCTTTATAGATATTATTCTTCTCTTCAAAGCTAATGTTGGAGAAGACAGTCTCGAGATCAACAACTGCACTTCGTTGATCTATTTTGGAGCCCTTAAATATTTTCAGGGCCTTACGTCTTGTGGTCTCATCAACATCTTTTAGCCATAGGCGCTGTGCTGCTTCAACGATCTCTTCAGTCTTGTAAGTGTAATCTGGTTTATAAGTTTCCATGTGAACAATACGTGTCATTTGTTCCTCCTTTCCTAGAGAAAGAATTGTTCAAAAACCTTAATTTTGTAACTGGACGAAAGTCCTAATTCCAAATAAAATGTGTATTATCAGATAGATACAACTCTTATAAGACTAAGGTCCTAGAACTATGCTTAATAAACGTGAACGCCTAATTACTGGAATACTCTTCCTTTTTATTTCCATCTTTCTTATTTTTGATATCTACGAAGACCTCAGCGACGGCTCGACTTACGAGCATGTTATCGAGGAAGGTATTATTATGCTCATAGGACTTATCGGAACCGCAGTTCTATGGTTCAAGTGGCTATTTACAAAAAAGGAAAACTTAAGAATTAATTCAGATGTTACAAAACTAAAATTTGACTTAGAAAACTATAAACAAAAAACGCGTGAATTATCTCGTGGACTTTCAGAGAAAATAAATGATCAGCTAAATGAATGGTCACTGACAAAGTCAGAAAAAGATATCGCCCTACTTCTTCTAAAGGGACTGGCCATTAAAGAAATTGCTGAAATCAGATCGACTGCTGAGAAAACAATAAAACAGCACTGCACGAATATCTATAGTAAATCAAATCTTAGTGGGCGTAGTGAATTATCAGCTTTCTTCTTAGAGGATATTTTGGTCATTGATGAGCTATAAGAAAACAATAACCAAGAACAAATGGACATGAATCTTAAAGAATTTAATGACAAACTAACAAAAACGAATAAATTAGCGATTATTGGGCCAATGGCCTTAAAGCTCCCCTACATCATAGACTCACCAATCATTTATGTCGATGGTGGTCTAAATCATAGGCCAAGCGATGACCACCCTTACCTCTCTGTTGGCGATGATGATTCTAATCAAACAAATGATAGTCTTGATATCACCTTAGATGAAAATAAAGACTTCTCTGATCTCACCTTTGCTTTAACACTGATACCAGACAATATCACCGAGATTAACTTATTTGGCTTCTTAGGTGGAAGACTCGATCATCAAATGGTTACCCTCGGCTCAATTCATCATTTTTTAAAAGAGAGAAAATCACAAACAATATGCAATTTTGAAAGAAAGCTTCTAGCATGTTCTAGTGGTGATTTCTCATTTACTCACAAAGGTACATTTTCACTTTTAAGTCTTGAGAAACAAGAACTACAAATTAGCGGCGCATGTGACTTTCCTCTTAATACGCAAAAGAAAGTAAAAACTCTTAGCTGCCTAACCCTTTCAAATAAGGCTTCAGGTGAAGTGCATATTAATTCCGAGCTACCTGTATTTATCTACTTATTAGATTCAGAAACACTAGGCCTTAAAGCCTAGTGTTCTAAAAATGTTAATGTGATGATTTGTCCTTTTCATCCGCAAATAATTTAACAAAGTTTTCAGTAGCATCTGAAACTTCAATCTTATGAGACTTCTTCTCTGCACTCTTAGGTAGAGCTAAGTAGAGAATACCATCTTGAATTTGGGCCTGAACTTCATTTCGATTGATAAAATGAGGTACTGTTAGACTACGAGAAATACGTCGAGTCTCCCCGCCACCATCTTCAAAAAGAGTTTTACGTTTGGCTTCAATAGTGACAAGGCCATCATCGACTTGAATATTAAGGTCTTCCTTCTTAACTCCAGGCATATCAATACTTAGCAGATAAGCATTATCAGTTTCCTTCATTTCACCAAAGGCATTACTGCTTCCACTTCCTCTGCCCTGCCAGATATCTTCTAGGCCGGTAATAATATCCCTAAACTCATTATCAAAATTTGCGGAACCAAAAAAGTCTGAATTAAATGCAGAGCTTTTTCGAGGAACAATTGAACGTCTAATCATGGGAAACTCCTTTAACTTACGTGTGTGTTGTAGAGAGTACATAACGACGCCAATAGATAAACGCCATCACTTATCTCTGGTTATTAAGATAACGCCATCTTATCATTGTGAATGAGTCGGATAAACTTAAGATATTTTTAAATGCTTTAAATAAGAACTAAAAGATCTCATGACAAAGAGATGTATTGGTGCCTGAGTATAGCAGTAAATATACCAAGGAAGAGATGGGCGAAAGTTATTAATTGATACTAGAGTAAATTTTCCATTAGCAACACTTCTAAACTCCAACCATCCAGTGTCTTTAGATGCACTTAAAACTCCTCCAACAATATGAAACTTTGCCCTTCTTAAATTCGACTTATTTTCGATATACCTAAGAATCAGTAGTGGTGTTTTAAATCCAAAAATATTGAAAGTAATAGTCCCCTCTTCTTCATGAACATGAATAATAAATCGGATAAAGCGTGGAAGCCACTTCATATAAGTACTCGCAAGCTCTTTCATTTCAAGATGGTTGGGGTTATCAAGGCGTTGAATAGAGCGAACAGTTTTCTCTTCTTTTCGCCTTGCTCTACGAGGAGCTCTTTTCGTTTTTCTTAAATTAATTAAATTTAACATTTCATCATATGATCGAATTTTGATTAGGTCTCTAATATCATCTTCGATATCAACTTTTGGAAGATGACATTTTAAGCTATCGACTAAAGGAGAAACTAACTCTATTTGTGACTCACCAAAAATAGTCACCCACCACTTTGATAATTTTAAATAATTAATTGGAACAGGAATCATGGGACAAAACTTTCTAAAGCGACGAGAAGTCTTTCTTATCAACTGCTCGTAAGTAACATCCTCTCCATTAACAATATTCAAAATACGATGAAAGAAGTTTTCGTTACCAATCAAATGCGAGAGAACCCGCAATAAGTCGTCGATATAGACCAGTTGAGTGCGACTCTTTGTCCACTTAGGTAAAATCATTGCAGGCAAGTTAATAACGAGATTCTTTAAAATCTCAAAAGATGAACCACCATCTCCAACAATCATACCCGCTCGTAAAATTGTATAAGCAATACCTGATGACTTAAAGACTTCCTCTACTTCAAGTCGGCTTTTTAGGTGTTCACTACTTTCACCTGTCGGAACAAGTCCTCCAAGGTAAATAATATGTTTTACACCATTATGCTGACATGCCTTTGCAAAGTTATCGGCCAAAAGAAGATCCGTATCGCGGAAGTTTCCTTGAAATAATCGTGATGATGGTAGCATTGAATGGACAAGATAAATTGCAATATCAATATCTTTTAAGGCTTCCTTAGTGCTGTGATAAGAGAAGAGGTCTGTTTTTAAAAACTCAACGTTCTCATCTGAATAAGACTCACTACGCCCCAGGGCCCTAACTTTATGTTGGCCTTTGATCTTTTGAATGAGGTTACGACCAATAAAACCATTGGCACCAGCAATTGCTACTTTCATAATGGACAACTATAGTTAATCTTTCTTCTTGCGACGAACGTAGAGAATTTTTTTTACTCTTGCTACTTCCTTAGCGTTTTCGTCATAAATAGAAGTTTCAAAAACAGGAAGAACTCTTCTTTCTTCACTGGCCTGCTTTTTTATTCGTTCGACTTCTTCCAGGCTAATTTCAAACTCGGCCTTAACTACACCTTTCCCAGGACTTAAAAATTCGATTTCCGCTGATTTATCCCAAATAATATGGTCTTTCCCAAGGTGAAAACTCAGAAGTAACATATAGAATGGATCACACATTGAGTATAAGCTTCCCCCAAAGTGAACTCCAACATAATTAGTATTAAGAAATGTTTGTTTCATTTGCACACAGATCTTTGTGCGTTCATCATTGATAGATAAGACCTTAATTCCTGCACCGAGGTAAGGAGGCCAAAACTTAAGTAATTTAATGGCCTTTTCTGGTGAAATTCTTTGCCAAAAGCTCATGGCGAAACCTTTAAAATTCAGTCGATTAATAAAGTATTTATTATATCATTGGAAATTTCAAAGTCACGCGAGAGCCAGTAGTTGGCATATTTTCAATAAATAGAGTAGCACCATGCTTTTTGAGAAAAGTATGAACTAGTTTCAGGCCTATGCCTGTTCCTTTCTCTCCCTTTGTCCCCTGCTTTACATGAAATGTCTGTCCACTCTGGATTCCGTCAATAACAATATTAGGAACCCCTTCTCCTTCATCACAAATTTGGATTGCATAGCCGTCTTCCATAGCTCCCTTGACCACAATCTTCTTTCCTTCAGGGGAGAATTTAATTGCATTTGAAATAATATTACGAACACAAGTTTCAATCATATTGCTATCGTGATTAAAGACGTAGTCCTCTAGATCAACTTCAATTTCGAGGTCTTTCGTTTGAGCTAACTCATAAGCAAACTCAACAGCACTTGTTATCGTATCTTTAATATTTAGTTCTTTTGGACTATAGCCTAAGCTTTCATTACTAGTTAGCGCCCAGGCAAGGAGATCCTTTAAAAGCGCATCTGTTTTCTTTGCCGATTTAATAATACGGTCTTGGTAAAGCTTGATTCTCTCAACTGAAAGCTGTTCGTTTCTTTTTGAAACAAGAGAAGCTGACGATAGAATAACTTGTAATGGACTTTTTAAGTCATGAGCAATCGTTGAAATAACATCGTCTTTTGTTTTATTTAGCTCTTCTAGACGGCGGTTTGAAATATAAAATAATCGCCAGGCCCTATTAAACATTGACCTGAAGGCAAAAAGAACAATATTTAACGATAGAAGAATAAAGACCTTGTAGAAGTGTTTATTAAGATCAACTGACTCATTTAGAATTGGAATTATTATAAATAGTGCAAAAAGTAGTACACAGTTTAAAATGATTCCATTTAGTCTTCCTGGTAGCATGACATAGAATGACGTGGTCATAATCATTATACCAGCAAGCAGTGTCGTACTTGTCCCCATAATCATAAATGTCATCAGTGCAACAATGACTACGGAAACAAGTTTAATAAAAAATAAGTGAGTTTCAATTTTGTCACTATAATCACTCTTTCTAAAAGCAATAAAAAAGCCAAGCCCATAGGCAACAAGTAGTGCCCTAAAGAAAGTAAGAATATTTGCTGAACCAAAAGTGTAAACTCGTTGATAGTCTGCCAAAATTCCTGCAAATAGTAACAGGACGCAGCAAACTAGATACGACAATAACGTGTATGTACGATCCTTTGGCCAAGACGTTTGAAGATAATTTCTCTCTTCAGTACGCGACTTAAATTCCCCAAAGGAATTAATTAGGGCTTCCAATAGCTAATCCTTTAAACTTCAATGCATAAACAATTAGTCTTTACTACATTTATCCAAGAGATTCGAGAAAAAAAATTGTGATGTAAAAATTTACAGCCCACCATAGCTTGTAAAAACAACAACTTAAAGAATTAAAACAAATGATTATTATGTTCGATATTTGGTCGGCCTGCGGAAATCTTTCAATTTAACATAGTGGCATATATGAACGTGCTAATTATAAATATGAACAAAATCGCACCTCTCATCATTAGTTTTTTTGCCTTAAATACATCCGCAAGCGACATCAAGTCGAGATTACTCGATTTTCATCAGATTCAAGAAGAATTAAAGTGTAGTACAGAATATAAATACGTCGCCTCGGCGTTTAAAGTAAAGAAGAGAGAGTCTATTGATTGCAGTGATGTAGATTGGGCCGAAAATGCCCTAAGTAAAGTTGCAAATCTTAAACCAGATGCACCAATGATAAACTTGGAAATACTTGCCAGAGACAATGGTGCGTCATTTGATATTGGAGAAACAGTACGAATTCCTCTTCACTTAACATTTTCAAACCAATGGGGACAAGTCTTTAACTCATATACAGTTGGAACTGATGCGATCCTCTATCATGAGTATTCACATGCTATATTTGGAAAGAGAATTGGAACACAATTCTATCCGAAGCTTAAGGCCTTAGCAGAAAGACTATCGCGCTTTAAAGTTAATCGCCAAAAAGCTTATGCTGAAGGAAATCCGAGAAATGTTGTTAAATACTATACAAAGCAAATCGAGTCCATTGAAGAGCGCATAAAGACTCATGAGGAGCTTGAAAAATATCATCTTTCGTCATCATATAACGAACTCTTTGCAGACCTCATGGCCGTTCTTGTAACAAATAATCGCAATGCCATCTTCAATGCTCTTTACTATGACCAGATGACAGATGACGCCTATGAGCTAATTAAACTAAGGTCATTTGAGGACCAAAATACAAAATATGATAATCGTGGACTCTATGAAGAGCATGGTGAGTTGGCATTAGTTCGCCAATATCTTGGAGAAGAAATTCTGCCTAAAATTTTCAAAAAAGAGAATGAAGAAAAACTTAAGAAAGAATTAATAGAAATCGTCCTCAACTCAATTGAATCTCAAATGGATAAGAGGATTAAGAAGGCCGCTTTTAAAACCTCTCCTACGCACAGCAATACTGCTCTAATTGAAGAGATCAAGCAACGATATCTTAGTAAAATGGATTCTGTTGACTGAGCAAAAGATAAAACCTAAAATTAAGCGAAAGCGACTGAGTCAACTAGAGGTGAATCATAAGCGTCGATTTATTCAAATACTTTTATCCAAATTCCGTAAATGATGAAAACGAACTTCAAGCTATTGATAAGCGCTACGAAGCTCGCTTAATCGTTTTCACCTTGGTTTCTATAATATTTATTTTCTTCCTAATGATTGGCGTCTTTTCCTATAACGTAGGAATTACGAGCCAATACAATATGCCCTTTCTGATCTTTATCCCAATTGCATCATACACTCTCTTCTTTTATAAGAGATACGATAATCCACTTCTGTTTAAGGTCCTAATCCTTAGCATGAGCTATATTATTATCAATTTAAGGGCCTTTGAGCTTCAATCTCATGCTGGCTCGCTAGTCCCATGGATGCTCGTAGTCTTTGCCCTGATCTCATATACCGTTTCGTTTCGAGTCGGTTTTGGAGGAATACTCCTAAACTCTATCGCCATAATTTATAACTCGTATATGGGACATAGCTTTTCTGGAATTCTTGATAAAGAACTCCAAGTTATTGTTAACCAAGGGATTCCCATTTTTCTTTTTTCTTTAGTGGTCTATTACAAGCATGTCGTTGACCGCGAAAAGTCTAAGGAGCTTAAACGTTTTCAAAAACGTGATGCCATTTCAAAGATGATTATCACCTTATCGCATGAGATAAATAATCCTCTTACAGTTTCAAAATTGTGTCTAAGTAGATTAAAGAGAAATTATGATAACGATACATTAAATCGTTGTGAAAAGAATCTCGATCGTATCTCCAAGATCACTCACTTTATTAAAGATATTCAGGACTTTAAAGAAGTCGATTACGGAACAAATAGCAAGATGTACGACCTTTACGAGGCCATAAAAAGCCACGAAAGGTCAATCGATGACATCCTTTAATAACCTCAATTCTCAAGAATCGAAGTTAGATATACTAAATCATAATATGAGGCCAAGAATAGGTCAGGATCTTGATTTGCAAGCTCCTTATAATAATCAAAGACATCTTCTCTTCCGTCCTTAAAGTATTTAACTAGAGCATGAAAACTTCTTGAGTTTATTGAATGATGCGCAACAATGTTCGCTGATAACTCCAGAGTTTTGTTAAGATCATAATTAAGAACTCCCTTACGATAGTTTTCAAGTTCTCTTTGAGCTGCAATTAATACAGGAGAGAGAAAGTATACCCCTCCTCCTTGCTTAACAATATCACCGGCATATGCGACAACTTTATCGCTTGCTAAATATGGCCCCATGTATTTGCTATAAGTCTTTCTTAAAAGGGCCCTTTTTATACCAAGGCGCCTTAGGCCTTTTCGTTGTGCTAAAAGAAATAGAGCATTAACCTCTGCAAACGATTCGGATTCATGAATGCCATGTCCATTTGGTGAAGATCGATAATTCTTAGGGAGATAAATGTCATCTAAGCAATGAGAAAGCTCGTGATAAAGGGAAAAGTAGTATAATTCATCTAACGAAAATAAGTTCTCAAATTCTGAAAAATCAAAATTTTTATAAACATCAACACCTTCGCTATGACCTAACACTCTTCTAATTTCACTTGGAAGGTCATTCATAACCCCATTAGGAAGTACAGCACAGAACTTAAATTCCTTGCTCCAGCCTCCCTTCATAAAAGGCAGGGCCGATGCAGCACCATTTAAAACGCCAAAGTAAGGAATAAGATTAACGGCCTCCCCTTTTTCTAGCTCTATGTTAAATTTGTGAAGCATATATTCGCTTAAAAGCTTAATTTGCTCTTCTTCATTATGGCCTTTAAGTAAAGGGACCACTTCACTCTTATCGAAGATAACAATAGGATAGTCTTTCACATTCCCATACTCAGCATTTAAGACTTTTATTTCATTTGATAAATCTGCTGCTAAGTTCGAGGCAAATGCACTGACTGTTAACAAAGAAGTTAGTAGATACTTTTTAAATATTCTTTTCATAATATAGCCCTTTCAAATTTATTGATATTTAATCATATTTCAATAGACCAGTGTATCAATGTGATTGAATTTTCAAGGGCGTCGAAAAATTAGACATTCTACAAGTGGGGTATTCCCCCACTTGTAGATGAGGTGTAACTAGGCTACTTTAATTTTAGGATTTAGCGTGAATTTACAATTCATTGAATTTGTAACCAGGCATTTGTGTTGAGTCTCTTCTAATAATTTTAGATAATCCTCAACGTTCTCCTTACCATGGACAACAAGATTTGGTTGAATCTCTACCGTTGTAAAAGTGAGCTTTCCATCCTTTCTTTCTAGCTTAGCATCTGCTTTAACATCAAGAGTTTCCCAATCCATTTTTCTTGCTTGGGCCAATGCCTTGAAGCTAAGTAGGTAGCAACTTGAAATACTAGCTGAGAATAGGTCTTCTGGAGACCACTCTCCTTCTGGCCCTTTAAACTCGGGAGGTGCCGTCGCTTCCAAATTCTGTTTTCCTTTAGAAGAAATTTTCATTCTTCCATCATTTCTTTCGCCGTGGGTGTTGGTACTGTAGATACTCATATATACTCCAATGTTCTCGTTATTTTGCTATCTTAAGGGTTTTTGTACTCCAGCTGCTTTAAAGAAATCCTTATTTTTGTTTAATAACTAAAACAAGGCCATAATCTTTAAAGCTTGAAAGAACACAAAACAGATTCAACTTGCAATTCAAGTAAAACCTAAGCTACATCATCTTTTTTTTGCTCCAATTCTTCTAAGATTGCCCTTAGGAGATAAAAAGATGATTAAAGACAGTCTTGTTCAAAAATATAATGTACCAGTACCTCGCTACACTAGCTTTCCAGCTGTTCCCTATTGGACGGGGGCACCATCACAAGAGATGTGGTTTGAGCACCTCAAAGAAGGCCATACTAAGTCACAAGGTGTAGAGCTTTATATCCACGTTCCTTTTTGTGAAAAGCTTTGTTACTACTGTGGTTGTCACCGAGTTATTTCTAAAAATAAGAATCGTGGTGTTGAATATGTTGATTTCTTACTAAGAGAGTGGGATCTCTACCGCGAACAAATGGGAGATATCAAGATCTCATCAATTCACCTTGGAGGTGGAACTCCTAACTTTCTAAATGAAGAGGCTTTTTCAACATTATTAGATAAGCTTAGAGAATCAATTGATTCTAAAGACTTCAAGGGCTCCATTGAAATAGATCCTCGTACTTGTTCAAAGTCCCAATTAGACCTTTATAAGAAATTAGGCTTTAGTCGTCTCTCAATGGGAATTCAAGATTTTGATCCAACAGTACAAGAAGCGATTGGGCGCGTGCAACCTTTCCATAAGGTAAAGGAGCTTGTGGACTACTGTCGCGAAATAGGTATAGATGATATCAACTTTGACTTAATCTATGGCCTACCTTTTCAAACATTAAAATCAGTTGAAGAAACAATTGAGAAGGTCATCTCACTTAAACCACTACAAATTGCTTTTTACAGCTATGCTCACCTTCCTTCAAAGATAAAAAATCAGAAACTGATTCCTCAAGAAGCTCTTCCTGAAGGGGCCGCTAAAAGAGCACTATATGAACACGGAAAGAATTTACTTGAAAAGCATTCATATAAAGAGATTGGACTCGATCATTTTGCCAAGTCCAATTCACAACTCTACCAAGCAAAGCAAGAAGGAAAACTTAGAAGAAATTTCATGGGCCACACTCATAAGAGCTCCCCGATTATAATCGGTCTAGGTTGCTCTTCAATCTCATCATCAGCAAAGAGCTTTGTTCAAAACGAAAAGGACGTGAAGTCGTATTACGAATCAATCAGCAAGAAAAAGCTTGCCATTAGCGCTGGTCATATTCACTCTCAAGAAGATATAGCCGTGGAAGAAATCTTACAAAACTTCTTTGCGACAAGTAGCGTTTCAAATAAAGCATGGCAGGGTTTAAAGAATGCTTCTCTTATCAGTCATAAAATTTGTGAGCTTGAGAAAGATGGCCTTATTGCAAGTAGCGATAAGATCATTGTCACAGAAGAAGGCAGGCCATTTATGAGAAATATTGCAAGCATTTTTGATCATCATTTAATGAAGGCCAAGCAAAATAGCGGCTCTCGCTCCCTATAATTATATTGTTTAATAGACTCTAACTATTAGAAGATGAGCTTTGATAATTTGCATATTTTTGCAATCTAATAGATAATTTAGGTCACACAACACACAATATAGGGAGAATAAATGAGTCAATTAACGCCGCAACAAAAAGAAGAGTTACTTGCAGAAATTACACTTCTAGAAGGTCAACTTACTGGAAATATGATGGAAGATATGGATATTCGTGGAAGAATTCACAATATTAAAATGAAACTTGATGGTGTTAAACCACCTGAGAGCTTTATCGATTGTATCGGTTGCGGTTCATAAGAGTACTCAATTCTTAATAACTTTTTAGTAAAAAGATAATCTGATTAATTGCAAATCTCGACTCCCTAAGATGAGGCATCTCAATAAATCCATGCATCATCTTGGGGTATTCAAAATAACGATAAGGTCTGCCTCCTTCTTTCAATCGATTCTTTAATGCCTTCGCATCTGGATGTAAAATATCATGAGTGCCTGTAAAAATATTAATTTCTGGAAGATCATCAAGTTCGCCTCTTAATGGGCTTATACGATAATCATCTTCAGGTAAGTCTTCTGCAAAAATCTGTCCTAATTCTCTAATTCCCTTTCGATCTAAAACCATTTCATGCTCATCAAATTTTTCAATTTCAGGGTTACTCATGGTGATATCAAGCCAAGGAGATAAGAGTATAATTGAAGATGGAAGTGGAGCTTTCTCGTTTCTCATTTGCTCACAAAGAGCAAGAGCAAGACAACCACCGGCTGCATCTCCCATAACAATAATATTTTCTGCTCCAACTCTTTGGGCGGTTTTCTCAAAAGACTCCCTTATCATTGAGAGCGCATCTAAGACACTTCCATGGGGTACCAATGGATAATCAGGAACAATTGTTTCTACATCAACATTTCGCATTAACTGAGTGAGTAAGTGGAATTGCCCAACATTCATATTGTAGATAAATGCCCCACCGTGAATATAGAAAACCGTTTTTGCACACTCCTTCCCCATCGGTCTGAATTGGAAGAGGTTACGATTTTGTATCTGCATACAATGAATATCAAACTCATGATAGAAAGCACGAGGTATACTCGTTTCATTTGGTATGGGATCTTCTTTCTTCTTTTCAACAATCTTAGAAAAAATCTTTCTAAGCTGTAGAATTCTAAGACTTCCCTTTGAGACAAAGGAGCCAAAACTTTCGTCTTCTTTATAGCGAAATTCAGTTTCTAGTGGATACGAATTCTTTTTGAGTGCTTTATTCTCCATAAGGCTAATATCGGGATAAGAGCAACAGGGCCTCATAAAAGAATTGCCAATTTTTTTTAACTCCAAATTAAGAAAAAAGCCCCTCACGCATGAGTAGAAGATGAGGGGCCCCCTAGATTTCTCTAGATTATTTATGTAACGCAGAGAGAGTTGTTGCGTTTACACAAGCATTAAATCTTCAAAGGCAGCGAGACCAGCTTTGGCCCCCTCTCCCATTGCTATAATAATTTGTTTGTATGGAACGATTGTTACATCTCCGGCCGCATAAATACCTTTCTGATTTGTGCGACACTTATCAGTGACAACGATCTCCCCAAACTTATTCTTTTCAACGAGATCTCCAAGGAATCCACTATTTGGCACAAGCCCGATCTGAACAAAGACTCCATCAAGGTCGACTTTCTTCATTTCACCAGTTGCACGGTCCTCATATTCAAGTCCGATAACTTTTTCACTATCACCAATAACCTTATCCGTACGTGCATTTTTAACGATTGTTACGTTTGGCAGAGACTCAAGCTTTTTAACAAGAACAGAGTCTGCTTTAAGCTCTGGTGCAAATTCAAAAAGAGTCACAGACTTTACAATACCAGCAAGATCAATGGCCGCTTCAACTCCAGAGTTTCCACCACCAACAACACTAATATCCTTGCCTTTGTAATAAGGGCCATCACAGTGAGGACAATAAGCTACCCCACGGCCAATATATTCTTTTTCGCCGTCAACACCTAGCTCTCTCCATTTTGCACCTGTTGCAATAATTAGAGCTTTTGTTTGGACAGTTTCCCCACTATTTAAAAATAGTGTTTTCACATCACCATTTTCAATATTATCAACACGACGATTTTCAAGAGTCTTAATATCATATTCATCCATATGCTTATTAAGTGCCGCAGACAAGTGCGGGCCTTCCGTATAAGGTATCGAGATAAAATTCTCGATCCCTTTTGTATCTTGCATCTGACCACCAATACGATCAGTGATCACAGCAGTCTTAAGTCCCTTACGAGCTGAGTAAATTGCTGAAGAGACACCTGCAGGGCCTGCACCGATAACAATAACATCGTATAGGCCAAGATCTTTTGCTTCGCCAGAAGACTGTGTATCTTCTTTTCCAAAGCGTGCTTCTAGCTTTTCTAGTAAATCAACAAGTGAAGACTTTCCAGAGTGAACTAAGTCATCTCCATCAATCACACTTGGTACGCCTTGAATCTTAAGTCTAGTAATTTCATCCTGCTCAAATTCTCCATCAACCATCTCGTGAGAGAAATCCTCTTTGAAGATGGCCATGAGATTAAGTGCTTGGACGATATCTGGACAATTCTCACATGAGAGAGAGATATATGTTTTAAGGCCTATCTCACCTTTTAAAGCTTTAATTCGATTAATAATCATCTCATCAGGAAGTTTTCCTTTAAGATCACTATTTAGGATAGCAAGAATTAGTGATGTAAATTCATGTCCACCTGGTATACCAGAAAATTTGATTCCATTCGCCTTGCCGTTCACATGAATTTCAAAATGTGGGTAATCGTAATTTTGTCCGCTAGACTTTGCCACAATCTTTGGAGAAGTGGTCGCGATGCTCTCAAGCATTTCAACAAGCTCTTGTTGTTTAGCATGACTTGATTCATTGTAGACAAGTCCTATCTCACTCTCTAGTTGAGCATAGACTGACTTTAACTGTTCAATGATTCCACTATCTAACATAATTACTCCAATAAAATTCTAGGACAGGCCCAAGCAATAAAGCCTGGGCCCAAAATATCGTTGAGGATAAATCTTAGATTTTTCCTACAAGGTCTAAACCTGGCTTAAGTGTTTCAGCACCTGGCTTCCACTTAGCTGGACATACTTCATCTGGGTGCTCAGCAATAAATTGAGCAGCTTGAACCTTTCTCATTAATTCGTCAGCGTTACGTCCAATTCCGTTATCTTGAACTTCAGCAAGCTTAATCTCACCAGCTGGGTTAATTAGGAAAGTCCCTCGATAAGCAAGGCCTTCTTCTTCAATATGAACACCAAATGCTCTTGTAAGTTGACCAGTTGGGTCTGCAAGCATTGGGTACTTGATCTTCTTGATTGTCTCTGAAGTGTCATGCCATGCTTTGTGAGTGAAGTGAGTATCAGTTGATACAGAGTAAACTTCGACACCCATTTTTTGGAATTCCTCATACTTATCGGCCATGTCACCAAGCTCAGTTGGGCACACGAATGTAAAGTCTGCTGGGTAGAAGAAAAGGATTGACCATTTACCTTCTAGATCATTAGCAGTAACTGTTTTGAAATCTTCATTGTGGTAAGCTTGTACACTGAAGTCTTGTACTTTTGTGTTGATTAAAGTTTGCACTATTCATCTCCTTTAGAAGTTTTAATAAGTGATATTCTACTTATAAGATTCTTCCATCAGAGGTGATTTTTATCTAATATTTATTATCTAATGCTTGATAGATGTCACCTATGATACCGCAAGGCGCCATAGGCGTGTATATAACTATAATTGCTTAAGACTTAATTTATTTAGTCAAGATGATAGATTTCCATGATATTTTCTAGAGTTTTTTCAAAGTCAATCTTGAGATCTTTAAGTTCTCCAGAATGTACATCAAAGACCCAGCCGTAAACCTTAAGGCCTCTTTCTCGGTTGGCCTTTTGTACGGCAGCTGTCTTAATGGCATTAATACATTGCTCTTGAACATTTAGCTCAACAAGACGCTCATAGCGCTTGTCTTCATCTTCAATGGCATTAAGTTCTATTTTGTGAGTACGATAGACATCGCGAATATTTCTAAGCCATGGATTTAGAATTCCAAGGTCTTGGCTTTCCATTGCTGCCTTAACACCACCACAACCGTAGTGTCCACAAACGATGATGTGATCAACCTTTAAGTGATCAACAGCGTAGTTTAGAACACTCATGACATTGAGGTCGATACTAATGACCATATTAGCAATATTTCTGTGAACAAAGATCTCACCAGGTCCTGCCCCCATAACCTCTTCCGCTGTTACGCGAGAGTCAGAGCATCCGATATAAAGAAAATTAGGGTTTTGTCCCGCACCTAATTTATCGAAGTATTTTTCATCTTGGCTTAATTTAGATTGAACCCATTCTTTGTTGTTTTCAAAAATTTTATTGATATCCATATAATTCACCTATGTTATTTTTTGCAAAATCATAAGTGAATAAATTGAATTTGCCAATTATAGCCCTTCAAGTAGGAATTTCACCGCAAGGCTTTGCAAAATAATCGCTGCAATGATGCTAAAAACCGGTCCTAACTTATCAGAAGCACGTTTAGCAATGCTCATTCCCACGATTGTCGAACAAAACGCCCAGACCCCAATCGAAGTGATATAAGGGGTAAGAACTTTACCCGATGCGCCAATTGTCACCCCTACAGCAAATGCGTCAAGGCTTGTGGCAAATGAAACCAGAATTACTTTTAATAAACTGTGAAATTGTTTTGGCCTCTCTTCTTCACCATCATTTTTATCACTTAGCTCCTCATAACCTTCGTATGCCATATGAATGGCCACAGCAGTTAAGAGACCAAATGAAATCCAATGGTCAATATAATCAAATTGTGCAATGACTTTCGCGCCAGCAATCGCACCTAAGAAAGCAACAAGTGCTTCGGCTCCACCAGAAGAGAATGCAAATTTTAATGTATCGCTAAATTTATGTGGTCTGGCCCCCATTGCAACGGCGGCCGAGAAAGAATCTGCACATAGAACTAAACCAATAATAATAACTTCAAAATAATTAATCATAAGGCCTTTATAATACGTAGGCCTATTACAGGCAATTATTAAAATACTATTCGATTTGATAAATTTTTATTATTGTCACTACAGATGAAATTACTAATTGCTACTCTTATCTCGACATTCTCGTTCGCAACAAATTCATTTGTTGATGAAGTTGATACTTATTTTCAAAGTAATGAATTAACTAAAGTTCGAAATCAATCTGAGTTTCAAATTGATAAGTGTCACCCTCAATTAGAAAATCAAAATACTTTTGGGGAAACGCTACTCTATTTTATAAATGAGCTCACTACCAAGAAATCAACATTCTTACATATTAGCTCAATCTATAAAATGCCTTCCAAAATGGAAGATCAAGAGCAAGTCGGACTTTTAAGTCACCCACTATGTTCTGTAACAAAAGAATCACTTTCAAAAACGATAAAGAATATGCCTGATGAGATGACGATTGAGTTGGCCAATCGTTTTGCTCGAGAGCACAACCTGCTTAGAAAGCAAGAGAATTATGAAGAACTAAAACTACTTTGGGGAAAATTCTTTGGGTGCCTAGCCTACACAGAGAGTTTAACTACGGCAGACTTGTCCTCAAGTGAGAAACTCGCAAAGAAGTATGCTCCAAGAAATTACAAAAGACCTCAAGGAGTAAAATTCTATTATGACAAATGGCAACCAAAAGTGAGTCGTTTAAATATTGGCCTCTATCAATTCACGCCAAACTATGGTGGAAATATAAAACCTTGTGTAGACTCTTGGAATCATTATTATTCAAATGAAAGTTGTCAGATAAAGAATAAAAAGAAGGATGCATTGATTAATGCTTTCGGTTCCACTGCTCAGCATTTCAATGCTTACTGTGGCGTTCATAAAGTCATTGAAGCATTTTCAGTACAATTAAATACTTCAGAAAAAAGATTCACTCATCCAAATAATCAAGAAGGTGGAAAGCTTAAGGGCGCAAGTGAAAGATGTGTCACACCACACTTCTATGCAGGTTGGTCATACAATCACTTTGGGCCACTACAGAACTCGACAAAGAATAATCTAAGAAAGCTAATGTCTTGTCTTTATCCTAATTCTTAAAGTATTTAATACTTCCCTTCATCCCAAAGACAATATGCCCCTTATCTAAGATAAGAGTGTCGGCAAAGATATTCTCCGGTTTTTCACCTTCTGAAAAACGCTTAGCCTTCAGCAAGCTCCCATCATTTAAACTAAGATAAGAGATCTTTCCTAGACGGTTTACAAAGATAAGTTTCTCTCCATTATATTTAATTGAAGAATAATTGTAGCCAATCTTCTTTTTATCACTTTCATACTTCCATTCAAGTTTTGAAGTCACAGAGTTCCACGCATAGACGCGGCCATCAAAATCATTAAAAACTAATAAGTCATCAAAGACGAGAGGCTTACCAATAACAGGTGAATCGACTTGAATATTTGAGACTCTTTGCCCAATACTATTTAAACATTCAATGCCACCAAGATCAGGTCTTCCTTCAAGCTCTCCTTGAATGAAGCAAATTTTATCTCTGGCCATAACTGGCCCATACCAACTCGAAAGAGGAAGCCCTTCTCTCCATATAAGCTTTCCTGTTAAAGCATTTAACTTGTACGCATAGGGAATTTCTTTTCCGGCATCTTCCTTAGGTACACCACTAGCAATGTAGAGATTCTCTCCATCTATATGGACAAAGGCATCCATATGGCCCCCATCAAAGTGCCATACTTGCTTCATTGAAGCAGGGTCAATTGCATAAAGACCATCTCCCCCAGCTGCTTGGAATAAGAGATCCTTTCCCGCAATTGTTTTAATAACAGGAAGAATCTCTGTGTGACCCTTTGTCTCAAAAGACCCCACAACTTTTTTTGCCTTTGGATCAAATTTATAAACACGCATATGGTGTGAAGCATGAAGACCTTCACCAAAGTAAAGATATCCCTTAAAGTAGACAGGTGTTGGTGAAAGAAATTTTCCAAAGTAAATCTTATTTTTTATCGCTCCTGTATTCAAATCTAGAACAAAGAGATTTCCTTCTTTAGTTCCCACAAAGAGTTCATCTTCGACAACAGTTCCAGATGCAAAAACACCTTCAGGTACAATCTGTTGCCAGAAGAAGTTTTCGGGATCAACATCAATTGGCCCTCGAGTATATTTAATGTCCCTATTCATAAAGTCTTGCACAAAAAGTGGTACTGGCCCATGCTTTAAATACTGATACGCTTCCATACCACCATAGATAAGCACATTAAAAATCATGGCAGAAATTAAAATCTTAGGCTTTAATAAAACCTCAAGTAATTTCTTTGGCCCTTCAGCTTTTAGTTTAATACCAAACAGCCCTGCAATAAAAGTTGCAACAACAGTAATACCAGTACTTAAGAAAGCAAGTGGTAATAGAACAGTCGGAACAATAGAGTAGCTAAAGTCGCTACATAAATTATTGCATGAGTTTAATTGATCCAGTATTTCCATCAACGAAAACATCTTCTCCACCTTTGAATTTTAAATGACATTGTTTAATTCCACTTACAGCAGGAATTCCCATTTCTCTGGCCACAATTGCACAGTGAGACAAGACCCCACCTCGCTCAACAATAATTCCACTTGCCTTAGTAAAGACAGGTGTCCAACCTGGGTCTGTCGACTGGGCCACAACAATAGCATTTTGAGGCCAATCAATTTCCTTCCAACTTGCGGGGTTATTTACGACAACAATTTTTCCTCTTACAACACCAGATGAAAGTCCTTCTCCTACAAGGTCGTTTGTACTAGACTCTTCCTCTCCATCAATGACTGCTTTAATCTCCTGAAGAGAAGTTACAGTTGAGAAATTGAAGTTCTTAAACATCTGAGCGCGCTCTTTTCTATCTTTAATTAATTCAAGCATTGAAGATTCAAAACTTAAGATCTCTTCTTTACTTAGAAAGAAAATATCATTTTCATCTTCAAGCTGAAGCCTTCTGGCCTTTTCAAGGGCAAGAAAGCGAATATGAGCATAAGGTCTTAAAATGGCCATTTTCCACTTTTCTCTAAGCTCTAATAATTGCTTGAGTATTTTCCATTCTTCTAGAATTAAAGTCTTCTTAAATGACTTCATGGCCATAATCTCTGCCTCAACATCAATAAAGGCATGAGAGTTTTTGTCCTGTACATATTTTTCAATAGGATAATCATAGAAGGCATCATCTCCAATCTCCGACCATCTTTTTGCACTTAAATCAAGCTCCCCTGGCCCTCTATGACCATAGCGAGCAAGAAAGAGAGATCTCGTATTTGGTTTTGCGCAGGCCTTTTTAAAATATAGGCCCATATTATATGTTTCAGAATTAATTCCTGCACCAGACCATTTCTTAATCATCTGATCCGCTTCTTGCTCAGTATAAATACTTTTAAGAAGAGAGATTAAAGTTTGGATTGTTGTCTCAGTAAGTGAAATCAAAATATATGGCCACTCTAAAGTACGATTGCTAAAGATTGTCATCTCTTTTGAAAGACGATTATTAATCTCCTCCTCACTCCAGTCTTTATAGATTGTAGGGTCATTTGGTCGCTTTGAAATCGTTGTAATCTCAAGTAGCTCCTTTGAAGCTTCATCGATTACCTCTTGGCGATGAGTATTGATTGAAAGTCCTACTTTAAGCATACGCCACATTGTTTGCGGAGTACAAAAGAGCACCTTAGGAGTTATCTTTGAAAAGTGAAACTTCAGATGTGGTCTTGGAATAGGCTCAATTGAATATGGAATTGGCCCAAAGTACATCTGCCCAAGCTTACTTAGATTAATATAATTTCTTCCAAAAACTTCATCCATGATGGATTCATTTCCATCAAATCCAACATAGCCTAATTTTCTAAGGGCCTTATCAAAGGCCTGATCTCTTTTAAATGACTCAGACCAAATCTGAGTTGTTAAAGTCGTTGGAGATACTGTCCATTCAGCAAATGTTTGTCCATCCCAAACAGTATCATCAGAAAAGAGACTTGAAAGTCTTTCAAGTTCATCATGGGCCAACTTTTTAAGGTTTGTTATGGATGCCTTGGCAGTAATAGGCCTAGCTTGTAAAAGGTAAACTTTCCCGGCCTTGTCAATCGCCCATTCGATATCAAAATCGTCTTGATACTTATCTTCAACAAGATTAGCAAAGGCAACAATCTCTTTAACTTGTTTCTCAGTGATATGTTCACTTTCAAAATTTTCTTCACTTAGAATAATCGGAGTTCGCTTTCCAGAGACTAGGTCTTCACCTACACCATCAATATACTCTAGCATCCATGTTTCAAACTTCCCTCTTGGGTCCTTTGAAAAGTAAACACCTGAATAAGAAGGGTCAATCATACGCTGAACAACGACATTCATTGGAACTTCTTTATCTGAACCAAGGAAGTATTTACGATAGGCCTTAGAAGATTCTTTGTGTATTGAATTGAAGCAATTTTCGATTGCGTGTTCTAAATCTGTATCATTGCTTACATATAAGAAAGTCGAATTTTGACCTGCAAAGCTATTCTCTTTTGAATCCTCACCTGTTGCCGAACTTCTAACTGCAAGTGAGTATTCGCCAGCACGAGCAAATTTGAAAATTTCTGCTAACTCATCTTTCGTCGGTAGTGCATCGAGAATGATTCCATCAGGGACAACTATTCCCATTTGGGCCATCATGGCCAGCATATAGGCCTTACCACCAACTTCCTTCTTCTCTTCAGGGAGATCCTTAAAATAATACAACATAAACGCCTTCCTCTTCTTGATAAATTTATATCGTTTACGAGACAGTCATTACATGACAATCGTCACCTTTTGTCACATAAAACGCCAAATATCAGGAAATTAGCGTCTTAATTGTATCAATTGACTCTTTTGGCCAATAGGATTCCTGTGTCACAATTGCGTTAGCATTAACTCGCTCAAACTTAACTTCGTCGTTAACTAAGCTTGGTATCAGATGAGTTAAGAGCTCTTTTACATTTGAAACATTCTTGTTGATTACATTTGTGATCTCTTCCAGAGAGCATGCTTCATCTTTCCAGCAATCGTAATCTGTCACAAGTGCCACTGTTGCGTAAGCAATTCCAGCTTCTTTTGCAAGATAGCTTTCAGGAACATTAGTCATTCCGATTACGCTTGCACCAATACTACGATAAAGTTCTGATTCAGCACGGGAAGAATATTGAGGGCCTTCAATACAAATATAGCTTCCACCAAAGTGAAACTTTGTTTCAACTTTATCAGCTAATACTTTAATTCGCTCAATAAGAGCTTTTTCAACTGGTTCGGCCACAGAAACGTGTCCCACGATTCCATTTTCAAAGAAAGATCTCTTTCGTAGTCCCTTTGTCCAATCAATAAATTGATCAGGAAGAAAGAAGTCGCCAGGCGCAACTTCTTCTTTTAAAGAACCCACTGCAGAGATTGAAATAATATGAGTCACTCCAAGAGACTTGAGAGCATAAATATTGGCGCGGTAATTGATATCTGAAGGACTGATATGATGGCCCTTGCCGTGACGAGTAATGAAGTAAAATTCGCTTTCATTGATCTTTAAGTGATCAACGTCACTACTTGGATCTCCATAAGGAGTCTCTATCTTTAATGACTCGATTCTCTCCATAAGATCAAGATCGTAAACACCACTTCCACCAATTACACCTATTTTCATATTACCTACTTATAAAATACTGCTAAGAACTGATTGTACTCACGGCCATTCTTTGTACGTGAGTTAATTGTTTCAATCTTCACATTAAGATTCGCCTTGTCTGCCCATGAAGCAATTTCCTCATTAGAGAAACCAAAGTGCTTCACACCCATCCCTTTTGGATCAGGATGAAAACTTCCATCTTCTGACTCAAGGTCGACGATGGCCATCTTTCCACCTTCATTTAACATTCCAGCAAGTTTTAGCGTCATTTGCTCAGGAGAATCAAGATGATGAAAAGTCATCGAACTTATAATCAAATCAAACTTTTCATTCAGCTCTTGATTTTCTAAATCAGTATTAATTGATTTAATATGATCGTAGTCAGCTGTTTTCTTATCGAATACTTCAAGCATACCTGTGGAAGTGTCCACACCAGTAATACTTTTAGCATCATCAATAAACTCGAGACCAAAAAGACCAGTACCACATCCAAAATCAAGAAGGTCAACTTTACTAGAAAGGTTAAGACGTTCTCTGGTTTTTTCAGCAAGTGTTTGCATTATGGATATCTTATCTTCAGAATCCCAAGTATTGGCCGCATGATTAAAATGTGACATATTTTTTCTCCATAAATGACTAATTTCTAAACGTTATAATATCTAATCAAAAAACATGTTAAAAGTCATATTTTTTCACCCCGTTCATCTTCAGATAATACTAAGAAAAAAGCAATAAATGACCGATAATAAGGGTGTGACAACAAGGCTTCTTTTGCTATTTTCAGGTATTATTATTGCATTAAATACTTTTGCGCAAAGTAGCTCTGTCATCGAATCCCACCGAAGTTATGAGATAGCTGCATGTCAAAATGTGTCTAAAAATAATCAGAGCGATGAATACTATATTGGTTGTGAAAATGGACGAATCAATTATTTTGATGATTTCAAAGAATTGTCTAAAACTGCAACCGCCATTGAAAGAAATATTTACGAAGATAATCTACTTAATGAACTAAGAGAATTCACAATTAGTGAGCTTAGAAAAAATAAATCTTACTTTGATAAATTAAAAGAATGCCTCATTTCAAATAATCCAGAGTGCAAAAAGATCAAAGAAACTATTCTTAAAACAGTAAAAACTGAATCACCTAAGCTAAGGGCCACAATGTCTATGATGGTCCCTCCTCCTAACTTTCAGAGAATGAAACCAATTCTCTATAGTACATCAATAAAGCATAAGTTTCAGGATAAAGCGCTGAAGCAATTAACTAAAGATGAAAAAGCAAAGATTGAAGAAGAAGTAGAGGCAATAAAGTATCACTTTAAACAAGCGTGGTTTGAGGAGAACTTTGGTAAAAATAAATGTATCGAAAAATTATCACCTACTTCTTTTGGCTTTCTTCCTTCAAAAGGGCGTTATTCTTGTGAATCTTTTCACCAACGCACACTAGATAAAGCAGTTGCTAGCAATATGGATAACTACCGTAGGCAGTTAAAGAAAGAATATAACAACAAGCTAGCGAGTAATCCAATCTTGGCCCATATTGATCTAAGAGGAACTGAAAGCGATAAAGAAATCCTTAGCGAAGTCACAACAGTCATTTCCAACTTGGCCAAACAAACAGGTCTTTCAATTGACAGACTTACACATTTGGAAAAGGCAGATGAGGCTTCACTAATTCGTAATGATAATATCTTAAACTCCTTTATAACAGACAGAGGAGTATCAAAGGTTCTGTGTGATGTTTCTCAAGACCTAAAAGATCAAGAAGAATTTAAAGAGATAAAAACTGACTTGGCCCTAGCAGGAGCAGCACTTATTGGTGGTGGTGTATGCGCATTTACTGCAGGAATTGGCTGTATGATTGGAGTCGGTGTTGCTGCAGAGACAATAGGAATAAGTATCGCACAAAACCGATATGAAGAAGCAGCTCTAGCGTTCAACTCTGGTCTTACAACAGCTCAGTTATATGAGGATCGAAAATTTGAAAGAGATTTCACACTCCTACTTGCTCCACTTTCTGTAACTGGAGAATTTATCGGAAGTGGTGTGAAGATCGCTTCCAAATCAATGCGCTACTCCCCTTCCGGAACAACTTTTGACTACGACCTAAAAGGGATCAGAAAAAGAGATCAGTATCGTCAATCAATATTTATAAATCCGAACGAAAAAATTGGAAATAAGGCAGACTTTATTTCAAAATATGAAGACTTTGTCCTCACTGGGCAAGAATTAAATAGTCGCTGGATTCAAAATGCAAGGGCATCTAATGCATCTCTTTATTTAGATATTGAAAACTCTGCTCTAAAGAGATTAAACGATACAATTGGAGACAAAAGCCTTGTGACAGCACTTACCAATGCCCACAAGACCATTGTTGCAACGAGAATCAATGAATTATTAAAGAAGTATCCAAATATTGATATTGAAGTATATTCAGACTTTAAGTCAACACGCTTTGCCTTTGTTCCAAAAGACTTATCAAGTGAAATTAAGGCCCAATTAACAAAAGAGCTAAATTCTGTTTACCAAGAAGCTAATAGCGAGTTTGCCGATATGATTAAGACGATGGACGGAATTTCAGCAACTGAAAATATTCGAGGATGGTTCCAAGCAGGAATTGGAGCCACTGCAGATGAAGCCGGACAGGCCGCCAAAAGGAGTCGTTCAGTAGATCGCTCTGGTCAGGTTGCAAGTTTTCAAAAAGTAAAATTTACTATCGAAGATGAAGTTAAAAGTATCGTTAAATATACAGATAGGTTGAGTCAGAACCACCCTCTTGCAAAGGTTGGCCTTATAGAAAGAATAGCTGATCAAAAGTCTTTTGTACCTACTCTCGAAGTCTTTGAAGTAGCGAGAAAAATCACAGGTCCACCTTCTGCTCAGGGAGAATCCCTTGCTAATGAATTAAATCGTCGTTTTGGAAGTAAATTATCAATTCAAGATGGCCAAGAATTAATGAGTTATATTAAAAATCTCGATTCTCTAACACCAGGGCTCTGGATTAAAGAGCGTGTTAATGCAAATTTAAATGCTGCAAATTTTGGAGGAATGTCAGGAGATATCACAGGAATGGGAGCAAGAAATATCCGTCAGGTTGCATTTGATATACTAAATTCAGATAAACACTCACCTTCCGATATCGTCAAGGCCACAAGGGCCGGAGAAATAAAAGTAACATCAACTTTTGACCAAATAAAAACAAGATTTAATCAAATTGTGAAAGATGTTTTAGATGAGAGGCAAATTAAATATAGTAATGCTTGTAGTGGTGATGACTGTGTCATGATTCCTTCTAAGGAATTGACAGCACAAGACCAGATTGCACTTGTTAGTAAATTTGCATCTCAAGAGAATCCTTCTCAGTACAGATTAAGTATTATACCTGCAGGCGTAAAACAAAGTGATCGAACAAATTTAGCGGTACATGGAGAGCTCGTTGAAAAACATCTTAGAAAGATTTTAACAGGTGTTGGAGCTGGAAAAATTAAAAGTTCAAAACTTAAAAATTTAACAATTGCTACAAAAATGCCTACACAAATAAAGCATGGTCAAATCGACCTTATTATAGGAGTTAAAGAAGAACTACAATTCACGTCAGGGGAGCAAGCACTAATTCAAAAGGCCCTTAAGGAGTCAATTGAAAAGGTAAATAAAGAACTAGGCGAAAATGCAGTTGAAAGTGATGGCCATTATAGTGCTGGAACAATGGCATGGATCTAAGCTACTTTAACAAGTCTCTTTTTAAATCAGAATCAACAGGATATTCACCAATCCACGGAGCATGGGCCAAAGAATACAGCTTTTTATCGTCCCTACGTTCAAGGATGACCTTATCATTCTTCTTTATGACAACTTTATCTCCATTAAGTTTATAGATAGAAATGATATCCCCTTCTTTTACATCAACACTACTCTCTACAAATGCCTTCAATTGACTTTCAATATTATCGTAGTGTTTTAAAGCTTCCTGCCAACCTTTTTGGGAAAGTTTCTTTTCGATGTCACGAAGATATCTAATCTTAAGTAATTCTACTTTATCACTAGAGTTTTTAAAGTAAGAGACTTCATAAACATCCCAGATAAAGTATGACAAAGTCCCCTTTCCAATCAGGCGCAATTGGTCACTTGAAGCATTCGCGTATAAAGAAAGAAGTCCTAAGAGTATAATATTTCTCATTAGCTTAATCATAGCTCACCACCTTCGCCCGCTTCAAAAACTTAAGAGCAATAAAAGTAAAGTCGAGTTCAAATTTTTTATCAGCAAAATTTAAGCTGCTCTCATTAGCATGATGATTATTCTGATATAGTTCCCCCATCATTAAGAAATCAATTAAGAGAGTATTTTTAGAATTATCATCCAAGTTATGGTTTCGATAACCATATTTATGACCACACCAGTTCACAATCGCCCCATGAATTGGCCCTAAAAAGCTGTGAATAGGAACTAATAGAAGATACCAGTACGAATCAGTAAACATTAAATACATGAGCGCATAGAGCACAACAAAGAGCAATCTGACGAATACGGAATCGGCGAAAGCAACAACACTAGGATATTGCTCTTCTTGTGTCTCTACGCTCATGTACTCCCTATAAGTTTGAAACATCATAGAGATAATATTTTTACTAACAACTGGAGAATGAGGGTCTCCAATCTCATCTGAGTGTTTGTGATGATTTAAATGCAATGCCTTATAGTGCTGAGGACGTAAGAAGCTAGGCCCTTGAGCAATAATTGTAAGAACTAAAAAGAACTTGTTCCAAGCAGGTGTCAGTTTACATAGGCTATGAGAGACATAACGATGTAAATAAAAAGACTGACAAAATAATGACAAGTACCAATGAACAAATAAAAAGCATATTGCAAAAATCATTTTAATCTCCGTGTTTGACTACTTCTTTTCAAATAAGAAGTGTCCAACAAACCACTCTTCACCTTTGTCATGGCCAAATAACTCGGCACAAGATGCAAAAAAGATCTTCCAACGATGAAACCAAATATTGGCCTGGTCTTCACCGTAGGTAGCTGCCATAACTTTCATTACTTCAGGACGCTTCTTCTCCATATTTTGAAACCACTGCTCTGAAGTTTCTTGATAATTAGCACCATTAACTTTCCATTTTTCAACTAGTTTGAAACTATCCTGCACCTTTTCAAATAGGTCAAAGCTAGGCATCACTCCTCCAGTGAAAAAGTAACGGCCCATCCAATTATCTTCTCCTTGAGTTTCAAAGAAATAAGAGGCATCTTTATGGCAAAAAATATGGATAAATAGCTTCCCATCATCTTTTAACCATGAAGAGACTTTAGAAAACAATGAATTATAATTACGCATATGTTCAAACATTTCGATAGAAACTATTCGGTCAAACTTACGGTCGATACTGAATTCATTAATATCACATGTTTTAATCTCTAGATTATTCAAAGAGCGCTCTTTTATACGATCTTCAATAAACTCTCTTTGTCCATTCGAGTTCGAAATTGCGACAATTTTTGAATTAGGAAATTTCTTCGCAAGATAGAGACTTAGTGAACCCCAGCCACAACCTAATTCAAGAATATCCATACCATCTTCAATTTTGGCCCTTTCGCAGTACTTTTCAAGCATTGCACTTTCGGCCTCATCAAGAGTTTTTACCCCATCATCAAAGAGAGCACTTGAATATTTTAGATTCGCTCCTAAAACTAACTTAAAGAACTCCGGTGGAAGTTCATAGTGTTGCTCATTTGCTTTATCGACATCTTCTGCAATAAGGGACTTATTAAACTCTTTGATAATTCCACTTTTATGGAACTCAAGGTTTTCATTAATTTCATCCTTACGTTGTTTGATTAATTTTCTTATTCCCATTCTAATTAATGGATCAGGAATAAAGCCTCTTTCAGCAGCACTCATTAAAATAGACATCATATCCTCCTATGATCTGTATAACGGTTTACCAAAGACTAAATGAGAAACACCAATGGCCCTTTCACTGAAGCCCCCTATACAATACGAAAAGTAAAAATTCCAAAGTCGTTTGAATTGTTCATCTTCACCAAGTTTTGGGATCTTATGTGTTTCGTGATTGAATCGATTCTGCCACTCTTCAAGAGTGCGCACATAATCCTGTGCAAAATCAACTTGAGAATATAGGCGCATATCCGACACTTTCTTGGCCGCACCTAAAACAGCATGAATCGAAGGTATAAAACTTCCAGGAAAGATAAACTTCTTAATAAAGTCTAACTCTTTTACTGCTCGATCATATTCTTGATCGTTAATCGTAATTATTTGTAGAAGAGCAAGTCCATCTTCTTTTAGAACATCTGAAATTTTCTTTATATACGTATTTAAAAACTTCTCACCTACCGCCTCAATCATCTCGATTGAAACAACACGATCAAAACTTCCCTCTAGCAGACGATAGTCTTTTTTCAAAAGAGTAATCTTATCTTCAAGTCCCGCGGCCTTAATTCTTCTTTGAGCTTCTTCATATTGATTTTCTGAAATCGTGGTTGTTGTAACATGACAGTCATAAGCTTGAGCGAGGTGTATAGCAAGAGCTCCCCAACCAGTTCCTATTTCAAGAATATGATCACCTGCCCTAATATTTAATCGTTCACCAATAAGTTTAAGCTTATATTGTTGTGCCTCTTCTAAAGTAGAGTTTTCATTTGCAAATATTGCACTTGAATACATCATCGAGTCATCTAAGAAGTGCTTAAATAATTCATCAGGTAAGTCGTAATGGGCCTCAATATTCTTCTTAGAGCCAGTAAGTGTATTTCGACTTTGCCAATATTCTAAGAATCTCGCCGGCTTCAAAAGATTGACAAAGCCAGAGTCCATTTCACTTAAGAGCGTCTTATTAATAGCAAAAGCTCTCATCACATTACTTAAGTTAGGTGTGTCCCATTTCTTTAAAATGTAAGACTCTGCTGCACCAATGGAGCCCTTGATAAAAATATCAGTAAAGAAGCTTTGATCATGAATGATCATTTCGGCACTAATTCGTTGAGGACCACGACCTAGAATATGCTTCTTACTGCCAACATAAATCGTTAGTCGAACATTTTCTAACAAGGCCAACTTCTTTAGGATTGCATCACGAAGTGTTCGAAGGAGAACGCCTGGTGCATCATCTTTATTCAATAATTGAGACTTTTCAATAGTTTTGATATCTGGTTTCATTATTACTCCTTTATATTCGTTTGTGAAAGTAAGTTCCTACGACTATTGGGATTTGGGTGATCATAGAAAGGTACACCTTTCACCCATAGGAGGAATGCTTGAAAGTAAATACCGAAGACAACTTTTAGAGTCATCAAAGGGAATTTAATTAATATATTATTAAGCGACCCTTCTGTTGCCTCTACCTTCTTAAGGTTCATATTTGCAAAAAAGACCTTCTCGCCTTTCTCAAATGTATCCATGTTTATTTTCAACACATCATGAGGCTTAGAAAATTTCCAATCATATGCCAAGGACATTGGAAAAAACGGTGACACATGAAATTCTTTTTCAAACTGTGTCTCGATCTCTTTGTCGCAAGGAGCTTTTATTGCATCGACGACATAGCAAAATCTTTCGCCCCAAGGTGTATTTTCAATTTCGGCCATAATAGCGTCAATCTCCCCCTCCTTATTAAAGCAGTAGTAGAAAGTAACAGGATTGAAGCAGTGACCAAAGTATCGAAGACTAGTCAGCATTCGAACTGGCCCTTCACTTCTGCGACCAAGATGTTTTTCCACAGTCTTTAAAACTTCTTCCTTAAGATCCTTAGTCTTATCACCGTGATAATCACTTCTTTTAAAGTAAGCAATATTTCGTTTCATATAAGACCAGAAGCGTGAAAGGGAGAAAAACTCATCCACCTCATCTAAATCGAGATAAACGAGAAAAAGCTTATACTTAAAGAAGTGTAATTTAGGACGAGAGCGAGAATGTATGACGACTCCTTCATAAAGGCACGATTTCATAACTTCTCCAATTTCTCTACGACTCTCAAGGCACTAAAGACACCATCTTCGTGAAAACCATTTCTCCAATAAGCTCCACAGTAATGAGTACGGTTGTGACCACTAATTTCATGCCACCTAGCTTGAGCTCTCATCCCATCTAAAGTGAATAGAGGGTGCATATAGTTCATTTGTTTAAGAATAGTCTCTTCCTTAATAGGTCGATATGGATTCAGTGTGACATTAAAATTTTTATGAAAATTTATCCCTTGAAGAATATTCATATTATAAGTGACAGTTGAGCCAATGGACTTCTGTGCTGGAAGTTGATAATTCCATGCTGCGACAGCAAGTTCTCTTTTAGGTAAGAAGCTATCATCTGTGTGAAGATAAGTAGGATTTGCAACATAGGGAATGGCAGTGAGTAACTCGACTTCTTTACTCGTAGGACTCTCTAATAGCTTCAAGGCCGTATCTGAATGTGTTGCAATAATAACTTGATCAAAGCTTTCACGGCCCTCTTTCGTTTCAATGATAACTTGTTCTCTTTCACGAGTAATATATTTAACAGGAGTATTAAGTCTTATAGAATTCTTAAAATGTGGCACCATTTTCTTGATATATGAATTTGAACCACCTTCAATGACATACCACTGTGGTCGATCATCAACTTCTAAGAAGCCATGATTCTCAAAGAATCGTAAAACGAATTTGGCAGGGAATCGCCAAACGTCAACAGGGTCTGTCGACCAGACGGCCGCCATCATCGGTACAATATAATAGTCGATAACACTCTTCTTAACTCCCCTTGTTTCAAAGAAGTGAGAAAGAGAAATATCTCCTGAGTCATTTGTTAGAAAGTCTTTGGCCTTTTTATTAAAGTCGATAATCCCATTAATCATGGAGTAAAACCAAGGTCTAAAGAGATTTCTTCTTTGAGCAAATAAAGTATTTAACGTAGTGCCATTGTATTCAAGACCTGTCTTATCACAGTGAACACTGAAACTCATTGCAGTAGGCTTATACTCAACACCCAGTTCGTTGATAAGACTCAAGAAATGCGGATATGTCTTTCTGTTGAAAACAATGAAGCCTGTATCAATTTTAAACTCTTGATCTTCATATTCGATTTCATGAGTATGAGTATGACCACCAAGATAGTCATTGGCCTCAAAAAGCGTAATATCATGCTTTTTCGAAAGCTTATAGGCACATGTCAGTCCAGAAATACCAGAGCCAATGATTGCAATTCTCATTACTGCCCCTTTAGCCTATTTTTGATATACTTAATTAAAGAACCTAGTATTGGAATATGCTGATAAATAAACTCCCCCATATCAAAATAGTCACGATGGTAGCTTACTAGGCCAGATTCATTAAATTTAATGACAGAGTTTCCATGTAAGATAACAGGCTTCCCTGAGTTCAGATTAGGCGTAACAAGAATCATCTTCCAAACGGCAACATGATGATTGCCATTTGAAATAATTTCAGAAAATTCAAAACGAATATCTTCTACTCCTTGATAGATTCCCTGATAGTAGTCCTTTACTGCATCGAGTCCTTTATGCTCGCCGATTGGATCAATAAAGAGCGCTTTCTTATCATAAAAGTCATTTAAGATTTCAATATTATCTGCTCGAAGTTCGTTAAAAACCTTTTCAATTCGTTGTGCTTGTTGATTTTGAGTATCTAAGCCTGCAGCTTTTAGCTCTTTCACACTTACTCCTCCAATTAAACATATTATTAAGACAAGTTTTATGACTCTTTTTGGAAACCATATAAGAAACCGACTAGTTCTCTTTTGATACTCTCGGTAAACTTCACCTTTAGACTTCAATGATGACTCCTCGGCCGGCGGGACTCCTGTAACAGAAGTAATAAGATAGAGCATGATGATATATGGGATAAAACCAATCAAAGTAACAGGCCTTGCCAAATCTAGCCCATATACTCCGTATGATAACCAAATTATCGTTTCAAAAAAGTAATTCGGATGACGTGAGAACTTCCATAATCCAAGATCACAAACTTTACCTTTATTATCCTTATTAGAGACAAAGCTTTTAAGTTGTCTATCAGCAGTCATCTCCCCTAAGAGTGCTATGATGAATATAGTCATGCCTAGAAAGTTAAAAACAGTTAAGCTTCCTGCATCGAGGAGAAGAAACAGAGGTAGTGATAAGACAACTGTTAGTATGCCCTCGCCAACAAAGAGTCCGTAAAGGTAAACACCGTACATAACCTTCCATTTCTTCTTTAAATTTATGTAACGACTATCCTCTCCAGTCTTTCTTATTCTTTGAAATAAGTGCGTACTTAGTCGTACAGACCAGAATGAATAAAGAAGGCAGAGTATTATAAACTGAGATGTCTCAATTAGCTTAGGCTGAGACAATAGCAAAGTTCCTATAACAATGAGAAAACTTGAGCTCCAGTAGAAGTCCAAGTATGAGAATATTTTAATATTCAAAGAAATGAACCAGCCTATTGTAAAATAGAGAATAACTAAGAATAGTATGAGCACGATTAAATCAAACACGGTCAGTCCTTTATTTGTCTTATGCTTATGGATACGTGCATACTTCGATAAAAGATCACCCTCAAAAAAAAAACTCTATTTTTCGCCTAATATTAGATACTTAGTTTTTTTATTTTTACGAAGTGATCCAAATTGATGCGAGTAGCGTATTAAGTAATATGAAGGCATTTAGTGCAGCAAATGACTTACTAAATAACACAAGCATAAATTATGCTAAAATAATTCCTATTATAGGGAGAGCTGCTAAGGTGCAACTAAGTCTGTCAGACATTGAATATTTGCTTATGCAAATAGCGAAGGATAAGTCGCGAGATGCTTTCAAGAAGCTATTTGACTTCTATTATCCAAAAGTAATTGGATATGGCCTAAAAGGTGGCCTAAATAAAGAACAGTCTGCAGATATGGCACAAGAAGTGATGCTTAAAATCTGGAGAAATGCTCACCAATATAATAACGATAAAGGAAATATTAACACTTGGGTTTATGCAATTGTGAGAAATCAAAAATACGATCTATTAAGAAAACAAGGCAGAGATCCATTAAGTATCATCAGTGCAAATGATATTTTTGATGACGAATATCTTCAACAAGAAGATGAAGATTATAATAGTGAAGAAATTTTTCACTTAGCCTATACGAAAGAAATGATAAATAAGCTATCAATCGAACAGCAGGAAGTCCTTAACGGTATCTACCAAGAAGGACTAACTCAAAAAGAATTTGCAGAACAAGAAAAGATCCCGCTAGGCACAGTGAAGTCACGTATTCGCCTGGCCATTAAAAACCTAAAGATTATATTGGAGGAAAAGTGAAGAAGCTTTATCATCCAGACAGTGAATTAATAAAAAAATATGAATCTGGAGAGCTTGAAGCTGGGCTTGGGCTTCTAGTGAAGACTCACCTTAATAATTGTGAAGCCTGTCGTATACATGCAGAGTCAGAGATGGAGAGACAAGCAAGTGATTTCTTCCACTCTAGTTATACGACACAACTTTCTCAGGGTGAGAGTGATGATATTTTCAATTCAATTTTTGAAAAAGTTCAAGACGCGCAACCAAAGGTGGAAAGCAATAACGCCCACAGCCCAGCAACTCTAAAGTTTCATGATAAAACCTTTCCCCTGCCTGATACTCTTTCATTTGTTACAGAAAAAGAAATTAACTGGAAAGAATTTGGTGAAAATAGTGCTGTTGCCCAAGTGACATCTGGTAAGGCCGGAGGACTCTTCTTTATCTACCTTGGTCCAGGTGAAACTATCCCAAAGCATGGCCACCACGGAAGAGAGTATAGCTATGTTCTTGATGGGTATTACAGTAGTGATGGCCATAGGCTTGATACTGGAGACTTTTCAACTTTTGAGGAATCAGACACACATGAACCATCAACAACGAGTGAAGATGGATGCTTGGTTATTTCATGGGTCGAAAGGCGTCTAAATTTTCTTCATGGAGTTTTTGCACCACTGAATAGACTTCTATGGTGGTACTTGAAACGTTCATGAACTATTACCACAAATGTAGCCACTATTAAAATTTATATTATGCATTCTAAAGACTTCTTCTCTCATAGGTAGCGAGAAGAGCTAAACTTCAAAGTCGAAGTAATCAGAGAGCTCACCTTCCCCTTCTTGAAGATCATCAATATCATCGTGAGTATCTTCACAGAGGAAGCCAATATTATAAAGAGCGTCTCCGGCCATAACAACTGAAGACTTACTGATTCCTAGAATCACTCCATCATGCTCCATTGTAACTCGACTAATAAGTTCACCTGTAAGCTGCCTTAACTCACCAACAACTTCACCTTCTTTTACAATCTTTCCATGATGGGCCTTATTGATTAGAAGTCCACCTTTTGCGGCCCTCATCCACTTCGTTTTACGAATGATGAATTTCTCTTCTTTAAAGCTCTTTTTACTCTTAATCATGCCGTAGTGGCTCAAAATACTTTTAACGAGATTGACTCCATACTTTGCAATCGTCTCGTCAATACGAAGACCTTCTCCTCCCTCAAAGACGATGCAAGGACGGCCAAGATCATTAATGGCCTCTCTTAAGGAGCCATCTCTTAGAGTGCTATTAACAACAAGTGGGATACTGATATTGTTAACAAGATCTAGCATTCCTTCCGTGTCGAGGTCACAACGTATTTGCGGGATATTAAATCGCCCTGGGCCACCAGAGTGTAGGTCGACAAAGACATCTCCATATTTTGTAATTTGTTTGAAAATAAAATTAGCAAAGCGTGCGCCAAAGCTTCCCTTGGGCTTTCCAGGAAAGCAGCGATTTAAATCCTTGCGATCAGGTAGATAGCGCTGCTTATTAAGAAAACCATAGATATTAACGGCAGGAATAATAATCAAGGTTCCTTTAAGAAGCTTAAGCTTTCCCTTCATTAAAAGTTGGGCCGCTCTTAATCCATTGATCTCATCTCCGTGCATACATGCTGTTACCACAACACAGGGAGAAATCTCTTTCGTTGCACGATATATATAAATGGGAGCCTTTACTTTTTGTAGCCCATAGAAAGAAGGGAAATTGACAAACTCAACGATTGGTCTGCCAATTTCAACTTCTTCAACTTTTAATTTAAATAATTGATCCGTCAATTAGTTATCCTTGATGACTTTTGTGTAATTTTTTTCAACGTAGTCGATAATCTCAACGGCTATATTCTTATTTGTGCAGCCTTCAATTCCCTCCAGTCCTGGAGAAGAATTTACTTCTAAGATCTTTGGACCACTACCTGAGCGGATAATATCAACACCGGCCATATTAAGTTTCATCGCCTTTGCAGCTGCAATGGCAACCTTTCTTTCTTCTGGCGTGATCTTTACAGGAGTCCCGACACCACCTCTGTGAATATTAGAGCGGAACTCACCTTCTTTTGCTTGCCTCATCATTGTTCCGATAACCTTACCACCAACAACAAAGCAGCGAATATCAGCACCATTTGCATCCTTGATAAATTCTTGAACAAGAAAGTTTGCCTTAAGAATTCTAAAGGCATCAATTAAGCTCTCTGCAGCTTTCTTTGTCTCGGCCAGAATAACCCCTTTTCCTTGAGATCCTTCGATAAGCTTTACAACCATCGGTGCGCCACCAACTAGTTTAATTAGACTCTCTGTTTGTTGCGTATTATTTGCCATCCCCGTCTTAGGAAGAGGGAGATGTTTTTGCGATAAGATTTGAAGAGAGCGCAGCTTATCTCTTGAGCGTCCAATAGCATTGGATGAGTTTAAGCAGTAAACTCCCATCATTTCAAATTGTCGTACAATGGCCATCCCATAGGCACTAACACTTGCTCCAATTCTTGGTATGACAATATCAACCTTGTCTAATTTTCTCTTGCGGTAGTAAACCATTGGAGAACCCGTTACAACATCCATATAACATTTGTCTGGACGAACGACTTCCACATGGTGACCTCTAAGCTTAGCCTCTTCTACTAATCTCTTTGTCGAGTAAAGATTTTTATTAGAAGATAAAATCAAAATATTCATTTGTACTCCGTAAAAATAAAAAACTAATTTTGCACACCTATAATATAATCCAGAATTCGTGAACAATGACTATAAAAGTCAATATAATTCATAAATATTTAATTATATTTTAATATCTTTTTTCTTGTGAAAGAGTTGTCATATTTACAATAGGCCTTCAAAGGTTTACTCTTATCGAATGACAGAAGAAAATCAAACATGCCCAAAATGTAGTTCACCTTACGCCTATAACGATGGCCAATTATGGATTTGCCCAGAGTGTTTCAACGAGTGGAGCCTAGATGGAAGCTCGGAAGAAGATGACAGCACTCCACAATTTGTCGATGTAAACGGTGCTCAGTTACAAAACGGAGACTCTGTAACAGTTGTTAAAGATCTAAAGGCCGGAAAAGGTACAATTAAGTCTGGTACAAAAGTTAAGAATATCCGTCTACTAGATGATCCTGTTAATGGACACGACATCTCTTGTAAAGTCGATGGCCATGGCTCGATGTATCTAAAGTGCTCAGTTGTAAAGAAAGCCTAGTTTTTTACAACCTGCCAAAGAGAATCGATAAACAACTGATCTTTATCAGTAAAGTGATCCTTTAATTTGAAGCCCGTGTGCTGACACGTTCGCTCTATATCCTCTTTCGTGTACTTGAATGAATATTCGAGGTGTAGTGGCTCATAGGCTTCAAACTCAAAGCTATGCTCTAATTCTTTGATATACACTTCCTGTTTTTCCTTAGGAAGAAGATAACTCTCCATCGCCCCCAACTTTGGGTTAAAGACGCCTATATGCTGAAACTTCTCTTTATCAAAGTTTCCGCCGAGCTCTCGATTTATTCTATCAAGTAAATTGAGATTAAAATCACGAGTGTAGCCGCTAGAATCATTGTAAGCAGCACTTAGCTTTTCCACATCTTTCTTAAGATCAAAGCCAATGAGAAGATAATCGTCGCTATTTAAATACTTCCATAGCTGCCTAAGAAAATTCTCACTTTGGGTACGATCAAAGTTTCCAATATTTGATCCAAGAAAGAGAACTAACTTTCTCCTTTTAGATCTTTCTTTTAAAAACTTAAGCCCTTGTAAGTAATCCGCAACAATACCATGAATCTTTAACTCAGATTTGTGAGTGATATTCTCTTCCATCTGCTTAAGTGCTTGAGCTGAAATATCAATTGGAAAGTAGTTAACTTTCTTTCCTTGTCCTAAGAAACCATCGATGACTAGCTCACTCTTATGGCCATCACCAGCGCCAAGTTCGATGATATCAATTTCATCTTCGTTAATTAAATTCGCTATTTTTGCACTCGACTCTTTTAAGATATTAAACTCTGTGCGAGTTAAATAGTAGTCGTGGTGCTGTGTGATCTTTTGAAATAAATCACTTCCACGATCATCATAGAAATACTTTGTCGATAAGCGTTTTTCAGGCTTTGATAGGCCGGTTAAAACATCGATTGCAAACTCTTCTAAAAATTCTGAGTTTTGCTCTTCACTAACTTCTCTAAGTACTGACACTTCCATTATATATCCTTTGCAACTCTAATTCCCGAAAACATCCACCTCTGATGAGCACGGTAGAAGTTTCGGTATGTATTTCGGTAATGTTCATTTGGAGTCGCAAAGCAGCCTCCACGCAGAACAAACTGATTACACATAAATTTACTATTATATTCCCCTAGGGAACCCATATATGATTCATAAGATGGGTATGGTGAGTAATGTGATGAAGTCCAACACCAAAGCGGTAATTTCTTATCCCCAAGTGCCAGCTCTAATTCAAACTCTGTTGGTAAGCGCTGACCTGACCATTTTGCAAATGCCTGGGCCTCATATAAGCTTATATGAGTAACAGGGGCATACATATCAAGAGGCACTAAACCGTGAAGAGTGAATTCAAACCACTCACCTTCGATTAGTCTCCAATAAAGTGGAGAATAAATTTTTTCTTCGTTGATCCAATCCCAACCATCACTCAACCAATACTGAAAGCTCTGGTATCCTCCGGAGTTAATAAACTCTAAATACTCACCATTTGAAATATAGCTTTCACGAATGGCAAATGAGTTTATATATCTTTTGTGACATGGCCTCTCATTATCGTAAGCAAAGCCACTGTCACTATTACCTAGTTCATAAACTCCCTCTTTAAAGTGTCTCCACTTTAATGAACCGGCCGAGAATGCTTCCAATCTCTTTTCAGAGTAGACTGGAGAAAGCGGAGAAGAACTTAGGATATGTTTAATATCCATTAGTAGTAACTCTTGGTGCTGTTGTTCGTGATTTAGTCCAACTTCTAAAAGAAACTCAATTCTTTCAGGCTCCATTGTTGTCTCCAACAGGGTCAACATTGCAGTATCCACGTGATTGCGATAGCTCAGAACTTCTTGAACAGTGGGCCTAGATAAGAGGCCTCTCTTTTCTTGTTTCCAATGAGTCCCTACCGACTTGTAGTATGAATTAAATAACAAGCTATAATCATCATTAAATTTCTCATACCCTGCTAAGTACTTGGTCAGAATGAACTCTTCAAAGAACCAAGTCGTATGGGCCAGATGCCATTTGGGGGGGCTTACTTCCGGAGCTGATTGTACTGTAAAATCTTCAATCTTAAGACCGACGCAAATCTTTAAACTGGCCTCTCTAATGAGTCGGAATTTTTCGACGCACAGAGACTTTCGCTCAATCATATCTAGTAATTTATCGCTAAATGCTTCGATAATGACTCCAAAAAAATTATAAAATTAAGTTCTTCAAAAAATTACCTTTTGCGCTCTGGGATAAAAACTTAAGAATATTAAAATTTCTTAAAGAATAATTTGGTATGAATTTATGGCCTATAAGTAATAATTATAAATTGAGAACAAACAGGGAGAATTATGAAAGCTCATTTATCAATATTTATTTCTTCGCTTCTTCTATGCTCACCTTCTTTAGCAAAAGAAGTTCAAGATATGTCGGACCCTCTGGCCGTCTACACGCAGGCCGGACTTGGAGCAACTAACAAAGGGCTAAACGCAAAGATTGGTATTTCTTACGATACGGGAATCAAAGACGTTGCGGCCATGAATGTAATTGAGTTTAAAGGCTTCCTTGGTGATGACCTCGGTTGGGATCGTCCCTCAAAAAAGTCAAACCGCATGGATAATTTTCGTTTTAGAAACTTCAGCGCAAATATTAACAGCGGAAGGGGTTCTCAATTAGATATCAATTATAGCCTCAAAGAGTCACTCCTCGCAGAAAGAACAGGGAATGCTTCCTATTCAATCCTTCAAGCACTTCCAAAGTTTTGGATCGTTAACCTCTACCCTCTCGCTGGTGTCGGCGTCGAGTTTGGAAAAAATGCCATTGAAGATGATGCTAGTGTTGATAGTGGCTTCTCTGTTATTGGATTCAATAGTGTCGTTGGTTTCTACGGAAAATTTACGATTACAGATAAGATCTGGCTTAACTACAACCCTATCTGGGCAGCGGTACTTGCTGGCTCAGATCTTTATGAGTCATCTGGATATGGAGGAAAAGACAATATCCTTCTTCACGAATTTGCAGCAAGCTACCAATTTACTCCACGCTTTAACCTTCGCTATTTTGCGAATTGGAGTAACCTAGTAGACATTGCTGACGGTGACCATCGAATCGAATTTAATTATCAATTCTAGTATGTATAGTGCGCACAAAAGTACGGACTATATTTTCTAAGGCGTAATAAATCCAAAGGTCACAGATTCACCCAAGACAATATCACTAAAGCGCATCCCTCTTACAAATACCCTAGGAGTGTTGACAGAGTCATAGGACTCAGACTGGTCTAGTCCTGTTTCACCTGAGTTTGTATATCCAAAGCAATATAAGTCACCTGTTGTTTCTTCAAGCCCACATGTATGGTAACTACCACCATCTGCAACTAACTTATCCCATGTATGCCCTCCTACAACAGCAGTTGGAACACCGACATTAGAATCATGACCTAAACCTGTTGCACCGTTATTTCCACTTCCCCAGCAATGAGCAGTTTTGTCTGGTCTTAATGCACAAGCATAATTATATCCAGTTGATACTGAAGTCCATGTACCACCACCAGCAACAATGACTGGTACATTCGAGTTTGTATTAGCGGCATCATTTCCAAGCTGACCACTATTATCTCGTCCCCAGCAATAGATTTCATCACTAGTTGTAAGTCCACATGTGAAATGATCACCTGTTGTAATATCCTTAAATGTTAACCCACCAGAGACGGCAAGAGGCGAATTATTATTTGTCGAATTTGTATTTCCATCACCAAGCTGCCCATAGTTATTGGCCCCCCAGCAGTATGCAGTATTATCAGTTCGTATTCCACAAACATGAGATAAACCGACATCGATCTTAAGCCACTTATGACCACCTGTTACAATAACTGGATCATCATAAGTAGCAGTGGCCGCACCAGACCCAACTTCACCTTTAGTATTTTGTCCCCAACAATACGCATCTTGAGCAGTAGTAATACCACAGACAGTAAAGTGATATGCTGAGACATCGGCCCAAGAGTGAGAGCCAGTAACAAGTGTTGGTAAACTATATGGATTTGTATCTCCACTTCCATTTCCAACTTCACCGTAATCATCTCCTCCAGTACAGTAAAGATCGTCTGCTTGATCTATTCCACAAAAATGGGAATACCCAGCTGAAACCTTCTTCCACGTTGTAGTACTTGGAAATTTCTTTGGAAGATAAATACCACCAGAGTATAAGCCATTTCCTAGATGCCCATAGTTCCAATAGTAACCCCAACAATAAGCTTTTCCGGCGGTTGTGACTCCACAAGAACCATAATCAGCTCCAGTAGCTAAAGACCAATTGTGTCCTCCTTGGACAAGAACAGGTGACATCTGATGAGTTGAATTTCCATTACCAAGCTGTCCATCATCATTATATCCCCAGCAATACATCTGATTTGTCGAGTCGATAGCACAAGCATTTGAACCTCTAACACTTAAATCTGTCCATGTCTGTGCTCCTGAAATTTGAACAGGTGTGGTTGAAGGTGTCCCGTTACCATCACCAAGATAACCGTAGCCGCTTGAATCATTCCCCCAGCAATAGACATCGTTGGTATTTGTTAGTCCACAAGCATAATCATAATCAAGTTCAATTTTATTAAAAACATGGCCACCAGAGACAGGATTTGTTGGCTCATGGATATCGCCGGATGTACCATCACCAATAATATAGCGAGCACCAGCTCCCCAACAATAACCAACACCAGCAGTTGTTACGCCACAAGTTGAGTAATATCCAGTAGCAACGTATTTCCACTTGTGGCCACCATTTACAAGAACAGGAGTCGTCGCTGTTGCCGTCGTCCCATCACCTAGGCCACCATTATTATTTCGTCCCCAGCAATACATATCATCATTCATATCAATTCCACATGTATGGCTTACAAGTGAAGAGACCATCTTCCACTTTAGTCCCGTATTAATGAAAAGAGGTACGTTTGAATGTGTCGTGGTACCATTTCCGAAACGTCCCCATGATCCGTTATAACCCCAGCAGAAAAGATCATCGCTACTATCAATTGCACAAGTGAGATTTGAACCAGTTGTGACACTTTTCCAATTCTTTTCTGGCATAACAATTTGAGGAACATAAGCAGGGTCATCGATACCATGACCAATTTCGCCATCCCAATTACCTCCAAAGCAGTAAAGCTTAGAGTCTGTATCAATTCCACAGGTATGCTGTAGCCCACCAACTAAACTTGCCCATTGAATCCCACCAGTAACTTCTGTAAAGTCATTAGGAATAACAGAAAGAAAATTATTTGGATCATAAACATTGGCAACAGTTCCGATATCCCATGCTCCAAACATATAAAGGTTTCCAGCACGAAATCCATAGGCACTCCCTTGAAGCATATGCTCTGAGGAAACAATTGAACCATCTCCTACGTACATATAGGCTAAGAAGAATCCATCTATCCCAGAATTAATTCGCACATCAATAGTACAAGTCCCTCCAGGGTTTAGACTCGTTCCAGTACAAGTATCCGTTGCTACTTCAAAATAATTCTTACCACCGTATATAACGGGTGCAAGTAGAGGGCCTGTTGCAATACCACCGGAGTTTGTTAGTGTAATCACTTCAACTCCACCGGGCGCAACTCCACCTGGCTGATAAAGTGTAGAAAACGCAGAGCTACCTAAAGTTAGAGACCCTGAAATAGAAAGAGTTGTATACGTATCCGATACCACAACACTTGTGTTTCCCGCTTCATCAATGGCGCGAATTTCGATTCGATAATCTTCACCTCCATCAAGAGATAGGCCACTTACAGAATCTCCCTTTGTAAAAGAAGTCCAATCCTGCTCAACAGAGGAATCAGAATCTTTTACGACTCTTACCTGATAGCCAACAAGAACAAGGTTGTCAGTTGAGTCTGTCGTCCATGTAATAGTAGGAGTTGTTGATAAGCTTGCCGGAACCGTCCCAAGAGTTAGGGCCGAAACGGCAGTAGGATCTGTTGTATCCAGAGTAATTGTTTTTTTGACTGTCTCAGAAGAAATAGCATTAGAGCTATCGGCCCCAAAAATATAAACAGTCTTTAGCCCATCACCACCAGAGAGTGCAAATGAAGAAGGAAAGCCAGTTACCCAATTGCCACCCCCACATGAACCAGCACTTGTATCAATAGGTGCAACTGTTTGCGTTTCACTAATACAATATTGAGTAAGGTCATCACCACCACTTTTAGCGATATCTATATTATTAGTCACTGAATGTGTTGTTGAACCTGAACTACTATCACTTAAGATAACTTCTAGGCCCGCTACTTCAAATCCAAAATTAAATGTAACTTCAGATTCTTTCAAACAACTAGTCATTAAAAGAATAACCGACAATAATAATATATTTCTCATTTTCCTCACCTTATAAAATCAACATAATTTCTATCGGTTAATACTTTTCACTTATTTAAATAAAAATTTACTATTGGTAAAAAAAATTTAGAAAAATTGAGGCTTTACATCGGTTATCTTTTTATTGACTGCAGAAATCGCTCTATTTTAAGAAGGAAGGTTTTAAATTAAAATAATTTAACCAAAGTAAATAAAAGAGAGTAGAAATGAAACAAAGATTATTAAAACTAACTTGCCTTTTCCTTTTGTCATTAAATTATCTTTATGCGGATTCAATAAACTTTGAGGAATCAAAGAGAAACTCTAAGCATCAATACCTTAGGCTTTCCTATCAGTCTGTAAACAGTGAAAATCTTGAGACTATCTATGAGCAGATTTTAATTGATTCTTATAGCTATACTGAAGAAGATGCGATGGCCAAGAAAACAAAACGTGAAAATGGTCAAATTAAAGATTGGAATAAGTTAAAAGAAAAAAACTTCAGACTCTATGTTGATATTGAGCTTATCGATATTAATAAATTTATGAGCTTTCTAAATTTAACAGATGAGCAAGTTAAGGCCCTATTTGGTGTTGTAAAAGCAAAGGAGCAAGTCCCTCAAGCACAAAAGAACTCGAAGCCATTAAGTTTTTCAGTTTTCTATATGACTTCCCTTGGGGAGTTTAACCAAAAAAGTACCCCGGGCTCAGTTGAATTTAAGCAAAACTCTTCTGTTTCTCTAGGTCTAACAAGTAATTATCAAATTAATGCAAAGTATGGCGCGCAAGCTAGCCTTTATTACTCTCAGCTAAATACTGCTTCTGCAAATAAGTATCTTGATAATGTTTCCGTAGATCCAGAGATTGGATTTAACTTATATGGTACTTATAAATTTGCTGACTACGGATTCGAAGCGTATGGAGGTCTTGATTTTGAACGTTTTAATACTTTCAATTTTGACGGCCTAACAGATGCTGATGAAGTCACATTTGATAAGAACCAAATCTTTTTCTTAACAGTAGGAGTTCAAAAGAATTTCAAGTTATATCGAAGAAACTTCTTAGCAAAATTTAGCTACTCTCACTCAGTGCTTTCAAGTCGTGAGATTGGTTATGCAAATACAAGTGATAAGCAAGAGTTTACTGGAGGTAAGGCCATGGCCTATGTCATGGGTGATATCACAAAGAAGATCTTTGCTCACGTCATCTTTAAAATGCACTTTATGGATGGCCCAACCGACTTAACAGTAAATCGACTAGGCCTAGGGTTTGGTTATAAATTTTAACGATATGTAATATCCTTAGCGTCAAAGTCACTCTGACTATGGCGCTCAAGGATTTGTTGATCTTCATCTCCCCAAGCGCGATTGACTAGCCTTCCTCTTAAAACCGCTGGTCTCTTAATTAATTCATCTGCCCAACGAATAACATTCTTATACTCATGGACAGACAAGAATTCTGCTGCATCATAGATCTTGCCCTTCACAAGTGCCCCATACCAAGGGAAGATTGCCATATCGGCAATTGAGTATTCATCACCTGCGATAAACTTATGATTTGCTAATTGCTTATCAAGTACATCCAGCTGCCTCTTTACTTCCATAGCAAAGCGATCTATTGGATACTCAAACTTCTCCGGCGCATAGGCATAGAAATGACCAAAGCCTCCTCCTAGATATGGAGCACTTCCCATCTGCCAAAAGAGCCAATTAAATACTTCTGCTCTCTTAGGTAGATCCTTTGGTAAGAAGTGACCAAATTTCTCGGCCAAGTGAACAAGAATTGAAGCCGATTCAAAAACTCGTATTGGATTTCCATCATTCTTATCAAGTAATGCAGGTATTTTCGAGTTTGGGTTTATAGCAACAAAGTCAGAGCCAAACTGATCAGCTTCTCCAATATTAATTAAGTAAGCATCATACTCAGCTTCTTTAATTCCTAGCTCTAATAGCTCTTCAAGCATAATTGTAACCTTAACTCCATTAGGCGTTCCTAACGAGTATAGCTGGAACGGATGATCCCCTTGAGGAAGCTTCTTTTCAAAGCGTGCCCCTGCTGTCGGGCGATTGATACTTGCGAACTCTCCCCCATTGCCTTCTTTAAATGTCCATACTTTTGGTGGTGTATATTTTTGATCCATATTTTTCTCCTCGTAATTCATAAAGTATAACAACCATTGAAGGTAAAAAAAAATCTAAACTTGACGAAGATCAAACTTACTAAACAGAGATTATGGTAGGATATTTATATGAAAAAAATCATTATCTCCCTACTATTTACATCAAGTTTATTTGCCTCTGAAAAAGCGGCCGTCCAAGCAATCCAAAAGACAGCAATGGCACTAAAGAAAGAGCTACAATCAGCAATGAAAGTGTCACCTGTTAATGCTGTGTCAGTTTGCAACACAAAGGCCATGCCGATAACTAAGAAGTACCATGAAGAAGGTATTGAAGTTGGTCGCGTTAGCCTAAAAAATCGAAATCCAAATAATACTGTTAAAGGCTGGATGAATGACGCGATTATGAGTTATGAATCTGGAAAAAATAAGAAGAAATACTCTGTCGTTAGAATTGATTCTGATCGCAATGGTATTATTATGCCTATCAAAACAATGCCTCTTTGTCTGAACTGCCATGGGGATAACCTAAAACCAGAAGTACAAACTAAAATATCTCATCTCTATCCAAGTGATAAGGCCACTGGCTACAAGAGTGGCGATATTCGTGGCTACTTTTGGGCAACTTTTAAAACAGAAAAGTAGAAATATAACAAGACTACTTTTTTGCTAAATTCTTTATTTTAGGGTGCAGTGTAAATTCACACTTCATGGACTTAGTTACCAAACAATTATCCTTGGCCTTATAGAGAAGATCTAAGTAGGGATCAACATCAGACTCACAACAAATCTCCAGAAAAACGTGGATATCACATTTCGTAAACTCGTAGCCTTTAGCGACTTTCTCGAGATGAGCATCGGCCTTAACTTCAATATTTCTAAATTCAAGTTTTTTAAAAGAAGCAAATGATTTGAATGTTAAGATATAGCAACTTGAGATACTTGCACTAAAAAGGTCCTCAGGGCTCCACTCAGTGTCGACTCCGTTAAACTCAGGAGGTGGAGTCACCGTGATTGATTGCTTCTTATCCGCAGACAAACTTAATTCAATACTTTCTGAGTCTCCCTTAGTTATAGTAGTATACGTTGCCATAATTTCTCCTATTTAAACATGGGCCTGGGCCGCATTCTCTGTGTGGCTTCTAATTTTTCTAAGGGCCACGATCATATCAGAATATGTAAGAGCACCCAGAGCATCATATTCACCACTTGAAACACGATCCAAATGTTTCTTTCTTATTTGCTCAGCTTGATCTCTTAGTTCTTTTGACTTACGTTCCGCAACGCTATAGTCCACTCGATCAAGTGAGATTTGATTTGATACTGAATCATAAAATGCCTTAACATTAACAAACAAGGCATCAAAATCTTTCTTTGCTTCATCACGCATGAGTTTAGAGATATCACCACGAGCACTGTATGCAATAAGTCTTTCAATATAATCAGCAATACTCTCAAGCTCATCAACTTCTTTAATCATCGATTGGGCACGACGAGATTCATCTTCACTTAAAGGATTAACCATAAGTTTAACAATGAAGATGGTAACTTCTTTTTGAATATTGTCAGTGATTCTCTCGTAGTCCTTGGCCTTAAGAGAAATTCGTTCTTGATCTTTGAAATTTTGTTTTATGTAAATCTCTTCGGCCAGAGCGTAAAGTCTAGAAACAATATCTTTCATTTTATTAACTTCGGCCTGTGCCTGAGCAAGTGCTGCGGCCGTCACCATTTGACTAGGGTCTCCAAGCATCACAAGATGATGTTGCTCCTTTTCTCCCGTCGCAGGAGTGATCTTAGTGACAAAGTTTGCGAGCTGAGTAAGAAATGGAATAAAGATAATTGTTGCGGCAACATTGAAGATCGTATGTCCAGTTGCAATATGAACTGCAACATTAACAAAGTCACCTTCTGCGTTCACTGCATTGGCAGCTCCAGGAACAAGATAATCAATAAACTCAACATAGAATGGAAAGAATACGAAAATAATAAGAACACCCAGAAGATTGAAAATAGCGTGTGCACGAGCGGCCCTTTTGGCCGTTATATTTGCTCCAACGCTAGCGAGAAGTGCAGTGATTGTCGTTCCAATATTCTCACCTAATACCAGTGCCGCTGCCGTATGAAATTGGATAACTCCAGAGCTAGCAAGAGCTATGGTTATCCCTAGCATGGCCGAAGAAGATTGAATAACGACAGTCAAAATACATCCAACGATAATACACGCAAAGTATGCTCCATAATTTTGTTCGGAAAAATATGAAATCATACTTAAGAATTCTGGCATCGTTCTTAGAGGCTTAAAAGCATTAGACATAATACTTAGACCAAAGAAGATCATCCCGACAGAAAATAGAATACGACCAATTTGACGATAGCGATTAGTTTTAGCAAATAAGAGGGGAAAAATACCTAGGCCAATAAAAAGTAGGCCATACTTCCCTACCTTAATTGAGATAATCCAACCGGTAACAGTTGTTCCAATATTTGCACCTAAAATGACACCGATTGCTTGGCTTAAGTTCATTAGGCCAGCGTTAACAAAACCTACCGTCATAACAGATGTGACAGATGAGCTTTGAACAAAGATCGTGACAAGAGTTCCAACGATGATAGCAGAGAAGCGATTTGTTGTAATTTTGTTAATCGTATTTTTTACAACATCACCGGCAACAGACTGCAAGGCCTCTGACATATTCTTCATTCCATAGAAGAAAATTCCAAGTCCTCCAAAAACAGAATAAATGAGCTTAAAGACTTCCACTGCCCTTCACTTCCTTCCGCCTATGATACGACGTTATATTGATCATGATAAATTTCAACAATTGTCAAAAAGAGGATTCCAATAATTGGGCCATAGAAAATACCACCCATTCCAAATACTCCCATTCCTCCAATAATTGCGAGCAAGACAAAAGTTGAATTAATTTGAATACGATTTCCAATGAATTTTGGCTTAAACCAATTTTCAACAATCAGGCCAACAAGTGCTGTAAAAATAAATAAAGTAACTCCAGCAAAAGCTTTTCCAGTTAAAACAAGATATAGGCTTGCCGGAATTGTAACAATCGAAATCCCGACTAAAGGAACGAATGCTAGAAAGATCATAAGCACTGTCCATAGAATGACAGATTCAAAGCCAGCAATCCAAAGCGCAATTCCACCTAGAACACCTTGGATAACACCACCAACACCATTACATACCAGAGTCACGTAATTCATTTGGTTAAATTTATCGAGAATCTTTTGTTCTTGATCAGATGGAAGTGGCGATAAATCAAAAATATATGTTTTCAGTCTTTTTCCTTCGACAAAAATACCAAAGACTACAATCATCATAATCGCAAGATCAAAAATGAAAGTAATGATATTTCCAACGATAGAATTAATACTTGAAATAACTGTTCCAGAGATTCCTTTGAGAGTTCCGAATACTGTTGTCTTAACTTGCTCCATGTCAATATCGACACCTGTGATATCAGAAACACTTTTAATAAGAACAGCAACTGGTCCATCTCCGAATAAGAAATCATTTACCTCATGATGAGACATTGCCTTCATTATTGTTTGATATAGACTTAAGGCTTCCTTGCTAAGAGCAATTGATAAGAAAATAAGTGGAATAAGAACCAATAGAATAATAATACAGCTTGTAACTGTGGCCGCTAAATTATCAGAGAGTTTATACTTCTCAATTAGGCGATTATTTAATGGATTAAAAACACCTGCTAAGACAAAGCCAAAAATAATTGGAGCAATCATTTGCTTGGCCATCATCCAAACAAGGTAACAGACTAAAAGAAAGATACAACCGAAGAATACGTACGTTACGTTAAATTTATTTTGCATGTAAATATTGTATGTTTGAAATGGTTAATAAGCAATTTATAATGCCTTACTTTATAAGTGATTTACACTGCTTAAGCTCTAGAAAGAATTTTATAAACTTTGTCAGATAATATGCGCCTGGAAGTATTCCTATCACTGCCCCATAAGACATGGCCATTGCAAAGTCATTTAGGAAATAAGCAATTACTGAAAATGTACTAATAAAGAGAATCGTTCCAAAGCATAGAAAAATAGGAATAAAGTTTACAATCATACTAAAGATAATTGCTCTAGTCGTCGTTGCAGTCAGCACCTCTTTTCCAATCTTTGCCATTGCAATATAGAAGAACCTCCCTACCTTAAAGTAGGCCAATTCAACTTCTTCACCCTTATCGAAGTTTTCAGCTATTGAAACCGATGTAACAACATTTTCTATTATTACGCCATTTTCAAATTTGATAAAATTAAAAACACGATCACTTCCACTTGGGGTTGCGACTTCGTAGCCAACAACCTTTGATCTTATATTTAAAACCATACTAGAACCCTTAAAATGATTAGGGCATTATCGGCAATATACTGGACAACTTTACTTAGAGATTATTTGTTTGGAAGAGTTTAAAAATGAAAAAGCCTCCGTTAGGAGGCCTTTATTAATTTAATTTTAGTAGCAGTAGTAATTACCCCAGTAATCACGGTAGCAATCATAGTAGTAAGTATACTGAAATGCATACCAGTAGTAATAGAATGCAACACCACCGAATACAACAAAGTATAAACCGTAGTCATAGCTATAGTAACCAGAGTAGTTAGCACCAGTGTTCTTCATACCATCAACATAATCTTGAATTAGTGACTTTGATTCTTCAAGAGTCATATTCTCTACGTCAATTGATCCAACAAGATTAGAAAGTTCTGATGCAACTTTCTTATCTTTGATATTTGCTTGTAGGTAATTTAAAACTTCAGATGGCGTGATACCTTCTTGAGCTAGATCACCTAGTTGTTTTTCAAATGATTTAACAGTTTCATTGTAGAAGTTTTGATCTTTTTGATCCCACTCTACAGATAATTTAAATTCAACTTCTTCAAAAATTGGCGCGATTTTAGCTTCAATATTTGCAAGAGCTGAGAACGAAAAGCATACAAGTGCCATAGCAGCTAATTTTCTTAACATGAACATCTCCCTATTAGTAACAGATATGGGTAACTACCCTATCTAAATATATTTTGTCAATTTAATAAAAGATAACTTCTTTTATAAACCCATCTCATGATAGGCATTTAGAAGATTTATGCGATCTCTCAAGGGTGACTTACAACTTCTTCGACACTCCTTTAGAATCGACTTCAATAAATCTCCTCTAATATTTGAACTACTTGTAATATTCTTGCGAACATCATAAATCAGCCCATGACTTGAGTCCTTATCAAGTTCGCGAACTTGCCATAAAACCCCTAAAACAAAATCAATGTTGGCATAAGCATTAGTTTCAAAGCCAGCATTATAAACTTCATCACGAAAGGCGTCCTTTTCACGAACTCTCTTTGCATAATCTTTTACATTATCAGCAATCGTTGCACTATCTGCGATTGAGGCAGCAAAGAAGTCGGCCATCCCTTCATTAACCGGAGAAGAGTGACTAAGCCCTAGGTGGTCGCTTAGAGCAACATGGGCAAACTCATGGTAGACAACTTCGGGTATAAAGCTTGTATCTAAAAAGAATTTCTTTCCTTGAAGTAAACCGTAAAGCTTTTTCATGGCAAAAAATGATGCTTCAATAATGGCCGTTGACCCAAGAATATTAAGTCCACTCTCTTTTAAGGCATCTCCTGTAAGTAAGAAGAGGTCGCTAACAAATTTTTGAAAGCTTGCTAAACGCGACTGATTTCTAAACTCACTAAAAATTGCGGCAGTTTGTTCAAAGTCATTTTTCAAACCTTCTTTTGGAAGATTTATCTCCTTGGCCGGACGAAACCATATTTCATAATTCCAAGGCTTAATCCCAAACCTCTCTCTCCCCTCACCAGGAGGAATCGAAAGAGCGTTATTATATTCAGGGGATAAGTTGTCATGTGCAAAGTGCCCAATTGAATTAAATTGATTTGTTATATTTAAACGTACCACAAGTTGCGGAAGTTCTTTTACATATGAAGACTTAACAACGTTTAAGAAATAATTCTTTGCCTTTGTCAGGTGGTAGAAAACACTTGCTGCTCTAAGCTTTTCTACTTCATCTTCTAGGGCCTCTAGATTAATCGCTTCATTTGATTTGCCATATACAATTTTAAAGCTGCGGTTTTCCAGTAATGATGCTTTGGTTAGATCAAGCTCTACTTCTTTCTTAATCAAATCCATATCACCATCACGAGTGATAACTTGGGCCTTAAAGCTTGCCATGATTGACGATGCGAGAAGTGACAGTAGAAGGAGCTTAGAAAATTGAATGATCACGCTGTGGCTCCTGCTTTGTCTCTGTTAACATTTCAATACCAACTAATGATAAAACTTTCACAAAGTAAAACGTTGTTGGAATAGCTGCAACAAAGATTGTTCCATATCGTCTAATAAATCTTTTTCTTTTTTCAGCTTTTGTAAGCTCTGGGTTCCAAACATCATCAACTAATGCTAATGTGCTCAAGTCTGCACCTGAGACAAGGCCAGTTTCAAATGCTGCGGCTAGGATATCTTCAAAGGCAACATTAGTACCTTCAAATAAATTCATCATCTGAAGATCACCTAACTCTTTTCTTACCATTTTGGCGGCGAAGCGGTATTGCTCCATTGGATCTAAAATAATCTCCTCTACACTTTCATCATCAATCATAACGTTGATAATTACTTCATCCGCATTAAGACGGTTAAGTAGCCTTTGAGTCATTCCACTTAGATAGATAATTTGAAATTGATTGTACTTAGCAAGCAAGGCTTCTCTGCGTGAGACCTTACTCTTCTCACGTCGCCCTGAGATGTAATTTGTTTTTTGAATATTTAAGCGCTCTGGAAATTGTTTTGTCAGAAAGCTTTGCTCTTTTAGATATTCTGCTAGTATCTGTGGTTCAAGATGATAGTCCTCTTGAACGAGTCTTTTGAGCATCCAATAAGTACGCTTATCAATTATTTTTTTATGATAGGCCTTCTTTAAGAACTTTGTTGGTTTCTTTTCTCCTAATTCTTTAAATAAATTCTTAGCAATAGCATTAAAGCACAGGCCTCTCTGCAGAGCCCTTTGAAAATTATCAAAAGACTGCGCCTTAAAGTCTTTAACAATAGGATTAAAAGGTGAAAGAAGTTTTTCCTTCTTAGAGATTTCAAATGATCTAAGGGTTCTTAAAAGTAAGCGGTATTGGGTATCATCAATTCGAGAAGTATTTCGAAGGTAAACGAGAGCTTCTTTCAACTTACTTTCTGCAAATTGATTTATCTCCTCCAAAATATCATACTCACAAGTTAGTGATGGCAGGGCCACTTCATCTAGTAAGGCCTGCTCTTGAGAACTTAGTTTCGCCTCGGCCTTTGCTATATCCTCCCTATCAAAGTACGCACTTTCTCCAGCGAGGTTTAACCCACACGCCTGAAAGCTCATATTCAATGACAGAATAAAGATAAGTAGATGGTTTTTCATATGTCTATCTACCCTGAACAGGTAACAAAGAAAATAAGTGGTGAAATTTATACACTAATTATTTAGTTGTAAATTACATTTAACTAGTTAAGATAACAATAATGTTAAGAAATCAATAAAATCAACAGTTTATGATATATATCATGTTTTGTTGTTTTTTTTATTCTAAACAGAAAATATTCATCATTTTTTAGAAAAGGAGGATGCATGTCGAAGGAAAGAGAGAGTAACTTCGATTTTGATGAACTATTCTTTTCCAGGACCGATAAGCGAGGAGTTATCGCATCTGGAAATTCAGTATTTCAACGAGTCAGTCAGTACGAGTGGGAGGAGATGCTTGGTAGGCCCCACAAGGTAGTTAGACATCCGGAAATGCCTCGCGGGGTATTTTCCTTACTTTGGGACACTATTGCCCAAGACAAGATGATCGGCGCCTATGTCAACAATCAAGCTAAAGATGGAAGTAATTATTGGGTCTTTGCCCTTGTCTCACCTATAGACGATGGCTACCTATCTGTAAGACTAAAGCCTAGTAGTCATTTCTTTGAGATCGTGAAGGAAAAGTATATTGAGCTAGCTCAATTAGAAAGGCGCAAAAAGCTTACACCGGCGCAATCCCAAGAGACTCTACTAGCAATGATTAAAGAGTTAGGCTTTGAGTCCTACGAGCACTTTATGATTGAGGCCCTGATGCAAGAGCTTGAATCGAGACAAAAAGTGCTTGGAGAAGAGCCTATTGCAGAGCTTAACTTATTAAGAAAGGCGCTAGAATCAGGTTCATTTCTACAAGAAAAGTCTGAGGGTATATTTGAGGAATACAAGAAGACATCACTTGTGCCTATGAACCTAGAAGTTCAAGCAGCAAGAATTGGAGAAGAAGCAGCTTCAATGGCGACGATTTCTGCTCAATACGATAATCTTGCAAAAGAAATTCAAGACGAAATTAATAAATTCATGGTTTCTGGAAAGCTTGTTCAAGAGAAAGTTAAGGATTGCCAATTCTTCGTTTGTAATTCCATTTTACAAAGAGAAATTTACAACTTCTTTGAAAAAGAAACGAAGCCTTCACCAATTCAAAAGGCAAATGAAATGAATATCTTGGCCCTATTACAAGAACAACAAATAAATAATGCCAAGTCTAGTCTAGTTGAGATTCAAACGGAGTTTAGTGAATTCAAAAGAGTATGTAACGATGTGAAGAAGCTATCAATTGGCCTAGAGATGGTTAGTATCAGTGGAAAGATCGAAGCGGCCAAGCTTAATAGAAATTCAGGAGAGCTTTCGGGGCTTCTCGATCAACTGACTAAATTTAAAGACTCACTCAAGCAATCGTTAAAAGAGATAAACGATATCGGTAACGATTTAGTTCATCAGGTATCACGAATGAATGAAATATTAGTAAATTAATTATTGGTGCGGCCTTAAGTTTCTTAAGGCTGCCTTATCTATCTTTAGCTTCCTTACTTTTGAATGATGAAGGAATGATATCAACCCCTAGCCTTTGCCCTAATTTGATTACAAATGGAATTGTTAAAGGAGCAAAAGGAAGAACGAGTAGGACACCAACACCAAGTCCTTTGATAATTTCTACAAACTGCTTATTGGCCTCTCTCATTTCTTCTTTCGAGGCACGGCCCTGAGTGTAGCGGCCATAAGTATTAAACATTTCCCTTGTTTCCACTCCCTCTTTTTCAAGCCCGTCACGTAAAATTATTAATGACTTTCTTAATTTAAGTAAAAGACCCTTCTTTTTAGAAGCAAAACAGAGAAGTACTTCAATATAAATTTCTTCGATTTTTTTGAACATTCTCATGGAGCGATTCGACCTTCTCTAAGATGATAGTAATTCATGAGCTTATCTTTAAGTCTTTGAGAGTAAGTTAAAAGATGCATAATTGCTCCAGCATCATTTCGTTCAGGTTTTGCCATCAGTGTGAAAACTTTCTTTCCAAACCCTTCTAGATTTCTTTGAAAGTCTTGTGAAACTTTTTTTAGATCCTTTTCTTTTTGACCATCATTTGAAATATAGTCAAAAACAGAAAGTGTACTACTTGCTATTTCTCGCACAATCATAAGTACATCACTTTTGAGCTCAATATAATTATTATCCATTGAAACCTTAACACTTGTAATATCCTTAACTGAGTCGTGCATTTGAAAAATATATTCATACATCGCCATGATATTTACAATACGATCAACTTCTTCCTCGTTATTGCACTTAGAAATAAACTTAGAGAAAAAACCTAAAAGCTCGGCCTTAAGAAAATCCATGTAATCAATACGCTTCTTTGCCGCCTCATAAATACCTTTGTAATTTGTTTCAATACTTAGAGTGACAAGATTGTAGTTTTCTTGTACGAACTGAAAAGTCTTTTCAAGGTCATCCATTAAGTTTTTTTCAATTTCACTAAAATCTGATTCTTCTTTTAGGCCTAGAGCAATACGTTCAAAGTCCATCTTACCTTCCCCAAGCATTCGATCAATGAGAGCAGTAAAAGGAGTTAAAAAAATAACAAAAATAAAACTCGTCGTTACATTAAAGATCAGATGAAAGTTTGCAAGAGCAATTGCAGGAACATCAGACATTAGGGGCATACGATCTCCCCAAAAAATAACGATAGGAAGAAAGATTAACACACCACCCAAGTTGAAAAGAAAGTGTGCAAGGGCCGTCTTCTTTGCCGCAATATCCATATTTATAATTGAAATCAAAGCTGTTACTGTCGTTCCTAGATTTGAGCCCATTAAAATAGGAATCGCATTATCAAGACTCATAAGACCTTGCTGTGTGAAAATAATGGCCAAACCAGTTGTCACTGAACTTGATTGAACAACTGCGGTAATAACTGCTCCAACGAGAACACCAAGAAGTGGATTATGAGATCTCGTGAGAAACTCAATTAAGCGAGCATCTGTTTGTAGTGGAGAAAGGGCCGATGAAATAAGGTTTAAACTAAAGAAGACAAAACCAAAATAGAAAAGAGTCTTTCCAAAAATAGCGTAACGTGATCTTGTAAAAGAAAGTAGAAAGCCAATAATGATAAAGACAGGAGCAAAGGCCGTTAGCTTAAATGCAACTAATTGGGCCGTTACTGTTGTCCCCACATTAGCACCAAAAATAATCCCAACACTATTTTTAAAGGACATAACACCGGCATTTACTAAACTAATTGCAATGACAGAGGTTGCAGAACTCGACTGAATCAATGCCGTAATAATGGCACCAATTAAGAGCCCTACAACGGGATACATGGTTGCGCTTCCGAGAAACTTTCGAAATTTTTCACCAGTAATATTTTGAACTTCTTTAGAAAAGTTCTCAAGGCCAAAGACAAAGAGAATGACACTCGATGTTGCGGCCAAAATAATTTGAAAATCCTTCATTAATAAACCTATTTCTAATATCAAAATGAATTATTGAGATAAATATAGCAGTAAAACTAGTATCATAAAATTATCATATTCTTTATTTGAATAAATCATTAATAATTTCAATAATTTAGACAAATCAACAATAATCTTAATTAATGAATGAACTTTGGACGGCCGCATGGATTATCAACACCACTCTTAGGCCAACTAAATGAATATTCGAGAAAATTACTGGCACTCACCTTGCATTAATATACTGAAATGTTGAACGGAGCGATTTCAAATGAAGAAAATCTTTTTTCTAAGTCTACTATTATCTTTTAGTACTCAAGCAGAGTTTAGCATAAGTGCCAATGGCTCAACTGCTGATATTAAAAAGCGTAAGTATCATACGAAACCGCTTATTCAAACAGAAGAATTCAATACATCATCTTATTGGGCAGATACCGTCAGAAGAACTGCAGTTGTAAAATCAATTGTCGGTTGTCTAAGTGAGAATTGTGCCTATTTTAATGAAATGGATATGTCGGATATCTTTAAAGAGTCCGTGGCACAATTTGGAAAAGAAGAAGGTGAAATGTATTTTACCAACGTTGTCGCGGGCCTAATCATTGGCTCTCCTGAAGTTAGAAGAGACGATATCTATTCATCAGCAAAACTTCTTTTAAGCTTTAATCAGAAGATGTACTTGGCCCATATACTTGGGACAATTATGAATAACCATTACGACTTTGAACGTGATAAAGATGGCGTTGTAACAACAGAAGATATCTTTGAAGCAATCAGGAGCGGTACTAAGGCCGGTGTTTGTCGAGATATAGCCGTGACTCAGGCCAATGTTCTAAAAAAACTAAATGTTGAAGACGTCTATGTCGTCGCTTACAACACAAGAAATGTTGGCCACGCTACTGTCGTTGTCCAAGACCCGGGAAATAAAGATCGAATCATTAATTTTAACTACGGTGAAACCAGAATTAATGAAGGTCAAAGCGCACAGAGTTTAGCACAAGATACAACTCTAGCTAACTTTGGAATTAATTATCGAATTTTTAATGCAGATGGAGAGCCTGTTGACCGAGTACCAAGTGAGGTTGGTTACTTACTAAATCAAGCAGTCGGTCTAGATATTGATATGGTCGCCCCAGGTGTCGAGTTCGATAATATCGATGTTATCTCGATGAATTATGAGAACGGGCTCATAAGAGCAAAGAGTTACTATGCTGAAACTGAAAATGGCCTAACGGCATCAGGTGTAGCAGCAACTCTAAAAAATCAAGGTAATCGAATTAAATTTGACGCTGGTGTTGCAATTCAAAGAGAGCAAAAGAAATTAGAACATCGAGACTTCGTTAAAGATAGTACTAGTTTTTATTTCGGTATGGATGCACAACTGAAGTCAGGAAAAGTTGACTTAGGTATTCTAAGAAATGTCTACGCAGACATAAAGTCACACGTAAGTATTACTGTTGGAAATGGAAAGATAAAAGTTAAAAACTTCCAAACAGAGGGAGAATTTAGCGACAGCCAAAATATGTTCACTTCTTCTCTATATGCAGATTCGAGCTACATGGGGGTGAATTGGAAAGGAATTGTTACGGCCCACGCATCTATTATGAAGGCCGATGTTAGAGAAGAAGGTAAATACACGATGGCCGTAATTGGTGGAACAATTAAAAATGAAATCAAAAGACAGATTATGGATGAGTATGGCATTGGTATTCAAAATATCATCTATGTAAGGCAAGAGGGTGCTACAGCTGACTATAGTATTACACTCTACTCCGAAGATGGACGTCATTCATTTGAGATTGGAATGAAGGCACCACTATATGGAAGAACAGGATTCTGGGTAAAAGGAAACCAAAAGTCAGCATATATAGCTGCACAAACAAAAGTATTAAAAGATAGCTTAAAATTAGGTATTAAATATATTAAAAAAGAAAATAAAGAAGCAACTTATAAATTTGAAGGTGAATATATCTTTTAAAAAATAGTCACCTGTTACAGGTGACTATTATTATCGATATAATCAATGATTTCGTCTAAGTGGATATAAATATTTTTATCGACCAACTTTGCCTTATTTAACGTTCCTTCTTTAAAATGAAAGCCTGCAAGTCCTAACTGTCTTGCGGCTTCAACCTCTTTTAAAGACTCCGAAATATAGAGACTAGGATAACGTCCCGTCTCATCTAGCGCCTTATTGAAAATATAAGGAGCTGGCTTTAGTTCATCATTACTCATTGGGATGTAGATTTTCTCAAACACACTCCAATCAAATTCGACAGAGTCATTCCAGTGCGCCCTTACATATTCCTTTAGTGTCACAATCTTTTGTTCATATGTTTCACCAAAAGATTCAGGAATATTTGAGATAATCGCCACATGAATGCCCATATTCTTTAAAGCATGGATATATTCAAGAGAACCTTCATAATAGTGGTAGTTTCCACTCTTTTTCGTGTTGATAATAGTATCCCCTAAATCAAAGAATACCCACCTTTGCAGGCTCGTATCTTCATTTAGGTTTGATGCATAATATCCAGCACCAGCGAAAGAGATTAGTGTAATAAGAATCAGGAGTACGATATTTTCTTTTTTCATACTTTATTTTAGCAAACAATTTTATTAGTTTAACCTGATCAATGTCAGTTTTTTTAGTTATATTTTTCAACATCCATCGGTACCTCCATCACCAGAACCTCTGAGTCATTAAGTGACTTTAGTCCAATATTATTATCTGGATCAATACCTAGTCCATCTCGTTTTGATAACGTTAAGTCATTAATCCTAACCTCGCCATCAATGACAAAGAGATAGACGCCATTTGATTTCAAAAACTTCTTATAAGTTAAGTTCTGTCCTTCTTCTAAATTTGCTAATGAGAAGAAGGCATTTTGATTAATCGTGACAGAATTATCTCGGCCATCAGGAGAGACAATTAATTGAAACTCTCCTCTGCGACCAGATTCTTTAAAATATTTTTGGGAATAAGAAGGCCTTATATTATGCTCTTTAGGTAGCACCCAAATTTGTAAGAAGTGTACCTCTTCTCTGTCAGAGTTATTATATTCACTATGAGAAATTCCCGATCCGGCAGACATCACTTGGATCTCTCCTTTCCTTATAATGAAATCATTTCCAATAGTATCCTGATGATGAAGAGAGCCTTTAAGAGGAATCGAAATAATTTCCATATTACGATGAGGATGGGTACTAAATCCCTCCCCAGGGGCAACAACATCGTCATTTATAACCCTAAGTGTGCCGAAGTGAATTCTTTCTGGATCATAATAATTGGCAAAGCTGAAAGTATGGTTACTTTTTAACCACCCATGTTCTGCGTAACCGCGCGAATCTGCACGGTGAAGTACATTCGTCATCTTTCCTCCTACATTTTCGATATTATAGCGGTCTTCAAAATCTCAATGTAGGTAAATTAAATTAAAATTTTAGTTGGAGGATCCAGCAAGAACTCCAAAAGAAGCTCAATCTCCTTGGCAAGATCAGGTTCAATATGATCCCACTTTTTCTGGCTAACTTGAATTCGATCAGAAAGCTCTGCGGCTTTCTTTTTAATTTTAAAGGTTGAGCCTTCTGAAATAGACTCAACCATTCTCCACTTTAATTCATCAAGGATATGGTAATAAGTTTGAGGGCCGTCATCTCTTTTCAGCTCTTGATCGATGACAGTAACAAGATCCCACCAATCATTTTTACGATATCTTCTTGAAGTTGAGTACATCTTAACGTAACTCTCTACGAAGAACCTTTCCAACGTTATTCTTTGGAAGATCATCGACAAATACAATTTGCTTAGGAATTTTATATCCAGCTAAGTTCTTCTTTGCATACGCCTTAATATCTTCTTCAGCTAAAGAGGCATTAGATTTAACAACAAAAACCTTAACAACCTGTCCTGATTTCTCACTATCAACTCCAATGGCAGCAACATCCTGGACCCCATCAATCTCAAGAAGAACACCTTCGACCTCATTTGGATAAACATTAAATCCTGAAACAACAATCATATCTTTTTTACGATCTAAAATTCTTAAAAAACCTTTTTCATCAATCGTTGCGTAATCCCCAGTTTTAAGCCATCCATCTTTCGTAAAAGTCTTACTCGTCTCCTCTGGTTGATTCCAGTACCCTTTCATAACCTGCGGACCTTTTACACAGAGCTCCCCTTCTTCATTAAAGCCTAGCTCGTTTTCATCTCCATCAATAATTTTAATGTCAGTTGAAGGAAGAGGAAGTCCAATGGAACCAATTTCATCTGTCCCATCTGTAGGGTTACAACTAACAACTGGAGATGCTTCAGTAAGGCCATAGCCTTCAATAACTCTTGTCTTAGTTACCTTCTCCCACTCTTGTTTAACAGCTGGTTTAAGTGCCATACCACCAGCAACACTAAAAGCAATAAAGCTTAGGTCGTGCTTTCTAAAGTCTTCATTTGCAAGTAAAGCCTGCAGAAGTGTATTAACTACAATCATAACTTTAGGCTTATGAGTATAGACGTCCTTAATTAGAGAATTAAGATCACGAGGATTTGTCACAAGTACATTTGTCATCCCCATCTTAAAAAAACCAAAGATATTAACTGATAATGTGAAGACGTGATAAATTGGTAGTGGTGCTAGAATATTAGCTTGTTCCGTACCTAGGCCAGCATTAATCCAAACATCCATTTGTAACATATTGGCAATAATATTTCGGTGAGTAAGAATCGCGGCTTTTGTTTTTCCTGTCGTTCCACCTGTGTATTGAAAAAGTGCAGTATCTTCACTTTCGATCGTTGGAAAAGTAGAACTCGCACCTCTTCCTTTTGCGACGGCTTCATTAAGAGTTATATAAGTTCCTTTATAAGCAGGAATCATCTTCTTGACGTGCTTAATAACAAAGTTCGTAAGCTTTCTCTTTACTAAAGGGAAGAAATCACCAATTTCAGTTGTGATAATATGCTCAATCTTACTTCCTTCAATGGCCTCTTCTAAATTTGCAACAAAGTTTGAACAGATAACGATTGCTTTTGCACCACTATCTTCAAGAACTTTTTTTACTTCTCTTGTTGTATAAAGAGGATTTGTATTAACGACAATTAGACCGGCTTTAAAGGCTCCAAAAAGAGCGACAGGATATTGTAGAAGGTTTGGCATCTGAATCATGATGACATCACCTTTCTTTAGTTTTAAATCTTTAATAAGGTAATTTGCAAATGCATCAGACTTCTCTCTTACTTCTTGATAAGTCATACTTGCATTCATATTAATAAATGCTTTTCTCGTCGAAAAATTTTCGCAAGTCTCATCAATCATTTCAACAATATTATTATATTGATCAGGGTTGATTTCCGTTGCTGCACTTTTTGGGTAATTTTCTAACCATACTTTATTCATTTATATATCCTTTTTTCTTATAACTTTAATCTTATATTCACAATTCCCATTGTTTCAGGCTCAATAACAACTTCACCGCGACTTTTAAGAAGCCCTAAAACAGCGTGATTGGCGGTACTGGCCGTTCCATATATTTCTTTTATCTTACGCTCTTTGGCGGCTTCAATTAAGTGATCAATTAAAATTCCACCAAATCCCATGCGATGATATTTATCAATCACCGTAACGGCGAATTCGGCCTTTGGTGAATTATCAGAATCTCGATAGAATCTTGTTGAGCCTACCGGAGTCTCTCCTTCTTCATTTTCTTGCATAATCGTTAAGGCCACATGGTTAACATAATCAGGACAAGTGAATAGCTCTAAATCTTTTTTTGAAAGACTTTTTTTTGCCGCTAAAAAACGACTGCTCAACGTACGATGAGAGGCCATCTTAAAAGCTTCGATCAACTTTTTTTGATCTTTTTCACTTACACTTCGGATGACGTATTTCTCGCCACGGTGCTCGAACTGTTTAAAGAAGTCTTTATTGTATTTCACAAGGGCTTCCAATGATACATGCTCGTTTTAGCGTCTTTATAAATTGTTGCTTTAAAAGATCAAATTCTTCTTCATCCCTGCCACGTCCAATCCACGAATGGACAAGCTCTCTGGCCGCACCAAATAATATGGCATCAAGTATATGGCGATCAACAATTCTAATATTTTCAAGCTCAGCTTGTTTTATGAGGACTTCATAAATTCTTGTTGATAAAATTTCGTACTCACTAACTAAAAGCTCACGTATTTCTTGGAAGCCAGACATTGTCGCCTTCCAAAAGAAATCACTCTCTCGAACTTCATTCTTATGCCAACCAAAATAAATACAAACTAAATCATTTAAAGTTTGTTCTATCGACCTTGCACTACTAGCAGCGACAAAGGCCCTATTTCTAATCTTAGTTGAAAGCTTTATAAAAAGAGATTTGTATATATCTTCAATCCCGCCAGGAAAGTGATAATAAAAGGTTCCAGTTGAAAGGCCTGTATGTTTTTTTAGTTTTGAAACTGAAATATCTAAGATGGCCTCTTCATTTAATAATTCTAAGACACCTTCAAAAATGGCCTCTTTTGAGTCCTGCTTCACGATCACTCCATTTGTAGACAACTTGTCTAGACGTGTATTCTAGAATATGCCACAGCAGAGCGTAAGACTCAAGCTAAATGATGTAACTATATGGAATTGCATTGAAAGATTTCTAATATAAGGGGCTTATTTTAATAGCTGACACTTAACCGCAAACTTAATTTTATCAAATCCTTCAGCACCAAACCACTCAACGTATTGGCAATAGATAGATTTATAAAGGTCTGTGTCTTGATATTCGAGGTAGAGTTCTTCTCCAACTGGAGTGGAGAAGAACGGAACGAGAAAAATAAATGTTAGAATAACTGTAATAAGAATTCTAAACATCTATTGAACTTCCCAAATGGCCATCGCCCACTCTGGGTGATCGATGAAAGGGTTACGGTTCTTTTGATATTCACATGCAATATCGTTTCTTCTTCTTTCGTGCTCACTTACAGGATCTTGCTTATGCCACTTTAAAAGTAGTTTGATGAACCAAGAGCTATATGTTTGTTCACGAGAACCATTAGTCATTGGATTGTTTTTAAACCTTGGAATTTCTGCTTCATAGCGAACAGCAAAGTAAAGCATTGCTCTTGCAATATCGCCTTTGAACTCATCAATTGGTTCAAAAACACGGCCACGGTAACCACTTGTCGAGCTTCTCCCAACTTTTGACCCGTTTTTAGAAACCCAAGACGCCTCACCAACTTCACCAAAAGGATAAGAGCCACGGTGTCCGTTTACTTTCCCGTCAGTTGGGTAAACATGAAAGATATCAGTTTTCATAGGACGTCTCTTATTAAAAAGACCTTGAGGGAATAAGTGCTCTCTATTGTAGCAGTCACCTTCTCCCTTATATTGGCCACATGTTCTGCGACCTGGTCGAAAACGATAAGGATCTTTTCCGCTTGGGTTTTCAGAGTACATATCCATAATCGTGCGATCACCATCGTAAGTAGTATCAAGATCTGTACTACGATACGCCTTAAGAAGGTCATCATACGAGATACCACGATGAGTTCTTCTTAAAAGTGAAGAAAGCTCCGATTTAAACTCGTAGCCAGATGCGTGCTTTGAAAGTCGTGAATAAAACTGAGTTTGATCACAAGTTGAGGCAAAGACCGTGCTTGTGATGAAAATTAGAAAAGTTGTTGTGATGTGTGTGATTTTCATGCAAAGAGAGTATCGACTAAAATACATGAACACAATGAAAAAGTTTAATAAATCTTATAAGATATATTAGGCATTCTTACAAACAAATGAACTTTATAAAAGGTGTGCCTTTTAAGAAGCTAAAATTCTTAGCTTTCTTAAAAGACACAGTGAATCAATCTTTAAATTAAGAAAGAACACTTACTGAAACAGCGCAAGGACCTTTTTGGCCTTCACCTACTTCAAATTCAACAGCGTCATTTTCACTTAGTGTGTTTCCGTTTACTGCTGAAACGTGTACGAAAAGATCTTTGCTTCCATCGTCAGGAACGATAAATCCAAAACCTTTCTCATCATTAAAAAACTTAACTTTACCTGTTTTCATACTTACTCCTTATGTTTAAGTTTCTTTAGGTCTACGTTAGAACTATATATTTTTAATTCGCCAGAGCTTAAAACGCCATTGGCCTTCCAAAATTGTTTATACTTTCTCTCTAAAAGAAAATCAGTTCGATCTCCCTTAGTAATTAGAAAGAAGCTGTATTCATTAATCCGTGAAACTAATTCATCTAATATTTTAGATATATCCTCAATCTCACTAAAGTCATAGATAAAATATACCTGCGCTTTAGGTAGAGAGAACTCCTCATCTAAAACATCTTCTAAGAGAATTTCACAGTTAATTAAATCTAATTTTTCAAAGAGGCGATTTCCTTCGCTCTCTCTTTGCTTAAGAATTTCATAACCGATAAAGCGAGCTTCTGGGAAAACCGAATTCATCACAATTCCCACTCTCCCATAGCCTGCACCAATATCTACAATACGCTCAATATTATATTCTTTTAAAAGATAGAGGGCCTCAAAGATATCATTGTAAGGGGTTTGCAGTGCTTGAGGGTGAAGTCCTATCCAAGTCTGTGTACCTTGATAGTGCTGCTTTCTTTTGTTCCCATCATTCTGCTTATAATAAGCTTTATATTTTTGAAGTAGCTTTCCTTCGATCTTTGAAATACGAAAACCAAGCTTACTATCTAAATTCTTTGCATGAACACGTGGGTGAAGATCATTACTACGAATATATGTACGTGGATTTTTGATAAGATCTTTTAATAATACTTGCGTGGCGCTCACTAAAGGTTACCCTTGAATTCTGTCGTTTCTAAATAAATAAAGATTAAAAATAGACAGAACCGAATAAAGGAAGTGAACTATAGGAAACCTAATTTGAGAGAAGATACAACGACCTGTGTCTAATTACAAGTAAGTTTCTTATTTATGTATTTTATACGCAACTTTGTTTAATTGTTTCAATAACACCTGGATATAGTTTTTTGATATTAGGATTAAGAAATAGGTACTTCTTCACCCCTTCCGTTCTTTGGCAGATGATATGGGCCTCAATAAGAATCTTAATATGATGAGAGAAAGTGGCCTTATTTACGCAATAATCGAAGCCGCCACAAGTTATTTCCTTGTGCCCATGTTCTTCTTCATAAGCAATAAGCTGCTTAATCACACTCATTCGGATCGGGTCCCCTAGTGATTTAAATATCTTATCTAATGGTATTTGTGTGCAATCATTCATAGTTAGATAAAATTCTAACAAAGGACTTGATTTTTATCAAGGGCAGGCCTATTGTTTGATAAATATCAAACTAAAGGAGTCTCGAATGAGTACGAATTTATTTACACCGATAAAGCTTGGAAGAACTGAGCTGAAAAATAGAATTATTATGGCACCTCTAACTCGAGCCAGAGCTGGCGCTGAACGAATTCCAAATGATCTCATGGTGAAATACTATGAACAAAGAGCTGATGCAGGAATGATTCTCACTGAGGCAACGGCCATTACTCCATCGGCCGTAGGTTATGCCAACACGCCAGGAGTTTGGTCACAAGAGCAAGTTGAGGGTTGGCGTAAAATTACAAATGCAGTTCACGCTAAAGGTTCAAAGATTTTTATGCAACTATGGCACGTGGGAAGAATCTCCCACTCTAGTTTTCTTAATGGACAAAGGCCTGTGGCCCCAAGTGCGATCAGGCCAGAAGGCCATGTTTCACTCGTTCGTCCAATTACGAACTATGAAATACCCCGTGCACTTGAAACCGACGAAGTTAAGGCAATTGTAAAAGACTATCGCCAGGCCTCACTCAATGCAATGGAGGCAGGCTTTGACGGTGTTGAAATACATGCAGCAAATGGCTATCTCATTGATCAATTCTTACAAGACTCAACAAATAAGAGAGACGATATATATGGAGGGAGTATTGAAAACCGTACAAGATTCTTGCTTGAAATTACAGACGAACTCATTGAAGTATGGGGCGCTGATCGCGTCGGCGTTCATCTTGCTCCTCGTTGCGATAGCCACGACATGGGTGACTCTGACCCCTTGGCACTTTTTGGCCATGTGGTAGACGAACTTAACAAAAGAAGGATCGCATTTATTTTTACTCGCGATCCATTGGATGAAGGTAGCCTTTTTCCTAAGTTGAAAGAAAAATTTGATGGAGTCCTAATTGCCAACCAGAAATTTACTAAGGCCACTGCAGAAAAAGCACTAGAGGATAAAATAGCCGATGCCATTTCATTTGGCGTTCCTTTTATTGCAAACCCTGACCTTGTAGAGAGGCTTTCAAAAGATGCTCCTTTAAATGGGCCAGTCTTTGAAACTTTTTATGGCCCCGATCATGTTGGTTATACTGATTACCCTACATTGAAGGATTTATCATGACTCCGAAATTATCATTACTCGATTTAGTCTTTGTGAATGAAGGACAAGAAATTAAAGATGCATTTGATAATTCAGTTCGTAGTGCACAGGCGGCAGAAGAGTACGGATACCACCGTATTTGGGTGGCCGAGCATCACAATATGCCTGCTATCGCAAGTGCTGCAACTTCCGTCGTTATTGGACATCTTGCTAGTCAAACAAAATCGATTCGTATCGGAGCGGGAGGAATTATGCTTCCCAACCACTCTCCGCTTGTTATCGCAGAACAGTTTGGAACATTAGAAGCACTCTACCCTGGCCGAATTGATCTAGGTCTTGGGCGCGCTCCAGGAACTGACCAAATGACAATACAGGCTTTAAGGACAACGGCCCAAAGTTCAAACAACTTTCCAAAGGATATAGTGGAGCTTCAACGCTACCTTTCAACTGAAAGTGCAAGTGATCCAATTGTCGCCACTCCTGGATTAGGATCACAAGTTCCACTATGGATTCTTGGTTCCAGTACTTTTGGTGCCCAGCTTGCGGCCCACTTAGGACTACCATATGCCTTTGCTTCTCACTTCGCCCCCGACGCAATTCAAGAAGCATTATCACTATACCATGCAGGCTTTGAACCTTCGCCACAACAAGAAAAACCTTATGTCATGTTAGGTGTGAATGTCATTATTGCGGACACTGATGAGGAAGCTCAATTCCTTTCAACAAGCCAGAAGCAGTCTTTTGCTAATCTTCGTCGTGGATTAAAAAAGAAGTTTCAAGCTCCATTAGAAGATATCAATTCTTATTGGAGTCATGATGAAGCAATGATGGCCAAGCATATGCTGCACTTTTCTTTTATCGGCTCAAAGGAGACAGTAAAGAAAGGACTTGAACAATTCATTGAGCGCTACAGACCTGATGAGCTTATGGTTGTGACTTCTGTCTTTGATATTGAAAAGAAAATAAAGTCCTTAAAACTTTTATCAGAGATAGTTAAGCAGTAAGCTTAAGTCCTATAATTGAAACTAAAAGTAGCGTTAGAAAAAGAGTGCGCGCAAGTGTGATTGGTTCATTAAAAAGAACAATTCCTAAAATTGCAGCACCTAGCGCTCCTATCCCAACCCATACCCCATAAGCTGTCCCAATTGGAAGAGACTGACTGGCCTTAGCAAGCAAGAACATACTTGCAGCAAGCGTTACGAGCGTGAAAATACTTGGAACGAGCTTAGTAAAACCTTGAGTATATTTTAATCCAATCGCCCAGCAAACTTCGAGAAGTCCTGCAATAACTAGAATTATCCAAGAAATAGAAGTAGACATTGTGCCTCCTACGACATCAGTTGAATGAACTCTGTTACAGATTCACTTCCAAGCTTATGTGCAAGGTATCCTAGGACAATAGCTGTCGCTAGTGACGAAATTCTTAAATTCTTCTCTTTAGTAAGAATATGTGAAAACTTAGAAGAAAAAGTCACGAGAAAGTAAAACCACACAATAGAGAAGACACCTGCTCCTAGTCCAAATAGAAAACGGTGTTGAACGAGATCAAAGCGAGTTGAGTAACCACCAATTAAGAAGAAGGCATCAATATAAACATGTGGGTTTAAAAGCGTAAAACTTAAAGTTGTTAAAATAACTATGCGACGAGAAAGAGCAAATTTCTTATTTTCTTGAGCTTCCTTAACACCTCTAACAGAGTCAATAAGTTTCATTACTGCATAGTAAAGTAAGAACGAAGCACCTAAAAGTCCTATCCCAACTTTAAATTCAACAGTTTTTACCAACATTCCTGAGACACCAAGAACGGCCAGAAGAATGAGGGCCATATCACAGACAGAACAAATAGCTGCCGCTAAATAATGATTCTTCTTTTTTGTCCCAATATCAATAAGAAATAGGTTCTGTGCACCTAAAGCTAGAATGAGACTTGCCTGCAATAAAAAACCTTGAGTAAAAAATTCCATAAAACCTGCTCCTGAGGCGTAATTTAATGCAAACCATGATATAAGTTAAATTAATCTTTTTAATTATTAATTAGTAAAACTTATGAGAGTAAATAATGATTGATTACCATGCCCTTAGGGCCTTACAGGCCGTTATTGAATATCAAAGCTTTGAGCTAGCCTCTAAGGCCATTGGGATTTCCCAATCAGCAGTAACTCAGAGAATACAAAACTTTGAATCTTTTCTAGGGACAAAATTATTGATTAGAAAGGCGCCTTATCGTGCGACAGAGAAAGGAAAGTCCTACTTAAACCTACTGAGAAAAGTAACTAGCCTCGAAAATGAAATACTAGAAGACGAAGACATCAAAAAGGCAAAGCCAACATTAAAAATTGCTATGAATAGAGATAGCCTCGACCTATTCTTTCACGATGTCTTAACAGACAGCAAAGTCTCACAAGTTCTGACGTTACAAATTATTGCAGATGACCAGGACAATACACTAAAGTACTTAAAGAGTGGTCAAGTGGATATGTGTATTAGTTCGGAAAAGAAACCTCTTCCCAACCATACATCAACACACCTCGGTGACATGGTCTACTCCTTAGTTTGTTCAAAGAAGTTCTACAAAGAGTACTTTAGTGAAGGTGTAAATAAGAAGACTCTCTCCGAAGCTCCTCTTGTCGTCTTTGATAAGTACGATAAGGCCCAACACACTTATCTAAAAGAAAACTTTAAAGTCGATAAGCTGACAAAGATTAACCTTATGCCATCTGTTTCAAGCTTTAAAAAAGCAATCCTTGGAGGATATGGCTATGGACTACTGCCCTTTATTGATATGGAAAAAGAAATGAAAAAGAGAAAATTTGTACAACTAAACCCCTCTAAGGATTTTAGCGTTTCTCTCTTTCTACATCAATGGGAGTATCAAAGAGAACATATTAAACTATTTAATGAAAAGCTTATTAAAGCGGCACAAAAATTATAAGCATTCATCAAGTAATGCTCGCACATCAAAACGAGCCCCAAGCTTTTGTAGAACAAAGAAGACCCCACCAATCTTGCGATCGAGGAAAACGGTATGCCTTGAAGGGTTACCGACAGCTACTTCTTTCATTAGCTGAGGCGCCATCTCCATGACCTTGTCCGCAACATTTGAGCTCCCCCAGTCATAGACCCCACCCTGAAAAGGTGCTGCAATAACTTTGGCATATTCCCAAAAGAAGTCTTCATTAGTTTTCTTACTCTTTGATAGGTACTCCATCTCATAAAGATTTGAAAAGAATAGTTCGCGGTCAAGATTTGCACAGGCGATGATCAGAGTCTGATAACCTTTTAAGAAATTATCTGGTGGAGTTTTTGAGGCACCAAAGTCGATTAGGCCCCAACGATTATTTGGTAGTAAAATATAATTTCCCATATGAACATCAGTCTGTACTTTTTTGAATTGAAAAAGCTCTAAGAACATCAGTCTCATAAAGTCTCTTCCAAGTTCATCTCGATCTTCTTGAGATAAGTTCAATTGATCGATCTCTCTTAAGCTATGACCTTCGAGATATTCCATCGTTAAAACTCGCTCATTACTAAAGTCTTCCAAAACTTCAGGAATTTTGTATTGTGGATAATCCTTGAGCATTTCACGAAATTCATTTATTGACTTGGCCTCTTCCTGGTAATTAGTTTCAAGAAAGAGCATCTCTTCAATTTCAGAATAGATTTCTTTTAAGTCCACTTCTTTTGGAATGACATTTAAAAGCTTCATTAACATCTTTAATGCCTTCACATCATTCTTTATTGCCTTGCGTACTCCCTTGTACTGAATCTTCATGGCATAATCGATTCCATTAAAGTGGGCCAGGTGAACTTGCCCAAGGCTTGCCGCTGCAATTGGCTTCTCTTCAATTTCAAGTTCTTCTAAGAATTCTTTAGGTAGTTGTTCTTTAATTTGATCCCACTCTAAATAGTAAGACTGACTCTCTAGTTGCTTTAAAACTTTTTGCGCCTCAGGAGGCAGAAATGCACTTGCATAAGTTGATAGAAGTTGCCCGGCCTTCATTAAAGAGCCCTTCATTACACCTAACTCATTTACAATGAGTTCAACATGAGGCCCAATACCGCCACTCAACTTATTTTTCAAATCTTCATTACGTTTAGACCAAACGTCTTTGCCCATCTTGAGAGCAAGTTTTGCAACTCCGACTTGTCTTGAAATGAACTTATTTTTTATTTTATTTATTTTTTTCATTGGCCTTCTTATTCTAACATTAACTAAAGGAGAAAGGATGAATTTTCGACTCAATAAATGCCAAAATGCTCTTATTATTGGAGCTGGTCATGGGATAGGATTTGGGATTGTACAGAATCTATTAGAGAATTACTCAGGTATCTTCGTTAAGGCAACTTATCGTAGAAAAAAGAGTGCATTAGATTTATTAAATCTAAAAAAAGTATTTCCTAATAATTTAGAAGTATATCAAGTAGACCCATCTAAAGAAGATCATTTAAAGAACCTTGCCCAAGAGAATATTAATAATTCCTTCGATCTAATCATCAATAGCGTAGGCTTTCTTCACACCGAAAATATCTCCCCAGAAAAGTCTTTACGAGAGTTTGACCCCGATACCTTTCTTGAACTAATAAGAGTTAATGCCATGATCACACCCCTGTTAGCTAAGTATCTCGAAAAGAACTTAAGCAGCTCCCCTAGTCTCTTTGCTACGATATCGGCAAAAGTAGGAAGTATCGAAGATAATAAGATAGGTGGATGGTATAGTTACCGTGCTTCAAAAGCTGCTCTTAATATGCTCATCAAAAATATTGCCATTGAATTTGAAAGAAAAAGAAAGAAATGTCTTGTTCTTGCCATTCACCCAGGCACTACTAGAACTGATTTATCTGAACCCTTCATTGAAAGAACCTCTTATATAATTCACGAGACACATGAAACCGCTTCCAATATACTTAATATTATAAATAATAGAGAACTAAATGAAACTGGAAAGTTTCTATCTTGGGACGGCGGAGAAATTCCATGGTAACGACAATAATTAAAGACACTGATTTTAAAAACTATGATGAAAGAAAGAGAATTAAATTTATTAATGCCTTATCCGGTTTTAAATCAGCGAACCTTGTAGGGACAATCAATAATGAAGGTCAAACAAATCTTTCAATCATAAGTTCCGTCGTACATCTAGGAGCCTCTCCTGCTCTAATTGGACTAGTCATTAGACCTGATATCGCCAGAAGAGATACCCTAGAAAATATTCGAGAAAACGGTTTCTTTACGATTAATCATGTTAATGAATCGATAGTCGAAAAGGCCCATCAAACAAGTGCACGCTACCCTCAAGACCAAAGCGAATTTGTAGCTTGTGGACTAACTCCAGAATACGTTGAACACAAAGAAGAATTTCCTGCACCATTTGTACAAGAAGCAAATATAAAGATGGCGATTAAATTTGTGCGTGAGATTGAAATTGAGGAGAATGGGACTCATTTTTTAATTGGAGAAATAAAAAGTGTTCACTTGCCTCAAGACTGCCTCGAAGAAGACGGTCATATCGATATCCACAAGGCAGGAACAATTTGTGTATCGGGACTAGATGCATACTTTACGACGGCCCCTCTTGGACGTCTTAGCTATGCAAAAGCTGATCGAAATCCAAGTTGGCTGTAGAGAAAAAAATTTCCTAGCTAGTATTGACACCATTATTTTTGCTACCATTCTTTTATCACGAGAGGTAAATCATTATTTTTTCGACCTCTAAAGAATCTTTTTTACTATTAACCGTATCAAGGAGACTTTATGTTAAAGAAAACAAAATTATGTAATTATTCAAATCCACTATTTTATGACTTCGGCATAGAATTAGGGCCCAAACAATATCAGAAAATTAGATCACGATTAGACGGCCTTATGGATCGCTGCCCTATTCATAGCCACTTTAAACTAACATTCAAGAAGCATGAGACCAATTACATTGGTCAATTAAGTATCAAATCGTTTACTAAAAACTTTCACGCAAAGAAAGTTGCTCACACGCCACTTCAAGCATTTTTACTTCTTGAAGAAGCAATCGATGAGCAATTACTAAAATGGAAAAGAGATAGATTTAGCAATAGTTTAGCAAGTAGCTTACGTCGACCACAAGTCGCGTAAATTGCTCTTTGGCAAAACTCCTGACATCTCCAGGAACCAAGAATGGTTCCTGGAACTTAGTATTCTTATTCTTTTGTACGACGAGTACGGCGGGCCTGCTTTGCCAAGATTTCAAGATAGAAAGATTCGGCTTTCTCGTTAACCATTAAATCAATATTCTTATTGATCTCTTTCTCGTGAATCTCTTTAGCAGTCTCTTGAGAAGTTCCAATGCGACAGTCAAAGTCCCAAAAGTCCGCACCTTCAGGAAGTTCCTTCTTGCGCTCTCTTTTGATATACTTCTTAACTTCAAATTTTATCTTATCCGCAACTCTCTCTGGTGCGCGCTTTTCGTCTACTAAATTAAACGTCTTCTTCACTTCTATCTCACTTTTTTAAACTAATAGGAGCTTTTAACATGGAATAACTCGGAAAACACTCTATTAATGATCACTAAGTTAACTTTACTTAAATAAAGTGTGGGAATAGAATAATACTATGAAGAAAAAGACCATCGCCCTTGTGGCCCACGACAGTAGAAAGAATGACCTTATCCAATGGACTTTGGAACACAAAGACAAACTCACCAAGTACAATATTTGTGCTACAGGGACGACAGGAAGACTCTTAGAGGAAAAGCTAGGAATCAATATTCATAAATACTTAAGTGGTCCAATCGGTGGGGACTTTCAAATAGGTACAGCTATTGTTGAAGGCAGTGTAGATATGCTGATCTTTTTTTGGGACCCATTGGAATCCATGGCACACGATCCAGATATTAAGGCCTTATTAAGAATTGCAACACTCTATAATATTCCCATGGCATGTAATCAAACAAGCGCTGACTATTTCATTAATTCAAGCTTAATGGACATAGAGTACGAGCGTAAGCTTTCCGTACTTAATCATTATAATCAAGCACGAAAAGATATTAATTAAAAAAGTCCATATACACTTTAAACCAAGGTGTCTCTCCATATCGTTCGACGACCTTATCAAAGAAGACTTCAACACCTTCTTCCGTAAGGCCCATTTGATCATATGAGAGTTGCTCATAAAGATTCATGATAAGACTTGGCGAAAAAAAGTCCATAAGCTTTTCAAGGTAGGCCAAACCTTGCTGTGGATTTCGTGTTAAGAGATAGTCATAAATTGATAATCGTTTTATATCACAGGCTTCCGGTGAGCGTTTTTGAATACTAAGCCCATTGTCAAAGTGATGCCACTGCGGACTCTTGTCATTAACAGTGCGTATACAAAGAGTCACAGTAGGATTTTGTTCATGAAGCACACGATGAGAGAACTCAAGTCCTCTTTTGATTTCACGAATATCTCCCTTAACAAGAGTTTCATCTACAATACACTCTATTTGACTTGTGTAAATATCAGGGAAGAATTCTTCTTTCTTATGAACTTTAAAAACTTCATGTCTTGACTCTCCTGCTACGACTTGAAAAGCGCCACAGAATGAATGAGAGTGAATAGAAGTATCTAGAGTCTGCCAAAAATAAAGATCAACGACAAAGTGACCATTATTAAAAATTGTAACAGGAGGCTGACCGAAGCCATTATAAACATTTACTTGTTCAGGTAGAGTTTCTTGCTCTAAACTCCACTGCGCGATAAATGACTCCAACTCTTCAAGTTCAAAATCAAATTTCGATTCTATGAGAAAGTCAGTACACACTTTCGAAAAGTCTTCAGCTACAGCATTTAGAGCTTCGATCTCTTTTCCGATATTTAAAAGGTCTTTAATATTCATTTTTCTTCTCACTATTTCTAAATACGTGTAAAACTACACTTTCTCGACTTTTTAAAATATTGACCTTCTCGGCTACGTCCACTGTAGACTCGTAAATAGTCCATTTCGTCACCTTCTACTTTAAGTACTCCTAGCCCCTGAGCATTAGAAGTCTGATTGCGATCCTTCATCCATTGGATACGGTCAACATTAAAATAGAGGCTTTTCCTATCGGCTCCCCAGTAAAGATTATGAACATTAAATGTCTTTTCAAATTTATTCTCATACTGTTCACTATAAGGCTTACCTATTTTATAATCCATTCCATAGAAATTGATATGCTCACAACTCTGCTGTCGTACATGCAATTTTTCAATCTTCACTGTACCATCGCGATCACACATTCCTTCCCAAGTACCGGCAAGATCTGGACAACTTGCCCATGTTGAAAGTGTAAGTAAACAAAGTGCTGTCGATTTTAGCTTGAGATGAGTCATAAGACTTCCTTAAGTATATTTAAGTTCATTTATAGATAAGTTTAGCTGGTTTTTCTCTATAATGGAAAGTGGAGTTTATCATGCTGGCCCTACTAACGTTAACGATCATATTATTTACATCTATTACCGTTGTTAAAGTAGCAACAAAGATCTTAGTTTTAACTGGCCTAAGTGACGAAGTTGCAAGATTTCAAGCAAAGTCCGCCCTCACAGGAACAGGGTATACAACTAGTGAGTCAGAAAGTCTTGTTAACCACCCTCTAAGAAGACGCGTTCTCAGCTTTCTAATGACAATTAGTAATGTTGGAATTATCTCCGTCATCTCAACGGCCATCTTATCATTTGTGAATATCGATACAACTGCTCAAGGACTTAGCCGATTCGCTATCGCAGTCACTCTATTTTCAATAATAATCTATGTAACTCAGAGTAGTTTTTTTAATAAATGGCTAAATAAAAAACTAAAAAAATATCTTGGGAAACTCTCTGATGTCGAACTCGTGGATTACGCAAACTTACTTCACATAGGTGATCGCTTTGGCATTGGTGAGGTTTATGTTTCTGAAAAGCACTGGTTTGCCAATAAAAATGTTCGAGAACTCTCACTACTAAGAGAAGGCCTTATCGTCCTAGGTGTTCAAGTTGCAAATGGAGAATACCTCGGGCTTCCCTCAAAAGACTATGTCATCACTCCAGGAGATACTGCTATTCTTTATGGGAGAGCGGATATGTTAAGTGAAATTAGCACCAGAACTGCTGATATTGGAGATAATGAGAGAAAAGAGGCCATCGAAAAGTTGGCCGGAATAAAAAAAGAAGAAAAAGAAAAAGAAGAAGAGATTGTTGAAACAAGAGAAGCCAGCTAGTATTCTCTGCCATCTGGTCTCATTGAAGTTAGAATATCAAAGTACCTCAAAACAAAGATCAAGAAACCAAAACTCCATAAAGACGCCGCAAGATACAAGCTAGAAAAATAATACTCTGACGAAACCATAGGAGTTATAGAACGTGTTAAGGCCCCTATAATAATTAATAAGTAAGAAAGCTTCGTCCATGAGTCTGCAATAATATTTCGGCCTGTATGCCCCAGAGAAACACGAGTCATTATCCCAATGGACACGGTGGCCAAGCCTCCGGCCAATAGCATATGCAATGCTGCATTTGTCTGATTAATACGCGTGTAGAAAATCCCAATTAATCTTAAGATCAGTTCAATATTAATAAAACCAATACCAACATGAAGAATAAAAAGTATTGGAATACTTGTAGTTAACATAGGTCGCCACAGAAACTGTCTGAAGAGGTTTGAGATAATTGCAATAATAAGGATTGAAATATACGCCACTGATGGATTCATTAAATTCCAAAATAATGAAAGAATTAGAACAGATCCTAAGCTTAAGATATTAAGCCACTTAGGAATATCAATCTTAGTATCAGGGATTTTGCTTCTCGTAAAAAATGGAATGACTCTGCCTGCTATCAATAAAATAATGAAGCGAATTAGGCCAATCGCAACATCCCTTCCGTAATCTGAAATAGTCGCTTCAGAATATAGATTACCCCAAGTATGTAAAAAACAAGAAACAGTGAAACCCAATAATATCGGGACAAAGACATATTTTTGTTTTGGAAAATTCTGTAACTTTCTAAAAAGCATCATTAGAAGAGCTGGAAAGAAAAGATTTAAAGTTATTAGTAATGCAGTTTCTGATAGAGGTAAGAAATATGAGAAGCGCTCTATAAGCCACAACAGGAGTAATATGACGAGGGCCTTTCCTTGGTATGGCCTTGAGCCCGTCCAATTGGCACTGGCAGTAAGTAGAAATCCTGCAATTAAAGCACCAGTAAATCCAAAGAGCATTTCGTGAGAATGCCAAAAGAGATAACTTAAATTTAAGACAGGAACTTCAAAATGCCCCAGATAAGTAAGAACCCAAATAATGGGGTTAAGTGCCGCAATTAATCCGGCCATAATAAAGAATGGCCTAAAACTAATTGAAAATAATGACTTAAACCCCATCAACGCTCTCTGCCTACTTAAGAAGTACGTCGGCCCTAGTCGACTCAGCAATTGCTGCTGCTTCTTGTATTAGCTCATCTGCCACACCCAGCTCTTGTAAAGTAGCACCAAGGTTTTCAACAACAGCATCAAAGTGCTCATCATTTAGACCTTGGGCAACTAGGGCCTCGTGTGCTGCTCTCATCCCCTTTCCGTCATATGTATTTGGGCCACCAAAAGCATATGTTAAGAACATGATCTGCTTTCTTCTTTGTGCGGCCATATCGATCCCCTCAAAGAAGTGCTTAATACGTGTATCTGCTAAAACTTTATTATAAAAAACATCAACTGCTGCATTAACAGCGTCTCTACCACCTATTCTTTCAAATAACTTTGACATACTATCTCCTTAATATATATCTAAAATACATATTATGTATGCTAGACTTAAATGGTATTAAAGTAAACAGGAAATTAATATGCGTTTGGCCAGTTTTACAGATTACAGTCTAAGAGTTCTTATATATATCGCCACAAAGGGCGATGAGCGCTCTACTGTGGGTGAAATTGCCGATAAGTACAAGATATCTCGTAACCACTTAGTAAAGGTTGTTCATAATCTTTCATCAATGGGAATCATTGACTCCTATAAAGGAAAAGGTGGAGGCATCACTCTATCTAGCGCTCCAGATCAAATAATCATTGGTGATTTAATACGTGAACTTGAGGAAGACTCTCCCCTTGTGGAATGCTTTGGAAGTAATGGCGGCTGTATTATCAGTCCTGCGTGCAAGTTAAAAGGTGCGCTAATGATCGCGCAAAACCAATTCTACGAAGCATTGAATGCCTATACACTCGCCGACCTGCTCACTAACAAGGGTAAGCTTGTGGATATTTTTAAAGCGGACAATTAGAGTCCAGAAGTCCCCTAATATTCTTTTGAAACTTTCTAATCACCTTAATTTGGTTATCAAGTTGAGTCAGTTTATCTTCTAGCTGCTTTCTCAGTCGCCCATTCGGTTTTCTTGTTGCTAGAACTTTTGCCATCGACTTAATTTCAGCAAGAGAGAATCCCAACTCCTTTGCCTGAACAATAAGTTTTAGTAGATCAACGGCCTCTTCAGGATACACTCGGTAGCCATTATCACTTCTTCTAGGAACTAATAACTCTACCTTTTCATAATAGCGTATTGCTGATGAAGGTATCCCTGTTTGCTTAGATAAATCACCTATTTTCATTTTTTCTCTCCAGCACTTGACCTTAAAGTATAGTTTAAGGTTTATACTAGTCTAAACTGATAACAAAAAGGAAAACAAGTGAAATCTCTGATCACTCTTCTATTTACACTTAGTATCTTTGCAGCAAGCGAAGGTCCTCGATTTTCTATTATTCAAACAGGTACAGCAAAAACACTTGAGGCCTTAATATATGAGAAAGGCAGTCTCTTTAAAACAATGATGGTTAACCACGCAGGTTTTCTAATTGAAAACAAGGGAAGGTACATTCTATTTGAGACAGGTTTAGGAGATGAAGTTGATCAACAATTTGACGAAGACATGTCTTGGTGGGCAAGGCCACTCTTTGCCTATGAAAAGCTTGACTCAATAAAGGTACAACTAAAAGATATGTATAAAATTGAAAATATCATCTTATCTCATGCTCACTGGGATCACGCCAGTGGCCTTGTTGATTATCCATATATCACAACACTAGTAAGCCCAGAAGAAATGGAAGAAGTTAAGCATCCTATTGCCAATCGAACATTTCCTTCACAATTTAAAAGAACAAAGACAAAACCATTCAAATGGAGGCAAGAAAGTTATCTAGGGTTTAATAAGTTCTATGACATCTTTGGGGATAAAAAAGTCATCGTTGTTCCATTATTTGGACACACTCATGGTTCTCTTGGCCTCATTCTAAATGGAGAATATAAGAAATACTTCTTTGTTGGTGATGCTATCTGGACAACAAGACAACTCTCCCCAATTCAAAATAAGCCATTCATTTCATCTAAGCTTGTTGATACAGACAAAGAAGTGGCACAAAAGAAAATTAAAATTGTGAAAGATATGCAAGAAAAAGGTTTTATTATTATTCCAACACATGACTACTACGTGCATGAGTCACTTGGTTACTATCCAAAGTGGAACTAACCTTTATTCTTTCATTGTTGGCAGCTTTAAACCAAATTTTATGGCCCCGTACCTGAGAACAAAAGTACTAATGATTACGATTATTGCAGGGTAAATTGGCTCTAGATCGACGTCAGATAATAAAATAAAAACGAGAGATGAAATTGCCGCCACAGTTGCATACAGCTCTTTTTGGTAGAGTATTGAAAGTTCCCCACTAAAGGCAGAACGTAAGATTCCACCTAAAACTGCAGTAATGACACCCATTAGAAGAGCAGTCTCATTATTAAACCCAAGTAATAATGTCTTTTGAGTACCGATGACAACAAAGAAGCCAAGTCCTAGTGTATCAAGGAAGAGTAAGAGAGAGCTCTGGCGTTCATAGAATCTTCTCATAAAGAAAGTTGAGAGTGTCGCAATGATAATTATATAGAGGTAAGACGTATTTTGCGTCCAGAAAACAGGTTCATCAATAATAAGGTCACGAACTGTCCCGCCACCTACTGCAGTTAGAAATGCTAAGAATAGCATTCCAAAGAGATCAAGTTTGGACTTGCCTCCTACAGATGCTCCAGTGACAGCAAATGCAAATGTTCCGAGATAATCAATATAGATAAATTCATTCATTCTAACTTCCTTAGATGGAGTTTAACATAAATTTCAAGAAATTTTACTTTTAGAATTAACCAATGACATCTGTTTATCCCCTTATAATTAAGGATAGAAAACTTTTAACCATGGAAGTGTTAAATGATTATTTTTTTCATCTGCCTTGCGATGCTGGCCCTCGCTTATATCTTTTATAGTCCCTTTGTCGAGAAACAAGCAGGAATTGATCCAAGCAAGGATACCCCCGTGACAAAATTCGAAGATGGAGTTGACTACGTTGAGGTCTCACCAACCAAGGCCTTTCTTATTCAATTCTTAAATATTGCTGGAGTGGGGCCAATTTTTGGACCAATCCTTGGAGCAATCTACGGCCCAATTGCACTCGTGTGGATCGTGCTTGGAAATATTATAGGAGGCTCTGTTCATGATTTCTACTCGGGAGTTCTAAGCATCAAGGAAGATGGTAAGAGCTTACCTGAAATTGCTGGTCACTACCTAAATCAATACTTCAAGGCAATCATGTTACTCTTTACAGCAATGCTCCTCTTCTTTGTTGGTGTAGTCTTTATTATGAGTCCGGCCGGTTTAATTAGTAACCTTGATGCCTTTAAAGATACAATGTTTGCAAGTAATAATTTTTGGGTTCTAGTTATTCTTGCCTATTACCTTCTTGCAACTCTTCTTCCAATCGATAAAATCATTACAAAATTCTACCCACTCTTTGGTCTCTTAATGGTTGTCATGACTGTCTTAGTGGCCATTTCTTTAATACTTCATGCACCAATGCTACCTAAGATAGAAAATGTCTTTGCCTACTTTTCACATTCTCATATGAACTATGAATTATTAAATCGCGACCCTAATGGGCCTCCCGTGTGGCCACTACTATTTGTTACGATCACTTGTGGTGCCATTAGTGGTTTTCATTCAACGCAAGCTCCAATCATTGCGAGATGTCTTAAAAATGAAAAGTATGTCAGGCCCGTTTACTATGGTGCTATGTTAGCAGAAGGTGTTGTTGCATGTGTTTGGGCCCTAGCAGGGATCTCGGCATTCCCAGAAGGCTATGTTCAATTAAAGGCAGTCATCGCCCAAGGAGGGCCAGGCCTAGTGGTAAAACAAATCTCTTCAACTTATCTAGGTGCACTTGGTGGAGTTATGGCGGTTCTTGCAGTAGCGATCTTTCCAATAACTTCTGGAGATACGGCCTTTCGATCACTAAGGCTTACGATCATTGATGCATTTAATATCCACCAAAGTATAAAAAATCGACTCTTTGTCTCGATCCCGATTCTAACCATCGCCTACTTTATGACAAAGATCGATTTCTCTCTAATTTGGCGATACTTTGCATTTTCAAATATGCTCTTATCAACGAGTGTGCTCTGGCTAGCAACAAAGTATCTTTTTGATCGCAAGGCGATCCATTGGGTTGTAAGCCTACCAGCTATTGTCGGGACAGCAGTGACAATATCATATATCCTAACTGCTCCTATCGGTGTGAATCTTTCAAAAGAACAAGCGCAACCGATCGGTGCATTAGTGGGATTACTATGTTTAATTTTACTCGTAGTTTTTCATCGCAAGCGATACGCGTTTAACTAGCTTTTCTCAAGTGAAGAGAATTCATTTTTCTTTTATCGACAGTTAGCTCAAAGATATCTGGACGAGAGTAATGCCCACCGATATCTAAAGAGCGTCTTGCATCGATAACTTCTTCGAGATCGTACTCAGCATAGAGAATTGCTTTTTCACGTGATAATGGCCCTGCAACAGCACTGCCAAAAGGTCTAAATAAAACCGCATCTCCATCTGATAACCAGTCATCTGGCTCCGGAAAAATATCGTCTTTAAATGGTATATCATCTGGAATATCAAGGCACTGAATTGCAGTAGAGCATCCAGCGACCCAACAACCACCTTCTCGAGCAATATGCCTTAAGGTTCCGATCCAAGACTCTCCACAGTCCCAGGTTGGTGCCAAGTAAACTTCTACTCCTTGTGCATATAAACTGAAGCGTGAAAGTGGCATATAATTTTCCCAGCAAATTAGCGTTCCAATTTTTCCAGCGGGTGTATCAACAACATTTAACCCACGAGCATCTCCCCACCCCCAGACCATGCGTTCAGGATTTGTTGGGATAAGCTTACGATGGTTATTAAGAATTTTTCCATCTGGCCCAATAATGGCATAAGAATTTAAAAGAGTTGAGCCGCTAGCTTCTGCATTAATCTCGTTGAAGCCAATTGCGACTGTCACATTTTCTTTCTTAGCTATCTCTTGAATTTCAGAAAGTTGTCCCTTGGAAAGGTCAACAGAGTTCTTAAAAAGAAGGTGGTGTAATTCTTTAGACATTCCAATATCACCACCTGGTCTTAACCTCCAAACCCATGAAGGATAACCAGGTAAGTAGGCTTCAGGAAACATTACTAAGTCAGCACCATTTCCTGCGGCTTCAGAAATTGAGTCACAGGCCCGTTCTATTGTTTTAGATAAGTTTAAAAATACCGGTGGAAGCTGAACGATTGCAATCTTTTTCACATCGATCTCCTTAAGTCAGCACCTCTCAGAGTATTTTCATTTAAGCATAAATTTGAATCGAAAAGTATTTAACTCTTTCTTATTTTCCGAAGAATTCACTACGGTATTCTTTGATTCCGGCTTCATCCTTTTTATGACAATCTTTAGACGACGCTTGTTTACTAACCTTTTCTTTTTTTACTTCTTGAATCTTTGCTTCAGATGCAACAGCTGTCATTGATAAAAGAACACAAATACCTAAGATAAGTTTTCTCATAATTAATCCCTTGTTTAGTTTTTTTCAAATTTAACACTAGGGATTGTTGAAATATAGGCACCAAACAAAGAATTCACACTTATGTTAATAGTTTTAACAATAGTGTCTAAAGTCAATAAATCTATTATCGGTAAGAAAAACTTAGAAATAAAAAGGGCCATAAAAGGCCCTTATGTTTTACAATTTAAGACTATTATAAACCTCTACGCGGCCATAATTTTTTCAATCTCACTATCAGGTAAGTTTCCTAGGTCTTTATTTAAATAGTTACTCACATGCTTATTTAAATTGCTATTCAGGTTATTTCGAATAACTCCTAAGAATGAATTTTCAGCAACAATAACTAAATCATCAAAGTTGTTCTTATTATGATTATGATTGAGGAATTGATTTATTTCTTTTGCAAATAATTCTTCACGATGCTTCTTATTCGTTTTTTTCGGAGTAAATGATTGATACCCATGGCCATTACTATTTGCCATTGATCCATGTCGGTCAGAGTCGACCTCCCCTTCTTTAAGCTTGACTTTTGGGTTCTCAAGAGACTTGATTAATTTTAATGTATTTCTTTTTTTACGCTCATAAATACGAGCATTAGACTTACTTGCGACAACAACCCATGATCGATGCATATCTACCTCCAAGAGATATTTTCAAGAGATATTTTTTTTATCATCACTCTATTTCAAAAAAAACTCCAACAAATAAATAGTAAAAATTTCTTATCAGCAACCAGATGAACACTGTGTATTTTCTTCTCTAATTCCTTTTTTCTTATAAAGAACTAAAAATATGTTAAAAATAAAGAATGAAAAATGAAACCAAAGAACTACATCAAAGAAATCTTCACAATAAGGGCTATGACTTTAAGGCCTTAATAGAATCATTCCCTTCCCTGGCAAATTTTGTAAAAGAGAACCAGTATGGTAATCAGAGCGTTAACTTCTCTGATGCAGGAGCTGTTCTGTGTTTGAACCAGGCACTCTTAGCACATTACTACAAAGTAGAACATTGGAGTGTCCCCCAAGGAAACCTCGTACCACCAATACCTGGACGTGTAGACTATATTCACTATATAGCAGATCTACTTGCCCAAGAAAATAAAGGAAAAATTCCTGTAGGTCCAAAGATAAAGGGGCTTGATATTGGCACAGGGACAAGTTGTATCTATCCTATTCTTGGCAATAGTATCTATGGTTGGAAGTTTGTTGGTAGTGACAGCAGCTCCCAGGCCATCAATCATGCAAACTCAATGCTTAAGTCTAACGCAAGCTTAAAGAAGAATATTAAGGCACGCTTTCAAAAATCTCCAAATCATATCTTTATTGATCTAATTAAGAATGATGAAAAATTCGATTTTACAATGTGTAATCCACCTTTCTACTCATCACAAGAAGAAGCCGATAAAGAAAGAGCAACAAAGCTTAAGAACTTAAATGCGAATAAAGTAAAGAAAGGACATAAACCTTCAGCTAAATCGAATTTTGGTGGCGTTAAGAATGAACTTTGGTGTGAAGGTGGTGAAAGGGCCTTTGTGACAAATATGATTCAAGAGAGTGTTGAGTTTAAGGATCAGTGTCGTTGGTTTACTACCCTTATTTCTCAAAAAGAAAATCTTCTTGAACTAGAGAAAGAGCTTAAGAAACAAAGAGTAAGCGATAGTCGATTAATTGAGATGAATCATGGAAATAAGATAGCGCATATACTTGCTTGGCGCTTTTAATTGAAAGTCCATACCTCGACCTTAGAGAAATCAAGGTATGGACATATGAAATTAAAGAAGAATGATTGTATGAACAGCACCTTCTCTAACAACTTCAAATTCAAACATTTCTAGAGCTAGAGCTTTACGATCAGATCTCTTAGCGTTCTTAAGAAGTTCTACATCAGAGCTTGATAATTCGTCTAGAGAGATATTGAAAGCTACGAACTCATTTCTTTTTCCATTATTTACTTCACCGTGACGATCAGCTGTACCAAATGGCTTGAAGCTTAGAACAACTTGAGCAACTTCAACTTTTGAAAGTGTTACTTCTTTACAAAGACCTGTTTGAGCTCTATCTCTAACTGGACCATTTGAGTTACAGTTAGTAACAACAACATTTTTAGACTTTACAACTTCAGTAATTTTGAAATCAAATACGTTTACGTTTACAGTTCTAGATGACTCAACATTTTTCTCAGTTGCGAATACATCGTATGAGATAGTTTTTGCTTGAGTTGAAAGTCCTGCGATTAGTGTAAGTGCGATTAATAAGTTTTTCATAAATCCTCCAAGAATTGGTTAGCAATGTTTTCTATGGAGGTAATTTGAACTAAGCACGATAAAAAATATATATTCTTCAAATTTTGTCCAAATTTTCAAAGACATTTGTCCAACAACCTAATTTCAGGGCCCTAGAGCGGACAAATCTCAGAATTTTGTCCAAATTTTTCATAGTTTTACAACAATTATTGATTAAATGAATAGTGAACGATAGTTATATATCCATGCAAAATAGCATTTCCGCTTCCCATTCAAAGCTTGGTCTTAGGGCACAAGTACAGGCCGATATCAATCGCTACCTTGTAAACTTCAAGGATCCAAAGATTGGTCAAAGGAAGCTGGCCGAAAGTGCAGATATTCATCCAAAGACAATCCAAAGAATTTGTCGCCAGGAAAATACGCCTGGGCATATTACAATTCTTAAAATTTACCGTGTCCTTCTTGGAGAGAATAATACATCTAAGCTACTTCCCCTACTCCCGAATGCAATTAAAGAAGTTGTATTAAAAGATGGAATTGATTTACCTGAGACTGACATTGATTACTCAGCAGTTATCAAAAGTGAAATTTTAAAGAATGCAGTCTTTTGCGAGATCTATTTTTTAATTGATACAGCACCTGTTACACGTGATCTAATTATGTTCAAATATGGAGAGCATGGACTTCATATTCTCGACAATATGTTCTCTCTTAACGCAATTAAATACCTAGATGATGGTGCCATCACTCTTGGGACTTCCAGAGTTCAGCTCGATGCTGAAATCATTAAGAAGGCAGGGCTGACTTTATCAGAGAAGTACTCTAAGTATCAAAATTGTGAAGTCACTGGTGATAATTTCATCGGACTTTATGTTGAGTCTCTTCCAGAGGAAGCCTACCAGATGTGGCTAGAGATTGATAAAGAAGCATTTATTAAGAAAGCTGAAATAGCTAAACAGTATCGAACTAATGTTAAAGGAAAGAGAGTCTTTACCTATATGACAACTGATACATTTACAAAGAGTGAATTATGAAATTTTTAAAGTGGATCATATTATCATCTTTAGCAGCTAGTATTCTCGCTGGAGGAGACTATGGCGGCGGTCCAAAGGTTGTGGCATTAAATAAACTCGACCACTCTGTCCATCTTGGTGATATTAAGCTGACAAAAGATAATGAAAAAGTCGAACTTACAGTTATTTATCAGAAACGAGTTATGAAATTTGACCCTTTCCTAGGAGAAAGAGACGCACATAAGCTTAAGTACGGTAAGTATGCTGAGGCAAGAGTCAAATACGATAAAGAACTATTTAACCAAGACTTAATTGATGAATTAAGTGGCCGTGGACCAATAACGATCTTTAGATCAAAGTACAGAAAGCTAGTTAATGAATACTTCACGATTGATGAAGTAACTGATCAAATTAATATTGATTCAGATAAAAGATATTTTGAAGTAAACATAAAATAATAAAGAAAGCTTAGAGCTCAGTATATTTCTTTGCTGAGCCCTTCGCTTTTTCAATTGGATATTTCTTCGCATTCTTTTGCATCTTTCTAAGAGTAACTTCTTCAATATTAATATCGGCCTTAATGGCAATTCTCATAAGATAAACAAAGATATCAGCAACTTCATCTTCAAGCTTCTCTTTAAGGCTTGTGTTAGAAGCAATATCATTTGACTCACTTTCTTTTAGCCATTGAAAGATTTCAACAAGCTCTGAAGTTTCCACACTAAGTGCCATGGCCAAGTTCTTAATCGAGTGAAACTGATCCCAGTCTCTCTCACTAATAAATTTACTTACTTCAGAGTTAATCTTTTCAACATTAATCGATTTCATATAGGCCTTTTCATCAAGTCTTCTATTCGATTATAGTAATTTTCCCATTAACAAAGCAAGAAAATGTCGATTTCACTGTGAACAACAACCTCAAAGTCTTTACGAGCGATACTTCCATCACTTGCTAGCAAACTTGCAGACGTAAAAATAGTAAGTGCGATTAATAGAAAATCATATTCAATAAATACAATAATTTTATGAGTGATAATTAATAAGATAATTTTATGACCTAGAGATATCTTAGTTAAGTAACTGATAATCCAAGTTAAAGTTAACCATCTTAACCATATTAAGTTTTACACAGATCAAATACCCCTTATAATTAAACCAATACCTTAAGGAGAAGTTATGAAAAGAAAGTACGTAGACCACTATAGTAATTTCGACATTAAAGAGTTCAATAAATTCTTTGACGGAGATATCAACAACTCAATCAATGCAGCAGTCGAGTGTTGTGACCGCTATGCGGATACTGATAAGGTCGCCCTTTATTGGGAGGGTGCAAATGGTGAAGAGGAAGTCATCACTTTTAAAAAGTTAAAAGATGAAACCTCAAAACTTGCAAACTTTCTTGTCGCACAAGGAATTAAACCAGGAGAAGTCATTTCAGGACTTCTCCCTCGAACACCGGAGCTACTTTATACTATCCTAGGCGCTTGGAAAGCAGGCGTTGTCTATCAACCTCTCTTTACCGCCTTTGGACCGAAAGCAATTGAACAAAGACTAAACTCAAGTCAGGCTAAGATTGTTTTTACTGATGATACGAACCGTTCAAAACTAGATGAGCTTCCAATGAAGCCTAAGAAATGTGTTTTGGTTCGTTCTGCTGATTACCAATTAGCACAAGATGATTTTGACTTTCGTAAGGCCATGGCAGAGCAAAGTGTGGACTTCGCCCCAGTCATGAGAAAAGGTGAAGAAATATTTTGTCTTCTTTCAACTTCTGGAACAACAGGACTTCCTAAGGCCGTACCGGTTCCACTCTTTGCCCTATCTTCATTTAAGCAATATATGGATCTCGCAGTTGATTTAAAACCAACAGATCGCTTCTGGAACCTCGCCGATCCAGGTTGGGCCTATGGACTTTATTATTCCGTCATTGGCCCGCTTGTAAACGGAAATGCTCTTCTCTTCTATGAAGGAGGATTTAGTGCAGAAAGTACAGTGCGTGTGATTCAAAAGTATAAAATAACTAATTTAGCAGGCTCACCTACGGCCTTTAGACTCTTAATAGGAAATGGTGAAGAAGTCTCTAAGGCCATTAAAGGACAGCTTAGAGTTGTCAGCAGTGCAGGAGAACCACTAAACCCAGAGGTTATTAATTGGTTTAAGAATAAACTCGATGTTGTGATCAACGATCACTACGGACAAACCGAAACAGGGATGACCGTTAATAACCACCATGAATTAGAACATGAAATAAAACCGGGAAGTATGGGTTATGCCATGCCTGGTTATAAAGTAGTCATCCTTGATGAAAATGGAAAAATCGCTCCTCCTAATACGCCAGGAGTTATTGCTGTTGATATCGCAAACTCTCCTATCATGTGGTTTAAGGGCTACCTAAAGGCCGAAACCCCGGCCATCGCCAATGGTTTCTATACGACTGGTGATACGGCCGAACAAACTGAAGATGGACGCATTACTTATGTAGGACGTAATGATGATGTCATTACTTCTTCAGGGTATAGAATTGGCCCATTTGATGTTGAGAGTGTCCTTCTAGAACACCCTTGTGTGCTAGAAACGGCAGTTATTGGAAAGCCTGACCCAGAAAGAACTGAAATCGTAAAAGCATTTGTGGTTTTAAATAAAGGCTTTGAGGCCACGAAAGAATTAAAAGAAGAACTTAGCTTATTTGTGAAGAAAGGACTAGCGGCACACGCCTACCCACGTGAAATTGAGTTCATTGACGAACTACCAAAAACTCCAAGTGGGAAGGTTCAACGCTTTCTCTTAAAAAGTCGAGAAGCTTAAAATTTCATATTTGTGACTGGGCAGACAAATTCCTCAAGACGTTTCTTGTAGTCTGCCTCAAAGTCTTCGCGAGAAACTTTTGCAAGCTCACTAAATTCAGACTTCTTCATTTCAGCGACAAGGTCAAATGGTAGATACATCTCAAGAGCAGCGAGGCCCCCATCAATTGAACCCACAAGATTCTTGTATCCACGAATATAGCCAAAGGCCTCATCTTGTCTCTTATATCCGTCGTAGAATGCAGTTACGATCTCTGCCTTCTCTTCCATTGAAAGAAGATCACTCTCTCCTAGAACTTTCCCCCAATCGTCCATAAAAGGACCTACAGGAATTAAGAACTTCGAAGACTTCCTTAGACACTTCGGTTGTCTCATGGACATATGACGGTGATTCTCTTTTGAAGAGAATTCCTTATTCACCTTCCCTGTATACACAAGAATCGGGTCGTAGTTTTCATTTAATTGATGACCTAGTTTGAAGATACGCTTGTAGAAAGCATCTTCAGGGTCCATATTCCACTGAACCATCACGCGATCAAGATCCCCAAAATTATGGGCCATAAGAGGAGCCGCTCTTAGAAAATTGATATGATCCCTTTCCTCGCGAAGCTTTTGCATAATAAGCTCTTCTTTCTTGATCTCTTCTAAAATGACATCTGCCATTTCTTGGGCAAGTTCAGTTTTACGATTCTTAACAAGAGCGCAGTAAGCACCAATGGCAACACTTAACCATGTTCCTTCATGCGTACTCATGACCGTATTATTGTCGTTATTATAGGCCTTACGACTCGTGACCTGAGAGTAATCCCAAGACCAAGACTCAATTGTCAGGCGGGCCATCTTCTCGATATGCTTTGAGATATGGCCATGCTTCCATAAAGACTCTCTGATCTGATTGTCGACATCTGTTGGAACAAAAGTTCCCGCTGTTGCCCAGTGAGCACTGATACAAATATGAAAGTACTCAGCTAGATTGATATTATTTAGTTGCTTTAAATTCTTCTTGTAAAACCTTAGCTTCTCAAGGAAAGCTCGCTTTTCACCTGTCGTATCCAGCTCCCCTTGAAAGAGAAAAGGTGCTGTATTTTCAACATGTTGAAGGAGAATATTCGGTGCAATGCCTACACCCTGTAATGCCATCGTTGATTTCTTCTTTTTACTCATAAAGCCTTGATAGCATATTGCGCCCGAAAAGAGAGAATTATTTCAAGATGCTATATTTATGACATAAAAGTATGCTAGATTGTCTCACTTTTATTTACTTAGATAAGGTATATTCTGCAATGAGAATCAATAAATACATTAGCCAAAGTGGTATCTGCTCTCGTCGTGAAGTTGACGATTTAATTGAACAACAAGTTGTAAAGATCAACGGAGTACTTGCAGGCATTGGTGCAACTGTTAACGAGGGAGATGTCGTTGAAGTTCGCGGTCAGGTCGTAAAACCAAAAGTCGCAGAAAAAGAAATTATTATTGCTCTAAATAAACCACGCGGAATTGTTTCGACAACAGAAAGCAGTGAGAAAGATAATATTGTCGACTACGTAAATCACGTGGAAAGAATCTTCCCTATTGGCCGTCTTGATAAAGACTCACAAGGACTAATCTTTCTGACTAATAATGGTGATATCGTTAACAAGATCCTACGTGCAGGAAATAATCACGAAAAAGAATATGTCGTTACAGTTGATAAACCAATCAACGACAACTTTATCAAAGGTATGAGCAGTGGTGTTCCGATTTTAGGAACAATGACTAAGAAGTGTAAGGTTGAACAAATGAGCATGATGGTTTTTAAGATCACACTTGTTCAAGGCCTTAACCGTCAGATTCGCCGTATGTGTGAGCACTTTGGCTATAATGTCACAAAGCTTGATCGCGTGCGCATCATGAATGTAGGTCTTAATGGCCTTGGTGTTGGAGACTGGCGAGAGCTAAGCGAAACAGAAATAGCGACCCTCTACAAATTAATTGAAGGTTCCTCATCTGAAGATAAGAAAGCTCCTGCAAAAAAGCCTCAGCAACCACAAAAGAAAAAGAAGAGTAAGTACGATAAACTCTTTAAAGATTTAGATAAGGAATTTAACTTCAGTGGCAAGACGACAAAGAGAGAAGAAAAGCGAAAGCAAAATGCGAAAGGCAAGCACCGTCGTCGCTAAACCAAGTGCTTGCCCGCCGGAATTACTTCTTAATTCCGTATTCTAATAGAATTGTATTTTTTTAGTAACGATAGATATCAGACTTCTTCCCTGCTCCTGTACCAATTTGAATTGCTTCAATAGGCTTGATTCTAAATTCATTGATTGGGCCACCATCAGCAAAACCACCAAGCGTCGCAATAATTGGAAGTAGAACTAGACCTAATGTAAGCTTCACTGGCTGCATTAGTAGTTCTTTTCTAAGCTCTTTAACTCTTTGATGAATATGCATGAATACATACGATTACTTTGAAGTCATAAAAATAAAAAAAATAATTAAAATGCGGCGTCAAGAAGCAGGTCAGCTGTTCCGTCTAATAGTCTTTCAAGAGCATTAGGCTTCTTTTCCTTATGAAGGAAAGGCCCTTCTGAATAAACGGCAGACTCAAGAACTAGGCCTGCTGAAACAAGCTTCGATTCTCCATTAATCGTTGTTCCACCAATAAAGTTAAAGCCAACTGTTTCACCATTTGTTACATCACAAGTAATCTTTGGATTTCTACGATTTAAAAACATTTGTGAATAGTATCTTTCAACTTCTTCATCATCAGTAAAACAATGTGTGCAACCTTGGTAATTAGGTCGAGGCGTACTCACAACCTTATCCATAGGAATAACACATTTTTCTTTTCCATAAGTTTCAATAAGAATGACTCGTCCACTGTCAGCAGAGAGTCTAGTCTTACTTATTTTTTTGATTTTATAGGTTTTACTTTTTTCACTTGAAGTACGAATTGTTAACGTATTCATATCGTCCCCATCAGCAAGGCATATGAATGTAATTTGAAATATGAGAAATGCTTTTATTAGTCTCATGTATTCTTATCGTAAATATTAACAAACTTCTTTAATCGACAATGGCATCTGGTACGATAACGTAGCGAATTCTTTGTTGCAGTTCTTTGGAAATATTAGACTTAATCCATTTCTTTAGGTCACTTACATTTCTTTGCCTCATATAGGAAAGGTCTACTAGAATATGAATATCACCGACGGCCTCAAGCTTATGCTTGATACTATTTCCGGCCTTCTCAATATTAAAACGCCAAGAGTGAGTAAGAAGTGGCGAGATTGGAGTTTTGACATCCCAAAAGATCCCATCACCATCAATAAACTCTGTTCCCTCTGGGCCTCTTTCAATTCCCGCAGCAATGATTCCCCTCTCCTGGGCATAGAGTCCACTTACGGCCTCAAGCTGGCTTGTTTGAGTTTGTTTAAAGTTATGATCTGGATCTGATGCGAGAGAATCAAAATTTTCGTGAGAAAGGTACTTAGGATTAACTGATGCCCCCTGCTCTTTAAAGATATGCCAAAGCATAATATTCTCTTCAAGATTTAATGGAGAAAGAAAAGTCCTAAGCGCACTAGAACAACTTATTTCTGAAACAGATCTTGAAGTTGAGTATGAACTTATCGAACGCTGGCCTTCTTTTGTACTAGAAGAATAGAAACCAAGGCCAAAGATGGCAATAAATTGAATTGATAGTATAAAGAGCTTTAAACGCATATGAACGTTTATCGACAATACTTAGTAATAGTTGAGTTTATTCTTTAGGTAAAAAGCTAAAATTATCAAGTGCACTTGGAAAGCGCTTAATCTTATCTAAGTTAGCAACAAGATATTTTGACTCTTTACTAATTTGTAAGTCAGCAACAACACCTTTGATCTTACTTACTTGTCCTTGAAGATTAGCAAGGCGCTCACCTGTAAGTTTAGGAGTTGCAATCATTCTCTTATTTAATGGATTCATCCATCTTCCTCTTGAGTCTTTAAAACCAAAGTGAAGATGTGGGCCAGTTACTCTTCCTGTTGCACCAACTGTTCCAATAACTTGATGCGATCTAACCCATGCTCCTACTTTTACACTACGACGATTTAAGTGATAGTAGTACGAAGTTGATCCATCTCTGTGTCTAATACCAATTTTATTACCTGCAAACTTATTATAAGTAGACATGATAACTTTCCCGGCAGCAACAGCATGGACTCGCTCACCAGTTCTTCCCCTTAAATCAACGCCTCTGTGCATAGCACGTCTTCCCGTTACAGGGTGCATACGCCAACCATAGTTTGAACGCACGTGAAGTCTAGGAAGTGGATAACGAAGTCCAGAGTTAATGAGGGCCTGTCCATTTGGTGTGTAGTGAGCAGTATAAGTTGAGCTCTTTTCAGCATCTTCGTAGAAGTAAGCTTCATGACTTCCTGCTTTTACTCCACTATATGAAGTAAAGAGAACTTTTGTCTGAACAGTTTTCTTGGCGTGCTTTCTTTCGCTTAGAAGAATCTTATATTGATCTCCCGCACGTGCATTCATTCTAAAATTCACTTTGCAAAGAAGAACATTGATAACTTCATTAACAACAGACCTTTCTAGGCCCATGGCCAAAAGATCATCTTGAAGAGTTGATCCCGAGTTGAGATTTCCTTCAATCATTCGCGGCTGCCAATAAGTATCCAGCTCATTTAAAGAGTAATCCCATTTACCAGTATCTTCATTTAAAGACACCACATGAGTTTCATAATCATTTTGCGCAAAAGAAAATTTAATAAGCATATTATACTCATCAAAAGTTGCTTCTAATCGATCACCTACTTTAAGTTTTGAAAACTCAACTTCATCTCTAAGTTGGTTGATTAGATTTAATGCTTGCTTATTATCGATATCAATATTTTGCAGGGCCTGATACAGACCTTGTCCTCTTTTGACCTTACCCTTTTTCACAATCGTTGTATGAATAAGGGGACTTTTGACAATCATTTGTGTAGAGGCTTCTACATTTTGAGAGACATAAACTTGTTGGCAGCCAGCGAGGCCACTTAATAGAATTAAGCTAATAAATAATTTCGACATCTTACCAATAAGCATAGCAAACTTATCGGAATATACCAAAATTTCTTAACCAACTCTTAACGAATTCTAAATAAGATCTAGCTAATCTTAGAAAGTACTGCCTCAATAAATCTGGTCTTCATTTCTTCATAAAGACCAATATCATTTGAGTGATTTTGTATGAGATTCAATTTGGCATTCTTGTACTCTGTCGCAATCATAGGTTCAGCGTTTAGGTAATCTCTGAAGTCTAGGATATCACTAATTTTGATATCACCTTTCTTAAGGATACGAACACTTGTTAGAACTCGATCCCCTTCAGGAGACCTGCGTTCAAATAAGAAATGTTTTGAATCATTTGAAGTTAATGAAAAACCTTGGGCCTTGAATTCATTTCTAAACATTTCAATGCCATCAAGAGTATGGACAACACATAGAATATCGAGGGTTGGGCGGGCCACAACTTTTGGCATGGCAGTCGAGCCAATATGCTCACAGCCCATTAAATTATTTCTCAAAAGCTTTGCCAGAGTCTGACTCTCCTTTGCAAAAACTTTTAACCAAAAATCATTGTATTCAACTAACTCTATTTTGTTTTCCATGTGGCCAACTTAGCATATTCATAAAAAGAGTGCGATACTAAAGTTATGAAAAATCAAAGTATAAAGAAATTACTATTCATTATTCTCTCAATCCTTTGCTTAAGTCCATGGGCCTCTTCGGCCATTGCTCTTTTTGCAGGCATCTTATTTTCATTATTTATAGGAAATCCATTTCAGGATTGGACAACCAAAGCAGTAAAGAAGTTACTTGCCCTTGCAGTTGTTGGCCTAGGTGCAGGAATGGACTTAAATGTGGTAACAAAGGTTGGGATGCAATCAGTTGGTTTTACTGCACTTAGTATCTTAGCGGTCTTTGCAGTTGGGAGCATCTTAGGTAAGCTCTTTAAAACTCCTCTTAACACAACTCTTTTAATTAGTTCTGGAACTGCCATTTGTGGTGGAAGTGCAATCGCTGCCGTTGCTCCAGTCATCAAAGCAAAGAATCATGAAGTGACAGTATCTTTGGCCGTTGTTTTTACACTAAATGCAATTGCCCTATTCGTCTTCCCATGGATTGGCCACTTATTAAATATCGACCAAACTTCATTTGGACTTTGGTCGGCCTTGGCCATTCATGATACAAGTTCCGTTGTTGGAGCTGCCTTAAGTTACGGCCCAAAAGCGCTTGAGGTTGGAACAATTGTTAAGCTAGTTCGTGCTCTTTGGATTATTCCACTAGCTCTTATCTTTAGCTTTACAACTGCCGTGCAACTTAAGAAACAAAACGCTGTTACAACAACAAAAACAAAGAAGCCTTGGTTTATCCTAGGCTTCATCACGGCCGCGGCCCTCGTTACTTTTATTCCTGAGTTAAAGTCTGCTGGAATGATGGTTTACGCTGGAGCTAAAAAGCTTATGGTGCTCACACTATTTTATATTGGCTCTAGTATTACTCTAGAACATATTAAAGAAGCAGGGATTAAACCAATGCTTCAAGGAGTGCTTCTTTGGTGTTTTACTGCCATAGCAACACTTGCTTTGATCATGTCTAATATAATAAGCTTTAATTAAGCTAATCCTGACCACAGTGTTTATGTTGCTTCATTTTTCCTAAGAAGCCTAAATTTATAACAGTCGAAAGGTACATATTTGGGTTTTCATTCATTCTCTTTTTAAGAAGGTCAATCATGTAAGGAATATGACCTTGAGAAGGATACTTATTATATACTTCAAAATAGTTTTGTTCATTTAGACGATGGCGCCAAAGGTCGGCGACATCCACACCTGCACCATAATGGAGATATTTTAGCTCCAAGCTTTTATTTTCAGCATATCCAATGGCACCGTGAAGAAGGATCATTTCATGAATAATATCAAGCTGCTTAGGAGTTAAGATATCATGACAGTGAGCACACGCCTCATCTGCACCAACAAGTTCAAACGTCGTGCCAGTACAATCCTTAATTAATCCCAAGTCATGAAGAAGCGAGCCAATAAAGAAAACTTCGTTATCAACCTTTTCATTATTTAAACTCATTAAGATCTTTCCAAAAGCATAGCTTCTTATTCCATGATTAAAAAGAGGCCCATCATAGAGCTTATCAGCAAGTGCAATAATCCTCTCCACCTTTTCACTCTTTGGAACACTCCATTCAACTGAGCTGATATAGCTAGCACTTCTTCTGCTCAAGGCCATCTTACTTCGATAAATTGTTTCTTTTAAGTCATACTTAATTAAGCTCTTTATTACCCCACACTTGTGAGGAGGTTTGATTGTTTTCATAGTGTCAGTCTCCTTAAGTAACTCTACCCAAGACTTGACTTAAACAGTATCGTCACTTATGACATATTCTATGCAAAACACGACAAACATAACGATCCATATCCTTGAATGTAATCACTCACTAAAGAGTACTACACAAAACTTTAAGGATTATTTCGATATATTAAAATATATAAATAACAAGGTTAACTTCATAATAACGAGTCAATTCAAAACGAAGTTATCAGCAAGAAAGACAGTGAATTATCTTGTCATCCCTCCGTCACATAACCCACAAAAGGCAACTGCAGTAGAGACAAAAATAATCAATGCCCACCTTGCCTCCAAAGATTCAAAGGTTATCGCATGCTGTGGAGGAACATTTAAGCTTGCCTCAACAGGAGCACTAAATAATAAAAAGGTCACGACTCATTGGTTCTTTGAAAAAAAATTAAAGGCAGAGTATCCAAAGGTAAAGATCGAGGCCCATCGAACAATCGTTGAATCAGGAAAAGTTATTACAGCAGGCGGAGTTCTTAGTTACCTTGATGTTATTTGTCTAATAATAAAAAAAGAGTTGGGGACAAAGATTGCCAGAATGTACAACGAAATCATTCAAGGACCAGGAATTCGAGAATATCAAATACCAAGACATAAAGAAGATAGTGATTCAGAATTAAAACAATTATTTGCAATTTATGACGAACTTAAAAACGAAGATTTAACCTTAACAAATATTGCACAAAACTTAGGGATGTCCCCTCGTGGACTTCAGCGCCATCTAAAAGATAGGTTTAATACCACTTTTCGCGATAGCCTAAAAGCCTATCGCCTAAAAAAAGTGCAAGAATATCTTCTCAAAGATATACCGATTAAAGAGATCTCTTATAAGCTTGGTTTTATTGACGATATGAGTTTTAGACGTTTCTTTAAGAAGGAAATGAAAATGCCTATTTCCCAGTACCGCTCACTTCTGTTATTAAATATATAGACAAAAAAAATTAAAACATGCTTTTAAGAACTACATACATATTCTTGTAGAAATTCGCACTGAATAAAAAGTCATAGATTGTCTTATCAGTATTCTCCATTGAGAAATAGATAATGATTGGTAAGATATAAAAAACATTTGTACTTATAACTTTTATCATATCGAAATAATCAGATCTATTTTGCAGTAAGTATTTTCCTAAAACATAATGAAAGCCTAAGTAAATAACAACATACGGCCACACAAAGTCAGCGTATAAAGACAAATAGAAGAAGTTATAAAATCCAATCAGATATAAGAGGATTTTAAAAACTCTAACTAATCGATTGCCAGTAGACATAAACTTCCTTTTAATAAATAAGTACGGTCACCTTTTTTCAGATCGACAGAAGGATTCAAATCGATTGTATTGATACCGACACCTAATTCCTGGTTAATCTTTTCACTTATTTGGGATTTACTATAATTACAAATATTCAAAATCTTCAAATTATTATTAAAAGTATAAACTGGTCCATTAAAATTGGATTTTAACTCCATCCCAAGGACTTTAAATTTGAGATCACTTATCATTATTTCAGTTTCACCTTTAAATGATAAACCACTATCGTAAAAATGATAAGAAGAGATAATATTATTAAATACATTTCCATTTTCAACAAAGAGCTTTTCATTCAAATCTGAAATAGCTAATCCAAATACACCTTCAAAAAGCATTTCCAAAGATTTAACAGATAGTAGCTTTTCTGCTCCACTACCGAAAATAGTTTTTGTTAAATTAACTAATAACTTAGATGGGATAACATTATTGAAAAAGCTTGATAGCTGTCCCTTAAATTGTTTACTAAAAGGAATCGTCAATATAAGTTCACTAAGACACGAAGCAATACGGGTTCCATCTTCAAGAGAAGAAGTATGCATCCCTAAACGTATACGATTAAAGTATTCAAACCCACATTTGGCCATTCCCAAGCTCTTACTCACGAGCGCCCCTAGTGGTGTCGTATGTAGGATAGGATTAGCAATAACGAATATCACATCAAGAATTTCTTCAGCTCTTTTTGCATCATTTATTTGATCGGCCATTTTTAATAGAGAAACAACAATCGAAAGATTTTGATTTTGCTTCAAGTCATCCATTTTTACATCAGGATAAATTTTACGATATTTCGAGATAACTTCTAGAATACGCTCTCTTACAACACCTGTTGAAGTAAGTTCGAAATCAAGTGGTGACTTATCCTCATCATCAACCGAAATTGGCATTCCAGTTTCATCAACAATGAAGTCTCCATAACTTGTAAGAACCTTAATTGAATATAGTTCTCCATCGGACACTTTTTCGATGGCCACGTTTTCTTTCAAAGAACGTATAAATAAATCACGGCCTTCAATATTGTAAAGACCTTGAGAAACATTCATATTAGTAGCAAGGATATCAAACCACTGCCCTAGGAGCGAAGGGACATTTTCTTTTGAATAAACTTCGATTGTTTTTAACGTTTCATAATTCAGAGAGATTGTATCGATAACTAACGGGGTAAACTCATGTTCATCTTTAACGATCAACGATTCAACAGTGATTTCTTGATCAAGCCCTAATTGATCTTTTAGGCCATTGCGCTCATTGATATTAATCTCAACAGCTGTTTTTGAGAACTGATTCTTAAAAACTAACTCTTCAATTAAAACAAGCTCATTTAATATTTGATTATCAGGAGAATGAATTTCTTTTAATTCTTTTGATTTAAAAACAATATCATTACTAATAGTTCTGGCCCTAGCTAATAGAGAAGCTTCTTGTGTCTTTAGATTTTCAATTTCTCGTGCAATTTTATCAAGGTTATTAACCTGGAATCGATATGTATGTTGGGAGTCAGAAACCGTAGTATAACTTGCATACTTCAAAGAAAGAGACATGACTTTATCATTGAATTCTTTTGCTAGCTTTGTACCATTATCAGGCAGGAGAATACTTGGTGCACAACCTAGCATTCCACATCTCATTGCATCCTTTAGGGATGCAAGAGAGTTTAGCTTTTCTACTGAAGAATAAAGATTATTCCAAGTACTCTCAACATTTGAGATATCTCCAAAACGTTTTTCTATTTCACTCTTTAAACTTTCAACTTCGATCCTAACATCATCAAACTCAAGATCTCTTCCATACTCAAGAGCAGTAAGTTCATTTCGAACACTATCTTCTTTCGTTTTGATTTCGTTATTAATTTTAAAAGTAAACTCTTGTATTTTTTGACTCGAGAAAGCTTTATACTTTGCATAGTCATTCTTTACAAAATTATAATTCTTTAACATGTCACTAAAAATCTGACTTGATTTTCTACGTTTAATTTCCAAATGGCCAATTTGCTTTTTAATTTTTGCAATTCGTTTTACCATGGCCTTACGTTTTGTCGTCCACTGGCAAGTATTAGGATCATGACCAGGGTGATTTTCTCTGGCCGCATAATCCACCTTACTCCAAGTAGCTGAAGCGAGATTTGCTTTTGCTTGTCGAATAGACTTATCATCTTCATCTAAATTTGATTTGGCATGATCTAGTTTGCCTTTTTCATGTAAAACATTAGACTCAAGAGACAACAACTCTCCTCTATAGTAAAACTTTGTTTCTTCAATAGAAGCTAAAAGCTGCTTTTTAGTTCGAGTAAACTCTTCTCTAACCATATTGATTTCATTAGAGATTTCATCTTTGCCTTCTTTAAATTGCTTAAGAATCCCCTCAAGCTCTTTACGATGAGAGCTAAACTCTTTCAGTTCAAAATTAACATCATTGACAAAATTGATAATATTACTAAGTTCACCTTTAAGCTGAGACACACTAGAATTAATCGTTCGATTAAAACTCTCACTATCAAAGTTTTCGAGACTAGTTTTTAGTTTTTGGTAAGACGCTACGGCCCCAACTTTCTTGTGTTTTATCTTATTTAAAGAGTTTTGTGTGTTCTTTAAACTTGATTGAAGATCTTCTAATTCTTTTAATGTAGTAGAAAATACTTCATCTTTCTCTGACATTAAATTTAAAACATGTGATTTAAAGTTTAGAACTGATTTTGAGATATATGTCTCAACGCTATCATTTACAAACTTATCAAATAAACGATCACCAATGTAAGAATCAATACTACTTAACTCCTGAACAACTTGATCAACAGTTTTGATATCGGCATTAAGATTTGGCGTATTTAATTGTTTAGAATCAACACTAGGAATTTCATTTAATGTACCTCCAACCTCATCAGGATTTGCACGAGGAATATTTACGTTGGCCACGACAACTGCACGATTTCCAAACTTATCAGAATGCGTAAAGTCATACTTCCCTTTCAATTCTTTGATAATTGAATTTAAGATCTCAGGCTTATTTTTAGCAAGCTTAATAACAGCATCAGTTCCATCGTTATTTTGAATATTAAGTAAATCAAAATTATCCTTAATATAAGTCTCTAGATTAGCATTATCAAAATTATCGATCATTAGCATCAGGGCCGTATCACCATTTCGATTACGAAGACTTAGCTTAAGTCCCCTTTTTATTAGAGATTCTACGATTAATGGACGATTTTTGATTATCGCGAGATGAAGATAAGAATTCCCTTCATTATCTTTAATTTTAAGATCTTCTTGTTTCTTAATGATACTTAATAAAATATCGTCTGGAGCATCATTTTTAAGTGCAATTTCAAGAAGACTCTCACCTTTAGGGCCATTTAAAATATTTGTACGATAACGAGAAAGCTCTTTGTAAGCTTCAAAATTATTAGTCGCTATAAGCTTATAGATAAAGTCTTTTTCAAAAACATCTAAACCAAGTGAAGCTAGGTAAGATATAGACCACTTATTAAGAGCATTCGTTTTAATCAAAAACTCTAAAACTGATATATTATTTAATTTAATATTAATCGTACGGTACTTACTCAAGTATTGTTCTAGTTTTTTTGAATCTCCATTTAAAAGAATGTCTTTCAACTCACTAGCTTGACTGTCCGTAACTGTTTTAAGCTTATTGTATTCGACTCTAATGAGATCTTTTACTTTTTTACTATTATTCTTTTCAAGGTAATAGAAAATATCACGTTGATGCTTATCTTTTACTTTAAGATCTACTCCATTTGCTAATAGTAGTTCAAATAATGCAACATCATCAAACTTACTAAGAGCAATCGTTAAAGGAGAACGACTGATATAATCCTTCGCGTTTACACCTAGTTTTCTAGAGATTAAATACTTTGCTGCTTTTAATTGTCTTTTGTGAAGCGCATAAATCAATGGAGTTTGTCCGGCCCTATCTCTTGCATCACTTGATAGCTCTTCGTATTTGTGTTTTGCAAGTTTATCTACATTATCACTCTCAATAGCGCTCTTCACACTATCGGATATAGCGAAGATATTGAAAGATAATAAAAACAAGATTATTACTTTGGTCATAAAACACCTCTTAGTGCATTATGAAGCTCTGTGATTGAAGCGATGTTATCCTTTAACATTCTTCTTTCGCTTTTATTAATATCGATCTGCTCTTTTTCTAGTGCAATCTTTACGAGATAACTAAAGTATTCAATATTTTCTTTCTGTATGTCTTTACTTTGATATGCAAAATCATCAAATGTTCTCTCGAATTGATCATTTAGATTGAATGCTTTAGAACTACTTAAACTAGCTCCATTTTCAAGTAACAACCTTACCATCTTCAAGTCTCTTTTGTAGATAGCATAATCAATAGGAAGTTTTCCTCTAATATCTTTTTCATCGACGCGTGCACCATTTGCAATAAGTTTTAAAGCTTCGCTATAATTAGAACTTCTCACTCTCATTGTTAGCAGTGTTTTACCTTGATAAAGAGTATTAATGTCATCGTTTTTAAATAGGTATTTCTTATCCGAAAAAATTAATTTGGGACTACATGTACCAGCAATTTCGACACTCTTCTTATCAAATGTTAGTTTAAGTGAATCATTGCGTGCACTTATGCCGTAGTCACCATATCTTAATATTCGACCAGACGGTTCAGCTTTTTTGTACATTCCATCTGAAATTTCACTTTGGACCTTATCAAAACTAATATTTAAATCTTTTAATATTCTAAATTCCTGACCTAGATCTAGCACATACTTCTTAAAGCCCACATTACTACTACTGAAAACATCACTTACTTCATATCGAGATTTGGTGAATTGGTTTAAGGTATGTGAATAACTAGTTTGTATCATTTTCGTTTTCGGGAAACGGTAAGAAATAAGAATTTCAAGCGCCTCAAACGACATCTCTTCTTTGATATAGATACTAATTGTTTTACTAATTCTTTCCGCTTGTTGAAAAAGTTTATATCTGGCTTCTTCTTTGTTTATTACTCTCTCGTTAGTATCATTAAAACTCAATCTTCCGACGCTAGTATCAACTTCTTTAACTGATTCAAACTTACCCGCATGCTTAACAATAAGGTTTAGCTGCAATCCTTCTTTATCATAAGATACGATGACAAATTTATCTTTAGAAATGCCAAACGCTGAGATAAAGTGACGGTCAGAAAGATCGTATATAACCGGTGAAATTGTATTATTTTTAGTGTCGAGAACTTGAAAGCTTCCCCTATCTAAAACAAGAATTCCATCTACTACATTCAATTTTGTATAGACACTATCCCTAGAGAAGTTTACTTCCTTATCTTCAACACTAATTAATTTTCTATTTCCATTATCCAAAACATATTTCTTTAGTGAAAGACCTTCTCCACATTGAGAACCATCATCAAGAACAAAGATATTATTCATTCGTACATTTTTGACTTCACAGTCATGACTGTACGTCATATTTGTATGACGTACTGATAAATCAGGAAATAGGTCAACTATATCAACAAGGTCTTGTGACATATTTTGATAAATTACAGTTGAGCTTTTTGCGTTAAGTAGTTTATTTTGAATCTGGTCGTCCAGAGAATAAACTAATTCTCCATCAGAGAAATAGTCTATATTTTTAAGATAAATATTTCGACAATAATAGGTTGAAGGACTCTTATTGATTACAGAGTAAACTGATTTATATAAGTCACTTTCAGAAGCTTTTGCTGTTACAGCAATAGAGTTTCCAAAGGAAAAATTGGAATAGAGAACTAAGAACAAAGATAGCATTCTCATTGCAAATCCTTATTGCTGATTGAAACATCTCCAATTCGGCCATAAAAGATATAATCGCCACCACCTCTTAAAGATGTTCCGATTCGTCCATTTTCTCCAGCGTCTCCACCACTACGTTTCCATAGCGCGCATCTTACAGCGTTACCACCAGAACCACCTACTCCGCCATTTCCTGGATTACCAGCAAGTCCAGGGTATTGTCTTACATTTAACCCAAAGGGAATCTGTCCCGTTGTAATAAGAGGTAAATCACTTTGCCACTTGATATTTACAGAACCAACACTTCCGGGGAATCCCCCTTGCCCGCCATTGCCTCCATGTCCACCATTGGCCCCACGATTACGATCACACTCTGCATGGCTACCGCCTTGTCCGTCTGAACCATGGCCACCATGTCCTCCGCTTTCGGCAACTAAAACGACATCGAGCTGTCCGAATGAGGCAATATTAATATCTAAGTTTAACTCTTTAATTCCACTTATCCCGCTTCTTCCATTTTTTCCATGTTTTCCATCGCGGCCTTTGTCTCCATCACCACTTTTTGGTCGTTCTTGATTAACGCGCTCACCATCTTTACCTTTTTGCGCCCTAGGTATTAAATCAGCATAATATTCTTTTAGGCCCACTTCTCCCTTATGGCGCACAATACTCACATTACTTCGAACAGACTGGGCAATATAGCCTTTCCCATGAACATGGAGCTCATCTATCGTTATTTTTGCAATTTTACTAGAGAGATCATTTGGTAGAAATAATACTGACTCATTATTTAGAGTTAGCTTTTTAATATAGAGAGAGTAAACGGTATCACTCTCTTTTTTGAATTTTTTTAAACTTAAATACTGAACCTGATTCGGTTTTACAATAAGCTCTTCTGCAAAAACAAAAGAGCTTATTAAAATTAGAAATATTATTATAGTTTTAATTTTTCCCATACTGGCTTCAAGTGCTTTTGCGTTTCCTTTAGTTGATCTAATGCCATTTGTATTTCAAGTGGCGTATCTCTTAAATCTTGTCCATAATCAAAAAGGTATTCTTTCAATTCAATTACTTCTTCAACACTGTCGTATCCTAGCTTTGCTCTAACGAGATCAACATCACCTTCTAGGTGTGGAACAAAATTTTCAAGCAGTGCTCCTGTTGCTCTCATACCGCTGATTTCGTTAGTAAAATTTCTTTCTTTCACTGCGATATCTTGACTAATATTGATTAACTTTTGGAAATAAATATTTTTCTTACTTTCAAAGGCATTATTTCCAACATCAATTATCATCATCTCTTCAAGGGCCTTAGCTTCTTTCATAACTGACTTCTTGAAATCTTTTGCACTCTTCTCAAGGTTTTCTAATCTATCAAACTGATTTTGAAGATTTTGAGCAAATATCGTCAATGCACTCTTCACATACTTTGGGTTCCCCTCTAAACAACTATATTCAATAAAAGGAACGAAGCCAGTATTATTTGATAGAAATTCATCTATTTGCTTTAAGCTTTTATTACAATAATCTTGGGCAAAGCTATTAGTACTAAATAGAGCAAGCAGTGTGCCAATTATAATTGTTTTCATCATTTTAAACTCCTGAAATTATTAGTACTTTACTTTGATGTAGTTAAGATCTTTATCAAAAATGTATATTGATTTGTCATCGTGATTATTCGTTAGACACTCTCGGTCTAGTCCTTTTTTAAAGGCCATTGTGTGCTCAACACCGTTGTCGATTCTTTTTGAGCTCATACCTGTCTTATAATTCATGGCCACGCATTTATAACTTAGTCCAGTAATAGGATTAGATGTTACAAACGCTCCCTTATCAATTTCGTTGGTAATTTTAAAAGAAATCTTATTATAATCTTCATCTAATTCTTCAATACGAAAGTCGATTTTAAAGTTTTCAGCAAGGGCCTCATCAATATTAATAGACTCAATAACTTCAAACTCTTTTATAGAAATAGATTCAGCTTGAGCTTCTTTAACCATCTTAAGCTCATCGTCAAACCAAAACTCATACGTACCATTTTGATTAAGATTTCCGATTCGACGAGCAGTTAAATACTGAATAGGAGCATCAGTAATATGAGATACATAGTTTTTAAGATTTTCACTATCATTTCTTCTCTTTAGAATAATTTTTCCATTAATTAATGACTTTGAATTTGGAGTGCTGTCATAGAAGCTATGACGTAAGATATTCTCGGCTTGCTTTACATCAAATACTTCAAGGACAAGCTCATTTTTATCACCCTTCTTTCTAAAGATAGGATTTGTTCCAGAAATATCTAGTGTTTCGATACTAGATAAATCAGACACTGTTAACTGTGCAACAAGCTCTGCTTTATCACGAGTCTTGAATATAACTTTTTCATCGCTTAATTCATAAGTAAGGTTCACTGGACTAAAGGAAATCGATAACTTTTCATATGATACACGTTTTAAAATATCAATATTTTCAATATTAAATACGCTAGCGTTCTCTACAGAACGAGCCTCATTAGTATCACTACCTAGATTGATACGACTATTAGTCTTATCTTTACATGAAAATAAAAGTGACGGTAAGGCTACCGATAAAATGAATAAATGCTTCATTCTAACTCCTAATAATTATCAATTACTAAAAGTTAGCATGAATAAAATTTAGTTTGTGTATTACATGATTATTTACACAGGGTGCATAACGTTTAATCAATATCCTTCATCTTATCAATCCAAGACCTTGTCTTGTGATCATCAAAATTGCGTACAGGCCCGACAAGAATAGTTTGCTTCGTTTTAATGCCAGAAAATCCTAGAATTAAACTCTTGAGTAATTTTGGTCCGAGGTTACCTTGTACATACTTATAATAAAAAGGTGGCGTATCCATTGTCGTGACTATTGTTGCAGTCTTTCCACTCAGAAGTTTTGTTTGGAAGCTTTGCCCTGGCTCAAATTTAAAGGCAAATCCAGGCAGGAATACGCGGTCAAAGAAACCTTTTAATTTGGCAGGAAGGCTCCCCCACCAAGTTGGATAGAAGATAGCGATATGAGTAGCCGCTTGTATTGATGCCTGAGCAGTAACAAGCACTTCTTCAAGAGGAAGAATTTCTTTATACCCTTTTTCTAAAATAGGATTGAATTCTATCTCAGATAGATCAATTAAGCTTACATGATTTCCCTTAGCCTCCTGTGCCTCAAGATAAGATTTGGCAAGAGAGTATGTAAGAGATGCGGGATCAGAATGACCTTGGATAACTAAAATATTTTTCATATGCTCCTCAATATTAACAATTGTTCACATAACATAAGTTAACACTTGTTTACTTTCAAGACTAAAGAAGGCAAAATGATGAAATGAGAAAAAAATCGGATACTTATCATCACGGCGCTCTAAAAGAATCAATCCTATTCAATGCAAGTCAAATCATTGCAGAGAACGGCAGTGTCGATTTTTCAATAAGAGATATTAGCAATGCTTGTAAAGTTTCACCTGCTGCAATTTACAAACACTTTAAATCAAGAAATGAGATTGCAGTTAAGCTTGCTCTACAAGGAGTGAGTCTACTTAAAGAAGAATTCGATACTATTTCAAACTCAAAATCCCCTAGTCTTTTAAAATTTTGTAAAGCTTATATAAATTTCGCCAAAGAAAATGAGGGACACTTTAGGGCCATTTACTTTAAGAAAATTTGTAAAATGGATGAGTTTCAAGAAGTCGAAAGCATAACAGATCAACTTTACGCATATCTTTTGGAATCAATCGATACAAAGACTACACTAAAAAAAGATGATCTTAAAATAAAGAAAATATTGGCCTTTATCCATGGCGTTTCGTTTCTTATCATTGATAATTGTGCAGAATTTTCTGAAAAGGAAATTGAAAAAATCCTAAAAGATATAATCTAATTATATTTCTGTTTTAAGTTGATCTAAGAAGGCATGAAAGAAAGCAAGCCTTCTCATTCCCTCTTCTTTTCCAGCTTCAGTATTAAGACGATCATTTAGCTTTAACAACTTTCTTTCAAAATGATCTAGAGAATAGCTCTTGTCATCTAAAGAACGATCTTTCGCCCAAGGATCTTCCAAATGATAATACTTTGACTTCATCTTAGTTCCACAGCTGGCCCATCTCATCACGCCAATGGCACCCATTGCATCCAGTTTATCTGCATCTTGTAAGATCTCTGATTCAATTGAACTGGCCTTTAAGTTGGCACTATATGAATGTTCTAAGATAACTTGTGCAATATGCTCAATTTCACTATCTGTATAATCACTTTCACCAAGTAAGGACTTGGCCTTTTGAGCAGCAAGAGCACTGGCCTTACTACGATGCTCACTATTTTTGGGAATATTAATGATGTCGTGTAAATAAGCAGAAGCACTTAAGACTCTCAAGTTTACTTCATATCCATGAGAGAGCTTCTCACACAAGTTTCCAACTCTAATAACATGTGACCAGTCGTGACTCGGGTCATCGTGATCATAGTATGACCTGATCTTATCTAGTAATTCTTTTTTAAACATTTAATACCCTATATCTAAACACTATTTCTCACAGTGTCATGATAAGAATAATTTTAACATCGAGTTCAAAAAAAATCTCCTTCCAAAGGCCGACATCTGATATTTTATATCGTAGAATCTCTACCAAATATTGAATCAATTACGGAGTTCCTCATGAACGCAAATCTTAAAGAAACGTTAACGCAAATCGTAAACAATATGCCAACAGACTGGCTTCGTTTAACGACGCATAGACTTGATATCTACAATGAGTCTTTAGCGAAAGTTGAATTTCTTCAAAAATTAGAAACTGGTGTTGAGCTCGAAGAGCTTCCAACTGCATATGACTATATTCGTCTCGGTCACCCTCTTTCATGTGTTCTCGAGTGGGCCATTGCAAAAGAAGCCGATCTTAATCCAGAGAGTGTTATTTCATTTTCTTCTGATATGATGCCAATCCTTGCAGTTCTTCGTGCAAATAAATTTCTTAATAAACGCACACAGATTGTTTGCGAAACTCCTCTATCGGAATTAATTCAATCTGTTTATCAATATGACTTTATTCAAAATCAAGAAATGGATAAAGACTTTGATGGAACAACGATTGTTATCGACGGCAGTGAGAAAGCTGATATCAATGTCGCACGTTATCCAAATCTTGGAAGTGTGATAACTATTAACGATAACAACCCAGACTATATTAAAGAAATTCAGCACGTAAGGCGTCGTGAATCGATTGCGATGACTCCACAAGACTGCCTAACAGTAATTAAGGCAATGATTGGAGAAAGTCCAAAAAGCGTGACAACTACTGATACAACAGAGCTAACAAGAACAATTCAAGAAATTACAAACTCTAAAACTCAAGTAGCTTTTAGTAATTGTGGCCTTTCTGCTCAATATGCAATCATGATGGGGCAAGTTCACTTTGCAAATGAGAACCATCCAGGAAAAGATATTAAGTTTATCGTTCCTCCAAATTGTTATGGTGGAACAAATGACCAAGCAAGACGTGTAGCGGCCTGTATTGATAACGTTGAGATTATTGACCTTCCGGTTGACAGTGGTAAGGATATGGTAACTGAACTTGAGCGTATTCTAACAGACGTTGCTCATGCGGATGCAGTTCCATATATTATTGGAGAAATTCCAACTAACCCTCGCGTTGAAATTCCAGACTTAATTAAACTTCGTGAAACACTTAAGAAACCGAGATTTACAAATGATGGCGCAACTGCTGTTGGCGCAGTTTTTAATCTCGATCAAACCTTTTGTCCAAATGTGAAATTCTTTGGTGATCACGGCTACCTTAATGACGTTAAGGTTATCTCTTATGTAAGTGGATCAAAATTCCCAAGTGGTGGACTTTGTACTGCAGGTTATGCTGTTGCAAGTGATAGCGCCGCAGAATACATGAGCTTTGTTGAAAATCACTTAAAGCTTTGTGATAACGTAGCAACAAATTTACAACTGCAAATTCTTACTCGTGAAATGCCAAGCATGAATGAAAGAATTGCTAAGGCCTATTCAAACACACGTGGGTTCGTTGACTATATTCAAGAGCAACTTCCAAAAGCGAAGATCAACTTTGTCTCACATGAATTAGCTGATGCGACTTTTACTCCTTCAGTATTCTCTCTGGATCTACCGGCCTCTAGTGAAGATCATAAACGTGAGCTTAACCACAAGCTTATTCGCATGATGATTGACGCCATACCAGAGGAAAGTAAGCACTGTGTAAGCTACGGCCAACTAAAAGGTTGCTACTGGACAGTTCCAGCAACTTCAACTCAAGGAACAACGAAAGAGAGTGACAAAGACTATATCGTTCGTGTTTCAGTTGCGGCAGATTTTAATCTAGAAAAACATAAAGAAGTATTTAAAAAATTTGTGAAAGTGGCCTATTAAGGTCACTCTCTCTTATTAGTCTGCCCCAAACAAGGAACAAATAGGCTAAGTTAATATAATGGCATTAGAGCGAATGCGCATTTTATCACTTACACGAGTAGGAAAGTATTTTTTGACATTATCTTTTTCAAAATGAACTTCGAAATAGTCAAAGATGCCGTCATAGAGTTTAAATATATGAGTTACTCTCCCTACTCCAAATTCATCAGAATAAACTTTTGTTTTATTTTCAATATGCATTTCAAAATCAATAATCATTATATTCTCCTAGAAAAATTGTAAAGGCGCCAAGTATTGACGCCCAATTTATTTAGAAACTAATAGCGATCGTGTGATTTTCTCTTAGTTGTTTTTGCCATATTCACTATTAACGACCTTCCCATAAAGTTCTTGTCGTTAAGATTGCCTATAGCTTTCTCAGCATCACTGATCGTTTCCATTTCCACAAAACCGAAACCTCTTGCTCTACCTGACTCTTGGTCTCTTATAACGTTTACCGCTACAACATTGCCTTCTTCAGCGAATAATTTTTCAAGATCAGAGTTTTCGATATCGTATGATAAATTCCCTACATAAATATTTGATTTCATTTTTACCTCCAAGGTAAATCGGCCTTTACAATAATCATTACTTGCAAAGGATATAAAGAGACACATGCCTCTACTACACAAGATTGTGTAAGTGTATTTTAAAATTAAATTATTCAAACTGTTGCTAATAGCGAAAATAACCTAGGATCATTTTTTATTACTAATCCTATAGTCAAAAAGATATTTATTTTCAGTGATTGCTAGCTACATGGCCATAAAGAAAATCTCGACTTAACTAGTATAGCTCATAGACGCACTAATAGCAAACAACGGCAATACTGTGCAAAAACGGAGGGTTGCGAATATAATCGAGCAAAGAAAGCATAAAGCTGAATCTGTAATATGATTAGGACTTTCGCAGAGCTAAAACTAAGGAAGTTTAAACGCTAGAGATGAAACATTCTCTGGTATTAAGTAATGTGAAATAGCTGTAGCGATTCTCCATTCAGGCATAAGCTTGTATATCTTCTTCAAGCAAACCGCACGTATGGGACGGACAACATCTCTATCTTCTGCACAACTTTTAAAGAACTTCATTGCTGCTGGCCTTTTAGAATGATCAGCTTGGGCACTTGCATGGATACTCCCAATTAGCTCACCAGCATCTTTTATTAATTCAGGAGTATGGTGAACTTCATCTGCAGTTAACTTTTTAAGATCCTCATTCATCGGTAACGTATTAAGCTCTCGTTCAAATTCTACTACTGTCAACTCACTCTTATCTTCACTATGCTTAGAATTTAATTTATTAAGCTGATTGATTTCATCAACTTTCGTCGATACTTCATGAGTTTCGGGGTGATTCAGTAAAAGCAGAAACGCTATCGTTGCCAATGTAAAAAAGAATATTCGTACCTTCATTACTTAACCGATGCCTCAATAAGCATATTAGACTCCTCGACACTCGATTCACTAAACTCTCCCTCCGGAGTTGAGTCCATCATCTTAGGTGCCGGTGTATTTCTTAGTTCATCTAGCTGACTCTTTGCTTTTTCATACATTGCTGTAAAACGCTCAAGCTCTTTTTGAGATGTTTCATTTTGAGAAGGACTCATTTCCATAAAGTCGATATAGAAATCAACGACCTTCTTATAAGATTCTATTTCATGCAGTAATTGCTCTTCGCTTTTACGATGAGAAACTGTAAGCACGCGATCAAAGGCATCTGCAATCGATACTTCGAGCTTTGTCTTATCTTCAACACTACAAGTTGAACAATTTGCTAATAGGTTCTTAGTTGCGATGGCCTCCAACTGATAAGAACCATTTCCATACTTCTCACATGCCGAGAATCCATACAACATATGTCCTTCGGGACACGAATGATGATTAAAGCCAATATGCTCAGAGTTTCCATCACTATGCCTAGCTTCGTGAAAAAGAGTTCCAAGTCGTTTAATCTTATTCGCTTCAGAGTTTATTTCGTCATTAATTAAAATACTATTTAAAAAGAGCCCTTCACCGATTTGCAAAATCCCTACCCTTGGAGAGGTTGCAAAAACTTTTTGGCGATTAATCTTAGTGCCTTTTAAAAGTTTTGATTTCTTGCCACTCAGATAAAGTCCAGCACCAATATTTGACATAACGACTACACCACCAAAGGCATCGGTATTTTGAAATGATGAACTTCTAGGAAGAGGAGTTGCAGGAAATTGATAACCTTTTTTTGTGATATAATTGCGTCCACGTATACGGTAGTCTTGGCCAACAATATATTTTACGCGATTGAATATCCAATTATAGAGAGTCGGCCCATTTACTTCTTCAAGCTCAAAAAATAAAGAAAAGTCAGAATCTGTATGCTCAAAGTCTGATTGATATAGATACGTAAGATCTTCCTTAAGAGAATAAACCTGATGAACAGGAATAGAAGAATCAAAGTAAATTCCACCAAATCTCTCAGCGGCTTGTGAAGTTATTGAAATAATTGCCATTAAAGACAATATCTTTAGCTTTTTCATGGAGACCTCATAATTTGAGGCATCCTAGCATAAGCAAAATCAGCAACCTATGCCATTGTAATTATTACTTTAGTTTACTTAGATTCTCTTACTAGAAAACTAACACAAAACTGTCTTGGATAGCGACTTCAGCTAATGTAGTAATAGGTTATGAAAAAAATCATTATTATTTTAATCCTCATAGCAACGACATTCTTATATACAAAACTTCCAACCTATCATAACCAAGTCATCCAATTCGACGTGCCAAATAATAAAGGTATTAGCGTAACTGAAGACTATCTTTCATTTGCACTTGATATGGCCCAAGTACTTGGTGGCAGGTGGTGGGAAGGATCAATGGATTTTACTGGTGGACGCGGTGGAAAGATCACAAAACCATTTGATTTCAACCGAAAGAAATTGGATCAATTACTGAAACCACTAGCACCCTTTACACTCAGGCTAGGAGGATCGGAGGCAGATTCCGCTCACTATGATATAAAATCAACTCGTACTGAGCTTACTCAAACTGAGAAAGATCAAGGTTTTCAAACTCTTTTTAACAAGACAAAACTCGATAACATCAAAAACTTTGTCGCTAGGAATAACTTAGATTTACTCATAACACTAAATATTGGGCCAGGTTATCGTAAAGATGGTGAGCTAAATCTGACTCCAATTGAAACCTTTATCAAAAATCTCTCTAAAGAAATACAAGACATAAAATACTTTGAGCTTGGAAACGAGGCCAATGCCTTCTTTCTAAACTACGGCCCTTTCGGTCAGATTAGTGAGAGTGAGTATAAGAAGAATTATCATGATATTAAAAATATCATAAGAAAGTACTATCCAGATGCGAAGCTAGCAGGACCTGCCAATGCCTTCTGGCCTATTCTAGGAGAAGTCTTTGATTGGTTTAGCGTAAACTCATTTAATATTGTTAAAGACCTAGGTAGCGAACTTGATATTTATACGTGGCACTACTACCCGACTCAATCCACTCGCTGCCCTCTACAAGTTATCAAGTCAGACGATGAAAGCATGATTAAGGCCATTATGTCGAATGACATGATTGAAACAATGGAGGCCATTACAAGAGTAACAAAAGGACGCTCAAAAGAAGTATGGCTTGGAGAAACAGGTCCTGCACAGTGTGCAGGTCAACCTGGTATATCAACAAAGTTTAACTCCGCTCTGTGGTTCTTCGATCATATTTTTAAGGTCATGGCAGCTGGAAATAAGAAACTTATTCGTCAAACAATTGTCGGCTCAGATTATGGCCTTATTGATGATAAAAACCTTAGACCTAATTATGATTATTTTATTGCTAGGATTTATAAGAAATTGAATATTACGAAGATCTACTCAAGACCTAGTGATTCAGTACATACAGTATGTGCCAACAATAAGATATCGTTTCTATCTTCAGTCATTCATGGACAAACGATAACTTTTCCAAAAACGACTGAAAAGTACATGATCGTTAGAGAAAGTGATCTCTCAAAGTTTGATTACATTAACTTTGGAAGTCAATTTTTAGATAAATGGAAAACTATTCAGGATGATAAACTAGAAATTAAGGATTCAGCGATACTGATAATAAAGACATCAACTGGCTGCAACGAATTGTAGCCAGTTTATTAAAACTTATCTTCTTACAACTCTCTTCATTTCTTCATACCCATAGCATCTCATATATAAGTGGTAAGAAGCACCATTATGAACTCTTGGTAAGTAGTGAAGCTGATAACGCATAGTTACTGTTCCACGTGCGTGGTCAGTTGTAAGGCCAGTGTAATTACGTCCTTCAACAAAGTAGGAATAATTTGAATACAATGTTTGACGAGAATACATTTTTGAAAACTCTACTGTTTCCTCTAACATATCGATTTCATCTAGTGGCCGAGTATAATCTTCATCAACAAGTGCCTTTAGCATAGAAACGATAAACTTCTTTCCATCACTTTCTGCATAAGATTGACGATAATCAACAAATGGTAACTGAACATTATAAGTCATTAACGAATTATCTGTTCGATATTTTAAATGTTGAGAAAGGTACTTATAACCAAATAGAGATAACTCAGCATTCTCACTAGAGAAGCCACGATCAGTTACATAAATATCGATAGGAGCTAGACCTGCTCTAGTATAAACAAGATTGTTTCGATAAGAGATCGACTTCTCCTCAAAGATCGTCTCCTCTGTAAATAAATCCTGATAACTAGCTGTAAATTCACATCCACCTTTATATCTTTGATAATCGATAGCAGAAGTATTGGACGCTACAACTAAAGCGATAAATGCAAGTAAGGCATATTTCATATGTAATCCCTCTTTAAATGTCTAAAGTAATTCTATGTATCATGGGTAGAAATGCCCATGTTATTCTTTGTAAAATATTCTTATTTGTCTTATTAATTCTTGTCCTAAGTCACTATAAATTCTATAAATCATCAGAAATCAAAATCATTTGGAGCCATAATGAAGAGCATTGCCCTTCTTCTTTCACTTCTTACAATTACCTCAGTATTTGCAAATGATCCCCTTGAAAAAGATCAGTGGTATTTAAAATATAATACTAAGATTAAGGGCGCTAATATTGAGAAAGCCTGGAAAATCCTTGAATCAAATTATCAACCTGTTATTGCAATTATTGATGCAGGCTTTGATGTAAATCATGAAGACCTAAAAGAAAGTATCCTGATCAATAAAGGTGAGATTCCAAATAATGGGATTGATGATGATAATAACGGTTATGTCGATGATTACTTTGGTTATAACTCGAATAAGAAGAATGGTGAGCTGGCCGGTGACTACGACTTCCAAACAAAGCACGGAACAGCAGTCGCTGGAGTTATCGCGGCAAAACATAACAATGGCAAAGGCATAAAGGGTGTCGCTAAAGGGATAAAGATCATCCCTATCGTCAAGCCAGAGCCAATGGCAAAGAGAAAAGAGAAGCTCCCACACCTCATTGATGCCATGAGATATGCGATGGATCGAGGTGCAGATATCATCAGTTTTTCAGCACGCCTTAAGGTAACTTCTCCTGAGTTCAAGAAAGTTCTTCGTGAACTAAATGATAAGGGTATTCTCGTCATTGCTTCATCTGGAAATGTAGGAGTTGAGAACTCTACAAATCGATATCCAGGAGCATATGCAGATGAGTTTTCAAATATCATAGTAGTCGGTTCAAACGATAAGAATGGAAAAAGAGCGAAGTCATCTAACTATGGAGATAAGTCTGTTCACCTCTTCGCACCAGGTGTAAAAATTCAAACAACTCATCTATCAAATACATATGGTTACTCGAGTGGAACAAGCTTTTCAACACCTCTAGTTGCGGCCGTTGCGGCAATGGTTCTGGCGACACATGGCCCAGATGCTAGATGGACAATGCGAGAAAGACTTATAAAGACGAGTCGCCCTCTTAAAAGTCTAGAAGGCTTGAGTGTATCAGGTGGTATTATAGATGCCTTCGAGGCACTCAAAGATTAAATCACGAAATTTCATTCTTCTTAGCATAAGCATAGGCCATTGCATGTGTTGCAATTGGTGTTGTGATCAATAAGAATATAAATAGCAAGAAATTAGTAATTACAATATTAATTTCAGCGATAATCATACTAGAGCCTAGTAAGATAAGAGCTGCACCAAAGGCACTGGCCTTACTTGCAGCTTGAAGCTTCATAAAGAAGTCTGGCATTTTAATAAACCCTACTACTGCCAAGAAAACAAAGATAGAACCTAAGAGAATTAAAATTTCACCTATTAAATGTATCATTTATTCTCCTTACTCTTATCCGATAAAAAGACCGCAAATACGAATGCAGTAACAAAACCAACAATCGCAAATAGTTGCGCTATATTGTGAAAGAACGTATCCCTATTTGATGTATACAATATCAAAAAAAGACTAACCCCTGAAATCCCAATTAAATCAAAGGCCAAGACCTTGACGAGGACCTCTTGTTCTCTCTTTGCCTCGATTGTGAGCAAAAGAAATGTTAGAATAACAATTCCAGTTGAAATCATTAATAGGACACTCACTTTAACTTCCCCTTTCGATTTCCGCGCAATATCCTTAACACACGACTTTCAATAACTTCTTTAAATTCTTGTATTGCTTCCTCTTCATTTTCTAAGAACATCATGTGAATATATAAATGTGACTTATCTGCGTCTAAATCAATGACCATTGTTCCTGGCGAAAAGGTAATTAAATTAGAAAGTAGTGCAATTTCGAAGTCACTTTGTACTTCAAGTGGAAATTTTATAATACCAGGAGTAGATAAGTTCTTAGGAGTGACAACATCTTGTGCGACCCTTAGTGCCCCAAGAGTAAGATCCCATAGGTAGAGAATAACGAATTCAAATATGTACCATAGCCTCATTGATACCTCACTTATACACCAATCCAATCTTGCCCACTTCCTGGGCCAATTTAAAGATCAAAAGAGGGTTTAAACTAATAATCAAAGTGAAAAGACAAAGTAAGATACAGGAGATATATGAGCGAACGATTGCGACCTTGGGAAAGGATACAATAAACTCATGATATTCGCCCCAAAACACTCCACTCCAAATTTTGACCATACTATATAATGTAAAGAAGCTACCAATAATCATTGGAATGATGATCCAGATGAGGCGACTTTCAGTAGCAATTTTGAAAAGACCTAGTTTTGCCCAAAATCCAGAAAATGGAGGTATTCCAATTAGACTTGCTGCAGGAATCATAAAAAGTAATGCAATTGTTGGAGAAGTCTTAAGCAGTCCTCCCAGTTTTGTTATCTTTTCTGTGTATGCAAAGTTTCTAACAAGGCCAGAAACAAAGAAGAGATTTGTTTTTACAATGATATGATGAAAAATATAAAATAAGGCAGATGTTAGCCCAAACTTCCTTAATGCCATATCTGGATGCAAACAAAAGCTTACCCCTATTCCAATGAAGCCAACCTGGCTAATAATATGATAACTTAAGATTTCACGTAATTTATTTTGTACTACAGCAAACCAGACTCCAACAAGAAGTGTAACAATTGCCAAGATAAGAACTGTCCAAAATAGCTGAAGATCTGGTGGAAACACCTGGCCAAAAACTCTAATCATTGCATAGAGACCAAGCTTTGTAAGTAGCCCGGCCAAGACCCCACTGAGTCCAGCTGATAGTTTTGGATAACTTTCTGGTAGCCAAAAAAATAGAGGAAAGAACGCCGACTTTATCGCAAAGGCACCAAATAAAGAGAGAGCAAGGGAGCGAACAAGGCCTGCATCACTAGTATATAATTGTGACAGTCTCTCATTTAAAACTTTAAAATCTAATGTATTAGTAAATTTATAAATAAGTGCAATTGAAATTAAAAAGATTAGTCCACTTATAAAATTAAGAAGAATATATTTCAGGCCACTTTTAAGTCTTTTTCGAGATGAATCGAGAACAACAAGTACGTAGCTACTCATTAGTGTGATTTCGAACCATACAAATAGATTGAATAGATCACGTGTCAGAAATGCTCCGGTCAAACCAAGAAAAAGGGTGTTATATAAGAAGTGATAAGTACTCTTTTTTTCAACTGTTACGCCTGGGTACGCATAGAGGGCCCCAGTGAAATAAATCGCTCCAATAACAAAAATCATAATACCTGAAAAAAGATCATAGCTTAAGGATATCCCAATTCCACTCTCCCAGTCTCCTGCGACAAATGTGGAAGTATCAGTGTATGAAAAGAGACAAATTCCAGCATAGATAAAGTATAAGAGTGAAAATAAGTTTGAAAAGAATAGTCCCAATCCATCCGAGTCTTTAAACAAGAGCGTAAACGATGCAGAAAGAAGCGGTAGAATAAGAAAAATGATAAAGAAGTACTTATAAATCATTATGCCTTTCCCCCTTGCCTAGAGTCATTGATCTTCTTAATAACAGAAATGACAAAACACAGAGTTGCAAAAGAGATAACGATAGCAGTTAGAATGAGTGCTTGAGTTAAAGGGTCAGCAAAGTGAGAATCAAAGGTATCACCTTCTTTGGCAAAGGGGTATCCATGTGCAACGACCTGGCCAATTGAGAAGATGATAAGGTTAGCACCATTGCCCAATGTGATAATTGCAAAGATACTATTGACCCAAGTGTTCTTTAACAAGAAGAGAAAACCTATGAATATAAATATACAACCAACTAGAAAAGTCATTTAACTACCATTCTCCTTTGAGAAACTAATAAATTTCACATAGGCCATGGTAGTACTTGATGAGACAATAATAAAAACAATAGAATCAAATACTAAGACGGAGCTAATTTTGCCAGCAATAGGAAAAGGAATACTTGTCCACATCGAGCTTAGTCCGGCCTTACCTAAGGCAATAGGAATTATTAAAACAAAAATAAGAACTAAGATACTGATGGCAATCATAGAAGTGTAATTAAGATATATCCATTTCTTTAACTTAGAGTCCGGTTGGGAAATAAATTGTAAGATCATCGCCAAAGACAAGACTAACCCACCAATAAAACCTCCTCCAGAGAGATCGTGGCCTCTTAACAGTAATAAGAGAGATAAGATAGCAAGAAGCGGACAGACGACCTTAAAACTTCCTCGTATTAATGCCTCATTCACGCTCACCTCTCTTTGAAAAAATTGCAAGTACACCAACAATAGCAATTGCCACAACAAGAACTTCTCCAAATGTATCCATGGCCCGATAATCGACAAGAATGACATTGACAACATTCTCTCCTTTGGCCAAAAGTTTTGAGTTTTCAAAAAAATATCGACTGGCCGTCATATCAAAGTTGAGATTTTTGGCCATTGAGAAAATAAAGATAGAAATCCCATATGTGAAAGCAATAACAAAATTAATCGGCTTGATATTTATTCTCAAATCCCGTCCATCAATGGGAACGGCCTTAATGAGAAAAAACACAAAGAATAAAGAAAGAGTTTCAACCATAAATTGAGTCATACTAACGTCTGCAGCACTATGATAACCAAAGAATAGAACGAGAAAGAAGCCAGAAAGAACAAAGTAGAGAATGGCCTTTAGATTTGATTTACTGATATATGCAAAAACAAGTCCTACTAAAATCCCTGACAAGCTCAAGAGCTTTGATAGAGTAATGTCAAATCCAGGGACAATGAAATTTGAAATCCCCATGTGCGCCGAAATTGTAAGTAAGGCCAAAGAACCTATCGTAATGCGAATATAGTGTGCAAAATCACCATTTTGCATGGCCATATTCATTTTCTTAAAAAGATCCAAAGTTAAATCTAGTCCCTTCACTAATATAGGCCAGGGACTAAAGTCAGAGTACTTTTTCGAAAATTCATCAAGTTTCAAAAAGTACTTATCAAGAAAAAGACTTCCCAAAATACTACCTAAAATGGTTAGGATACTTAGTGCCAAAACTGTGCCATAGGGATATTCAAGCCCATGCCATAGTTTAATATGTATACTTTGAGCTCTAAGTCCGACCTCTCCTATAGCTTCTTCAGCAATTAAATCAATTCCTAATAAATTTGGCGCTAGAGCAATAGATAATGATAATAATGAATAGATAAGTGGTGAGATAAGTAGTCCCTTATAACCTATCACATAACTTCTCATCCGTGGCCAAGAGGCACGAAGAAGATTAACGGCCTGAATTCCCATAAAGAGGTTTCCTAAAAAAAAAGTGGAAACAAGAATCCATAATAGATGTGACTTTATCGATGTTAAGTAAATATATTCCTTAGCATAAAAGCCGACGCTAAGAGGAATACCGACCATACTCATCGTATTCAATAGAGCTACAATAAAAGGTAATATGCCAACACGATCACCATTTAATAATTCATGCCGATCCATTGTTTTTAAAGCTTTTGCAAAGTAGCCCACATATTGAAATAAACTTGCCTTGTAAAAAGCATGTGCAATAACTAATAAGACGAAGCTTACGATTGAATATTCATTTCCAATTCCAAGAAGAATGGCAAGCATTCCAAGAATACAGATGGTGGAATATGCTAGCATTGTCTTAAAGTTACTTTGCAGCAGGCACTGAAATCCGCCATAAAGAACAGTTATAACACCTGCTCCAATAAAGAGTATCTGCCACAGTGGATCTTGAGCATAAAGAGGAAATAATTTAACTCCTAAGATGAGACCGGCCTTCACCATGGTCGCAGAGTGGAGGAAGCTACTGACGGGAGTCGGCCCGGCCATGGCCAGAGGGAGCCAATATGAAAATGGAAAGAGTGCCGATTTTGAACTAATCCCTATAAATAGTGTCACCAAAGAAACTTTAAAATACTCATGATTAGAAAATCCCTTTATTCCCATCAAGCTTGATAAATTAAATGATTCATAAAATGATAGGCCTAAATCAACACCTATTTGAGAAATTAAGATAATACCAAAAAGGAGAAATAGCCCACCTCCAACGGTTGTATATAAGGCCCATCTTGCTTTTTCTCTAACTTGCGAATCCTCATTCTTTAATCCAATCAAAAAGAAGGATGTGACACTCGTCATTTCCCAGAATAAATATAAGAATAAGAGATTTGAGGAATAAATTATTCCAAACATCGAAATTGAGAAGAGAATAAGTGAGATATAGTAAATTATTTTATCTTTCGTGCTAAAGCTCTTCATATAAAAGAAGCTATAGACAAAGACACCTAATCCAATGATGGCAACAAGTGCCCCAAATAGATTATTCACACTTGATAGAGAAAATATACCTTCCATTACTAACTTCAAAACAATCCTTCGTACAAATTACGAGTTTAATTTTATCTAAGTGTGTGTTGGAAATTATGAGGCCATACTTAATTAAGTACGACCTCATAAATGAAACGATTTTTTCTAAGCGCTTTTCTTAGCTGATAATTGATTTTTCTTTTTCATTGCCACTAAGTGATCGGTCGTTACCTTGCTACTACGATCTTTTGTGTCACTCATATTATCGGCATTAGTATAATAGTCTCTCTTCGAAGATTTAATTTTTATAAACTTCTCAATCGCAATATACACCCCAATCAATGCGAGGCATGAAATTAGGAAAATGATTTCATTGGCATTCATGCAATGCTCCTTTGTTTACACCTCCAATAACTATACCGGAATTGTAAGCAGCAATAATATATATATTGACAATAGATTATATTAATTTATTCAATGACATTTTAGGTTTTCATTTACTTTTGTGTAATATTGATGATCTAGATATTTTAAGGCCAATGAGAAAGCAAAGAACAATTACACATACTTTGCTCCAGTCAAATAGATCCAGAGGTGTTAAATACTTGTTGGGCATCTTGTTGGAATGCAAATAGAGCTGTTGGATGAATGATGAGTTCGAGCCATACCACGTGGATCGGTAAGTAAAGCAAAGGGTATCCTAATAACGGAATAATTGCGGCCGAAAGAACAAATGGTATATGAATAAGTAAAAGATAATTGAAGCTCATTCTTAGATTTTCAAAAAGTTGTTTTCCTTCCCGAATTGCATTAACAATCGTACTGAAGTTATCATCTGTAAGGATGATTGAAGAAACTTCTCTTGCACTTCTTGTTCCTCTTAGGCCCATTGCCACACCAATGTCGGCTGCCTTAAGTGCTGGGACATCATTAACTCCATCGCCTGTAACAACAACCAACTCACCAGCTCTTTTTAGACTCTCTACGATTCTGAGTTTTTGAATGGGATTACATCTTGCTACAATATCGACACTCTTGAAGAAATCAGGGTTCTTTAACGGCCACTCCTCTTCAAGTTTTTCAGGCTCAAGTTCGGCCGGACAACAACAGGATTAGAGTCAATTAATCCCACATCTTTTGCAATTGCACCTGCAGTGTCTGGATGATCACCTGTAATCATCAGCACTTTAATTGCATTTTGTTGGCAATACTTTATTGCTTCTTTTACTTCTGGGCGGGCCGGGTCTTCGAATGCAAGGATTCCGTAAAACTTGAATCCACTTTCAGGCTCATTGCAAGAATCGACATCTGATTGCAACACCGGCATGGCCGCAACTGCTAAGACTTTATGGCCCCCCTTCGCTAACCCCTCGACTTCTTTTACCCACTTTTGAATTTCATCTTGCGAGAGTTCTGCTTTTGACAAGACAACTTCAGGAGAGCCTTTAATGGAACATGTAAAACCATTATCATAAACGAAGAATCCGGTCTCGCGCTTTCGATCTTCAGTAAATGGAATAACATTCATTCTCTTGGGGATATTGACTCCCCTAATTTTTGCTTCATTAATCAAAGCGATATCGACAGGGTCTGTTCCTTCGATATTAGAGGCCACTAAAGCCATTTTTAAAATTTGAGTTTGAGAGAAACTATCGGCCATAACAAAGTGGGCCAGCTCAAGCTTACCAATCGTTATGGTGCCGGTCTTATCGGTACAGATCTGGCTTACTCGTCCGATATTCTCAACCGATACGGCCCTTCTAACAAGAGCATGGTGCTTAGCTAAGCGGTAAACACCAACCCCTAAAAAGAATGAGAAGACAACAGGAAACTCTTCGGGCAAAGCAGCTACGGCCAAGACTGCAGCACTTAAGAGAGCATCAAGCCATCCATGTCCTTGATAAAACCTAATTGCGGCGATGGCCAAACAAAGAATGACAGAGGCATAAACTAATAGACGAGTGAGTTCTAAAATTGCAGACTGAAGAGGAGTCCTTTCATGAGAAATCGTCACAACAGACTGAACAATTTCACCATAGGAAGTACTCTTACCAGTGGATAAAACTCTTAAGACTCCCTTCCCAGTTAGGACTCTTGTTCCAGCAAAGCCTAAAATGCTTGTATCAACCAAGGCCTCTCCACTATCGACAAAGGGGTCAAAATCAATAGAAGTTTTTTTTACAGGGAATGCCTCACCTGTTAAGACAGACTCATCTACCTGTAAAGAATCTGCTTCTTCCCAATGGCCATCTGCCGGCAAGAAGAGATTCTTACCTGAAAGCATAACTAGATCTCCAGGAACAATATCAAGAGAATCAACGATGACCTGCTTACCTTCCCTAAGCAGTGTAACTTTTGATGAGAGCTGACTTCTAAGCCCAGCAGTTGATGCTTGAGTACGAAAATGAAGGAAGGCATCCATGAAGATAAGTGGCAATGTTGCCAGAATTAAAATAAGAGATTCGGTGAATTCACCAATAAAATAGAAAACTGCAGAAATACTAACAAGAAACCAAACCATAGGGTCTTTTAGCGTATCCACAATAAGCTCAAGCAAAGGACTTCCTACTCGTTCGACTATTTCATTTGTTCCAAATTTTGAGCGTTGCTTAGAGACCTCCTTCTCGTCTAGCCCCCTGGGACGACCGACAAGGCCTACTAAATTACGAAATGAGACCTTCCTTTGCATAAGCACTTTCACCATCAATGAAGTTGAGCTTATTCTACTAAAAACGTTAAGAACAAAACCAGTTAAGAAGACTAAAGATTAACTTCTTTTATTCACTTAAGATCTGACCTTGGATATTTTAATCGGGCATCAAATATGAATTTAACTTTTCTAAAGAAAGTTTAACTAAGGACAATAATTCCAAATACTTATCCATGCTAAAATAGCAATATTTGAATGTCGCGATAGACACAAATATGTGCAAATAAAAGTGGGTTCTTACTTCTAGGAAATCAATTATGAGAGTTTTTGTCGCCATTGATTTACCAAAGGTCACAAAAGAAAAATTAGAAAATGTGAAGATGGATCATGCTAAATTTCGCCGTTATCCGTCGACCAACCTTCATTTAACCTTGAAGTTCATCGGAGAAGTCTCAAATGAGTCATTAGAACAAATCAAATTACAGCTTAAGAAAATTGAATTCACACCTTTCATATTGAGCTTCTTGACCTTGGGCCACTTCTATCCACATCGTCGCGGGACCCCTATTTGGATTGGAGTAGAAAATAATGAAGAGTTGATTAAGCTACAGGTAAAAGTGGAAGAGAGACTTCAGTCCCTAGAGCTAAACCTAGATAAGATGAAATTCACACCGCACCTCACTTTAGGTAGGATGGAGCGAGGAATTAGTGAAGATGAAGTAAAAGAGTTTATTAAAACACTTCACATACCTGAATTTAGTATTGAAGCTAAAGAGTTTATCTTATTTCATAGTCATTCAACTAAAAATGGTGTTGAATACCTTCCATTAGAAACTTTCTAACTAATCGGAGCGGCAATGCCTATTGAAAAGTACTTTAGACATTATCCGGAACATTTAAAACATCAAATCCAAGATCTGATTTCCAGTGGTAACCTTAGGTCATATCTCTTAAAGAAGTATCCTCATCCACATGAAATCAACTCTGACAAATTGCTCTACAAATATGCAAATGAACTCAAAGATCAGTATATGCGAAATGTACCGCAATTGAGTAAGGTTATTTATGAGAAGCAAAAAGATCTCGTTAACGATGCTCTTGGTACCCATACGTATATCAGTAGAAATCACGGTGGAAAATTAAAGAAGAAGCATGAAATGAGAATCTCTCGCACTCTAAAAGATGCCCCTCGTGAGATGCTTGAAATGCTAGTTGTCCATGAGCTTGCCCATTTCAAGGAAAAGGACCACAATAAGGCATTCTATAAACTTTGTGAGTATATGCAACCTAACTACCATCAGGTTGAGTTCGATCTTCGCCTCTATCTAGTTCTCTTAGATCAAGGAGAAACTTTATTTAAATAATCAAGGCCACCAATAATGGCCGCAACCTGTGCATTTACACAATCCTCATCACTAACTTTTGGACTATCGGGATAAACTTCAGTCGTTGTACAAAATTTTGAATTTGAAAAAGATGCACAAAGATGAAGTTTCTTTAGAGCATAGTTAATCACACCCTCTTGTGCAATGGTGGCTCCTATAATCTTCCCATTCTTATCAGCAGGTGCGATATGCGTGACCTTACGAACTGAATCAATGATCGCCTTTTGGAAATCAGGGCAAGGATTTTCACTATCATCAACAAGATAGAATCCATCAGGAATATCCCAAACATCTTGAGAGACACCATCCCTCTTTTCTAAGGCCGGCCTAAAGATAGTATTGTCAGTATCTGTCGTCTCGTGAAGATCGAAGTGGGCAAAGACTTCAACATCTAAACCAGCAATGGCCTTCATGACAAGATTGCACTCTGGAGCTGGCCCATTTGTATAGAAAGAGCGATTTGGATCAACTGTCATTGGATTCCAGCGATTGATTGTCTCATATCCCCAAGGGCTTATACATGGAGCAACGACAAAGTTAAATGAATCTGTATAATTTGTAGCTTGTCTTTCTAGAAAAGCAAGGGCACCGTGAACACCACTTGTTTCATAACCATGGACGCCACCAGTAACAAGAATGGTTCTTTTCACTGGTGAAAAATTCTTACTTTTAATTAAATAAAGAGGGTACTTTTCTTCATCATAAGGAAGGGCACCATATTGAGAGACATCAAAACGCTCTTCTAAGCTCTTAATCTTTGTTACGACCTCTTCAAGATATGATCGCTTTATCACTTGCTCTTTAAACCAGTTCTCTTTTTCTACGTCACCCCAAGGGATAAGATTCTTTTCCATATTAGTACCTATATATAACTATCTTGTCGCTAAAATCACATACTCTTTCTTGTGAGCTGATACTTGTCGACTAATAATATTGTGAAATCCCCAATCATAGAACTGATCTTCAAATGATTCGATATTTTCAATATACTCCATCTTTACAACCTGAACAGTGAAGATAATCCCCTTTAACGTTCGGTTATACTTCTTTGCTAGTCTTAGGACTTCTTTGATTGACTGCTTAGGATTTATATTTATATCAGCGTGAATCCAGCGCACATCCTCAGGAAGTTCTTCATGAGAAAGATCCTGTACTGATTTTTTCATATGTGAGAAGTTTTTGTGATTAGCGATCTCTGGACTTATTTTTGCAGGATCAATTCCCACAACCTTACATCCTTCATCAAGTAGATATTGTGAAGCACCACCTGGAGCACACCCAAAGTCTAGCCACAGATCACCTTTAAATAATTTTAACGCATAAAGTTTCACAATTTGAGAAAGCTTTAAGTATCCTTTTGAAACGGCATTATCAGGAGTATCGACTTCGGCCATAGAATTAGGATAGCGAGTACATCCACTTGCCACGCTATGTGCGCCAAACCAAATCTCATTCGGTCCTAGGCTCATTAAATCAATGACGATCTTACCTTCAGCACTGTAGCCATTTACCTCACGTCCGAAGGCTTCTTTAGCATCAAAATCAGTCTCACATCCAATTGCAAAACTATGAATCATGAAATCTTCACTATCAAGCCCTGATGCCTTCACATCACTTACAATATTTTCAGGAGTTGATTTTCCGTAGAAGATTCCACTTCGTGTAGCAAATGTAAGCTGGAGTTGCGATATCGTTTTTAAGTCATATGCAATACCTGTATTCTTAAATGTCACAAAGCCTTTCTTGGAAAAGCTTAAAACTAATTCTGGATAAAATATCTTAATCTCTTCTTTTAAGAGAATTTCGTTTCCTGGATTTGTACATACAAAAATATATTGTTGCTGACTCATTGCCATCCTTATTGGTTATTAATAGATTAACTATCTTATACCATTTAAATAAAGAATGTACTTAAATATTAACGGCATTCATTGATCTCTTGATCTAACTTTGTGATTTCGCGCTTAAACAACTCTATAAACACCAGACTTTCTAGACATGAGCTTCTCTGCAATAAACTCGCGTCTAATTGTACAAAAGTCTTCATTATACTTTTCAAGTCTTTCATTCACCTCGGCTTCTGTGTAGTCTCTACCCTTCTTAAATTCTTGTAGTAGATGCTTTAAGATAACAAGCCTCTTTTTTCGTTGCACAGGAATCGACTTCAGTTCTCCATTTTTAAAAAATGATTTAATTATCTTTTGCTCATATTGAACTTCATTTTCATCTTCGTTAGAAATTGAGACTTCAAGAATTGAGTTTAAAATATTTTTATCTAATACCTTCTTTTGAAGTGAAAAGACTTTATAGTACTGCTCTTTACGAGACTTAATAAGGCCAACGGCCTCTAATTTTTTTAAATGATGTGTAATCGTACCAGGAGATAGAGAAAGTCTTTCTGCAAGAACTTCTGCATAAAGGTCTTTCTCTGCAAGGCTCCTAATAATACTCAATCTCGCCTCATCCCCTAAGACTTTGAATACTTTTGCAAGACTCATCATTTAGCCTTCGCCAAGAGATGTGCGCATTTCTTGAACTGATGGTAGAGATACAATCCACTCAAATATACTAAGCTTAATCATTGCTTTGTCCGCATCTTCATCACGGCCAAATCTAATATCCTCGCTATAGCTTTGAGACCAATCTCTATACATAAGTTTTGTCGTTTTGATGAAATTAGCTGGAGTCGCATTTCCATAAAGCTCTTCCATAATTTCAAAAACATTTTCTCTAATCTTTCTTTCAATATTGATATCGATTTTTCCTCTACTGAGATTCGATGCCTGTTTTGAAAGCTCTCTTAATTCATCTAAAAAATTCATAATTTCCTCTCCGATCTATTTTGATACATGTCAAAATAAACTCAAAAAAAGAGAAGATCAATATTTATTTTGATATTCACCAAAGTAGATACCAGTTTTAATGTAATTTTGACAACTTAGCTTCTACATATACGCGATACAATTTTACACTGTCCTTGGACAAAATCTTTTGTACAACATATTAAATACCTATGAAAAATCTTATCGCAAGCTTCTTAATCATCTTATGTTTACCAACTCAATCAAATGCCTTCACACGTTTTGATATTGCCCAAATGGCAAAGAAGAACCACGTGGCCCTTGAGTACAAAGAAGTTAAGAAAGTGATGTTTTCGATCGTGGATAATATTGATGGTGTTATTTGCAGTGTCTACACACCAAGCCAGTGTAAGAAGAGATATCAGCAAAAAGAAAAGAATTTCAAAATCAATATTGAACACACATGGCCACAGTCAAAGGGAGCAAAAGAGCTTCCGGCCAATAGTGATATGCACCACCTCTTTCTAACGAGCAAAGAGTCTAATAGTAAGAGGGCAAATCTTCCTTTTTGTAATGCCGCTTACGATTACTGGCAAATGGATGGAAGTATTCAAGGCTTTGATGATTATGCTCAGGACTGTTTTGAACCACAAGATGGCCACAAAGGAAATGTTGCGCGAGCAATGTTCTACTTTGCTGTTCGCTATGATTTTTCAATTGATAAGGATCAAGAGGAAACTCTCAGAGCTTGGAATAAACTAGATCCAGTAGATGAGCGAGAATTAAAGAGAAATGAGATAATCAAATCTCTTCAAGGAAATATCAATCCATTTATTTTAAAACCAGAATGGATTGATGAGATTTCAAACTTCTAGACTTCGAAAAGATTGGGCCCACCATCAGGTGGGCACAAATCCTAAACTTCTTCTAAAATCTTTCTTCTAGGCCTTGCAATTAAAGAATAGAAACAAGGTACAACAACTAAGGTAAAGATCGTTGAAAGAAATACCCCACCGATAATAACAAGGGCCATAGGTCTTCTTGTTTCAGAACCAGCACCAATAATAACAGCTGCAGGAACGGCCGATGCAAGAGTTGTAAAAGTTGTCATAATAATCGGTCTAAACCTTGTTTTACATGCTTCTAAGATAGCGTCAGCTAATTCCTTTCCTTCATCACGTAATTGATTTGAGAATTCAACAATTAGAATCGATGTCTTTTTAACAATACCCATCGTTAAGAGAATCCCAATCATCGAGTAGATATTTAAGGTACTACCAGATAGCCATAGAGCAATGAAAGATCCCGCAAGTCCAAATGGAACGGCCAAGAAAACAGTAATTGGGTCAGAGAAAGAATTGAACTGACTTGCTAAAACCATGTAGGCAATAACAAGACCAAGAACCATAATCATAAGAACGCTAAATAATGATTCATTTAGGTCTTTTGAGAATTTAAGGTAGTAACCTTTTGGTAAAACCTTCTCACCTAATTCTTTAATATAATCGATGGCCTTACTTTGAGCGACACCTTCTTTTAAGTTAGCATCGACTCGAACACCTCTTGAACGATTTTCACGGTAAATTGTCTGTGGACCAAAGGCATCTTCAATCTTTACAACTTCACTTAATGTAACAAATTCTCCACGGTTATTTTGTAGAAGAAGTGATGAGATATTCTCTCTAGTGCGATCTTCTTCTGCTAACTGAACAAAGACATCATAACGTCTTCCTCGTTCCGTATACTTTGTTGCAGGAGTCCCTGCTACACCAACATTTAAGGCAGTAGCGATAGTATTCACTTCAATCCCACGTTGTTGGGCCTTAAGACGATCTGGAATGATGTGCACTTCAGGAAGTTCACCGATATCATCGGAGCGAATTCCAACCATTAGATCAGATTCTTTCATGCCTTTCGCTAATTGCTCATATAGTTGAGCTTGGATCTCTGCATCAGGACCAGTAATTGTAAACTCAATTGGACTTCCTCTTCGTCCACCAATTGCAGATCCCATTCGATCTCTAACAATAATATGAAGTCCTTTGATAACAGACAGATCCTTTCTTAATTGAGAGGCTATTTGAAATTGTGTCAGCTCTCTTTTATCACGGTCTTTGAGAATGATAACTCCAAAACCACGGTTACCAGAAGAGGCCCCACGTCCACCACCAACAGCAACAATCATTCTTTCGACATTTTCGTTCTTAGAAACAATAGCTTCATACTCTTTAACTTTCTCATTTGTATAATCTAAACTTGCTCCATCTGGTGCAATAAAGATAACAAACATGAAGCTTCGATCTGACTCTGGTGCAAATTCTTTATCAATGTGATTTAGCGACATAAATGAAGCTAGGATAATAACCGTAGAAATAAAAATAACTTTTAAACGATGTCCAAGAGAGAATTTTAAAACTCCCATATAGATTTTATTTCCAAAATCTACTGCACGATTAACCCAGTGGTGAATAAAGATCCCTTTAGATGTAACGTTTAGAAATTGTGAACATCTCATCGGTGCAAGAGTAAGGGCCTCTAGAGAAGATAGAGAAACAGCAATACAAATTGTTAAGGCAAATTCCTTAAAGAATCGCCCTTCAATTCCAGGCATAAGTGTAATTGGAGCAAAGATTGCGATAAGAACTGCAGTCGTAGCAAGAACCGCAAATGCAATTTCCTTACTTCCCTTAAAAGACGCCTGTACTTTATCATGTCCCATCTTTGCATATCGGACAATATTTTCGAGCATAACAATGGCATCATCAACAACGATCCCAATAGCTAGGGTCAGACCTAGCAGAGAGAATGTGTTTAAAGAGAAGCCCATTAAGTACATGAAAGAGAAAGTACCAATAATAGCAGTTGGAATTGCCAGAACAATATTAATCGTTGCCGACATTGAGTTTAGAAATAGCCAACATACTAATGAAGTTAATAGAACAGAGAGAACTAAGTTTTGTAGAAGCTCACCAATTGATAATCGAATAAAAGAAGTACGGTCAAAGTTTACTGAAAGGTTTGTTCCCTCAGGAAGGTTTTCAGAGATCTCCTTAACACGTGCTTTTACACGGTCAGCAACATCAACAGCATTCACCCCTCTTTGCTTATAAATAGGCATTGAAAGAGAAGGCTTTTGATTTACACGTGAAATTCTTGTGCGGTTTTCAACACCCGCATAGATATTTGCAACTTCAGATAATCGAATCGGAACATAATTGGCCTGGCCACCACGACGACTTATAATCATATTTTTAAAATCATCAACTGTACGTCCTTCACCTAAAACACGTAAGCTCTTCTCATCTTTAAGTGTTTCAAATTTACCAGCAGGCAGCTCCACACTTTCTCTTTGAAGTGTTTGGACAATATCTGAAAGAGTTAATTGAAATGAATCAAGTTTCTCTGCAATAACGTCCACTCTCATCATTGGCTCGCGTGCTCCAAAAGCACGAACTTCAGAAACACCTTCGATTGTTGTGATCTGATCAATAACACCATCTTTAAATAGAATATTTAATTCTCTTTCAGAGAGTGTGTCAGAGACAAGTGCGAGGTAGAGAATTGGATCATCTGCCGCATTTGATTTGGTTACAGTAGGAGTTTCAACAATATCTGGTAATTGTCTTTGAGCGCGGCCTAAGAGGGTTTGTACTTCCTGAAGAGCAAAGTCGATATCTTTATCAAGTGTAAACTCTAGATTGATACGACCTTGGCCACGCCCAGCAGTTGATGTCATGTCCTTAATCCCTTGCATTGAAACAAGAACAGATTCAGCAGGCTCTAAAACATCTTTTTCTACTACTTCTGGTGTTGCACCTTCATATTCATATGCAATAGAGATTGATGGGTAATCAACATCAGGATTTTCATTAATTCCAAGTTCTCTAAAACCTAAGATACCAAATAGGATTAGTGAGAACATTAACATCCATGCAAAAACAGGATTCTTTATCGATAGAGATGATAAACTCATAATATACAACCTTCTTATTCTTTAGGAATATTACCTAAGTAAGCATTTGCCTGATAATATAAAGACTTCACTTCAAGAGATGATCTAATTGCTAACTTTTCTAAGTCAATTACGTCGTCTAAAGATCTAATAACTTCAATTTGTGTTACTAGCCCCTTATTAAGATCCTTTAATTGCTCTTGATATGATGCTCTACTTCGATACAAAGCTTTTCTTAGAGTTTGTAATTCATTTTTCTTATATTCAAAATTTTTAACAAAAGCACTCCAACGATTAACAGTATTTCTTCTATTGTAATCAATTTGTGCTTTATTAATTTGTGAAACGATTCTTCTGCTTGTCACTTTCGACTTTCTTTCACCAAAGTCTAGAAGATTAAGAGTAACGTTTAAGCTAACTCTCCAATCGCGTTCTCCAATATCATTCTTATCAATATTGTAATCAGCGCTTAGATCTACTTGTGGATAGTATGCGGCCTTTTCAATTTTAGCCTCAGCAACAGATGCTTCGTAATCATATTTTAGGCTCTTAAGATCTGGCGTATTTTCTAAGTCAACATTTGTAGACAGAACCAGTTTTAGAGGGTCGACACTATCTTTCACTTCTTTAACATCATCAAGACCTGAAAAATTCATTAAATCAGTCATTGATGTCTTTACTTGGGCCTTACTTTGAACAAGTCCGGCCTCTAAGCGATGAAGCTGAGATTCAAGAGCATAGAGATCGGCCTTACGATCTCGTCCAATCTTTGCTCTTTGTCTAACAATGCTAACTCTCTTTCTTAAGTTTTCAAGCAGTGCCTCAACTCTTTCTTTTTCTTCTATGGCCGAAGACATTTGAAAAAATAATGTCGTAAATTGAGAATAGTACTCAGCAAGACTTTTATCTGTTAATGCTTTTGCCTGCTTAGGTACGATCTTATTGTAATCATAAAGAGCAAACTCTGCTCCACCTTGAAATAGTTTTTGTTTCAAGGAAAGATAGACTTCTGAATCAACTTCTTTATTAGTTGAGCTTTCAGGATGTTCATCACGATACGTATTAGAATATACTGCATCTAAGCTTGGGTAGAGGCTTGACTCTACAGTCTCCAAATCTGAAACCGTTTTCTTCTCTGTAAGCTTAAAGACCTCGACTTGCTTAGATTTCTTTAAAGACTTTAAATAAAGCTCTTCTACAGAAGCATTACTAATAAAAGGGGTAAAAGTAATAAATAAGAATGCAATTTTATAGTAATTCAAGATTGGCCCTCCTGTAATTTTAGAACAAAGTTTTCTATTACTTCGAGAGCATTTGTTAACTGTGAAACTTCAGATGCGGAAAGGTTTTCTAAACTACCTGAAAACCTATGACTGGCGCCACTTCTGACCTTCTCAAACTTCTTCTTGCCCTTTGCTGTAATCTTTAAAAAAGTAATTCTTCGATCTGTCTTACAGGTCTCACGTGAAATATACTTATCATTTACTAATGTATCCACAAGCTTTGAAATAGCAGCACAGGAAACATGAATAACATCAGCTAAATCACTACATGTGCATACACCATCATTTACTCTTGCCAGAATACGATACTTTGGAAAGCTAATTTCAGATTCGCTTTCTGTTTTAATGTATGACCTAATAATTCCCATCGATGACGGAATAACCTCGATGAATTTTCTAGATAAAGAATCTTTGATAAAACATAACCTTGTTAATATTTAACTTTGTTAAATATTTTACTAAGATTTTCTTAAGTTTGAAAAACATTATTTTTAATGCAATAAAGACTAGTTAAGCCACTAAACGAATTATTTAAACAGCAGGTGCTCAGCAGGTGCCATGCACCTTTGGTTTCGCACTTGCACAACCAATGGAGCATGGCACTTTTTTATAATAGAAAACTTCCAAGTGCCGAGGAACAAGACTCCGGTGCAGAACGTATTCCAAAGGTATGAACTCTGTCTTTTAAACTCTCAAGCTTTCCAGCTCTTTGTTCATCTAGGTGCTTGAGATGAGTTCTCATTGATTGCACAAAGACTTCATCGCTATCCAAAGCTTGTTCAATGGCGCTTCCAACAAGGGCCAATTTATTGCGATTCATCCACCAGTCTTTATACGATGGAGGAAGTCTGAAGCCTTTGGCGTCTCCAATTCTTTTTCTGTAATCTTCGACATCTGAGTAGCTTTCAAAGTTATTAAACCACTCACCTAGCCAAACAGTATTCTCTTTTTGGCCGTCATAGTAGAAGTCCTTATGATCATCCACAAGAATTACAGAGTCTAAGTCCTCACTCACAAGGGAGATGTCTTTTTTCCACTTATGAACAAAGCGAGAATCTTCGGGTACATTTTTTCTATTATCGTACAGGTGGCGCTTTGAAAGAATGCGATAAGAAATATCATGAAAACTTTTTTCACTTCCGTCTGAAAGTTTAAGTGATTTTAAAAGTTCTAGATTTCGATCCTCGCTCCCTCCACTAAAAAAAGAAATTGAAACATCTTCTCGTTTTGATAATTCAGTGATGAGCTCTTGGGCGTATGGAATAATCCTATAGCGAATGCCTTGGATGGTAACAGTTCTTTTTGGATTAAATGTTTCACCCGCCTCAATTTCGGCCACCAGTGTGTGGTCGAGATCAAAAACAATATGCCTCTGCTTTAGCTGCGCTGGCCCCCTAAGAGCTTTGGAGCATGAAATGAATAATAGGATGAAAACGAGATATCTCACTGATATCTTATCGACCATTTTAGTCAAATACTTAAAAAATTACTGAAACTTCTTCTAAGAGTGCTGCATGCTTATTTCTAAGCTCAATCGGATCATCAAAGCTCATGGATGTCGTCTTTTCGAATAGAATTGTGCTCTCACCACTTGGGAGCAAGCACGTAATATGAGCAGAGCATTCATTCTTCTGCTCCCCTAGCATCTTCGTTTCAAGGCACAGATTAACTCTAAGCTCCCCAGAAGCTTTTCCAGGATACTTCTTACATAGGTCAATGAGAGATTTTTTTAGTTCTGAATTATCCCATTTTAGGGCCTCTAAAATTGACGGCTCACAAGATTGCACTCGAAATACATCACCATCAACAACACACTTAATCCCTTTATCTGTTGATGTTTCAAGGTAGCGATAAGCGAAGTTTTCGAGATTATGAATGAAAAGAGCTGAAACACCATCAGACTCTATTAGCCATTCACGATTCTTTGAATTCAATTCTTGCGTAAGCTTTTCTTTATCAATTTTCGTCATATATACATAATACTTGCTAAATCTAAGCAGTAAAGAGATTCTATAATTATAACTAAATAATAATTGGAGGAAGTAAATGAGTCATGCTATTGAACCATCGTTAAAATCAAAAAAAGCAGGGATAGCCTTCGGCTTCGTCATTTCCTTTGTGCTCGGTTCAGCATTTGTTTTTTCAGCACTAAAAGCAGGTATTACCCCTGGGATCAGTCCCCTCGTCGTTTTATTTGGATGGGTCGCAATGGGTAGCTTCTTTAAAAGTGATATGAAAGGCTTCCTTGCCATGGCCCAAGTTACTGGTTCAGCAGGGGTTGCCGTAACAGCAGGTGTCGCCTTCGTTGCACCAATCGTTCAAATCTTAGCGGCGGAACTAGGACAACCTGTTCCACCAGTCGATATTCTTTCACTCATTCTAGCTTCTGCTGCCGGATGTTTCCTAGGTTGGGGTTTTGTGGGCCTTGCAACTCAAAGATTCTTAACAGATCCAAAACTTCCAGCTCCAGAAGCCGTTGCTTGTGACCGCCTTATCCAAACAGCTGCTGAAAATCCTCAGGCCCGTCCACCTTTAAAATTCTCACTTATTCCTGGTCTAGCACTTGGATTTGTGATGGCCTTCCTAAGCCAAATAAAAGTTTTAAAAGCAAGTATCTATGATCTTAAGTTCACTCTGAGTGGAGTCGAAACAAAACTTCCACTTCCAATTAACCCACTATACTTTGGTATTGGAGCACTCCTTACTGTTCCGACTGCTATCCTGATCTTCTTTGGAGGTCTACTAAACGCAGTTGTAAAGGGAATGTCTGCGGCCCAAAATATGCCTGGAACAACTTTTCGTTGGGTTGGTGGTGCTGCCATGGTTGTTGCTGTTGTTTATTCATTAATTGCTTACATCATTGAAGGTAGAAAAACTCGCAATGCTCTTGCAAATAAGAAAGCAGACTTTGATGCTGAACAATTAGAAATCCCAGCGCGAGTAAGAAAGCAACTTCTAGCATCGATTGGTTTTGGTGCATTCTTATTAATCGCCATGATGATGTATTCAGGAGCAACACTTGTCGGACTTGTTGCACTTGGTATCGTTGCACTACTTCTAATCTTCTTCCTAAGTGGTCTTGGTGCTCTCTTATCACTTCAAGTTGGATCATCTGCTTCCCCTGTCAGTGGAACCGTTTTTATGGGAATGCTTGTTCTAAGTTTAGTAGGACTTGCCATTGGCCTTGAAGGGATTCAAGGTGTTTACTTTCTAGTTCCAATTATCGTTGCAGCTTGTGTTGCCATCTGTGCATCGAACGATTCATCTCAAGATTATAAGACAATGCAATTTAATGGCCTTAAAGTTTCAAGCTCATTTGTGGGACAAATCGTAGGCCTTCTAGGAGGAGCAATTTCTGTACCTCTAGCAATTTACGTTGCTCATGAAACAGGAACTCTTGGAAGTGAAGCACTACCTGCACCACAGGCAGCATTCTTTGCAACTGTTTTAAAATCTCTCTTTATTCAAAGTGATATTCCTCTAATGCCAGTTCTTGCAGGTACTGGACTTGGATTATTAGCTGTTATTATTGAGATCATCGGAAAGCGTAAGGGTGTTATTCTAAGCTCACTTGCCTTTGCAGTTGGAATCTATCTTCCTTCATATATCGGAACAGGAATTCTATTAGGTTCTCTTGCTAGACTTTCTGGGACAAAGTCTGTGACAAAAATCACACACCGAGGAATTCTTACTGCCGCAGGCTTAATTACAGGAGACGCTCTATTTGCTCTTGTTTTTGGAATTCTTGCAATTGGTGGAATGGAGATTGCTGGAGTTAAAGACTTTAATTTCCAAACAAGCCTAAGCGTCTTATTCTTTGTAGGTCTTCTACTTACAACAGCGATTAACTACGCTAAAACTTCTTCGATTGAAAAAAATTAGAAAAATATGATAGGTGCCATTCTAGATTCAAGTTACTAGCGCAACTGCGAAACCAAAGGAGCATGGCACCGAACTATTTATGATTCAATCTCACCACAAGTAAGCATCTTCTTTCCATAATATGGATTATTGATAGAAGAACCTTTTTGAATCCAACGGGCCTTTGCCATAGGACATTTGACGATCTTAAGATCGCTATTTTCAAGTGACTTACCATTCTTGATATAAATCTCAGAAAGAAGTTTAAATGATGTCCTTAAAGTGCTAACACTTTTTATATTCTTCTCACAGTCACCGTATTTATAATCTTTAGCATAGTGACCTAGTTCTTTCGTACACATCGTTTTCCAAGACTTTAAGGCCTTATTTAAATCACCCTCAACTAAAGAATTTTGAAGACTTAGATAGTTCTTATAATCTAACTCATGGCAAAAAACGTTCAAACTTAATATTAAAAGAATAGCTAATTTCATGATTTCTCCTATGGGAAGTGTGACATTTTACATACCCCCCTAGGGTATAATAAGGGAAAATTAAAAGCAAGTACAGTGGTGAAGAATTAAATCTTCTTGTTTGTGCATAGCTCTGCTTTCTTAACATGAGAAAAGCAGCACCTCATTGATAAACTCAATAAGGTGCTACTATAACTTATAAACTATTTAAATATTCGTAAACTTCCGTATTTTCATTATTTTGAGCATTATCGATGGCCGTATAACCAGAGTTATTCTTAATCGTATAATATGCGCCATAGTTAATTAAAGTTTTAACAAGCTCTAGATCCCCTATTACTGCAGCAAAATGCAAAGGGGTATCACCATAGCTCTTATTTTTAATATTTATTCTTACTCCCGCTTTAATTAATGCATAGATTGCTCGAAAATCTTTATTACCACTATTAAGTGCTCTAGATAATAGATAAATAAGAGTACTATTATTTTGAGAGTCAACATAGTTGATATTAACTTTCTTGCTTTTCATTAAGTGTAAAACGAGTTCTGTTCTTTCATTTTCACCAAGTCTATTAGAACTGGCCGCAGTAAATAATGCATCAATATTACGAGGACCAATATTTGTTGCTTTTGCTCCAAAGTATAGAAGAGTTTCTAAACATTGTAAGCAGCCAATAAATGAAGATAGTGTAACCGCTGAATCACCATTCTTATTTAATAAATTCAGATCAAGAGGCTCTGTGAAAACATCACCGCTATCTAATAGTAAATCAATAATTTTAGGTGCTTTAAAATATGAAGCCAAAGTTAAGGCCGTATCTCCATTAGTGTTAAGGCTTCTATTAATATTAATTTTCTCTCCAGAATACACAAGATCAATTAGCATCATATCGACTTCAGGATAATTGCCTTCAACAATATAGTCTGCAAATTTATCGTAATCAAAAGAAAAGCTTTTAAAGCTAACTAATAGCGCTAAGAATAAAACAATTTTTTTCATGAATTCTTTCCTAGAAACGACAGTTAAAATTAACGTTCGCATCAATTAAAGGATCAACATATGGATTATTCGCTCTCACAAATCCATTGATACACTGACCTGGCATTACATAACCATTTTGGAATGCAGTCATCCATGCACCATAAGCAGTCAGACCACGCATATTCATATTGCAATAAATAGGTCTGCTGTAGTAATGGTTACAAACTTCACAAACTGCTTGGCCACCGCCATTTACCCAGCAATTAGCATTTGCACTAACATAGGCTTGAGCATTAGATAAAGAACCAACAATAACAAATGCAAAAAGCATCATAAACTTTTTCATAGAATCTCCTTTAAAATTAACGATTGGAGACTCATTACTTTTTGATAAATACGAATGTCAACTGGTGAAAAGGAGAGGTTAAAATTTGATCTATAGAATTCCTTAAGATTACAGGTCAAACTACCATTAAGTACGAATATATGAAGGTACAACAACATATTCTCGCCTTGCATAATTAAGAAAAAATTAACATAAAAATATAGAGTGTAAGAAACATTCCTTATATAATTTAGAAATTTTCGAAGCTCATTCAAAAGGAAGCATTATAGTGATTAAAAAAAGAAGAAAGAGTCGAAGAATATAGCTCCTATTTTAATAGGAGCTAGTATGAATTAGAATCGGACACCGACACCTAGAAATATATTCACACCACTTTGGTCAATCTGCTGAGAGAACCCATCGCTATACTCTTGAGGAGCAATAACATAACTTCTACTTTCAGCACCTACGGAAACAAAGAAACGGTCCCAGAAAATTGCCTTGGCCTCAAGAGAGACACCGTAAGAGTAGCCTCCAATATCGTTATAATGATTCTCTTCGTACTTCTCTCCATTATAATAAGTTTTTGAATCAGACTTCACGTGCACAACACCAGCACTCACTCCAGGGCTAATATCAAGTTTAAACTCTGGCGTATCTATCAGACGAATAGCGTATTTAACACCTAACTGTATATCATTTAACTCTGTCGTATTTTTTATTTCATACACATCGCTACGGTCTTCTTCTAAAAAACCTCCTTCCGTGTACCCAACATGACGCCCATTCATACTATACTTTCTATAGGTATCTGATAGTTCAATACTAAATTTATCTGTTACTAAATATTCAATGGAGATTTTTCTACCATCTTCTAAAACAGTATTCTTCTTAAGCATTTCATTAATTTCTTCATTGCTAAGGTTATAAAGATTTTCATCCTCGCGATTAACATTATATTCAGTTTCAACATCAGAGTATCTTAAATTAGAATATGTAATTACAATTTTCTTTCTAACACCATCAAGCTTAGACTTTTCATCTACCGCCCTTTCCTCGATAGCAATAGGCTTATAAACAGCTTCACTATCTTGAGTGATCTCATTTAAATGCGAATGACTAATTTGATAATTATTAGCAAAAATATTAGCAGTTAGAACTAGGACCACTGATAGCTTTTTCATATCTTCTCCTGAGTTGAATGGTTAATTAAATTAACTATAATATGATTTTGATCATCTTTGTCAGGGAGTGAAAATATGTTAATAATGTCTAAATATTAGACACTTACATTAAGCTAATTCAGTAAATTTCAATCTATATTTGAAGAGAATAACGAATATTAAGAGAGACCGAGATTTGAATAATCTCGGCCTATTCTTTATTAAACTTAACGAAGATTAACTTTTGGAAAGTCCAATGGTACGGCAAAGGATACGTTAGTATAATTTGTAAAAATATTAAGCGCAACATGAGCTAAAATCTCAGCGACTTCTTCATCATTAAATCCTGCCGCTTTAACCTCATCAACATCACTACTATTAATGGCACCTCTATTTTGTACAATCTTTCTTGAAAAAAGAAGAGCCGCCTGTGTTCTTGGATCGCTTGATTCACAAGATTGTGCTGCTCTCATTTCATCGTCTGATGCACCAGCTTTTTTCCCTAGAGCTGTATGTGCCGACAAACAATATTCACATCTATTAATATCTGCAACCAGTACAGCAATTTGCTCACCTAACTTGGCACCAAGTCTTCCTTTTGCTAATGCTCCAAAAGAATTCCACATACTTTCAAGAGCGACTTCAGAATTACCAATTACCTTAAACATATTTGGAACTGTACCAAAAGCATCATTTATCTGTGAGAAAATTTCGGCATGACTTCCTGATGTTTGAGAAGGTTCTTTTATTTCAATTCGAGACATAATTCCTCCTTATTAGTTATGTCATATTATTTATAAGATGATCGATAAATGTTTCTAAATTCTCTTGCTCAATATAACCAAAATGCTGGAGTTGAATATCCCCTAAATGGTCAATAATAATTAGGCTTGGCGTCCCCTGAAGTTGATAAGCCTTCATCGTTTCAGGAATCTTATTACCCTCTATTCGCTTATCTATCCCTATTGGAAATGGAAGTCTCCATTCCTTGATAAAAACATCCAAACAATCAGGAGTCATTGCATGATGGTTTTCAAAAACAGTGTGAAGTCCTACGACTATGACATTTTCAGAATTATATTTTTTATATAATTCAATATTCTGAGGAATTCCACGATAAACACAACCAGGGCATAGCATTTGAAAGGCATGAATTATTTTTATTCCAGGACCTTCTACATCTAACTCATAACCATCTTTACAATTCACCCACTTGTCTACAACTAAGGCTTTGGCCTTCATATAGTACCTCAATTCAAAATAGACGACTGTTTATTTTAAAACTAATAATTTTTAAATAATCATACAAAATGTTATTAGAGGCAAGGTCTGACAGAGTAGTCAGTAGGTATAAATTAGTACATTATGATGAAGTTTTGAAAGAAAGAATTAATAAAAAAATATCTAGTATATTTAGAAGGTCTACTTCTTCAAATTTATTAACCTGATCGTCTTATTTAAGAAAATCTTCGATGAACCAAAAACAATCCAAATCTAGAATTTCCTTAACTCGGCCAACGTCTCCGCTTTCAAGACGAACCTTAATTCCATGAGGGTGGTAATCTGACTTCGTTAGGATATCTTTTACGATACCTTCCGTTAAATTACCTGTGCGCTGATCTTTCTTTAAGACGATGCGAACTCTCTCGCCTATTTCGATGCGAGAAGATATCACTGAAAGAATTGAAGTTTTAACACAGGATAAAACACGAAAGGCCCGGCCCTTAACGAGTGATCTCGATGACCAGTCCATTGCAGTAGAAAATGATGAAGTTATTGAAGACTTAGATGAGCTAGCAAGAATAGAGCTTAAAAATATTGATTATGCTCTTACAAGAATTCAAAATGGAAATTATGGAATATGTGATCAATGTGGTTCTAAAATTGAGGCCAGTAGACTGAGTGCTCTGCCTTACGCTACGACTTGCATAGAATGTGCAGAAGCATCCAAAGAGAAATATTAGTAAGCTATGAATCGAGACAATTAACCTCCCAGACAATCTCCAGGAGGTCCAAGACTCTTTGCGTGAAGTATCACGCTCTTTTTAATTTTCCTTGGTACTTAAAAAACTTTTCAAGGGAATTATTTGAACTAACATCAAAGTCGATAAGCTCCCAGACTGAGTCATCAGGATCAAGGCCCATGTGCAAGATATATTCTTTTTGGGCAACAAAGAATTGTCCTCTAAATGTTAAAAGATAGCCGCCATTTTCTTTTTGATAATTCTTAGCTTCACTATATTTAGCAAACCAGTGAGTGAGGAAAGGAGACGATTTTTGATACCAAAATGTGTCGATACGATTCTTATAACTCTTCCAATCAGAGTAGCCATTTTGATAAGCAAGTTGCTTTTGGGCCTGTTTTAAGGGAATACCATTGAGTTTTGCGAATTTTTTGGCCTCTCGCTTGGCCGTAAGTACAGGGTTCATAATAACCTCTTATAAGGCTTAGAGTGTTCGCATGATGGCCTTAAAAAATAGTTAATATGAATGTCAGGATTATGAAGAAGTGAACTCATAGGTCTTTTGCGAACTGTAGGCGGCTTCCTCCACCTGCAATTAGAATATAGGCAAGCTAAGTTGATGTCAACAAGGTGTCTTTTTGATTCTATTTTTCAGGTTGTGGAATTAATAAGTCCTCGAGAAAAAATGCTGATAACTGTGAACGACCAGATACCCCCGACTTAGCATAAATTGAAGCTGCTTGTGAGCGTGTCGTTTTTTCCACTGTCGATCGATACTCAGCAATCTCTTTTAAGCTGAAACCTTTAATGAGTAAGAATGCTACTTCTTTTTCAGATTTAGTAAGTTGCCATTTATCTAATTGAGTATCAATTGACTTGCTCAAACCGTCGAGAAATCTTTTAGAACTTTCCTTCCAATGGGTATTTTCTTCAGTGAGTTTGGCCGATAATTCTCTTTCTTTTCTTAATGACTTTCTTAGTGTGAATGTTCCCTTAACAAGAAAATAAACACCGACTAATGCCATTAGCGCAACAATTCCCTCGATTGTAACATGCCACCACACAACTCCTTCACTAAGATCAGTTAGAAGATCAAATATTGTCATCAAACTGATAAGTAACAAAATACCAGAGATTATAAGTCTTTCTTTTTTATTCATTTAACTTTCCTAATCGTCATCTTTCTCATGGTCATCGTCATGTTCTTCAATGATAAAACTACTTCCTCCTTCACCTAATTGAAGTTGAGTTCCAAAGGAATTGAGCTTTCCTGTATCTCTATCAAAGCTTTTAAGTAAGTAACTCCCCATTGCAGAAAGAAGCATAACAAAAACAAGTGCAACAATGATATGGTTTGATTTTATCTCACTTTCTACATCAACTTTAGCTTTTTTCCCATTAAGCATACTATAGATCATCCCATCATTATGCTTAAATTGATGAAGTAAGACACCAGCAATATGAAAAAGAACGATTATTAAAAAACCGTTGGCCAGAAGCTCATGAATTTCTTCAAAGAAATGCTTACTTATCCCTAAAGTCATCAGTAGCCCAGAAAGGCCAATTCCCAGGGTAGAAACCATCATTAAAACTACTGCATAGCTAGATGCTGGGTTATGCCCTAAATACCTCTTCGATTTACTAGATAGTACAGATTTAAAATATTCAATCAGCTCAGAGGGCCTTAACTTAAATGATGTGAATCTTGAAGTTTTTGAACCGACAAAACCCCATACGATTCTTAGCACCACAAGGAAAACCATCAGTATTCCTGAAATCATGTGATAAGCGTAAAGCGCCGAGTCATCATCAATCAACTTTGCAATTGAAAACGACATCACAAATAACATTGCAAACGCCCAGTGAAATATTCTAATCGGCAAATCGTAAGCTTTTGAATTTTCCATAAAATCTCCTTGAATCCTATTCTAATATCGAATATTTTCATCAAAATTACATGGGACGAATGCCCTATATCTAAAGATTTCAACGACTTAGAACACAAGAAAAAAGAGGAAAAGTATCACGTACCTTTTTGCCTTTCATGGATACTTTTCGGGATGCAGTCCGGATGATTTTTTTATATGCCTGCCAAGAGATAGTTCTTAATTCTTCCTATCACCAAAGGCAACATAAGACTTAGCAATATTGCTCATCTCTCCATTTCATAATTCAATGATCATCTCATCGAATTGATCTTTTGTTTCATAATGAAAGTAGCCTTCAACCAAATACTAAGACACTCGCACGTTCATTTTAAACAAAGACATCTAGAACATTTTTTTATTCTTCATTATCTTTCTTTAAAAACTTATAAATCGCTTCAATTACTATCATATAAATCGAGCTATAGAAAACCGTATACAAGAAACTTGTAGCAAGCGCGTGGTAATATGACCTCCCCTCTGTGAGGTAATTATAAAGGCAAAGCATCACAATCGTAGAAAAGCCAAAAGTATGTGCTAGGTAATCGTGTTCTTCACCTCTTCTAACCTTGTCACAATTTTGGAGAAAGCAGTAAAAAGCATAGATCCCAAGTCCCGTAACCATTGCATAAGCAAGGCCTGTGCTTAGTATTTTAACGGTATCATTATTAGAAACTCCATAAGTTTCAGCAACACCAAGCCCGAAAGAAGAGATTAAACATATAATACCAAAACTTTTTATTTTTTTATCTAGTAACATCATTTCTCCTCATCCCTAACTGCGGTCTACCGTAATTGATCTGAAAATCCTTAAAATTAATATTAAAAACTCTATTTAAGTTTACATTATCATCGATTACTTCAATATCATTTTTTACTCTTCCCAAAAAAACAATCATTCTTCCGTCACTACAATCCTTCTTTCCCTTACACTCACTTCCATCGTCTGTGTTCTTTGGCTCCTTTGGATTTATAGGTTCGTCATCACCTTTTGGTGTATCATCACTTTTAGGTTGATCTCCACCACCAGTTCTTGGTTTATCTACCTTAGGTGTATCAGGATTTTCTGGTTTATCTTCTGGCATATCTGGAGCCCCAATCCCAGTTCTAGGATTGTCAATCTTAGGTGAATCAGTTTTAGGCTTGTCTTGTTTTTGACTTTTTCCTTTATAATAATCTTTAAGTTCTGAGTTACAATTCATCATACAGGCGCCACCGACAATTAGAGCAGCTCCTAAACCAACATATGGGCCAAGTTTCCCCCCACCTAAACCAGCCATTCCTGATGTTATTAAACAATTAACTAAGCATGTTTTAACATCACCACTGCTCGTCGAGCTTGTTGCATACAAAAGACTATTCTTATCCTGCTCCAACTTATTAGCAAGAATCGGACTAACCATCTCCCCTTCATTCACACCAAATTGAGAATCACCCATTCTCGGAGCAAGGCCATCAACCACACCCGTCTCAGGAGCTTCACTTTCATCTCCAAAGTTATTTTCAAAATTCCCCATACGAGGACCGCCAAATGGAGATTCTTTATCATGATCAATCTTTACAGCATCAAGGTCATAGCCGCGATCTATTTCGATTCCAAAAGTCTTTTCAAGTTCATCACCGACACTTGGATTTAAAGTATTAACAATATTTGCTATCCCTAAAACCTTATCACTCATCCCCATTGAGGCATACATATCCATAAAAACGATAGCAGGATTTAAGAGTCCATTGTGAATTCCATTTTCTCTGATATTGGCCTTGAACTGACCTAAAGCTGTTTGGCGATCCACACTTCCATCTCTAAAGTCAGTGGCAATTTCACTGATAAGATTATTCGTCAGCTTTTGAAGCATTTTATTTGGAAATTTCTCACTATACTCATTTGTGAAGGCTTCTTCACTCTTAAGAAATACCTTAAAGCTTGTGGCCCTCTCTTTTAGGCACTCATTTGATAAACATGAATTAGTGGTAGTGGTCAGCGCGAACGAGCTATTAAGAATTAGCCCTGCTGTGATTAGTATTAGTGATTTCATTTAGTCTCCCTATTAAGTTTTTGACAACTTATAGGGATCTCATTTCAAAAGCGAAATATTTCCAATGTGAAATGGTTTTATTCAATTATGAGCCTTTACAAAATGGTTCCTGGATACTTTTCGATGTGTGCGCCACCATCCTAATTCTCCGACGCTATCTCGCGATTCGTCTTACACCAATCAATCTTCTTCTTAGTCCCTCCGTCATAAGCATAGGCAAGGCCATTTTTAAGAAGATAATATGACAGCGACTGACCATCGATTTTCACATCGGCCACCACGCGAAAGTACTTACCTCTTTGCACATTCTCTAGATCAATGCGTTTGGCGTGCTTTAAAAGATTCGTCACAATCTTCTTCGCATCTCGCCCCTTACTCTTCTCGCACGCATTCTTCGTTCGAATCTCCGGCGTATCCACCCCACTCACTCGCACATTGATTCGACTGCCAATCAGCGGATGCACATTTGGAATATCAAACGTCACCGTGTCCGCGTCGTAGTTCTTCACATACTTTACGCAACGGAAGTTGTTGGCGTCGTGGGTGCAGTCTGATGTTGCTAGTGTTGTTAGTTGGAAGATTGAGATTAGGAGTGTGAGGGTTATGTATTTCATACGTAACCTATCGGATATTTTGATAAAAAGTTTAAAGTGCTAATTACTGTTTATTGTAAGTAAAAGAACACTCCTCACCTGTCTTAAGCTTCACTTCCACATAGATATCGAAATATGAATCAACAGCACCTACATCATACAAACTAGGAACATTCTTAGTTTTTATAAAATCAAATTTCATATAATCAATGTCCTCTGAATAATCAATATTATGTTTCTTTGCAAATCCAGCAAAATACTTATCATATACGGAAACAATTCGAGAAAGCGGTTCAGGAATATCTGTCACTCCAGAGATGACTCCTCCAGGAAAAGAAATAGTCATTCCTTTATCACTATTTGCTATAATTTTTGGTACATCTAATTGAAAATTAAAATCACTCAAACTAGTATCATCATCTGCCATTAAACTATAAAGACTACTGATGCATGTTCTCGCGAATGCTTTTATTAATTTCATAACCTAACCCCTATTCCTTATCCCAAAGCTTTTGCATATCATGCTCACGCCAGTACTCACCTAAGTCTTCGTGAACCTCATCTTCAATATTTCTGAAACTAATAATACGATATTCAGTAAGAAAGTAGATTGCGTAAAATTCAAGCCCCTGCCAATTTATTTTATATACAGATATGTCGTTTCCACGGCGCCACTTTACAAGCTCAACACATTCATCATCATTAATGATTAATTCATTTAACTCATGTAATTGAGATTCTGTAATTTCATGACCGATACGTTTTTTGAATCTATTAATTGCGTGAATTGGAGTCTTCATATTAACTTCTTTGCCCTATAACAATGGTACTATATGCTTTTTCGTTCACATAGCGTATCCAAGTTAAAATCGTATTAATTAATCATCGACAACAAGTAGAAAAAGTTGAACGAAATCAACAACTTATGAAAACATTATAGTTCTAATGATAAACACTTAAAATAACGAGTATAAAACAAGGTTACTGTTTAGACAGAAGAAGATTGAGCCACCTCTCATCACGATCAGGCCTCTTATCTTCAGTAACCCAATCCTTTGAGATCGTAAGACTCTGAGGCAAGAACTCTTTAATCGTCTCAAGATTCTGATCATTGAAGAAGCGCCCGTTGCGCTCACCTTCAAACTCTCCGTACTTGAAAGAACAATAGAAAACAGCATCTTCATTCATAAGGTCTGCAATTTTTGAAAAGACATCCTTAAGTTCATTTGATGGCACATGCAAAAGAGAAGCGCATGCCCAGGCTCCATCAAACTTTCCTTCAATGCTCACGTCTTGAAGTAAGCCTTCATGTACGACACAACCACTATGCTCACGAGCAAAAGCTGCAAGCTTCGAGCTCGGCTCCACTCCCTCTACCATATATCCATGATCGACAAAATACTTCAAATCACGACCAGGGCCACAACCGATGTCGAGGATAGCTCCCCCTACTTTCATTTTTTTTAAGAAAGGTTCGTATAGACTCGTAAGATCGAGATTAAGTGTTGAGTCGATGAATTCTTGGTTGTTCTTGTCGTAGTAATTCATATAACTAGATTACTCGAAATTTATAATCGCATCAAATCTATTTAGACGATATAATGTAGCTATGATCGAAGAATTTATCCAATGGTACGAAAATATTAATAAGGCACGTGCAAAAGACTATTATGCACCTCACAAGCCTATCACAATCTTATATGCACTTGTAAAAGCTGCAAATGACGTACGCTGGATTGAATTCAATAAAGATCGTGAAAAACTTGAGTCTATTATTAGTGAATTTACGAAGTATTCAACAAGGCCAAACTGCCTTCAGCCTCTATGGAGACTAACTAATGATTCAAAGACAATGCCTTTTTGGACAACTCAGCCTTCAAATATTGTCTTAAATAGCAAAGGTGATATTCCAACAGGAAGTGCGAAAGAGAATAACTTCAAAGCTGGTTTTAGTGATGAGGTCTACAACAAGCTAAAAGAAAATAAAGCTCATATACATGCCCTCATTCGCTATATCACTGAAGACAACTTCCCAGGTAGCCTCCATGAGACTCTTTGGGAATTACTTGGTGTCTTTGACCTTGAGGTTCAAGCTCCACCCCAAGAGACTATCACGACAACAGTAACTAAAGTTAAGAGAGACCCAAAGTTTCCAAAACTTATCCTATCCCTCTACGGTAACCAATGTGCTTGTTGTGGATTAAAGATTAATTTCAAAAATAACACCGCCCTATCAATGGAAGCGGCCCATATAAAGTGGAAAGCTCGTGGCGGTGATTGCAATGAACATAACGGTCTCGCACTATGTCCTACTCACCACTTCACTTTCGACCGCGGAATCTGGACACTTAATTCAGACTATAGAATTGAACTTAGTGAATCAGTTTTAATTGATCGCAAAAATGACACTTTCTTTACACCTTATATTGGTGAATCGATTGGAAGGTTTATTTTAAATGAAGAATTACTACCGAGTGTTGGAAATATTGAGTGGCATAGGAAGAATATTTTTAAATAGCTATAATCAGTGAAAATTAAATTATGAATTTCAAAAGTTACAGTTCCAAAGATACAAATAAACAAGAGTATTATTCGTCTTCTTAAAGCACTATATCTCTTTCATCAACTTAATCAATTTTTCTTTCTCCCCACTCCCATCAGTTCTAAACCTTAAAAGTGGAACACCTATCTTTTCAAATATACTATTTTTTAAGAGGTCCCTCTCGCCTTGTCTACTGCCTTCTTTATGATAGTTCACGCCATCTACTTCAATTGCAAGCTTTGGCATCTTTCCAAACGAATCATAAATGAGAAAATCGACATGGGTCCATGAGTTCATTGCATATTTAACTTCTTCTTCTGTTAAGGAGCTATAGTCGTTAACAATCATTTTAACTGGAATATGAGAGCTACAACGATAAGAAGTTTCCTCTTGTTGATTTAGGTCTCTAATCACCTCGGAAATCAATTTATAAGCTAAGTTCTCACTATCGTATTGTGAAACTCTTTTTGTACGCTTTAGATACTCTTCTCGTTCCTGCTTATAGCTATCATACAGATAATCAAAAACAGAATTAACCTTACTCTTAACGACAGCAAAGTTGTTATATTCAATATACCTCACCAAAGCACCGATATTTGTATCCTTAATTGAATCATGATCATTAACAACTAAGATTAACTGATCCTTTGCTCTAGAGATTGCAACATTTAAGCGATTTGCATTATCAGTGAATTCAGATATTTCATTATCAACAGTCGAAAGGATAACGACATCATTCTCCTGTCCTTGAAATTTATCAACTGTATCAGCCTTTACAGCCGTATCTGAGAATGCTTTTTGTAGAGCATTTGTCTGATCACGATAAGGCGTAATGATTCCTAGAGAACCATCATCTACATTTAAACTTTGTGCAGGAATAATTTCATTCTTGATCACATCAATTTGTCTTTGATTCATGCGATTTCGTGCATGATTCCCTTGAACAGTCTTATAAACAATCAAAGGCTCTCGTTTACTTTTATTTTCACTCAGTACGACAAGTTGACCATCATAGAATTTCTTATTACAGAACTCAATAATTTTCGGATGACAGCGATAATGCTCGCGGAGTAATGTTCTTGGAGCATCGGGAAATAATTCAATGAGAGAGGATAAAAGACTCTGGTTTTTATAACGGTAGCTCTCGATTATATCAAACTCTTCAAAAATCTCATCTGTAATATCTGCTGTTTTAGAGTCCACAACATGAGGGAGCTGTTTCAAATCCCCAACAATCACGGCCTTGTGTGCACAAGAAAGTGCAAGACCACCTGTGCATAAATTGACCTGTGATGATTCATCAACAATGACGTAATCATAAGTAATATTTTGAGACAAGCTGCTTCTTACTGAATAAGTCGTACTTAGGATCACTGGATAATCATTAAGAAATTCAGCTGGACCTTTTTTAATATCCTCTAAATCATAAATTCTTTTTTTCTTATAATGATATTTATCCGCAAGTTTCGATTTAAATAACTTAAAGGACAAATCTGAATATTCATTCATCTTACGACCAAAATCGTATACGCTTAATGAGTTCTCTAATGAGCTAACCTTCTCTCTTAGTTCAACAAGTTTTAACTCATAAAAGCGACTTTGAAATTGTAGTATCAATTCCTCTTTTGAATACTTCTCTATTAAGTCGTGAATAAAGATTTTAGTCCCAGCCTTACCTAAAAATATTGATTTAACTCTTTCAAATATTACACTAAATCGACTCATCTCCTTAAATTCTTCGCACATAATCCATGACAAGAGTGCTTTCTTTGCTTCTCTTATATTCAACACTTCATCTATCAACTTAAAGGTTTCACTCTTAGTTACATACTTTTTAAAATGATTTGCTTCTGTCTCAACCGTGCTCAGTTGATGCTTAAGATTAGAAAGCTCTATTTTTTGTTTAAGTTTTTCTTGGAGATCCTTATTCATCATAACAAGCTTACCTAAAAGCTTTTCACTTTCTTCGCCCTCAAGCTTCCAGCTCTGCATATCAGGGCGAGGCTTTTGAGATCCAACAAATTCTTTCTTATTGTCAGTATTTCCTAGATAAGCTGCAATAAATCCAACACCATACTGCTCTAACTTATCAAACACATTTTGAGTCGCAGAATTATTACTAGAAACAACTGCAATTGATTCACCATTAATAACCGCGTTCGCAATTATATTTAAAATTGTTTGAGTCTTCCCCGTCCCTGGTGGCCCTTCAATCAGGCTCAGTTTATTACTTACAGCTTCATCAACTGCTTTCTTTTGACTCTCATTAAAACCAAACGGAAAGATCGGTGTGACAGGATTTTTCCCTGCTTCTTCATTTGATTCTTTCAATTTTCCATTTAAAAAGGCATCTAACATTCCACCCGGTTCAACATAACTAATCTTTGAATAATTATATGCGAGGATATTAATTCGCTGGCCATCCGCAAATTTCACCTCAAGACCAATTTTATTAGAAATTTTAGTTAGGTAATTCAGGACACTTTTTGATCTTTCAGATTGTGATGAAGGCTTAATAACTTTGACGTTATTTGAAGCGTATGAATAAGTCTTACCAGACATGAAGGTGACACTAAACTTCTTCCCATTGCGCGTAATCGATTTAATGTCTTTTGTTCTATCTTCTCCCTTAAGGAGAATTATCTCACTTTTCATTTTCTATTGACTCAAGTATCTGCTCTCTAAATATTTCAGATTTCTGAAGTAGTTCCTCATCTATAGAAATATCGATTACATTTTCAGATGAAACTTCATTTCCTCTTTTCACATTTAGCTCATTTAATCTGTTGTAAAGCCAGTCAACGGTCTCCTCTCTTCTTCTATAGTAGTCACTTCCTCTTATCCGAACAAAAGTGAACCCAAGTCTCTCGAGTACAGCTTGTCGCTCAAGATCATTTCTTACCTGTTCCTCTGTTGAGTGAAATTTTTCACCGTCGCACTCTAACGCAATTCTTTTTCCATCTTCGGTAAAAAGAACTATATCGATCCTATAGGCTCCCACAGGAAACTGAGGTTCGAATAGATAATCTTCCCTTAGTAAATCTTTATGTATAGATTCTTCAAAATGTGATTCTGCTTGAGTTGTTAAATGTGAATACTTCTCCATTAAGTCTCTTGGGTCATGAGCATGTTTTAATAGCTTCAATCTAATATCGTCTGACTGTAGATGGATATCTTTACTCATACTGTGCATAATCCAAAGTTGATCTTTTGCCCTACTCACTGCAACATTATATTCTTTCTTCAATAAATCTGTTTCACTTTTCTTTCTCATTGGACCTTCAGAATTTGGTGATTCGACCATGCTCAAGAATATAATATTTCTTTCATCCCCTTGAAATTGAGGAGACTTTCCACAAACAATCTTATGTTTCTCATAGTCAACGGTAGATAATGTTGATCTTAATAGTTTATCTATTATTTGATGTTGTACATTTCCAAATAGTGAGATTACTCCAATGGTTAAATTCTTGTACTTTTCCATGGATGCCATCGCTGCAATAATAGATGTAATCTTTACTGCCTCTTCAATATTTTTCTTTGAACTATCCATGGCCCCTTCAACGAAGTATGGCACTAGAGATGGTGGAGTTGGATTACTATTCGACTCTCTTAATGGTTTGATATTTCCTTGATATTGTAAATCGTTACAAAATTGTATAATCTCAGGAGTACAGCGAAAGTGTTCTGTTAATCGAATAGTCTCACCAAAGCTTGCGCAAGCTATATCATATAGACTCGCTTTATAATCATAAATTCCTTTATTTGGAATTCCTTCGAGAAACTCATTAATTAACTCATCAAGCCCAGATAAGCTTTTACCTGCAGCAGATGGACTGACTTGCTTATCATCACCTACTACAATAACTTTTTTTGCCATAGAGAAAACAGGTAAGTTCGTTATATCTGCCTGAGATGCCTCATCTATGATTAAAACATCAAAAGAATCTTCACCAATTACAAAATTATCCATAACTTTTGACAATGGCATAATCCATACAGGTACTGCACCTCGACATTCTTTCATCTGCCACTTTGCTTCTTTTCTCAAGTGAGCATCCCGTACACCTCTTCCGCTTTTTGTTATTTTATTTTGTGCAATAACAAAGCCTCTCAGTGCTTGTCTCTGCCTTGGAGTAATTTTTCTTAACTGATTACTGACAGCTAGCTTTTGAATAAGATTTGCATCTAATCTTTTTAGTTTCCGCCTAGAGCTAGTAAGTTTATCTTGAATTGTCATTGGACTTATCTTATTTCTTTCAGAAATAATATGCTCTAAATAAGAAGCCTTCCAAGTATCTACTGAAGACTCTATATTTAAAACCAACTCATCTTTAGATCTGCCAAGTAAATCAATTGAAAAATCAGGAGCAATTTTCCCAATGTCTCTACAGATCTCTTCATATTTAGATTCAAGCTCTACATATTCTGTTAATCGGGCTAATTCATTATAGTTAACTTCATAAGTTGAATAATTATTACTTTCTAATGAATTATACAAATATTTAGTAAAGTCAGAGTTTCCAGAGTAGTCCTTGCAAATTTTCAGACTCAGATCGTATTGCTTGGTTAAGTCTTTAACTCTATGCTCATCAATTATTTCTTTTGCAGGCCTTAAGAATAAAATATCTATTTCTTCTAAATAGGAACTCATATCTTTATATAAACTTTCAGAGTGATATTTTAAATCTTCGAAAGACTTACTTGGGATAATAATCCCTATTTCTCCTAACTCTTCAAGATTGCTTTTCAAGCTAAGATATAAATTCACACAGTGTTTAATTTTTTTCAACCTATATGAAACTTCATCCTCAATATTTTTAGTAAACTCTTTAGTACCTGGGGCTCCTAGTCTAGAAACTGCTAGACTTGACCATTTTTCAGATATTCTTTTTCGAATTTTTTTCGTTTTTAGTAAATTTACAACACTTAAGACTTCTTCTTTAGTTTTTAACTCTCTCCCTTGAACAGTAGACTCATTCTTAATTATCTTCATCTCTGTACTGAATATCTTAGCAAAAAAACTGAATTTTACTTCTTTATCAGTTGTATCGTAAATATTCTCTGCACATGTTATTAATGCATCCAAGTCGTGATCCGACTCTAACTTAGGCGCATATTCAAATATTACATGATTATAGGACTCGATCTCATTAAGCATTATTTCGAGATCACTTAAAAATACATTAAATGTATTTAAATATTGTTCACCTCTAAGCATAAAGTCCATCATGGCCTTTATGTATTCTTCAGCATCATTCTTAAAATATACTGCTAACTTATTTAGGTCATTATAAATATTCGTTAATTTATCTACAGGAACCGACCTAAGGATACTTAACTTTTCAGAATCATAATTTTTTAGACGATCTTTTAGAGTAGAATTTTCATTTAATATTAATTTCAGGTCAGCTGGAGAAAGTAACTCATCGATTGGTGGTACTCGAGACTTTAAAATGAAATAATCTTCAACCTTAAGTGTTCTAGTTATAGATTTTAGCTCTCCTAAAACATTAGATGAGATAGGGTTTACATCAGAGTTAAAATGCCCCGAAATTAGAGATGTATTATTTTCAGCAATAAAGAGAGCTGCATCTTTAGGTAAAATTGACTCCCCCTGAAAAGCGATTGGAGAATATTCATTTAAAACGCATTTTAAATATGAAGCTTCAAGCTCATTGATATCATTTATCAAAATATCTCTTTTACCTTTTAGCTCATCAATTTCACGTGCAATTTGATCACTATCATTTTTTGATAATAACTCTTCGAGAAAGTTTACAGCTTTTTGTAACTGCTCCTTATTACTAGTTTGATTATCTAGTATAGAAACACATAAAGGGCGAATATCATCTACAACCTGATCCCTAATAACCTCAAGAGCTTTAGATCGATGTGACGAAACGAGAACACTTTCACCTCTTGCAAGTAAATGACCTACTAAATTTGCGATAGTATGACTTTTCCCTGTCCCCGGAGGCCCCTGAACACTCACACATCCACTATCTTCGAGCAGGTTTATGATCTTCTTCTGTTCTGAATTGTATTCCTTTGTTAAATAATAGTCCCTTTTCTTGACTTCAAATCCAGTACATAATGAGTTGCTTTCTTCAGATGATCCAGGAAGAGCAGGAGGTAGATCTTCAGATTGTTCAAAGTACCCAACCATATTTTGATATGCGACAGGAAGGCTTTCTAAATCATTAATTTTCTTTATATAGTTATCTATTTGTTCAACAAATGAACTTTCTTTTTTAGCGAGGATTATCTTTTGTTCTAAAAAAACAGTAGGCTTATCACTAATAGCAACCCTTTCTTCAGAAAAAACTCCATCTTGCCAAAGCTTATGGACAAGACTTTTTAAAAATAACTCAGTCTTCTCATCATCTGGATCAATATCAAGATTTGAAAACTCTTCTTTTAAAGAGTTTAGAGTACTACCACTAACCTCTAGTGATCTTAAAAGAGATATAAATATTGCACTGTCTACATCTGACTTAGTGATGATAATTTCAGGTTCATCCTTCTCTCCGTCTAATTCAATAGCTATTTCTTTAAATATAAGCGGATGGCTGATTATTACTTCTTTATTGTTATATTGAAGAACTCCTTCTGTTAAATAAAGCTGTAACCCCTCACTATCTTTTTCAATTTTAGCTTTCACCTCATGTAAGTGAGAAAAGACTTTTCTCACCCTTTCACTTGGATACTCCGCTTCCTTCCATCTTTCTCTAACGGCCCTATAATCTTCAATCTTAGAAACAATATCTGGAAAATCTTCAAGATGAATTGTGGTAGTTGTACCATCTTCATTTTCAATATTCATTGACCTTAAGTAATCTAATTCCTTATCTATAAGTTTCCATGACGGCTTCACCCAGTTTTCAATCTCAACAGGAGGAGTCGGACATTCGACAACTCTAGGACGCTTGACTTTTATAAAGTAGTCTTCGGTTTGCCTTCTGAATATATACGGATGATCAGGTAAATTCGATAAATCAAGTTTCCAGTCATACTTTGATTCATCAAGTATTGGATTCTCTAGTTTAGACTTAATTTCTTTAACATAGCTAAATAAATTTGTGACTAGTCTTTTAACACTATCTTTTTCCATAGCTTCGATATTCCATTTAAAAGTTCATATATTTTGTTTTCTTCAATGAGTCATCGACATACAAGACGTAAAACATGAACAAAATCAACCACTTAAGAAACACTGAAGCTTATATAGCTAAGTTATTGATTTCTTTCAAAGAGAAGCTACATTATGTAACAAGTACAAACATCGTACAGCAACATAATCAACTTCATGTTCTTTCTCATTGACCTTGCATAAAGGAAAAGAACCTGGAACTTTTATTAGATATGCTTCACAAGACTAGCTCTACAATCTGGGTATATATAAGACCCCGAGCCAATTTAGCTCTTCAGTGCCTTTACCAAAATTAAATATCAGAAATATAAAAAAAAACAGGCTCCACACAAGTGTTTTCAGGCAATTATCCACCTCTCAATGTATAAATGCTACATTCAAAGTAAAACATTGCTATACGAGTGAGTGTTTTGTGATATATCGCTTCAAGTAATAAGGAATAAGTATGCCCACTAAAGCAATTAGGTTTTCTGAAAAAGAAGACAAAGCAATTAAAGACTTCATCGAGAAGAATCCGTACTTTGATTTTTCAACCATCGCACGAATGGCGATTTTAAATTTCATAGAAAAACCAGAAATTAAATTAAAACCAACAACTGTAGATTTTAAACAAGTAAACAAGAAAAGGCTTCAGTAATGGACAAGACTGTTGATACATCAGAAAATATTGTTACTCTTCCAGGTGTAAAGCTAGAACTAGAACCCAAAATACCAACGCCTAAAAGTGATAAAATCATAGAGAATGCGAAGAAACTTAAGAAGCTTTCAAAGTATCCTTGTGATTTCGACTTTGAAACATACAGAAAACTAGAGCTAAGGTTTGGTCATGAACAACCAAGAGGTGGAATTACTTTCAACACTCCTCTCAAACTAGTTAATAGTCATTCAACTTGCCAGCAATGTTTGTACGCATTTGAAATTGATACATATGGAAGAGGTTGTACACACGATTGTGTTTACTGCTACGCTAAAGCTGAACTAACAGCTCATGGATACTGGAACAGACCGTTTCCAATGCCAGTTGATATTAGTCAAATCTGGAAAATATTCTACACTGTTTTTGAGACTGATAAAAAGTCTAAATGGAGAGATGTTCTTGAAAAAAGAGTCCCTGTAAGAATAGGTTCCATGAGTGATTCTTTTATGTATATGGACAAAAAGTACAAAGTAACACAGGAGCTTTTAAAATTACTAAACTATTATAACTACCCATACATTATTTTTACAAGATCTGACCTTGTTGCACATGACGACTACTTAGAGCTACTGAATCCTGATTTATGTTCTGTACAAATGAGCATTGCTTCTACAAATGACGAGTTAAACAGAATGATTGAGCCAGGAACACCAAACGCAAAAAAAAGACTCAAAGCTTTGCAAAAATTAGTTCGTAATGGTTTTTGGACTACTGTAAGAATAAACCCATTCTTTCCAATTTATCCAGATGGTTACTTTACTGACCCCAACTTCGATAAAGATAGCATGCCTAAACCTTTTAACTTCTCATCATTTGAAATGGTTGATGAAATTACAAGTTATGGTGTTCAGTCAATTCTTGCAGGAATGGTAAGACTTTCAGGTTTTTCATTAAATCAAATTGAAAAAGCAACAGGAAGAAACTTAAGGAAATTCTACAGAGAAGATAACAAAAAAAACAGTAGAGACTTTCACTATAGCGACAAAGAAATAAGAGCCTACTATGAGAGAATACATGCTAAATGTATTCAAAATGGAGTTCAGTTTACAACATGCTATATTGGGAATGGAGAAAATCACTTCTGGAAAGATCAGGATTTATGGAGTAATAAAAAAGACTGCTGCAATGCTATTAGTCGAGTTAAAGCTTTTAAAAACCCTAAAACTTCAAGAGACATTCCTTGGCAAACAAGAATGAAGCACACAAGTCACAAATGCTTAACACCTGTAGATGAAATGAATCTTCACACACCATTGGAAAAACCACTTTTAATAGAAAAGAACTCTATTTCTATTAACCCGGACTTTACTAGTATATGATAAAGACTTACTCAGGAATCAACATTCAATGGCCCATATCTGAAGAGATAGTAACAGGAAATAAAACTATTGAAACAAGAACGTATCCAATTCCGACGAAATACCTTAATGAAGAAATGCTACTTATTGAAACTCCTGGAAAAAAAGGTGATTTCCAAGCAAGGATTACAGCGATCATTAAATTCAATCGTTGCATACAATATAAGAACAAATCCCATTTCTACAAAGACAGTCAATTCCATCTTGTTGAAAGAGGATCTCCATGGGAATGGAAGGAAAAGCCAAAGTTCGGCTGGGTAGTCGAGCTTATCCATAAGTTCGATAAGCCAATCCCATTCCCTAAGAATTTAAAAAAAGGGATACTATATACTAATAATATAAAGATCTAGGCTGCAATAGGAGCATCCTCAACTGTATCTAATGTATTGTAAAACTCATCTTCACTCAATGGATCAGGAATAAGAACAGAAGCTAACTCGCCTGGCAGAAATTCAATTACCTTTCCTTTTTTCTTCCCATTAATTAAGAAGTATTTTGTATATTCTTCAGAATTCAAAAGTTTAACAATTTGTCTTAATCTTGATTTTGCTAACTTAACTTTTGCTTTAATAATTGTTGTATCACTTACCGAAAGTGATACATTGTCTTCAAGTACAAACCTATTTGTTTCTGATCTGTACGGTGTATATATCTTATTAGCAGCTTCAGTTAAATCAAATTCAGCTCTAGACCTATCAATTACAAACCAACTTCGTTTACCATCTTTGATTTCTGATCTATTTTTTAGTAATTCGACTCGCTCTGGAAAGTCCTTCTCAAACCTTTGAATGACTTTTTTATCCACATTCTCATCTTTAAAGTACAACAAGTAAGACTTCTCTTTTCCATTACTTACTATTCTATTTTTTTGAATTTCACTATTCCTAACAATTGGGTATATATAATCTTTTGCAAAATCAAATTCTCTCAACTCAGATTCAGATATAATGAACCCTTTATTGCTTCCGGTTACAATCCCCTTGAACATATCAAAGACTTCTTCTAACTTAACCATTTTAGACACATTAAAATTTAGAGAGGTATCTTCTTTACTAAAAGTCCATTTCTCATCACTCAAATCCTCTTGCGTAAAAACTTCAACACTACCTCTCAAATCTGTTTTAACATCAAACTTATTATTCTTTTTAAATGTATTTCTTGTCTGAATAATAGAAGTATGTATATTTGCATCTTTAAATACTTGTTTATTTCCGAAATCTACGATCTCTTTTATTGAAACATTTGATTTAAGCCATTTTCTTAAATTTGTTGCAAATTTATTTTCAAGATAATACCTAGAAGTAATAAAAGAAAAAACACCATCTCTCTTTAAAATTTTATGCCCTTTCAAAATGAATAAATAAACTAAATCCCCTAGAATACCACCATGTTCATATAAAAAGTCATTTCCTTTGATTTTTTCCTTAATTTCTTTTTGGGAATGCAAGTTTAAATATGGTGGATTACCTATCACAGCATCAAAACCTCCACTTGCACAAACTTTTGAAAGTTTCTTCTCCCAACTTGTCCCAAAAAGTGTATCATCAGCAATAATTTGATCATCAAGTTTTTCTAACTTCTCTTCAGAAAATGCAGTGGTTAACCACATACTCATTTTACATAACTTAACAGCACTCGGATTAATATCGACCCCAAAAATACAATTATGGAGTATTCTTTTCTTCGCCTGATTATGACTAAGATTTAACTTTATATCGTGTTTATAATGTGCATCTATATACAGCTCTGTTAGATATTCTAAGGCTCCCTTCAAAAAATGCCCTGATCCCATTGCGGGGTCACAAACTTTAAAGTTTAAAATTTCTTTGGGAGTCATTTCCTCGCACTCTGGGCCTAAGGCATTTCTTACGATATATTGAACTATGTACTCTGGTGTGTAATATGCTCCAGTCATCTTTCGTTCTTTATTGTCTGGTGTAAAGAAATATTCACCCTTCTTAATTATCTCATTCTTTCTCAAAGATATAATCTTATCGCCATTTTTCTTCCACTGCTTGCGTTTGTGATCCCAGAACATTGGAATTTCAGCTTTTTCTATTTGAAACTCTAGAAAAGATTCGAATATTGACCCTAATTCTCTTGGTGTTAAAAAATCATATGGAATCAACTGATACTCATCTAAATCTCTATCTTTAGGAACTAAGTTTAAATAGAAAATAACATTTATCATATACTCATCTGGAATTTTATATTTTTTAGCGAATGCCCATTCATCTTTGGTAAATACAGACTCCTGAAATCCCTCAATATGAATGCCGTTGGATATACCTTTATGCACAGATTTATATAATTTTATTAAGTTATTACAAATAGTAGTTGTCTTCCCGTCAACTTCTTCTTGATAGTAATCTTCAAACATATTCAACTGAGACTTAAATCTCTGATTTGGACTAAAACCATTTTCGTATATTGTATCAATTGTTTTAGATATAGATAACTTATCATAAGAGTTATCTTCTCCAAAATATGGTAATACGCCACGCGACTCTAAGGATCTAAAGAATATAATATTAAATAAATGTGACTCGGCGGTCTTTTTTATTAACTGTATATAATCATCAGGGTTTTCTCCAACCCTCTGAACAGCATATGCAAGTCCATTACATGCATGTGTTACAGCCATTACAAATCTATTCTTAATCTTATCCTCTAGATGTTCGGAATACTTTTTTGTATGATCAACTAAGTGAGCAATCTTATCACCTAGAACAGCTTCTTTTGAAAACAGGTTATAAAATAAGGCGAGTAAAAATGTAAATTCTTCTTCATCCTTCTTAAATTCAGAGTTTCCAAACTCAAACCCTTCTAGCTGAATTTTCTTAATAAGCCATAAGGCGAGCTTACCAAAATCAAAACTAACGTACTTACCTTCATCTCTATATTCATTATGAAAAAACTTCCAGATTCCTCCATCTGTGAGAATACCTCTTTCACTTCTCAACATCTCCATATATGTGACAGTCTGTCCTTCGGGAGTTTTATCTCTTGTTGAATCCTTTTTAACTTCATCTTTTCTTTTTGACATAGGTTTTAGTAAACCAAACATTTTTGCTTCAACAACAATATTATGCTTTTTCTCGACATGTAGCCTTAATTTCTTTTGAGCCTCTGTTCGTTTTTTTCCCGTTGACTTTTTAATTACCCCTTTTAAACTCTGAACTTTCTCTTGATCAGAACTCGTCTCAAAGTAAACTAAATCGGGACGATAAGCCTTTCCATCATAATCATATGTGGTTTCTGTATCAAAATGATTATATCTTCCATATGTATCCCATCCTAGATATGCCATTACAGGTGTAATATAAGAGCTAACTGTCAATGACTCACTCGGCTTTGCATCTAAAAAGAAAGTAGCTGACTTTGTTTCAATGAAGTCAATTATTCCATGATAAAAATGTTCCCAAGCATCGCCATCAGGAATCCAAGAATCATTAAATTTAGAAACATATCCTTTCTCTAAGTAATATGAGTTAAACAACGATGATTTGAGATAAGATCTTATATCTTTGGTGTAATCATAAGCTGTAACTGTATTACTTTTTTTAATAGCTTTCTTCTTAGTTGTTCTAGACATATTTACCTTAACACTCTAATAACTTGATATCTGCTGCTTGTTTTGATCTCTTTGAGGTATTTGTTTTAAACTTAACTTTTGCACCCTCTTTATTTCCCTTAGATAGTTCTTTAAGTTTCTTGGCAGCTGAAAGATTTAAGTAGTAGAATTCTCCATCTTTAAGATCTACAACCATTCCCTCTTCAAACTCATCACTGAACCATTGAACTTCACCGGCTTTCCATGCTGACATATCTTCTCCTTGGGATAGTATTAACCGCTTCACTTATTTATCGGATTTTGAGATTTCAAATGGATTAATTGCCCTAATTTTTAAGACATGGGAAAGATCTTCCTTTAAGGCCTAAACGACAGTTTTTAAAATCTTAACTTAACCGAGTATTCAACTCAAGAAGCACTCAAATACTAAATTAGATGACCAATTTCTTGAAGCTCTTGTAAAAGGTGGTTTTCAAGTTGGAGAATTTTCCATGTGTTACTACCCTAGAGCCTACGACATTACATAGCTAGATTATTAAATCTCTCATAAGAAAACTATGGAGCTTCTTCTAGAGAAAGAAAATGTTATGATATTTGAGGCAGCGATTAAATATAAGAGCTTATATATTAGAATTGATATCCTAGAGAAGATTGGCAACACACTTAATCTCATAGAGGTGAAATGATTTTACCAAGGAAGCGTATACACCTAATATACTTAACCAATTTCTGCCTACAAAATATAACTTTAATAATCTATTTTAAACAATTTAGAAAAATCAAGCGCAAAAAAGTCCCTGAAACCTGTATAAAAAGGTACTTCCATCGCACAAGTAAAAATAAAAGAGGAGTGATATTTAAATCAATTATAAATTGGTTCACACACTAAAGTAATAATAAAATAATTCATGCTCAAAGAATAGTGTACTAAATTTTCACGACTGCCCGAATAAAGTTAAACAAATGTATTATCGAAGTAATTGACAGAATATAGAGAGTAAGTATTCTTTCATCATTAATATTCAGCCTTCAAAATTCAAAGGAATCTCGTAGTAAACGTCCTAATTCTTTATACGAGATCGTATCCTTCTTAGTAAACTCCCTCAAAACATCATCACACTTAATCAAATATAAATACTCATCTGGGTCATCTGACTCCACAAATAAATCATTCCTATCAAGATACTTTTCTAACTTATCAAATGCTTGCTTTAAAGAAATAGCCTTCTTCCCAAGAATGATCTCTAGCTCTTTTGGTGGGATGAAATCACTAACATCACATATTTCAAGATTAGATTCTATAATTTCTAAAAATTCATCATAATTAACAACTTCTCTGTCACTTAGAGTCGAGAATAACTCTTCCATTCTCATTCTAAAATTTTGAATATTACTTTCGTCATCATTTTCATAATAAAAGAGTCCATATTCATCTGCATAATCAGCTAATGCTTCATAGGCATCATTAAAACTAATTGAAGCAAATCCTGTAATCGAACTAAGGTTCAGTGAAGGTGTATATTTTCCTTTCTTCTTATTAATTAAAATTGGCTTCGCAGGATCAGCATCTATCTTAACTACACTTTTATATTTCGACATATCAATTTGAGAAAGGCACTGTGAAGCAAAGTCCCCTTCAAGATTCCACCAAACAACTGCTCCCGTAGGCGGACGAACTTCAACAGGTTCTTTGAGAAAACGCGGGTTCTCCAAAACATAACCATATGGCCCATAAAACCACTTATGTGTTTTATCTGTTACCTCTTCTTCAATTATGCAATCAACGATATCGACAAAACCAATAATCTTTCCATATTCACAGTCCTCTTTCTTTAAGTCTATGTCTTTAAACCAAGAAGGCCGATACGTCGCCGAAGCATAAATTGCGATTGTTCCACGAAAGTATGTGATTTGAGATCTATTTTCGACGTTCTTATCACCGAAGATAATATTATGTGCATTTGGTTGTGCAATATTTAAGACTTTAATTGTTTCAGACACTAATAACTCCCTATCAATAGAGTTATTTTACATGATATTGAAGTTTTTTATATTGGAAGGCAGGAAGTTAACCCTGCCACAATTTTGGCTCTTCACATTTGAATGGAGTTTTCTAAGAGAGATGGTCTCCGCCCATGCATCGCTGACATCGCAACACACCAAATCAAAGAAACAACTCTAGATTAAATACTTTATTAAGTTTTGAAATAAAACTTCAAATTAAAAAAATGTTCAATCATTTTATAATCATTTTTATTTTTTTTTCTCAAAATAAGTACCCCATCTTTAGGGATTCTTAATCTATGTTCTAAAATTTCAATTAAATGATTTTCACTCTCCCAAGAACTTACAACGCTTATTTCATTTTTTGGTTTAAAGCTTCGAAATTTTTCACAATTCTCCTGAAGTCCAGTAACTGCTTCAATTGATGCTATTATATTTTTACAACTTTCTTCACTTTTAAATTGAATGATATCAACTTTATAATTTGAAATTTTTAATGCACTTAAAACATCCCTGTTATATTCAATGAATGAGCCCGAAAAAATTATAAGTGCAAAAGTTAGTGCCAAGTATAGCCCAGCACTTTGCACAATTGATGTATTTGAAAATAAGTTTAAATTTAATGTAAAATAACCAATTGCAAACATAAAAAAGACAATAGCATTATCACTTCCTCCCTTTGTAAAAAAAAGGAGTACAATACAAAGGCTAACAGTAAGTAGACTAAAAAACATAAAGGAACGAATAATACTTATACCCAACACTTTAATCAATTGTCCTGAATATTTTCTCTTTATTTCTTTAAACAAGAAGTAAATAAAAATACTGAGTAGCCAAATTGCTATAATTATTTTCGTATAAATAATTTCAAAAAATACGGATTGCTTTATTATTACTAAGCCGAGAACATATATAAACATTCCCATTGTTAAATTGTCTGAGTTTATCGACTGATCAATATTATTTCTTACAACTAATTCTTTAATAGTAAAACTAACTAAAAAAGCAGCACTAGCAATTAGCAAGGTCACATTGAATATTCTAGCAAAAACAAAAAAAATATAGTTAACACCAAGGCCAACACTTACATCACTAATATTAATATCCCCAGTGAGTCGCAAGGTCTCAGATAAAAACAGAAGAGAAATAAAAAATAAAATTTGAGGACAATATTTTAAAAGATCTAGATATTTTAGTAAATTATCAAAAAAATTATTTATCATAAATTTCTCCCTTATACTCCGACGTAATATAATGACTTAGAATAATAGCTCCTGATGCATTTTCATTGACACCACATAGCCAATTTAAAATTCTATTAATTATTACTCGGCAAATTAGATAAGAAAACTGAACAGAGTCATCAACTTAATAAAACAATATGTTTTCACTTCGAAGTCATTAAAATTACTAAAATTTCGTTTTCCACGTAACGAAGAAAAAGCTAAACAAATATATGATAGAATACTATAATGAGGTTATTAGAGAAATACAGACATTACATTATAGGTACAATTTTTTTATTAATAGGTATTACTGCTTACTTTATTTCTTTAACGAATGAAGTAAAACCTACACACATATTTATTGCAGTAATAGGATTAGGTAATATTTTAAAAGTAGAGATTATTCGAAAAATTTCTGTGTACTTAGTTGGTTTTATAATGATCTATATTCCATATTTATACTTTCCAATGTTTCAACTAAATTATGAGACTTCATTGAATACGCTAGAACAAACTATCTACACAATACTTACTGAAACCTTAGCAATAGCCTTCCTTCTACTTTTAAAAAATAAATATATAAAACCAGAAAACATTAAGCCTACAAGACAGTAAAAAGATATCCTGCCACAATTTTTCCACATTTAAATGGAGAAATTAAGAGAAGTGATCTCCACCCATGGATCGCTGACGTAATAACGTCGCGACTGAACATAACCAAAGCTGTTTCCTTGCAAACAGTCGAAAGCCTTTCCCATACCTCCATTACCGAACCGTCGTGCATAATTGCACTCCTCTCGGCGTAACTAAAATTTCCAAATGTTGGGGAGGTAGCGGCTCGTTAAAACTCCTCAGGAGTTTTAACGCGAATGCGCTTGGTGGAGGTGGTGGGAGGCCTAGAGCGTCATAACAACCATTAACAAAGGAGAAAAACATATAACACTAAAACATTCAAAACATCGATTATAACTGGCAATCGTGCCACAACCGACTTGTTATTTATTGTCCCCTATTATCGGCCTTAGAGAGCTATTTTTGTTTCATCTGCCACAAATTTGCCACAATTATCAATATGAGTACGATCTATATTTAGTTTGCTATTTTACTGCAAGCCAATCTTCTAAGAGTCGTAATTGTGTTTTCAAATCCTTTTCAAAACTGGATTTATTCAAATTTACATAAAACACTCTATCTTCTAAAGATGGTTTTTTGGCCGTATTTGATAAATACAAAATGGAATACTTCGTAGCTGCATCAGATCGATCTTTATTGAGAAGACTTGGAATTCCCTTAGTGATGTCATCATTAGAATGTAATACAAATATAGCCTTTCTAGATGATTTTTTCCAAATTACATGGTTCTTCTTATTTGAGATTCTACTAGCTAGCTCTATATCAAAATCTTTTAAATAATCATACATATGCAGCTGAGTTCTACTATAAGACTCCAAGGTAATATCGTGGTGCATTCTAGAATTTAAACTCTTGCACCATATTTTACATACACTGGAAACTATTCTATTTTCCATGCTTGCAGTCTCGGCATCTATTATTGAATTATTTGATTCAAGAGTATCTATATCAGTTACGACAGGAGGCTCTTTATGAAAATTCTGAAAAATATTAAATGATTTTTCGCAATTTTTTATACTCCAAGCAAAGTCTGCCCTGAACCTATCAGCTATTTTTGAATAACTGCTTACAATATTATTCATATTTTCCATATCTAAATATGAGTAATAATTATCTGTAATGAAACAGTTAAGAATACTAGAGAAATAATTAAGTGTAACGATAAAGTTTTTAACATCTTCTACAAAACTAGATTCAAAACTACTAAGAAATCCAAGCTCGCCTGGTGGTGTAAAATTAAAGTCACCTAAGGATATGTAAGATGTGTATTGACTAGTAAATTCGACATTCGAAATAGGTACATCTGCTTTCTTTTTAATACAGCCTAAACGTACCAATTGCTCTCCAACGTCTTTTTTTGCAAGATAACTCATTTCACTTTCACCATCTACATAATCTTTAATGGGAATACTTGAACGATAAAAGAATATTTTATGTGCAAAATCAAACAAGTTTCTTAAAATTTCCTCATTCCTTCTCCAATGTTTTTGATTAAGGCTTTTATATTTTTTTTCAAAAATCAGGAAAACACAGTTAGATATATTCGACATATATCTAACCTTTTCTTCATAGTCCGCAAATATATTGATTGTTGGTCCATTTTCATATGAATTTACATGCCCTAGAATTTCCTGAATTAAATCAAAATAATCCGCTTTAGATCGAAAAATCAACGCATCAACCAATAAATGATACTTTTCTCCATCGCTAGATTCACAAACGATTGATCCTAAATACTTTTTTAAATCACTAATACTTGGTCTTGATATATAAACTTTATTAGTAAAATAAGTATAAGACTCACCTCTTTGGAGATCATTATCTTGATTAAATTTTTCACTCGACTTTTCATCTGTCAAGAATACAAAATGCGTATAGCCCGATGAAATAAAGTTTTTCATCTCATTTAATGTTAATGAAAATGCCGTACTATCGACCTTGTCTAATTCATCAAAAATATATAAAAGTTTTATATTCTCTATTTTCATCTTACGATGAATAATTTCTAGTTCATATTCAATCGTTGAAATATCATTATCGTAAAGATAGTACTGTTTTTCATTCTTTTCACTTATGTGACTTTCCACTTTCTTTTTGTTCACAATAATTTTATGTGTAAATAAAGTACCAAAAGCACTCACACTTGCGACAATACGCCTAAACTCTTCAGGTATAATATGTATTGCATCAACGAAACTATAGGCAATAAATGACAGCAATATCACCATCATTAGTTGTATAATTTTGACTACGTCTAGTGAATAACTACTTAGGATTTCAGTATGTGCCTTATTCTGCTCACCTATATTAGATTCATTTTCTTTATAATACTTTTGTGCAATTGTTTTATGATATAAGTCTCGAATACCTTTCCCAATATCCGATTTATTAGAAACCTCTTCAATCATTTCATGATAAAGCCTAGAGACTAAAGTTCTATAAAAATGTCTCCTATCAAACGACTTTTCTTCAACACCATTTTTCCTGAAAGCTAATGGAGCATTTAGATATACACATTTTATTGTCTGCTCATCATTTACATTCTTTTTAAGTTCATGGATAACTTTTTTAATAAAACTACTCTTTCCCGAACCTCGATGACCAGAGATTAAAACTGAAGAGCTATCTCTTCTCTTAAAATAATTTTTAAGACTTTCAACCTCTACTTCACGCCCAATAAACATACCTGATTCATCATCACAAGGGTTTGAGATAGATTTATCCCAATCATCTTTAAGAATTACTTTCGTCACTCATCTTCCTTTTTAATAATAAATTGATAATTACTACTTCGGTATATACAGATGATAACTAAAATAATCTTAATTTATTTAAAGATATACCGATAAGTTATTTAATTACATCTTCGGTGGCGTCAAAGGGGTTCGAATCCTCAAGCTAATAGTGAAACTTCTCATGTTCGTTCTGCTAGGGTCAAACAATCCGGAGTCGTTACTAGACTCATTTCAAGTGGGAGTTATTATGGAAACAGTAGCTAAATTTTTAATGCAGAATTTTGATAAAATTTTAAAATTGGAAAATGGCGTCACCGCATTTAACATGAGTCCAAATGAAAGATTTAGGTAAAAAAGTTGAGAACAACCTAATAAGTGCAAACTTTTCAATAGAAGAATTCAGTAACATATTCCCAATCGAAGGACTAAATGTTCCCTCTATCCTTTTCGAGAACATCAAGGAATTATACTTTGAATTAAAAGAAGCAACGTCTTGTACAGATACAACACTAGCTTTATGTATTATTCTTTTTGTAAATTATTCTCAAAAAGAGAATGAAAAAAAAGTTGAAATAAATGACTTTAAAAAAATCAAACAAGGTCTAAAGGACTTAGATAAACTTGAAAAACAAATTAGTGTAAAAATAAAAGAGTTCAAAACTAAATATCCTAATCTAGACTTTGAATTGAAAACAAATTTCTCTAAAGTAGATATTAGTAATCTTTCTGAAGAGGAATTATCTTCAAGAATAGAAAGCTACTCTAACTTAGTTAATAAAATCGAAACTATTATTCCACCTCAACGAAAATTAGATGATTATTATTCAAACTTATTTCAGGTGAAAGTTAGGTATGCAATTGAACTTCACAAAAATGAGGTATGGCCTACTTTCTTTGCTGTAATTAACATATTTAAGAAGTACTACCCTGACTTCTTAGTGAATATAGAAAATGAACTAACTATGCAAGATAAAGATACGCTCCGCAAAAGATTGCAAAAATTTGAGAAATACTATCCAGATAACAATACATTACAGTCACAAAAGAAACTTGCAAGGGGGGCGAGGAAAGATAAAAAAAAATAAATTTCTTTCCTCCCTTATGTAACCTCACCCAACTTCATATCCTTCTAAAAAACAACAGGAGGATAAAATGAATACCCAAACAAAACTATTATCAATCGAAGAAGCATCAGAATTCTTAAACCTAAAAGTCTCATGGTTACGCTCTGCCGTATTTAAAGATGAAATCCCCTACCTAAAAGTTGGAAGATTAGTGCGTTTTGACCAAAGCGACCTAATCAAGTGGATCGAAGAGAAGAAAGAAGAATCTAAGAGGGATTTCTTTTACTAGGAATCAAACTGATGAAAAAGAAGAACTTCACACAGATTCCTAACGCTTTAATTAACGATTCTAGCGTTCCACCTAATGCCAAGGCCCTATATATGGTCTTGGCCTCTAGGAAGCGTTGTTTTATGTCTTACGAGGCGATTATGAAAGTTCTTAACATCAAAGGGAGAGCTACAGTGAAAAAGCTCATAGATATACTTCAAAGAGAAGGTTGGATTGATTATGTCCAAGGCCATCAAAACAAATCAAATAGGTATAAACCTCATTGGAACAAAAAATGTACCAATAGCAGTTCAAAAAATGAACTACCAACGGTTCAAAAATTGAACTCTATAAATACTAGTAATACTAATACTCCCCTCGAAGATGATTTAGAGGAAAGAACTAGGCTTATGAATTCAATACTAGAGAGGGACTTATGATTTCTTCTGATAAAATTAAAAGTTCTCTAGCCTATAAATATATAAAGAACTTAAAAGATAATAATACTCCATACGACAAAGCTCTTATTAGTGCTGTTCAAAACGAAGAAATTAAGAGCATGAACTATGAGAAAGGCTTTCTCAAGACTGTTACAAGGCTTATCTATTACGGTCTTAATGAAACCTCTCTTATGTCGGCTGATGAACAAGAGTTAATCAAAGCGACACTAAAAAATCAGGACTACTTTTCGAGATATAATTTTCTAAATTCTCATTATGGATTAAGAAATTCACAACTTCATATTCTTGTAGGTGAATCAGGAAAAGGAAAATCGACACTTTTAAGAAGTATCATTTTAGATACTGCTCATCATGAAAACTCATTAGTGATTCTAAGTGAGGAAGATTGTGACTCTTTTAAGTATCAGATAAATTTGTATGCAAATTGCGACAAAATTAAGCGAAATGTTGCAAAAACGCTCAAAAACATAAAAGTTTTCTCTGAGCTTGATAATGACTTAGATCCTATTCGTCACTTTTCGCACTATTTCGCAAAAATTAGACGCTTTATTGAGTCATATAATATTAAGTCACTCTTCTATGACAACATCAGTACAGGAATATTCTCTGAAGAGTTTCAAATTCAATCAAAAGTTATTAAAGAGTTCAAAAAGATTGCAATTGATTTCGAAATTCCAGTTTTTATAATTTCGCACCCTAAAAAAAATGCACTTTTTAGCGATATTCTGCTCAGAAAGGATCATATTAGCGGCAATAGGTGCATGAGTACCATTCCCGAAAATATCTACACTCTAAATGCTTGTCACAATTTATATCCAAAAAAGACTTATATTTTGATCGATAAATCGAGGCACTACTCTCGTGCGAATAATAGGTGGTTTGAACTTGAGTACACATATCTCAACGAAGAGACAGGAGCATTCACATCAGACAAGCCAGTAACTTATGAGAATGTCATCGAAAATGTAAAAAATAACAGGAAATAACACGAGGCCATGACAAACAATCATCACTTAGCTACATTCAACACGCTCTTTAACAATCGAATAATAGGACCGACAGTAGATAGCAAGTCTCTTAACATGGAGATTTGCATGAAGAATGCTAAAAAGGCTGATAGTAACGTGCTTTACTTAGACACGGGATTATCAAAGCCTAAAAAAACTACTAAGAAGAAAACGCAAAAGAAAAAGTCTAAACGTGTATTTCGAGTTGATATGCGAATGCTAGACGGCCGACGTGTAACAAAATCGTTTCGACGAAAACATGATGCTGAACAATTTAAAGCAAAGTTAAAAGTCGAAAATGAAATGTATGAGACTACAGGTCAAGTCATACAAAAAGACGTTACTGTTAAAGAGTTTTGTGAGCTTTGGTTTGATGAAGTTGCACATGGACGAAAATCCCCTAAAACAATAAAGGGCTACCACTCCACTATCAATCAATATCTAATACCAACACTAGGTAACATTAAGTTGAAATTCATCGAGTACAATCACGCAAGGAAAGTTGAAAACTTTATTCTTCGATCAGGAAAAACCAATCGCACAGTTAATAAGAACATGATGAACTTCAAGACCATCATGAATGATGCTGAAAAGATGGGTTATATCTTTAAAAATAAAATTCGAGGATATAAAGAATTAAAACAAAAATCTCGTGACCTCTCCTACTGGTCAAAAGAAGAAGTAAAACAATTCTTAGACTACACAAGAGATCATGATGAATTACATGACCTATATGAGCTAACACTTAATACTGGCCTTAGACTTGGTGAAGTTGTTGGGCTTTGTTGGGATAAGGTTGATTTTGAAGGTAATCAATTAGTAATTTCTCGCTCAATGAAGCGTGAAGGATTAATTGAAAATACAAAGAGTGGTAAAACTCGTTACATTCCAATGAATGATAAGGTAAGGGCCATCTTAAAAAATCGCCTTAAAACGCAAATGAGAGGTCCATTTATTTTCTCGAAAGAAGATGGAACTCCTGTTCGCTACGACCATATCACTCAGCGGAACTTTAAACCCTCACAAATCAATTCAGGCGTGTCTAGGATCATTCGATTCCACGATTTACGACATACTTTTGCAAGTCACTTTGTCATGAATGGCGGTAATATCTACGTGCTACAACAGCTCTTAGGTCACAACGAAATTCAGACAACAATGATCTACGCTCACTTGGACAAAAAGTTCATGCAACGAGCGTGTGAGTTTATTTCATTCTAATCATTGCCAGCTACTAATTTTATTTAAGTAGCTGGCTTATTTTGTCGATAACCTCTTGAGGGAGCTCAAGTGAAAAATACCTTTAAAGAATTTTATGAAATAAGTAATAATGAAAAAAGAAAACTACTATCTAAAGCTGTAATTGTTTTGGATACCAATGTTCTTCTCAACCTCTATAGGTACTCTAAATCGACTAGAGATGGATGGCTTAACACACTCAAGCAATTAAAAGAAAGAATTCATATTCCATACATTGTTGGACTAGAGTATCAGAAAAACAGACTTAAAGTTATTCATTCAGAAGAAAAAGACGATAAACAAACAGAAAAAGAAATCGATACCCATCTTAGTAAGTTTATAGGCCTGATAGAACAGCGCCGCAAATACAGTGAAACGATATCCAATATACGAGAAAAGATTGAGAATCTTAAACAAACAATAAAAGAAAATCATAAAGAACATCCAGACTATAAAAAAGCTGACTTAATAAGAAACCAGTACGATATAATTTTCAAGAATTCGATTGGTGAAAAATTCACAGAAAATGAAATAGAAGAGATTTCCAAGAAAGGAAAAGAAAGGTTTAAAAACAAAACCCCTCCAGGCTACGAGGATTATAAAAAAGAAGAAAATATTGATGGCACAGGAAAATATGGAGATTTAGTAATCTGGGAGTCAATAATTAACTTTGCTAAAGAAAACAAGACTCCTATTATTTTTGTAACAGATGATGACAAAGAAGACTGGTGGACAATATTAAACAATAAAATAATCTCACCCCGAATCGAACTAATCAAAGAATTTCAAGAAAGAACTCAACAACAATACTATCAATATAGTCCTAAACAGTTCCTTAGGTACATAAATGATCATTTAGAAGAAAAGATTGATAAAGAATCAATAGAGGAAACAGAAATCAAGAGTACTGCTTCAAGACTGAGTAGTTTAGAAAAATATATTAGAAATATGATTAGAACTTATAGGCATAATCCTAATAACGGCGAATTATTTACAGAACTATTAAATTACATAAACTCAAAAGGTTCAATTATTAGTGAGAATGAAGCGATAGAGATTTCTAAATATATAAATGAATTAGTTAAATCTTCAGGGAGAACTTCTTACTTCTTTGACAATGATTTAAATGCTAATCAACTATCTAATTACTACTCATCTAGCGAAATCGATAACTTTCTACCAAGAAATAGTGATATTACAATGGAAGTAACAGATAACTTTACAAACTATTATATACCGAACAACTCTAATCAAAGCTTCTCAAATTATGAATTAGCCATTAATCAAAATGATGGTTTTTTAAGTAAAAAATGCAACGTGTGCGGTAAAAGCTTCAATAAGAAAAACTCTTCAGGCTTCCTAGGCAAGCATGAACTAAAGAAAGTTTGTCCATCTTGTATAAAAAAATATCAAAACAAAAAATAACTCTGCCACAATTTTGCCACAATCGGGCAAAACCACCAGAAAAAAGTCTTTAATTTCAACAAGTTACTAGGTTCTGGTGGAGGTGGTGGGAATCGAACCCACGTCCGAAATAGCATCTTGATAGCGGCCTACGTGCGTAGTCTTCATTTATCGTCAGAAGACAAGACTGTCCGTGATACGTGACCTCGGCAAACCCCGGTGAGTGATTTACGAGATGCCCCGGCAGGCTCGGAACCTAGTTAACCAGCAGATTCAACTGGATTGCTACATTCTGTTTCTTGGCAGTAGCGCCTCACAAGACTAATCCTAATTAATTAGGCAGCCATTGGCATTGCATAATCGTCTGCAATTAACGGTGGACTCCTTTTTACCAGGACCGTGGAGACCAACCTGGACACGCCCGGATACCTGTCAACCATCCCGTCGAAACCAGGGCACCCCCATTTGTTTTGACACGGATATTTGGAACAAATATACGTAAGTGGCAGTATAGCACAGCATTTCAAAAGTGGAAAGAAAACGGTTCAGAAGATTACTCTCAATGATTTAGCGCGGCGAGAATCACCTCAAGCGCCTCTACCTGCTGGGCCATCTCCATGGTCTCAAAGCTTGGAAGATGAACGAATCCGGCCTTGGCACGCATCCCTTTTTCTTCAATGATATGGCGAATCCCGTAGAAGACGTGGTTGCACACAAAGCGTCCACAGTCGCGAGAGATGGCAACAGGAATTTGCGCGGCCAAAAGAGCGTCCTCAATATCACCTAGTGGCAGAGTTGAATCATAAGTTGCAGGCCCGTCCTCAAAGATCGCCTCACCCATCGGACAATTGCCTTCGTTATCGGCAATGCTGGCATCATTTAAATTATGGGCCAGGACTTCGAGATTCACCTCGGCCGCCTTTTCATTTAAACCAAAGCAGATGATGTAGTCGGGATTAAAAAAGAAGGCCTCTTTTTTAAGAATCGAAAGACTCTTTTCAAAAACCGTCGGGAGAATTAATTTGTGAACCTCAAGATGTGAGTAATTGGCCGTGGTTGCTTCCACTACCTCACCACTTGGGTTTACTAAGTTAGTCCCAAACGGATCAAAGCCTGTGATTAAAACCTTCTTCATTCGCATACTAGTATGAGACATACTCTAACCTAAATCCCCAGCGCGCTTCATCGATATTTGTGCGCGGATAGATCGAATTGTTTTTTGCACTAAAGGCAGTCTCACACTTTCCTTCACTCACCTCATCCATCGAAAGGAAATTAGTGCGAGTCACACTACCATCCTTTGTTGAAATGACAAGTTCAGCGCTGCCGTAGTTAAAGACAATCTCTTTGTCCATATACTCCACGGCAAGAAGATTTTGCGTCACATACTTCTTTCCAAGCACCTTCACATCTGTTCGATAAATCATATACTGATCCATTACAAAGAAATTATCACCAGAGAGAATCATTTTACGAAATGAATTTTCCTCATTGGTGTAATCACCATGACACTTATAAAGCGTGTTGATTTCAAATTTTCCACCAAGGCTTTTTAAAATCACCTTGCCCGATGAATTACGAGTCATGGTATGACTTAGAAAAAGATAGGTCATGCAATCCCCGTCCGTTGAAAGAGCATTGGTGTAACTTGTCGTAAGGCCACCCGGATGTCGAGACTTAAGAAGATCTGCCGAAAGACTACAATTATAAACTTCATCCTCCATTTGATAATCTTGATAGCAGACATCAATTTGGTGCTTTAAGCTTTTTAAGTAATCTAACTTCTGTCCCACTTTTACGCGAAACTGCTCCTGGCCCTGAATATCCTCAGGATAGAATGTCTTTTCAAGCTCGGCCTTTAAGTCACTTTTAAAAGTGTCAGCAATGGCCTCAAGGTTTGAACAATTATTTGCAAAAGATGCAAGACTAAATAAAGAAGTAAGAATTAGTTTTTTCATCCTAATATCCTCCCAAACTTTCGCTTTATCGCCTATTAAAAACTTATTACACTTATCGTAAAATCAGACACTTAAGAGGTTAATAAACTTGCAGATATTCCGATAAGGTAGCTGTGAAGATAGTTGGAATCATTGGACTTTTATATATTTTAACCCTTAATACCCTAGCACTTGATGCTGGCCTGTTAAGTAGTGCCCAAGAAATTGTAAAAAAACATAAGATTGAAAAGTCCCTTACAAATGAGCAAAAATTTAATGCTTATATTGTCTTGGCCTTTGAGCTTGAAACTCATGGCCACCTAAAAGAGGCCATTACATTCTATGAAAAGGCCAAGGCCCTTAAGCCTAAAAAGATTGACCCTCTTGAGCTAGAGACATCCTATTTATTTGCGCTTTTTAAATCAGACCAAAAGAAAGCAAAGAGTTATTTCAAAACATACAAAAAAGAAATCGTTAATTCTAAAGATAAGAATAAAGCTAAAATTCTAGATTATTGGGAAGCAGTCTTTTCAAATTCAAAGAAAATCCAAAATGGCTTCTATGGCCAATTCTTTAAAGACCAAAATCTTAAAGAACTTATGGCAAAGAAAGACTACGCCAAGGCCCTTGCTCTTAGAAACCCAACGGGGCTTGAGCATGCAAGTATCAATGCAAAGATTGAGTATGATGTTCTCTCGCGCCTAAGAGGAAAGAAGAATGGTTTCTATTGTGAGCAAATGCTTAAGGAATTTCCAAATTCATATGCAGTCTCAATGGAGATTTGTCGCTATATAAAAACTGGAAAGCTTAAACACAAGGGATTAAAAGAGCTCATCCAAAGAGCAAAGAAAGAGGCCCCGAGTCTTCACTATCTGACTTTGGCCTTAAAGGATATAGAGTCGTGAAGTTACTTCTATCCTTACTATTTCTTAGCTCATTACTAAGTCTACAATCTTGTAACCAAACAACTCTAGGTGCGGCAACAGCGGTTAAGAATCTTATTACAACTCCCTACCGTGGAGCGAAGACAGCGATTAGTAATTATCAGTACAATCAAATTAAAACCAGAAGTGAAACGGCCCAGGAAAAGCAACTTATTCCAGAAACGGATAGCACATGTATTGGCACACAAATAAATTCAGGGCCAAGCGATGATGGAAATTTCACAAGTATCGAAGAAATCTTTTTTTATACCAGAGAACAGGTCTGTGAATGTAAGGCCTGGGGAAGTTGCACAAATGAGACTTGTTCGTGTGAGACACTATGCCCGAATAACTTTGATATCTTCAAAAGAAATGATCAATTATATGAAAATAGTAATATTGAAAACTCCATGGCCTTTAGAAATTATGACTCCCTCGCTATCTCAGATATCGAGGGTACCCAAGGATACTGCTGGGGACACGCTTCTCTAACTTCAAAGTTTAATCGCCTGGCCTTCTTTGATGAAACCAAAAAAGACAAGCGTATTGCAATGAATGGTGCGCCAGATTCAAAAGAGCGCAAGGAATCAATCGAATACTATAAAAAGATCATTGATGATATTGCTGATAATAAAGTGAGAGATATTCCAGGTTTTAAGAATCTTTATGAGTTTTCGGCCCACCCGGAGCTTCAGTCCTATATTGCAACAAAGATGGCAAAGGAATGGGCAGACAAGGCCATGACATTTCAAGGCCTAAAGACAACTCTTTCCACGACACCAATGGCACAAGAGAAGTCACAACAGCTTCTTGAAGATATCAAAAAGAAAATTGATAATAATCAACAACCACAACTAGTCTTCACAAAGAAAGATACAACTGGCTACACTCATGCTGTCCTCATTTCACATTACCAAATCGTTAATGGAGAAATTGAGCTTTGTGTACGAGATAATGATGTCAATCCAATATTTAATTATTTCTGCCAAGAGAAAATGAAAATTAACGAGAAAGGTAATCTTGAATATAGCAAAGAAGACTGGGGAGAGCTTGGGGGAGCGACAATCGCTCACAATGATAATGCTGATGCTGCTGTCCAATTTCAAGAATTAAGAAGTCATTGTGCAGACCAAAAAAAATGCCCCCTTACGGAGGCATTTTAATATCTTATTTTGCTTTTACATCGAACACTTTGGACTGAAGTAGCTCGCCTTTGTAAGAAACATCGACTTTAAACTTAAGCTTATCGTCTTTTGTCTTTTTCTTAAACTTATAAGTTAGAGAACCTGTTGCTGTCACACCGCGACCTGGAGCTGCAACCTTAGTTGATCCCTTCTTAAGTTCAACAAACTTGTCACCTTCTAGAACACTGATAGCAATATCGTAGCTTCCAGGAACAAAGTCACGCTGGCCTGTTAGCTTAACTTTTACGTCATGGCTTCTAAACTTACAGTTAAATAGACCTAGCGTACACTTGCGATCCTTAACCTTATCATCAAACTCAAGGGCCACTTGAACTTCTGGGTTAACCACAACATTTGCATTAAATGTTGCAATCTCAGTGTAGCTTCCACTTAGTTCATCACCTGGGTAAGTTAACTCAATCTTCATTTCAATATCTGATCCTGGGCGAGCGTTATTTGCAACCTTCGCTTGGATAACATCAGTTAAATCAATTTGTGCTTGTGCAGGTAGCACTCTTAGGTTTGCTCGAGAGTTTACGATCTCAACATTTGAAGTCGCTGCTACAACTTTTGCACTGATTGCTCCGCGATTTGAAGCAAGCTTTCCGAAGTTCACAAGGCCAAGTCCAACAGAGAATTTTCCATCTTGAGTTAGACCTTTTGCATCTTCAGTTTTAACACTTGTTTGTGCTGCCTGGTTAAGTCTTACAACAGCGTTTGCTGCAAATAGCTTCTTTGCTTGAGACTTACCAAGAGCAAGCATTTCTTCTTTAGCTGCTTGGATATTTTCATCAAACCCAGCTTCCTCACCATCTGCGGCACCATTTTTGAAGGCAACTCCCTCACCTTCTAAGCGAGCTTCAGCAAAGGCAGTTTTGTAGGCCTTATCGAAACCTTTTTGCGTTTCAGCTTGAAAATTACCAGCGGCAGCTTCATCGCGAGAACTCTCAAAGAAGTCCACGTAGCCTGCGAAGTAAGTATCTTTGTGACTAGCACTAAATTCAGCTTTATAAGCGGCATCGTAAGAGGCGCCACATGCTTGCTTGAAATCATTAACACCTTTGTAAACATCAAAGCAATTTTTGAAGTCTTCATCGATATCGATACGAGTTGGTGCAGTGTAAGCATATTGTGGTAGCGCTTTCGTTTTTGCACGATCATTTTCATAAGATTCAATCTCTCTTTGCGTCTTTGCGATCTCTTGATCGACTTTTGAATTAAAGGCCAAGCTTAACGACTCAGTAGACGCTGTATATTCAGGAGCGACGAAATCAAATGCTTCTGTAAGTGGTGAAACAAATTCTTGTGCCATTGAGAATGCTTTTTCTAAGAAAAGGCTTCCGTTAACACTATTTGATAACATCACTCTATTTGTTGGTTTATTTGAGAAAGTCTCGCTCTTAACTTGCTCATATCCTCTTGGGAATTCTTGTGTTTTTGCTAGACTCTTGGCCTTAGCAACACCGGCCTCATACCCCTTTGCAAAACCTTCATCATAGCTTGCTTGAGAGTTAACACCGGCTTCATAACCTTTTGTTAGCCCGTCTTCTTTACCGTCTTTAAGGCCTGCAAGGTAGCCACGTAGCTCACCTAGTTTTTTACCGTTTGCACTTCCAAAGAAGTTTGCATCTTCTTGTACATCGGCACTTGCCTTATACTCTCCTGCTGTTGCTCCAGCAGCTTCACCTTGAGAGGCCCCAAGAGCTTTTGCATCTCTTTCGTATTGAACGTATAGGTTGCTACGACTTTGGTATGCTTGATATTTCTCATTTGTGATATCTTCAAGATCACTTGCGACTGTATCCGCTCTTGCAAATTCTTCTTCTTTAACAAGCTTATCTTCTAATAGACGGCTTCTTTCAGTTTCAAGTTCAGCGATGCGATCTTCATTACTTGCCATCTGAGATCTCTTTGAAGCGATCACACTTGAATTTTGCATGATTCGTTGAGATGACTCAGCGATGATATTTTGGTTAGCAACAAGTCTTTCACTTCTCGCCTGAGATTCTTCTTCTAATTCAAGTCTTGTGACGTGAAGAGTATCAAGACGATCAACAAGTAGCTTGATATCTGACTCAACCACTGAAAGTCTTCTCTGGTATGAGTCACGTTCCGCAACAAGTGCCTTTTGTGTATTTCTTAGTGAGCCAACTTCACGACGTTGAGTCTCAAATTGATTCTTTTCGCGATTAAGCTCGTTTCTAAACTTCTTAAGATCAGAATCAATTAGAGCAACTCTTTGTGTCGCCTTTTGCTTTTGATCCTTAAGTGAAGCGATATCACCATCAAGGCGCTTGATATCCGATTTAACTTGAGCAAGCTTAGCTTGTGCCTTATCAAGATTTGATTTTGCTGACGCTTGTGCAGTCTTAGCTGAATTAAGCTCGCTCTTTGCAGTTGCAAGTCTTTGCTTAAGCTTCTCTAGTTGAGGAGCAGCTTGAGCGATCTCGGCCTCAACGGCCTTGATATCTTGACGAAGGTTTCTAACCTCACCTTTTTTTGTATTAACTTCAGACTCAAGGATAGCAATCTTATTGCTTCCACCATTGATTGTACCTTGTGCCTTGGCGATCTTCTTATTAAGTTGTTCAAGATCAGCAGCGACTTTTGCAAGGCGTGTCTTTGTTTGTTGAATCTTATCTCTAAGGATTTTACGACGCTCTCTCAGGTTCTTGATCTGATTAGCATTTCCACGGTCATTACGATCTCCGGCCATTAGATCCTTAAGGGCGTGCTCTACTTGCTGCATTTCAGCTTCTAGTACCGATCTCTTGTTATCAAGATTAGTCTTTTGAGAAGCAAGAGCTCCTCTTTGTGACTTAAGCCCTTCGATTTGCGATTTAGCACTCTCAAATTCACTCTTTGCTTTTTCAAGCTCACTTGTCTTAGCAGATAGAGCTGTTTGAGCAGCACTTAGCTGAGACTGAAGATTGCTTCTCTTTTGAACAAGTGGCTTAACAGCTTGCTCTTGCTTTGAAATTTTATTTTCGATTTGAGTAACTTTGGCCTGGGCCTCACTTACTTCAGTATTTGCAGTTTGAAGCTTTGTGCGAGCATTTGCTACTTGTGACTCAAACGTTGAAACCTTTGACATTGCTTGAGCAAGGTCTTGTTTCTTTGATTTTATTTCTTCTTGGATTTTTGGAAGCTTGATATTTAGGCGGTCACGCTCATCAATTGCTTTTGAGATATTTGACTCTAATGACTTGATCTCATTTCTTGTGCGGTCTAATTTCTTTTGCGCATTATCGAGTCGATCTCCATTAGCTCTGAGACTTGAAAGAACAGAGTCTAGAGCACGCTTAAGATTGCGAGCAGTATTTCGAGGGCCAGCAAGCTCAGACTCTGTGCGATTGATATCGCTATTTACATCACCGAGAGAATCAGCAAGTCTTTGAAGCTCTTGTTCTAGGCCTTGGTTTTCAAAGCTTAGCTCAGAGATTGTTGTCTCTAGATTCATATTCTGTGCATTCAAGTCTGAAACAACAGCGATGGCCTCTTCGATCTCTCTCTTTGAGATTGAGATTTCACTTCCATTGGCCTCAAGTCTGGCCGCTAGTTCATGGATAAGGTCACTGATTTGAGTGGCAGACATTCTGGCCGCATCACTTTGTGATTTAGCTGAGTTGTAAGTCGAAAGATAAGTACGGTAGTCAATCTCATCTGGAAGTCCCCCAGGAAGTCCCCCAGGAAGTCCCGCATGTGCACTGGCCGCCATGGCCATAACTGACAATAAAACAACATTTCTGCTTAGTGCATTTGATCTCATCATGATTCCCTCTCCTTTTGATCACTTTGATAAGAAGTGTTTTATAATTCCCTTTTGAGAATGTTGAGGGTGCTTCAAAAAGAAATTAATTTATTGAGGCGATTGTAAGTTTTTTAAAGAAAATGACATTATGATTTGAAATATTTACAAGAATTTAAGGCCAAAAAGGCCCACCTATTTTACTAAGTGGGCCCTTTTGACATTACTTCACTTTAACATTGAAAACTTTGGTATGCAGTACGCTCCCCTTATAGAGGACATCCATTTTGAATTTTAACTCTTTTCCACCGGCCTTCTCTTTGAACTTGTAAGTAAACTTACCTGATTCAATTTTTCCTTGACCTGGAACTGGCATTTTTGCAGTAGTCTCATTTAATTCAAGGTACTTACCGCCTTCAAGAACCTCAAGTTTTACTTGGAATTCACCAGGAATATTGTCGCGAATCCCCTTAAGCTGAAACTTAATATCGTGAGATTTATACTTACAAACTAGCCAACACTTTCCATATTCAACAGTTTCATCAAAGGCAACTGCATATCTGATATCTGGATTAGGTAGAACAACTGATTTGAAAGTCGCCACTTCTGTGTACTTATCTTTCAGGCTGTCACCAGGATAAGTAAGCTCAATATCCATAGTTACGATAGAACCAGGTTTCGCATTATTAGTAATCTTTGCAAAGATAACGTCCTTTAGATCAATCTTAGTTTCAGCAGGAAGCTCTGCTAGATTAACCTTCTTATCAAAGACCTCTACGTTATCACTTGTTGAGATAACCTTAGCAGAGATAACACCCTTCTCACTTGCCATCATTCCGAAGTTAACAAGACCAAGTCCAACTCCAAAATTACTATCTTGAGCAAGTCCTCTAGGATCACCACTTGTTAAGATGGCACCTCTTGATTTATCAACTCTTACAACGGCCTGTTCTTGAAAAAGGGCCACCCCTTTCATCTTACCTTCCATCGCCATTTGTTCGCGAAGGTCACCAAGATTCTCCTCTTCAGCTAAGAGTGCTCCGTCTTTCTTTCCATTTTCAAATGCAACTCTTTGTCCTTCAACCATTGCATCACCAAATCCATAACGGTGACCACGATCAAGACCTTGCTTATGGGCCTCAGGGTGATCATTTGTTCTCGCTTCTTCTCTCGCATCAACAAATAATTGGTCATACTCTTCAAAGTAAACCTTACGGTGTGAAGCTAAGAATTCTTGGTCATAGATTTCATGATAAGACTCTTCACAGATTGCTCTTAGTTCAGCGACTTCTTTGTAAACTTTTTGACAACGAAGCTTGGCCTTCCCTTCAGTAATCTTAGTCGGTGCAGTATAAACATACTCCGCGCTTCCCTTAATCTCTTCAATATTACTTGTAAGAGCTTCAATTTCATTTTCAATACGAACAATCTCTTCTTCATATGTTTCTTTTGAATCACCTAGATCAAAAGGTACGTGATCTGAGTGATCATCACCTGAATGATGATCTTCTTCGAGACTTGCAAGATATGGCATCTCGGCAAATCCCATAAAGAAGCCTTTCTCCTGAACTTTATTTGTCAGAACAACATGATTCTTTGGAAGAACAGACATTTTCAATTCTTTTGCTTGCGTAAAGGCCGTATGAAAATCTTCTTCCATAGCAATATTCTTAGCGTTCTGTAGCCCGATTGCATAACCTTCATGATGGCCAAGATCATAATCTTCCTGTGAATTTACACCTTGATTATAACCATCAATCTTTCCTTGCTCGAGACCTTCACCAAGGCCTACAAGATAGCTATCAAGCTCACCAACATTTTGCCCATTCATGCCACCATACTTATTTGCATCGGCCAGTGCATCAGCAGATGCCGTTTCTGAACCAATACTTGCACCATCAGTGATTGCATCAACTTGTCCAAGAACTTTTGATTCACTAACATATTCATTAAATAGGTTTTGGCGAGTTTCATACTGTATACGAGCATCCTGAGTTGTTTGCTCTAGCTCATTAGCTCTTGCTTCAGAGACAATTAGTGTTTCTTCAGTATTTGTTTTTCTTAAAGTAAGCTCAGCATTTTCTTTTTCAAGCTTTTCAACAAATTCTTGACCTGCTTTTAACTCCGCTTGATTCTCAACGATAGCAGCAGAGTTTGTTCTAAGACGAGAACGAGTTGTCACAATTTCATCCACCAGCTCAGACTTTCTCTTTTCTTTAGTGGAAGCGATAGTATTTAACTCTTCATTTCTCTTAAGAGCATCTTCAGACATTTTCTGAGTTTCAAAGATCTTATCATTGATACTAGAAACCTTCTTCTGTTGTAAGTCACGCTTTGCTTCAAGAGTCGTGTGATTTCTAGATAGTTTGCCAGAGTTCACTTCAGTTTCAACTAATAGATTTTGAGTCTTAAGATGGTCATCTTTTAATTCTTTAAGAGATACCTGAGCAACTCTTAGCTTATCTTTAGCAAGAAGCTCCTTCTTTCTAAGGGCATCTCTCTCTTCAGTGAGGACTTCAATTTCTTCATTTACAAGTCTAAGCTGATGCTTAACTTCTTCATATTCTGTGATCGAGGCACCAAGATCATCTTGTGAGCGCTTTAGCTCAAGCTTTGCTTCTGCTAAAGAAGCTTCAAGTTGTTTAAACCTTGGAGCAGCTCTAATGATCCTTTCATCAACGGCCACAAGAAGAGACTCTTGATATCTAAGTTTTTTCTCAGCACTTTCATATTGCTTTTCAAGGTGCATTAATTTTAAACCACCATCTTTAAGCTTATATTCAACAACTGAGAGCTTTCTCTTAATGACATCATACTCATCATCTAAAACTTTAATCTCCCCTTCTACTTCAAGCTTCTTAGCTAAAAGAACTTTTCTTTCAGAAGTTTGATTATCTCCTAATTGAAGTAAGTCGATTTCGATTTTTTCTAGCTCATGCTTTTTAATTGTATGATCAGCATCGATTCTCTCCATCTCCGCTTTATATGCACTGGCCTCAACCTTAATTGAATCCATCACTTCTTGGTACTTAATTAGTGCAACATGTGATTTTGCATATTCTTTCTTTTCGACACTGATATTAGAAAGAATTGTATCTCTCTTTCTCAGTAGAGGACGAATTGAGCTTGTTTGCTCATTATAATCAATATTAATATCTTCTGCTCTAAGCTTTGCAGCACGAAAGATCTCTCTCTTTCTTACAATAAAAGTATCAAGCTTTTCCATTTCTAACTCTAGAGGTCTCACCTTTGGTACCACTAGATCTAGTTTTTTCTTATTAGCAGATACTTTCTTTAGAACGCTGCTATAACTTTTCGTTAAACTCTTTACTTCAACTGCTTTATTTTCAGTTTGTTTGCTTAAGAGTGTCACTCTTGCCTTTAGAGAAATAAGCTTATCCTGATTCTCTCTACTTAAGGCACTATTGGCCTCTAACTCGGCCAGTGTTTCTTTTAAGATTGATTGCTCAACTTCAACACTTTTCTTTAAAGACGTTAGCATGGCCTCATTATTATTAATGATAACCCTACCTTCACTAAGTTCTTTCTTAACAGAAGCTAAGATCTCTTCAATCTGCCCCTGCTCTCTAACTAATTCACTTAAGTTAATTTCGAGAATTTCACTCTCTCCACTTAACTCATCGATCATAGCAGTAGCATCGGCAACGATCTTCTTCGTTAACTCAAGATCATGAGTGTTTACTTCAAGCATCTCTGTCATCTTTAAGATTTCAGATTTTAGCTCTTCAACTTTAAATTTCGCTGATTGACTTTGAGTCTTAGAATTATCATAAAGCTTTGAATACTTTTGATAATCGATCTCATCAGGTAATGTTGCATGTGAAGCAACGGCCATAAGTGATAAAATAACTAATTTTTTACTAATTCCGATTGAACTCATATTCTCCCCTTCTTCTAAAAGATCAAAAGACTAACTTAATGCACAAAAAACAGGCCATTGGTATAACCAACAGTCTCATTTGCGTCTAAAATTTGTGAGGAGTATTAAAGCAACTTGAGATTTAATTTAAATTTTGAGGATTGAAAAATGCCTGGCCGCAACTTAAGCAGAGACAGGAAAAGACGGCGGCCAGGCTTTTACACACAAGATAAGGACTTTTCAATAACCTCAAATAAACATTATTTTGACTGATTCACATTGTAAATAGCTCTTCTCAAACTTTACCTTTTCTTTACTTAAATACTTGGCAGATATTAGAAAATTTTCTTGTTTTGAAAAATGGACATTTTTAAAAATAAGATACAAACAAGTATGGGTTTTCAGTAAACCGAGCAAAATAGTCTAGTGAAATCTCCTTTTCTGCCGGTATCTAAACACCTAAATTTATTATATACTTTAAAGGTATAGCTATTTTCCAATTTACAATAAAATCTCTACATAAATGGAAAGGGGGAACAAATGAAAAAGCTTTTTACATTATTACTTTTAGGTTCTGCACTAGTAATGACTTCATGTGGTTCATCATCAAAAACTGATGACTCGTCTTCTGTAGAATCTGTTGATTACAACAATGCTTCACTTGAAGTAAATGGTGACTCAGACTCTGGTAAAGCAGGTAATCTAAGAACTGTTTATTTCGCATTTAACTCTTCAGGACTTAGCTCATCAACAAAGTCAACTCTTGAAGCAAACGCTGACTTCTTAAAAGAAAATACTTCTGTTGAAGTACAAGTAGAAGGTCACGCTGATGAAAGAGGTGGACGTGAGTACAACATGGCACTTGGTGAAAACCGTGCACGTGCAATTAAGAACTACCTAGTAGCTCTTGGTGTTGATGCTTCTAGAATCTCAACTACTTCTTACGGGAAGGAAAGACCAATTTCATTTGGTCACAATGAAGATTCTTGGTCACAAAACAGAAGAGGAAACTTCGTAATTATTGCAAAGTAATCTTTAAAAAATGAAAAAATTAAAAAATAAAATCACATTTTTAATTTTACTTCTATCTTTGGGTAGCTGCGGTCTTACGACCGTACGCCCGAAGTTAGAAATGACTTATGCACAGGTTGCTTTCCTTGCGGCCAAGGAAGCTGGCGGACAAACACTCGCCCCTAACCTCTACCGAAAGGCCGAATTCTACTACTTAAAAGCAAAATCAAGCTACAAGAGAAAATTCTTTAATAAAGCTAAGAAGTACGCCATTCTTTCTAAGCAATTCTCAGAAAAGGCCGAGTTCAAGGCATATCGTAAGAAAACTCTCGATAGCATTTAATATATCTTATTCGGAGAATTTCTCATGAAGAAAACTTCCCTACTTACTACGATTACATTAACAACATTAATGGGTGCTTCAATGACCTCTTGTAAAACACAAGAACAAATTGAGCGCGAACAAAAAATCAATACAATGTCTGTTCAAATGCAACAGAGTCAAAAGCTAAATGCAGACTCTCTTTCAAAGATGCAGGAACTGCAAGATAGTGTTCTCCAATTCCAAGGACAACTTGAAGAGTACACAAATGGTAAAGACCAAAAGCTTGAAACTGTTGATCAAAAGCTTCTAAAACTTGAAGAACAAAACACTGCTCTTACAGATGAAGTAACAAAACTTACTGCAAAGATTGAAGAACAGGATAAGTTCATCAAAGAAGTGCTGGCACTGTTAAAAAAAAAAGAAAGTAAGCGAAAAGAATTAGCAAAAGCAAAAAAGCGCTCACCTTATGATCAGGCCATGTTTCTTTATGGAAAAGGCAAATACGGTGAAGCTCGTCCGATCCTAGAGAAGCTTTTTAAAGAAGGTAAAATCAAAGGAAAAAGACGTGGACGCATCATTCACAACCTGGGAATGATTTCTTATATCCAAAAGAGAAATGACGATGCTGTCACATATTTCTCGACTCTTTATACATCAATGCCAAACTCTGCTTACAACGGTAATGGACTAGTCTATCTAGCAAGAACGTTTAAGAGACAAGGACAAACAGAACAGGCCATTGTGACTCTTGAAGAAATGCTAAAGTCATTTCCAAAAAGTCGTCACGTCCCTACTGCTAAGAAGTTATTAGCTAGTTACAAAAAATAAGGTATGTAAATAATGAAACGAATTTTAGGACTCCTCAGCTTAACCTTTGCTCTTTCTTGCCAAAGTATTATTGACTTGGACCGTGACAGTGAAGAGATAAAAGTTGAAGGACCGAAGTTTTCTATCCTCTTTTCTCACTCAATTTCTGGTGAGACTCATCCATGTGGATGTCGCCAATTCCCTCTCGGAGGACTTCCTCAAGTAGCGGGCTTTATGAGTGAATTTAAAAAGGACCATCAATATCTCTATATCGACACAGGAGATATGCTCTTTCCGTCTTCAGTCGTACCAAATCATATTGAAAAGTCACAAAAATTTGCGGCAATCTCGCTAGCAAAGGGATTAGACAAACTTGGCCTAAAATATACAATTCCAGGTGATCAGGATTTAGCAGCAGGACTCGACTTCTACAAAGAAGTTCTTTCGCAAGTTAGCTTTAAGGTTCTCGTTTCAAACCTAGCAGATAAGAAGTCCCTCCCCCACCAAGAATTTGCTAAGATTACTTTTGGTAAAAGTACAATCTTTCTAACAGGAATCGTGGCCGCAGGAACCTTACAGTCTGAATACAGAGACCTATTTGTTAACCCTGTTAAAGACTTTAAGAACACAATAGCAAAACTTAAAGAAGCGGGCTTTGATGAAAAAAACCCTCTTCATAAACTTGTTCTTATGTCACATGCTGGGCTTGATTATGATAAGAAGTTTGCTGAAGCTTATCCTGTCATTGACTGGATTATTGGCTCACACTCACAAAGTTTCACTAATTACTCAATTGACGTTGGAACGACTCAGATTGTGCAAGTTCTTTCTAAGAACCACTACCTTGGAGAAGTCGCCTTCTCTGCAGGGCCCCAAAAACTAGAAAAAGAATTCTCTTACCATGAAATGCGCGAGCAATTAGGAGAGAAGATTCCAAATAATCCATTCACAACTTATATCAATAATCACAAACAAGAGCTTGATAAGATTCGTGACCAAGAACAAAAGAGCCTAAGCTTTGCTGACACTGGAATCAAGAAGCTCGCAGACACTAAGAGCTGTCTTGAGTGTCACTCTGATCAAGGAGATCACTGGGCAAAGACTCCTCACGCGATCTCTTTTGGAACGCTTATTATTGCCAAAGAAGAGAATAAAACTAGCTGTATGCAGTGTCACTCACTTGGGATGAATGAAGAAGGTGGATATATCAATCACAACGATATTGTTCACTTCAAAGATTTAAAAACAAGTGATGCAAAATTTAAGGCCCACAAAGACAACTACTGGCAGGACGTAACAAAGGCCTTTAGTGGCGTGACTTCAGTTCGCAAACTTGATACTAAGAAGATTAAATCAATTCGTGTTGCCTGGGATAAGGCCAATGAAAAGCATAATGTGGAACACTCATTTGCCAATGTCCAGTGTCTAAACTGTCACGATATGGTTACAGATCACCCATTTGCTATTGAAGACGAGATACAAAAGAAGGCCCATACAAAGGCCGCTATTAAGAATAAGTGTCTTGGTTGTCACACTAGTGACCAATCACCTGAGTGGTATAAGAAAGATCGCGATGGAATTTATTCTGGAGTAAATGACGAGTACTTTGAAAAGATGTACAAGAAGATGGCGCACTAACTATTGTAGTCGCCTCTTCTTAGCTTTCTTTCCACATCTTTTTTCTGCTGATCAGATCTCTTATCATGAAGCTTCTTCCCTTTTGCGAGGGCGATTTCAAGCTTAACACGTGAGCCTTTAAAGTAGATGATTGTAGGAACAATCGTTAGCCTTTCGGCCTTTGCACGGTGAGCGATCTCAGCAATCTCTTTTTCATGTAAAAGTAGCTTTCTCTTTCTCGCCTCTTCGTGATTAAATTGATTTCCAAATTCGTATTCAGGAATTTTGATATTATTGGCCCAAACTTCGCCGTTCTTATCAATTGTAATATGGGCCTCACCAATCGAGACCTTTCCCGCACGTAGGGACTTAACCTCAGTACCCACTAAGGACATTCCTGCTTCGTAAAGTTCAAGTAACTGATAGTCGAACTTTGCTCTCTTATTCTTGGCTATTATTTTCTTTCCCATTATTTACTCATTTAAATACTTATATAAATTTTGAAGGTCCTCTAATTTTAGCGCTTCTGCTCTAACTGTCAAAGGCTGATTGATTTTGGCCAGGGCCTGTTCAATCTTATCCGCTGGAGCATAAGTCTTTAGAACCTTTCCAAGTTGTTTTCTCTTAAATTGAAAAACTGCTCTTAAGAATTTCTCAAATTTACTAAATTCAGACAAAGGGATTACTGGACTCTCCAGACGCTCAAAACTAATAACAGCTGAGTCAACCTTTGGAGGAGGTGTAAAGGCACCTGGAGGCGCTTTAACAAGTAGAGATGTCTTAAAATATGTTTGTGATAAGGCCATTAGTGAGCCCATGAAATTCTTCTTTGAAGCAAAGGCAAAGACCTTATCTGCCACTTCTTTTTGAAACATCAGCGTCATATACTTAATAGACGGAGTCTGTAAGAACTTAAGAAGAAGTGGAGTCGAAATATTATAAGGTAAGTTTGACACAAGCCATGTCTTATCCCCTAACCCCTTTTCTCCAATAAAAGCTTCAAAATCAAATGCCAGAGCATCTGTAAAATTGATATTTTCGGCCTTCACAATTGGCGCAAGATATTCAATCATACGCTCATCTTTTTCAACCACATGAAGGTTTTCATTATGGGCGGCCAAATTCTTAGTCAAAATTCCTGGGCCTGGCCCGACTTCAATGATATTTCCGGCCTTATCTGCAAAGTCATCTGTAATTTTCGTAATAATATTTTGATTATTTAAAAAGTGCTGACCGAGATCTTTATTGGCCCAAGGTAGTTTTGTTTTTGACTCATCCATGATTAGGCCTTCCTATGTTCTTTCTTATTAATAAAACGTGATCTCGCATCGATACTTAGAGTGTCTGGGTATTGAATACGACTATTATAGTTTCTAAAAGCATAATTTGCGATCATGGCACCATTGTCTGTACAAAATTTCGGTTGCACAAAATGTACTTGCTTATACTTTTCCTGAAGTACTTTTCTAAGATAGCTATTGCATGCAACACCACCACCTACAACAATTGGAAGGTTGTTAAATCCCTTCTCTTTTGCGGCCTCGAGAGCGTAGCGAAGCTTAAGAGCAAGAGCTGAAACAATAGCATGCTGGTAAGAAGCACAAATATCTTTAGTATCCTGATTGATATCTTCTGGTGACTTAACTAAGTATTGTGGGTTTTTGTCGAGGAATGTTCTTAGTGATGTCTTCACTCCCGAAAAACTAAGGTTGCAATCTTTTGAACCTTTTAAGCCTATTGGGAATTCAAAGCGATTGATATCACCTTCTTTGGCAAGGTCGTCAATGATACGGCCAGCTGGGTAACCTAGTCCCATAAGCTTTCCACCCTTGTCATAGGCTTCACCTGCGGCGTCATCAATTGTTGAGCCAAGAACTTCAATCTCATCACTTGCAGTTACAAGCGTGTAGAGACTATGTCCCCCACTTACGAGTAGTCCTAAGTATGGATATGAGACTTTCTCAGTAAGGTGAATTGCTTCAAGATGAGCAAAGAGGTGGTTTACTGCAAAGAGGTCAACTTTCTTTAAGAGAGAGATTGTCTTAGCAGCATTAAGTCCTGTTAAAAGCGGCCCAAGAAGTCCTGGGAAAGTTGTCACGCCAACAAGATCAATATCTGAAAGTTTCACACCGGCCTTTCCAATCGTTTGCTTAATAAGAGGCGCAAGTTTTTCAAGGTGATTTCGCGAGGCAATCTCCGGCACAACCCCACCCCATTGGGCAAGCATTTGCTCTTGAGAAAATAGCTCAAAGGCCAACACTTCAGGAACTTCACCATGAGAAATCTTATCAGGATCTCCCTTGAGAACTGCTACTGATGTGTCATCACAACTTGTTTCAATACCTAAAATATATTTAGTGGCCACGAAATATTCCGATCTTACGAGTAAATAATAAGATGCACCCTATCATTATTTTAAGATTTTATCGACAATTTTGATGATTTTTTCAAAGTGATCGCGTCCGAAATTATCCGCTAAGTACTGATAAATAGTACGGCTTTCGTCGAGGTTGTAGTTGCGCAGCTCTATTTGCTTAGCAAGTTCATGAGCAACAATAAAGACGGCCGTTAGTGGCTTGATCTGATTGGCATAAAGTCCACGAGGAAATCCTGAACCATCTGGCCTTTCATGGTGATTGATTAGAATCTCATACATATTCTGGTCAGTTAGGCCTTCCTTCTCAAGCATCTCACTCATGAGGCGCCCATGACCTAGAACGACGTTCTTATCATAATCAGAGAGCTCGGCCTTAAGTAGCTCTTCTTGGGAAGAAATACGGGCCAAGTTTTCATCTTCAAGAAGAAGATCGTGAAACACCGATGTACGGATTATGGTTTCGATATTATCTTTTTTTCCCCATGCTAGCTGCTTTAAGATCTCGACGCCAAAGAGGCTCGTCAAATAGCAGTGGTCATAGAGATAATTAGTCATATTCTCACGCTCTTTTAAAAGACTCTTAAGCTTAAGACTCCCCTGCGCAAGTTTTGAAATATTTGAAACATAGCTATCGACAACAGTAGAAGTTCCGGTGCTAATTCCATAGCGGCCAACGAGGCGCTTAAGAGTCATCATGGACTTTTGAGCAATATCTAGGTGTTCAGCTGGAGTAGAAGGATCATACTTTAAAAATGAAACCTCTCCTGCCTTCTTCACGTACTCATCAATATCGTCTTTGTTGATATAGAGGTAATTAATATCGCGATCGAGATAGCTTTCAATTTGAGAAATTGTAAATGTGTCTCCGCGGTGAATAACCTTTACGAATTTAGAATCGCTAAGTTTTACGTAAGTATCACAGATGGCCAGCGTTCCCCTAAGGAAGTATTCAGTATTGATCTTCTTATAAGCACTACTGGACTGAACAAAAGTCGAGATCCCACCTAGTTGTGTTAAGAGTGTTTCAAATTTAACAAATGAAAATGGCTTTGGCAGATGCTCTCTTTTCTTGTGATAAGTAATATCTCTCTCGAAATTAACAAATTCTGCTTCCGTATATGAAGTGATGATAAGAGATGGGATATTGTAATCGATAGCATCACAAAAAGAGAAGATATCCTCATCCCCTTCTCGGAAGTAATCTGAAACGATTAGCTTGAAATCTTTAGATGACTGAAGCTTTGCTTTTAATTCCTTAAAATTAGAAACACGAACAACATTCACACCTTGGAAAGCATTCTCAATTCCCAAGACATAAATATCACTAAGTTCAAAATCTGGTTCGGCCACTAGTACGTTAAAACTCATAGAGGGTATTTTAACACTTCCATGCTTAGAAACTAGAAGGAACTTTGTGCTTTAACGAACCCAGTAAAGAACCATGGCGATATAGCAACTTAAAAAGACTGCACCAGCAATGCGATAGAATGATCTTTTAGCAAAACAAAGCGCAAGTAGAAATAGCGCAGCAAATATCAGAGCAGACATCTCAGGTATAAAGTTTTCTGCAATTTTAATTTTGTAAAATGCTAAACTCCCCAGAACGAAGGCCGCATTGAAAATATTTGAACCAATAATATTTCCCGTGATGATATCCGAGTTCTTCCCCTTTCTGCTTGTCATGATTGCCGTAACAAGTTCAGGAAATGAAGTTCCAAAGGCAACAAAGATGGCCGAGATAACATAGCTTGAGATCCCAAACTCGAGTGCAACAGCTGTTCCACTCTTAACAAGTAACTCTCCCCCACCATATAAAAGAGCGAAGCCTGCAAAAAGATGAATAATCTCTTTTGGCCCAATTTTCTCTTCCTGGCTTTGAGGCTGTTTCTGGTCTCCAAGGTGAGCACGATCTTTTTTCATTGAAGCAAATGTATCCCATAGATAGAAGGCCATAAACCCAATAAGAAGTGCACTTCCCCACCAGTAAACTTGATCTTGTAGAAGAACAATTGCAAGAATGGCCGTAAGTGCTAGATGTAGTAGAAGTTGTTTCTTAATCTCTTGCCCAGAGATGAAAAGACGTCCCATAAGTCCTGACACACCAAGAATGAGAAAGAGGTTTGCAATATTTGAACCCACGATATTTCCCAAGGCAATCCCCGGCTCACCGCGATAACTTGCCAGCTGAGAAACAAAGAACTCCGGAAGAGATGTTCCGAAACCAACAATAAGAAGTCCAATGACAAGAGGTGATAATCCAAGGGCCAATCCAATCTTTTCCGCGGATTCCAGAGCAAACTCCGCACCGTAGTAAAGCATAACAATAGCAAGAATTAATAACACAACTTGTAAAACCATATTTTATTTCCAATAATTAGCTTATGACTAATTCAAATAAGACATCTAATAAAAGTCTCAATGACATTTTTTCTAAGTTTAACAAAAAGACATTCAAATATCTAAATATTTCGACATGCTTGGTTGCGGATACCTTTGTCGCTCTTTACCTTTATTTAGTTTACGCTAATCCTAAGACCTATCACGAAAGCTTCAAGATTGCTTATCAGTCACTAAGACTTGTTGACCCAAGCATTGCAGATGGAATTAAAGATCCAAATTTTCAAAATCAACTTATCCAATTAATGATTCAGACAGTGATCTCTATTATTTGTATCTATCTAGTCATTCACTTTATTATTTATATCTTTCGTATCTACAATAAGAAATTTGCTCATGGCTATATCAAACTCTATGCCTGGACAGGTGGTGTGCTCATGACAATGATAGCGCTCTTTAACCTTGGGACACCAAAGATTGCCATGTTCTTAATTCCTGGATTACTACTACTCTTTAACGCACTGGGATTTAAGCACGAGAGTCAAATGAAGGAAGAATAAAGTTTGTTAAGTGAGGAAGGGTCCAATCTGGCATGCTACGAGCTTGCCCCTTAGCTTTCTGAAGTCCACAAACAGCAAGTAAGAATGAATCAAAGGCCCTTACGTTCTTTACAATAACTTCTAAGTCGTTATCGTAAATAAAGATTCCCAATTTATTTTCAATCTTTTTCACAATATCAAGACGGGCCTCGACTCCGAGATCAAGATCCGTTAGATTAACTATATTTTTTTTAAGAATGATACGACTCTTAAGTAGCTCAAGAAGAATTAGATTCACATGTCCTTCATAGAATTGGCATTCTTGAGGAAAATGTCTCTTCATATAAGAAAAGCGTGAAAGCATCATGAGCGATGTATTTCCAAATGAATCAAATGTTGTATTAAATAGCTCTAAGAGTTGGTCGTGATAAGAACACCAAATCCAAAAATCAAGAGAGCGATTCCAATAAGGGATAAAGCCTTTCTTAAGTCTTCTCTTAAAAGACTTTGACAGCATAAAATCATTTGAGTCTTTTCCAAATGTATCGCGATCAAAGTGAGTGAGATCCTCAAAATTTCTTTTGCGTTCATACTCTTTTGGATTCTCTTCTTCCATCTTTCGATCCATTTCTAAGATCGATGCAATATCTTCACGAACCTTCTTTACATCCCCTACTGGACATTTTGCAACTCCAGGACACTTAAGATCACAATTATGACAAGGAGGTTTTGATAAAGGAAAATCGATAATCACGTGCTCAAGATTATACTTATCAATCCACTGATTAAGAATTTCATCTCCATCTTGGGCGTCTTCATCGCGAACTTCGTCTTTTACATGAAGAATCGATTTAAGAAACCAGCGTCCGCTTCCCTCGTGGTGATCAAGAAGACAGAAGAAGAAATTATCTCTTCGCCCACCCTTCATTGAAAGTCCTGCAACACGATTGAAGCTTAAATTCATAATGGTTTCTCGACACTAAATTCTAACACCTGCATATCTTTTGCACGTGATAGCTCTTTTAAAACTTGGGCCTTGTGCTGAGGTCCATGTGCAAGTAAGAAGCATCCGCCTCCTCCAGCTCCACACACCTTCATTCCAATAACCAAATCTTTTTCACGTAATTTATTATAGATCTCACGCATATCATCTGTGACGATACCTGAGAAAAGTTTTTCTCTTTGGGCACCTTCTTGGCAAAGTATGCCAAGGAAGTCATCGTACTCACCATTTCGAATTGCATTGTAAGCACTAAAAGTGAGATCACGAATTTTACCAAGCCCTTCTCTTACACCGTTTTGGTTATCAAAGAAATCTTTATAAACTTGCCAATTATTAATGGCCGAAAGTCTAAGTTGTCCCGAATACACAAGTGTTAAGTGTGACTCCACAAAGCTTTTAAACTCTTCATTGTAAAGCTGCTCAACTTCAATACAACTATTTGTCGCTTTTAATGCAAGCACGCCACCGTAAAGCGCAGGATAGTAATCCTGATACCCACATGGGCCCTTATTTAAAATTTTGGCCTCAATATTTTGAACTGTATTAATCGCAGTTTGGCGATGAAACTCAACGCCTGCGTAATCACACAGTGCCTTATAAACGGTTACTCCCATTGATGATGAACCACCAAGGCCTGCACCAGGAGGAGAGCCTGATTCCGTCGTTAAACGAACACCACTTGTTAACTTAAAATGATGAAGAATCTGAGCAAGAAAAGACAGTGGCCCAAAAGTGTCACTATCAAAATCTTCATATGTAAAATCGACACTAGAATGTCTTGTGACAGAGTCGTAATCGATTGAAACAAATTCAACACCTTCAAATTCAATCTCTTCAACCAAAACCTTCGCCTTAAGAGAAGTCGCAAGGTTAAGAGTTATTGTATGTCTTAAGACCTGATTTAGAGGAACGATATCAAGTGTTCCACCAAGAAGGTCAACGCGAACTGAACCTTCGGCCTTGGCAATCATATTATCCATTATAAATTCCAATATACGGAAGCTCTCGGTAGCGGCCATCAAAATCAAGCCCGTAACCGATAACAAATTTATCTTCAATCTCAAAACCGAGATAATCGATTTCAACATTGTGTTGTGTTTTAACTTTCTTATGGAGAAGAGTCGCTAATTTAATTGTCTTAGGTCCCCTCTCTTTTAACATCTTAGTGAGTTCACTAATTGTTAATCCGGTATCGACAATGTCTTCCACAAGAATGACATTCTTATCTTTGATATCAACTTTAATATCTTTGGTGATTGAAATCTTTCCAGTACTTTCAGTCCCCTTGTAAGAGCTTGCTCCAATGAAGTCAAAATATACTGGAGAATGCATTTGGCGAATAAGGTCGGCCACGAAGATGAAAGCACCATTTAAAACTCCGATGATGACAACTTCCTCTCCTTGAAAGTCTGAATCGATCTTAGCAGCTAATTCTTTAATTCTTTCATTAATCTTCTCTTCAGAGAAGTAAGTTTCGATTGCCATGAATTCTTCCTTAATTCCTATACAAATGAATTATTTAAAATTTCCCCAACGCCACCTGCGCCAGGAACAATATATTGCTTACCTGTTAGACCAACTTCCTCATCCCACAGAGTCCCAGGAACCGTCTTTAAGACGTGATCTGGAGATAGCCCACGGTCTAGGCGTAGAGCATAGATCTCAACATCAGGATGGTCTTTTTGCATTCTCTTAATATACTCAGGAGTTACGATAAGATTAAGTGAAATATACTTAAGTGCACGCCCCTTAACTTTGTCTTTATAGTGGCCAATGGCAAATGACATTGAACCACCAGTAGCGCCCATTGGATCAGGAAGAAGAACGATTGCATTCTCTTGACCACCGCCAATCTTTGATCCTGAAACATCAACCCCAATCACCTGTTCATTCTCATCAACCTTGCGTTGAACATAGAAGTGGTCTTGGCGAATTAGCTCTGGGTTTAAAAAATAATTTAGATTCTCAAAGCAAACGTGGCTTGGAAAAGTTCCTGCACGTGCAAGATCCACACAAAGAACAGGCTGCTCCCTCTTTATTACTTCTTGTTTAAAGATTGCCTTATCAGTGAGTCCTGCCATACGAGAACGCACTTCAACCACTTCTTTTGGAAAAGAGTTTCCAAGCACAGACTCAAGTAAAATAAAATAGAGCTTATGAATTAAGTGATTTAGTTCTGGCTGAATCACACCTTCGCTAGAAAAGCGTGCTAATAAACTTTCAGCAAGAGGATTGGAGAGAATAAAAACATTCTCTCCATATTTATGTTCGATTTGACTTATTTTGTAATGATTCGAATTTTTAGATTGTGTTTTCATTATTCAATTTCACCTCGCCATTAGAGTTTACCTCTTTTAGGCCTCCAAGTGAAATCGAAAATGCCTTAACATCTTCATCTTCTTCGTAGTAATCAAAGTGAGCTCGACAACGTGCTTCGTAAAGATCGGCTTCACCTACTAAAACTGTTTTTGTATTGTCAGTTGGTAATCTGTATGACTTCGAAGCAGGTGCGCCACAAACTGTACAGATCGCTTGAATCTTCATTACATCATCAGCAATACATAAAAGCTCGGGCATTGGACCAAATGGCTTTGATTTGAAGTCTTGATCAAGACCAGCACAAATAACGCGAATTCCACGACGTGCTAACTTTGAGACAACCTTGATAATAGTTGCATCAAAGAATTGAACCTCATCAATTGCCACGATACGAGTTGAATCATATACCTTCTGTAAGATTTCAACAGCGTCTTTGACTGGTTCAGCTTCCACATGTCTCTCAGAATGGCTTACGACATTCGTTTTGTGATAGCGATCATCAATAACAGGTTTGAAAATTTGAACTTTTTGACGAGCAATCTGCGCTCTAGTTACTCGACGGATAAGCTCTTCCGTTTTTCCAGAAAACATTGGGCCGCATACGACTTCAATGCCACCAGTTGCGTGTGCGTGACTTGCGTACATTGACTTAAACTCCTCTTAATGTCAGATATTTTTTTGTGTTGTGTCTCTAAATTCTATTATGACGGCCGGGCCAGTTTTAGGCCACTTACATCTTCTTTCAAAACTGGAAGGCAACGCACACAACGCGTACTGACTAAATAAAGCTTATCATGAGCATAAGGTACATCATCATAAAGAGCATGAAGCCTACGATGAGTAAAATCGGAGACATAAGAATGAAGAAGCTCTGCACAAATGAGAAACGCAGGTTATAACGCAGTCCAAAGTATAGGTAGATTGCCTGAGAAATAAATTTTAAAAAATCTCCAAAGATTGGAATAATTAAGAAGAAGTTCCCAACTAACGCACCTGCAATCACGTCTTCTAACTCAATTTCCTTTAGGTCTTTATCAAACAGACTAGCAAATATTGTGATTATGAGACGCCAAAACTTAACAAATACCCAAGCAGAAAGTGGAAAGAAAACAACTTTAAATAGCGTCGAAAAAAGGAAAAGTTTTTGCTGAAACTCACTCGACGAAAATACTGCTGGTAAGAATCCATCTTCGGCCATCTTTCCTGCAAGATTAATCCCGATATGAATTTGCGCTAATGAGTAAAGGCCGTAGATAAAAACAAATGGCCAAGAAGCTAGGGCGAAGTCAGCGAATTTTAAATTAATTCCTCGTTCACTCTCCTCTTTTACGATCTCAAAAAGTCTGGCCTCTTTGATGCGCTCAATCTCTAACCTATGCTCTGCGATATTTGAGTTCACAAGTTTTGGATAAAGAAGATATTTAATGTATTGAATATATATTTCTAGCACGTCTCTATTTTAATCGAGTTCCTAATAAATTGAAACTAGGCAATGACCTACTTTTTTAGTTCAGTAAAAAAGAACTCTTTTGGTGTTTGTAAAACTTCACGAAATTTCTCGTATGGAATACTTGAGCGATCTCGGTTCTTATCCTTAGCATCTGCTGGAAAGGCAGTCTCAAAGCGAGCAATAAGCCACGTCGACTTTGTGCCATCTTTTACGGCCAAATAAAATGACTGATTTAATTCAATTTTTTTTCCCACCATGAAACTAACAACTTTTCCATTAGCAAAATTAAAAGTGATAGTCTCTGCCCCATCAAATTTTAATAAGTCCTCGTTAACCTCTTCACTTTCAAGGATTCGATCAACCTTTAGCTTCTGAAGTTCATCATAGAAAAGATTAAGATTCTCTTCAATTGCATCTTTAACAATAATTGTACTTCCTGCAATATTGATTGAGTTAACCTTTCCGTAAGTTGAAAAACTTAGAATACTTCTTTTCTGATTTATTAGTGCCACTTCTTTTTGTTCATCTTTTTCAACTAAAAAGTAAGCTGCAAAAATTGAAAGAACTAATATGATAAAGAGATAACGATTTTTCATTAAGCTGAAAACTTCCTTCTCTGAAAAAGAACCAGAGCAATCACAAGGTATGCTAAAGGAAGAACAACAATAGAAAAATAGAAAATCACTTTCTTTTCAATATCCGAAACCAAAAGCGGAATTTCTTTAAATACCACCGAATGAAGTGATGTTAATTGTCCTTGACCTGATAACCAGTGATAAAGGTTAGAAATATACTTAAAGTTACTTTGGTAACTAAAGAATTTATTAGAAATAAAGGCCGAGTTCCCAATGGCCACCATGGCAGGAACACCATCTCTTGTAATGGCCGCTGCCATATCAATCGGGCCTTCGATATCTTCACTATCTTTTTTCACATCCCCTGCAATTACAGAGATCATCTTCTTTTCGGCCCAGCTCTCCGGAGTGGATGTTGCTAGAGCGTGATAACTCCCCTGCTCTTCTTGTGGCAAAGTTGACGAGATTGATGAAACAAGTGGAAAGAAAACTCTCTCTTTAAAGTCAGAGTTAATATTTAAAGAATCAAAGCGAGAAATAATAGGAGCTGTTCCCTTCGATGATTCAAGGCCATTAACTGGGTCCATTACAATATCATTTGCGATATTAAGGCCATTAGTTGAAAAGAACTTCTTAAGATTTGGAAGTTTTTCACCGTGAAAGTTTGGCATAATCGCAGCAAAGATACGGCCACCATCAAAGTAATAAGTTTCTAATTTTGAAATTTCTTCTTTTGAAAAATCATTTGTTGGCTCAAGAATTGTAAAGACATCACATGATTTAGGAATTTCATTTGCCTTTAGAAGATCCACAATATTTAAGCGATAAGCAGATTGCTTTAATACGTGTAGAAGTCCTGTAAATCCATTATCAGTGCTATCTTGAAATTTAGCATTATAATTAAAACAGATTGCCGGATCTTTTTCTCTTTCAAGACGGATAAGGCCATTAGTAATTCCTAGCTCAAGAATACGAGTGACAACAACCTTCTTAAGTTCTTCACCGTCCTGCTTTGTTAAAACAATTGAAGGAGAAACAGTCACTCCATATTGAGCTATCATATCTGGTCTTAACTCTGGATCATAAAACTTAGTCACAAGTGAAGGATTTTGATTCTTATAAAGTTCGAGAAGAGAAAGAATGGCATTCTTAGAGTCTTTATTAGAAAAGACCACCATTTCAACCTTATCATCGATCTTTTTAACTGTTTTAACAGTCAACTCAGAAAGTGTATTTAATTGTCTCTTACTTAAGTCCCAAATTGGCCCACGCTTAAAAACAATTAGATTTAAGACGGCAAGAATACAAAATAGTAAGAAGAATGCCGTAAAGTTAGAAAGAAGATTCTTTCCAAAAGTACTTTTTACAAAGTTTCTAACTTCTTCAAGATGAAAGTAGAAGGATAGAATCGTTAAGCAAAGAGCAATAATAAATGTCGCACCTACTAAGAAGATGTGCTCAGGAATAATGAGAAATAAAAAACAAGCAATTAGATAGAAAATTGCACATAGGCTTAGAGAAATCTTTTTCATTTTCTAACCCCCAAGTTGCGAATACCAATGAAGCTAAAAAAGCCTATGAAAGAAAAAATATAAACTAAGTCAAAGCTTGAAACTGCCCCTCTAGCGAAGTAGAAGATATGTGAGCTGAAACTAAAGTATCTCATCATGGCCTGAATCATTTCATTATCAATGACATTCGAGCTTGCATAAATAATTAAGAAAGAAAATAGTGCACCAAATGAAATCACAATGGATGCAATATAAGAGCGACTCAACAATGAAGCATTAAGACCAACAATTAAGTAGCAAAGCCCTAGTCCGTAAATCCCCAGCATATTTGTAAATAAAATAGCAAAGTCATTAAAACCCTTTGGTGCTAAGAAAAGTGGAATAATAAAGATTGGTAAAGTAATGAAAACAAGCTTTGTTGCAGCGGCCAAGTACTTAGCAAAGAAGATTGAATCATCTGTTAAATTCGAAAGCTTTAGAAGCCCAAAAGTATTTTCTCTCTTTTCTTTAACAAACGCCCCCATCGTTAACATTGGAGCAAAGAAGAGTAGTATAAAATTTAGAGCCGAAAAAGTCGGAGCAATGACGAAGTCTACAATTGTCTTATTTGTTAATTGTGGTGCCATCTGCAGATTATTATAAAAAATTGCAGACATAATAAAATTTGAAATGGCCGCAAAAATATAAATAATTGGAGATGAAAAGCTCTCACTTATTTCTTTCTTATAAATAAGTTTAATACCTTTAAAGAGAGGAAGTTTCTTATTCATGAGTCTCCTCCTTCTTTGCTGTTAGCTTCTTAAAGATATCCTCAAGCCCAACCTTGATATTTTGTTGCGATAAAATAGCGAGGTCATTTTGAGCAAAGTACTTCGAAAGTGTAATTCTTAAGTCACTATCTTGTGTTTGCCCACTAAACTCGTAAATATCATTCTTTTTAATAAAGCTTATTCCCATCTCTTTTAGGCCTTGAAGCTTATCTTCATCAACTGACTCAAATTCAACTTCAACTCTTTGAGAGACCTCAAGTTTCTTCTCAATGTCATTTATTGGCCCATGAGCAACAATGACTCCTTCATGTAAAATTGCGATATCATCACAAATTGAAGCAAGGTCACTTAACTGGTGAGAAGAAATAAAAATTGTATGATCTTTTGAAAGATCTTTTATAACATCTTTAATTTGAATAATGGCATGAGGATCAAGTCCAACAAGTGGCTCATCTAGCACAAGAAGCTTTGGGTTGTGGCAAATGGCCGCTGCAATCCCTACTTTTTGTTTATAGCCTTTGGATAGATTTTCAATTCTCTGATGAGCGACTTCTGTAAGTCCGCACTTCTCGATGACTTCTTCAATTGAATAAGTACTATCTGCAATTTGATAAATCTCTTGGACGAATTTTAGAAATGGCCTAACGCACATATGGCGATACAAAGCAGGCTCTTCAGGAAGGTAGCCTATCGTTAACTCGCTATCTTTAATAAGACTACCAGCTGTATACTCCTGCTCTTCAAGGATGATTTTCATAAGAGTCGACTTACCTGCACCATTTGGCCCAAGAAATCCTAAGACACCTTTGCGACCGATTGTGAGATTCACCCCTTTGAGAACATCTTTACCAGGAAATGTTTTTCTAATGTCCGACAACTCTACAAGGTTATTGTCACTCATTCTATAAGTCCTTAAATTAAAAATCCTTCTTTAAAATCCTAACAAAAAATGAAACAATAAGAAAAGTCTTAAAATTTAATCATTTACCTAACTCTGCCGACTAGGATAAATATGACCAGAAATGTAGATCGCTTTAAGAAGCTTATTGAAAAAGCTAATAATATTGTTATTACAACTCACATCTTTCCTGATGCCGATGGTATTGGAAGTGAGATTGCCCTATGTATGGCCTTACGAAAATTAGGTAAGAATGCAATTTGTATTAACGAAGAAAAGTTATTCGATCGCTATCGCTATCTAGACCCAGATGGTGTGATTACAAATTACAATGATTCAAAAGACTACTTTGATAAAATTGACTTATTTATCGTAACAGATACTAACGCTCTTCCAAGAATTGGAAAGAACGTACAAGAGCTTGTTTTAAAATCAAGTGAGCTTCTATTCATTGACCACCACCCTTGCCCTAAAGAGATCGCCGCCATTCACTGTGTGGATTCAACAAAGGCAGCAACAGGAGAATTGGTTGGCGAATTAATCGAGGCCCTTGGTGTAAAATTTGACAAGAAAATGGCCTTGGCCCTTTATACTTCAATTATTATCGATACAAGTTCATTCCGCTACCCTACAGTAACAGGTAACACTCACCGAATCGTTGCCAAACTTATGGATACGGGAATTTCACCTCCACAAGCATTCAACCAAATCAACGGTGTTAAACAAGTTGAGTATATGAAGCTCATTGGAAAGGTTCTTTCATCTTGTCAAATGAGTCCAAATGGTAAGGTCGCTTGGATCTCTTTAACTGAAGAAGAAATTGAAAGTTTTGGTTGTGAGACAGAAGACACTCATGGCTTCATCAATCACCTTCTTATTCTTGAAGGAATTGAAGTTGCTTGTATGTTTAGAGAAGTTGGTGACAAAGTTAAGATTTCATTTCGCTCAGTCAATCAGACTGTTGATGTAGGTGTCATTGCACAGGCCCTAGGAGGCGGAGGTCACAATCACTCTGCTGCGACAATCATTGATGGAAACCTTGCTAAGGTTATTCCTGAGGTCATTGAAAAAATTGAATTAATGATTGAGTAGAGAACTCTTCTCTATTGATTTAGAATTTTTGCTAGAACATCTCTTTCTTTATCAGAAAAATTAAATGCACCCGCCGTAAGCACACCCTTTAGCTTTTCCTGAGTTGATGGATCCTTTGGATCATTCTTTGCAATATCACCAAAAGGTTCACCTTCAGGAGTAATTTTCACTTCGGCCTTTGTTGCCTCTTTGATAACTTCTGCTTTCTTTTGCTCTTGAGAAGGAGCTGGTGCTGGAGACTTTGGTGCCGCTTGTGCCTGCTTACTCGCCTTATGTTCAGCAATAGCAGCTTTCATCTTTTCTTCTTTTTCTCTTTTGTGATTTTCGATCTTTGCTTTAATCTCGCCTCTACTTAACTCAGAAGGCTTTTCAAGACGAACAATCTTTTGTCCACTAGTTGAACGAGGAGCAACAGAATCCGTAGAAACCTCGCTGCGACTAACTCTTTTTGTTGCTGGAGTTGAATTCGTTCGTAAATTTGTTCTGTCACTTAATAATCTCACCCTTCTATTTTAACCTTTTCCTTCATAGGATGTTAGGTGGAAAATTTCGAAGTATACCTTAGTTTCAACAAGGTTTCGGCAAGTTATGAAGGCGGTGGCCATTTTCTACGGCAGTTTTCAAAGTAAAATTCTCAAGTAGTCCCCAAGGTGTTCGCCCTCAAAAAAAGTCATGGACTGCTCACCTAACTACCTAAAATGATTGAAAGAATTTTTAAAAAGTTTACATTTTTTTAAAAAAAAGTTAATTCGGCCCAACATCACCTTGTTTAAATTCTTGATTTCTTCATAATGCACTTATCGAAATTGAAGAGAGAACGATTTGTGGTCTTTGTCGTACGTCAGTGGAGTTCAATTAGTTGTAAAAGAGCACAAGCCTTCAAAGAGACTTCTATTAAAAGGAAATTATTATCAATAGAAAGTCATTTGAGGTAATTATGAAAAATTCTGTAGTATTTAAGCAATCGAAACTTTTAATCACATCTGCACTTATGACTCTGTCGCTACTAACGACGTCATGTGGTTCAGGGGACAGTTCTAAAAACTTAGACATTCCAGGTGTTGATGGCCCAACAGTAGTTCTTTTAGGTGATGATATCTTAGTTGATATCGTTCTAGAAAACATTAGTGTAGAAGGTGGTGCACGTTACAACATCCCTAACTACAACAACTCTTATGTTGAGGTTTCACCAGACCTTCAATCAAACGGTACACTACTTGCTTTCTCTGTGTCGTTAGATGATATTTTTGGAGATAAAGTTGATCGTTTAGATCCACTTACTCTGCCAGGCGGACGTGCCATTCCAGGTGTTTCTGGTGGTGCCCTTCCAGCAGTTGCTTTCTCAGTACCAAGTATTAAGAACATCGCTTTTTACGTAGGTCCACAAATCTTTGGTATTTGGGTACCAGTAAAAAATCTTAATATGGCAGGTGCAATGCTTACAACTCGTTTCTACACTGATAGTAAGAGAGTTGGTAACCTTTCACTTGTTGGTGAAGATGCAAATGGTGAAAACGGTGGTTTCTTCCTAGCGCTTACAGTTTCAAGCTCACAAGAAAGATCACTAGAGAGACTTGCTAAAAGACACTAATTAGTAGTCCAAAAATTCTGTAATATCTGACCAAAACATTCTATACAGGAAAAATGCCCCTAGGAATCTAGGGGCCTTTTTTTTTCTTCAAAAAAAATTAAGAACCCCTTCATATCTGTCGATAGATGAACATACGAGAGAATTTTTTCCTATAAACTAGTGAGGTATGGATATGGAAATCACATTAAGAAAAAGACTACTGACAGTCGTAGCTCTACTAAGCTTCTCTTTCTTCTCTGTTTCATGTGGAGAAGGAAATGTTGACATCCCAGGTGTTGATGGACCAAATGTTAATCTTCTAGAAGATAATGTTGTTGTATCAATGGTTCTTGAAGATGTTTCAATTATGGCAGGTGCTACTTACAAGGTACCAAAGTACAAGAAGTCATTTATCGGACTTAACCCTAACCTAGAAGGTCCAGGTTCAGTTCTAACTTTTACAGTTTCACTTGATGATATTTTCTCATCAGATGTAAACAGACTAGATCCTAAGACTCTTCCTGGTGGACGTATGATCCCAGGTGTAGCAGCAGGTGCTCTACCAGCAGTAGCCTTTACTGTTGAAAAAGTTAAAAACATGGCATTCTATGTTGGTCCAAAAGTTTTTGGTATTTGGGTACCACTACAAAACTTTAACCTTTATGGATTTGCATGGACAAAATCATTCAAAGCTGGTGACAAGAGAGTTGGAAACATCTCACTATTTGGTCAAGATGAGAATGGTGAAAATGCTGGTTTCTTCCTAGCTCTATCTGTTAAGTCAGCTTACGAGAAGAGACTTAAAAAACTTTCTAGAAAGTATTAAGCATCTACAAAATAGAAGGCCCGCTTAAAGCGGGCCTTTCTTATTCAGCTTGAGTAACCCAAATCTTCCATCTAAATTTCGTCTCTTCATTATTATCGAGGACAATCTTAATAGGACGACTTCTCCCCTCTAGATCATTAATAACAAAGAACTCATTCCCTAGAATACTTGTCATATTATAAAGACCTTGGTGAAGGTTGTAGTCGATTAGATACTTAATAAATGTCAAACTCATTGGAGCCTGAAGGCTTCCAAGATTATCAACTCTCTTCATTTTAGCAAGTTGCTTTCTTGTTTGATAACTTCTAAGAGAACCATTAAACCTTTCAAGAGTTTTCTTAGAAAATTTATAATCATTCTTAAACGAAGTCATGGCCACTTCAGTCTGCTTTTTCGACTTTTCAAAATTAAGCACGGCAGTTTCAAATGCAGAGAAGACAATCTCTTTAACAGGCTCCGGCTTCTTTGGTTGAGGCTTTGGCTTCCTAACAATTTTAATTGTTTTAATATCAACAGTTTTTACAGGCTTAGGCTTTTTAACTTCAACCTTAGCAACGATTTTAGGCTCTTCCTTAACAACTTTTTCTTCAACGAGAGTAATCCCCTTCTCATCGAACTCGCGCAGAGAACCAAACCAGAATACCTTTAAGTCATCTTCGCCTTTTAAAGCGGTACGAATGATTTCAGCACTCTTATTATCAATGGCAACCTGATCCTTGGTCATTTCTTCATAACGAGAAAAACACGCTTCTCCCTTTCCACTAGCATTAATAATTTTATAAGCACTAGTCGTTAGGATTTCTTTTTTAATTTCTTCAACATTAATAGCTGATAAGTAGTAATCTTCTTCGCTACATAAGCTTTGAATTTCACTTTTAACAAATTGACAGCTTTTAATAAGTGAAGACTTACTATCTCCACCAAAGCTCTTATTTAAGATTTTAACTAAGCTTGGGTGGTAGTTGGCCAAGTCAAAGCGGCGATCCGTCTGTAGCTTGATTGGGTATTTCCCCCAGTCCACAATATCTGGAAAATAGTCTGAAACCCTCTTAATAAAGAGCTTCATATCTTTTGACTTTGGTTTACATGACTTAAAAATACCATCGTAATCTAGTGAGCAACTTTTCTCATCTCCTAATTGGTAGAGAGCAATACTCGACTGACGATAGAATTCGTATAGACTAGCAATACTTGTTAAGCGAACAAGATAGCGCATATACTCAATATTTTCGGCCATCTCATGCTTTGAACAAGCAAAGTTTGGATAGATATAACGATTAAATTCTTGTGTTAAATGAAAGATAGCAGGTTCCAGCATTTCACTGAAGTAAGTGCGGCCAGTTACCTCGTCTAAAAACTCTTGTTTTTCATTCTGGTAATCAATAACTAATCTTGGATCGAGTGGACCTTCATAGACTTCAAAGTCCCACTCACCCTTTTTCACGTCTAAGGCCGTGGCAGAAAATCCCAAGGCTAAAATTTGTAAGTATTTAAAAATATTCATCCTCTTTATTTTACCCAGATAAGACTCAGAGCAGGAACATAGGTAATAATGGCCAAACAAATTAGTAAAATAAAGAGAAATGGCAAGGCCGAGCGATACAGTTCAGTAATAGGTCTTTTAAATCGAATCGAACTAATGAACAGGTTAATCCCTACAGGAGGAGTAATATAGCCAATTTCTAAATTTGTTAAAAAGACAATGGCCAAATGAATTGGGTGAATATCAAACTCTTGCGCCAGTGGTAGGATAAGAGGAACAACCACAATTATCGCACTAAAAATGTCCATTAAACTTCCCACAATTAAGAGGAAGACGTTCAGAAATGCTAAGAAGGCGTACTTATTCGTCAGGATATGATTGAAGGCACCAAAGAGTTGATTTGGAACTTCTTCGTCAACTAAGAAATTTGTGAGCCCAAGAGCGCAACATAGAATAATGAGAATGGCCCCAACCATTGTCATTGAGTCCACAACAATTTTTGGGACATCTTTTGTAAAACTAAGATCACGGTAGACAAAGCATTCAATCATTAAAATATAAAACGCTGTAAAGGCAGCCGCTTCAGTTACCGTTACAATCCCACCGTAAATTCCGACAAGAACAGCAGGCACTAAAAATAATTCAAAGGCCGCCCCCTTAAGTCCAAGTAAAACTTCTTTTAGATCAAACTTCCCTTTTTCACTACGCTCTTTTGGGGCCTTAAGGATTGAATAAATCGCAAGTCCAATAATCAGAAGCATCCCTGGTACAATTCCGGCCTTAAAGAGTTGATCGATATCAACACCAGCAACAATTCCGTAGAGAATAATCGGTAAGCTTGGAGGAAAGAGTAGCCCAAGAGAACCTGAAGTCGTGATAAATCCCATCGTGAATTTATCATCATGGCCACGATTCATCAGGATTGGATAAATAAGTCCACCAAGCGCGACGATTGTTACCCCACTCGCACCAGTGAAGGCCGTAAAGAAGGCACAAAGAACAAGTCCTACAATCGCAACACCACCAGGCATCCAAGAAAGCAGAGCGTTTGTGAAACGAAATAATCTCTTTGGTGCATTTGATTCTGCAAGTAAGTAACCTGCAAAAGTGAAAAGTGGAATCGTTAGGATTGTCGGAGCTGAGGCCAGACGGTAAATCTCAACAGAGACGGCCGATGGCTCAATTCCGTTATGAAAGAATGCAGCAAGTGCAAGTCCACCTAGAACGACAAATAAAGGCACTCCAATTAGTGCCAATAGAAGTGCGGCAATACTAATTGTTATGAGGCTCATAATCTTCCTTAAAGTTTAAAAAGGCCAAGATCGTACGAAAGAAGATCAAGGCGAATCCACATGGAATGATTGCAACTAAGACAGAAGAATGTAGACCAAGTGAAGTTAAGTTTCCAAATTGTTTTTCAACATTATAGAACTGAACACCTGAGGCAAAGAGCCAAGTTGTTCCCACAATAATACATAATTGAGTTAGCTTATTTAAAAAGAATAAAGAGCGATGCTTACCTTCACTCTCCAAGTACTTTGGCAGAATTTCAATTGAAATATGCCTCGATTTTCCGCTGGCAAGAGTTGCTCCTAAAAAGGCAAGAGCGAAGACCAGATGGCGAACCACAGGGTCCACCCAAGAAAAAGAAATATCAAACCAACGCAAGATAATGGCCAAGACACTTAGTCCTAACATAATAGCAACGTTGGCCACAACGAGCCAACCAACAACTTGATCTGTAACTTCTTCTATTTTGCGTATCATACTTACTTCTGAGCTTTTAAACTCTTCTCTAATCTCTTATAAGCTTCCTCAGAAAAAAGTTTCCCCTTAAGCTTTTTAATTGTTGCTTCACGAACTTCGTAACCGCGTTTGATGTCTGCTTCGCTAAACTTAACAAATTCGACACCTGATGCCTTCATTAGATCAAGAGCATCTTGATTATCTTTTTCATTCGTTGCTTTAACAAGATCAATATACTTCTTAGAAATCGCAAGAACCTTCTTTTGATTTGCAGGTGAAATCTTTTTAAATACCTTATCATTAACTAAGAATGCCCCAACAGACATTGTTAATGGGAAATCAATTAGGTACTTAACTTTTGTATTCCACTGCATCGAAAGAATTGCTAATGGTGGAGCATAAGCTGCTTCAATAATACCTGTTGAAAGTGATGATAGAACATCAGGTAGAGGAAGTTGAACTGAAACAAGCTTCATTTCTTCTAGGATTGTTTCAACTAAAGGGTCCCCTTCCCAAGACCAAATCTTGACACCTTTAAGGCTATCGATTGAAGAGATCTTTGTTTTTGATACAAAGTAAACCATTCCAATATCAAAGAATCCTAGATTTACAAAATTACTTTCGTTAATTTTCTTATTTAAAAATGGTGTCAAGTCATCAAGAGTTTTAAGGGCCTTTTTACGATCATGAAAAAAGTTGAATGGGATTTCAACAACACGAACATCGCCGTTGATATCACCTAATGTCTTTGCAGTGAAAACACCACCATGAAGCTGACCAACGCGAATTTTTCTCAAAACATCAGGCTCGTCTCCTTGTGATCCACCAAAGTAGAACTTCACTTTTACTTCACCATTAGTTTCTTTTTTAATGGCCTTTGCCATCTTCTTTAAATTCTTCGCCCAATTCGTTCCTTCAGGAGTCAGAACACCAACCTTTAAAGTCAGGGCCATAACATTAGTCGTTAGTAATAGAATTAGTAATGCTTTCAATTTTGACATGATTTTTCCAATTAGAAGATCTCGTCTTCTAAGCCTTCAATTATTTTTAATCTCTTACGTGCAATTAAATTAAATAGGTTATTGTAATCAACTTTTGGTGTTTCGATTTTTCCTCCACTCCAATAAGTTGGTTCCATATTCTCTCTGTTAAATTTATTCATTTCTAACTTTTGAGCGCGATAAGTATTTTCTTCAAACATTGGTACTGCGTAGAACTGAATATAAGAGAGTCTAACAAGCATATTATTTGGCCACTTTTGGATGGCCTCTTCAAATAAGCGTTTCCCTTTAATTGGATCCCCTCCGAGACCACGTGGTCTTGAAGCGGCATAGGAAGCATTGAAGATATCGCAAGCACCTTGAGCAAGGTTAGCATTCTTCTCACATGACCAATCATACATAACTTTTGCAAGAGGCAGATAAGCTACGGCACGCATATTATCTCTTTGAAGATTAATAATTGCGGCAAGTGTTTGTCCTGTGTAGAAAACACCTTCAATATCTGTGGCATCATCACTGAAGTTATCATTCAATAATTTTTGAAATTCTTCAGGTGATGAAATATAGCGAGTGAAATCAAAATCTTTAAATCCTTTCACTTCAAAAAATAGAGCTGAGTATTTTAGAGCACGAGTGTAGTTTGCCAATGCGTTTGTGCGATACTTTGAATTTGATAGTTCTTGTAGCTGATCTTTAAGGTAGTAAGTTTCATCAATGGCAAATGCCTTACCACTATAGGCCTTAATTAGGGTAACAATGAATTCAGGGTTTTCGCGGTCGGCGGCATAGAGGTTTTCAACTAATTTAATATTGCTATCGATTGTCGACTCGAATAAGTCCCAATTGTCTTCAGTAAAAACGGCCTCAGATGTTTCAAAAATCATATCTCCCATCTGATTCGTGGCAACTTTCTTGATACTTGAGCAAGAAACTAGATTTATGAACAATATCCCCACTGCCAATAATTTTTTGCGATTCACGGCCCATCCTTATAATTAATATAGTAGTAATTTGCCTTATCTATTTAGTAATTACAAGTGGTTAATGCATTTTCATTGACGCCCAAATCCCTTAGTGATAGCTGTGTTGCACCATTTCTAACCTCGTGATATAATTGGAAAAATATTTGGAAAGGCTAAATTTCTAGTGAGATTGTGCCGAGTATATATTTAAGTTATTAAACTTTGTCACGGAGTGACCATTGAGAGTAGTTTTTCTACGAGTAGATGAACTACTTACCTAATCGGATTTGAGTTCTGGAGTCTCTTGAATCTTATTACGATTAAGGTAAGTGATTTTTTAACCTTTAATCGTTTAATAAGGAGATGGAGATGTCATCACAAGAAACATCTAACGAAAAATTATCGTCTAACACTAACAACAGCGTAATTGGACAAATTAAGCAGCAGACTCTTCGTAAGTCAGCTTCACTTAAGCCAAGAAAATCACTTTTAAAAGTGAGAAGCTTAAGACCAACTCGCGCAGTTCTTGGTAGAACAGCAACTCAAGAAGACGCGGAATAAGAAATAAGCTTGCAGCTTTCTTATTTATCTTCTTTTGCGGTTTCGCTTAGGCGAAATTAGCTGCTTGTCGTACGTAGCTTTTAAGCTACGTAGCGTTTCCTCGCGTATTTCTTCTAATTTCTTTAGCCTTTCATCATGTAAATGGTTGAGATAATTCTTTTTGGCAATGAATAAGTTATTGATATAAGTAACCTGAAAAGCTCTTAGCTCTCGGTAGCATAGATCTTTTTCTATCTTTGTTAACTTATGCTGGCTTGATTCGATATCCTTATGATCTAAAACAAATGTCGAGTAATCCCCAGAACAAACGCCCTTTTTAAGATCAATATACTTATCAATTTCCTTTCTGATGACCTGAGTTCTTGTTACGTAATCTTTTGGAGGGATATTCTTCACCTCTTCGATTTTCGCGTACATGACCTTACTCATCTCTTTTTCAGATTGAGTCTCACCTTTATCTGCTTGAGCATAAACAGTCAGAGTCGGTATGAATAAAAGAGTCATTAAAACTGATTTCAATTTAGGGCCTTCTTTATCTTTGATAAGTAATATTCAGTATCTTTATTATGCGCAAAGACGAAGCTTATGGCCATTTTTTTAAACTTCGACTGGAGTCCATGAGTAAGTTGAACCTGATTTTTTGCTACGCCAAATTTCTTTGCAACAAGCTTTTCAATACCGGCGTTGGCCTTGCCATCCTCAGGCGGAGCTTGAGTGCTGACAATAAGTTGTCCCGTCTCCGCAACACTCACCTTTTCAACCTTTGCACCAGGCTTTGCCCAGACTTCAACCTCAAGAACCAACTCATCTTCGCGACTTGAGACAGTAGTAAAATTTAGTTTTTTTGAATGGAGAAAATCACTTATTGGAATAACTGTCTCCAATTCTTGCTATCAAGTCCCATATCATCAAGAAAAGTTTTCATCTCAGCAATAAAGTCAGCAAGAGGGAAACCAACAACATTTGAATATGAGCCACTCATATGTTCAACAAAGAGAAGGCCCTGTCCTTGAATTCCGTATGATCCGGCCTTATCGAGCGCCTCATCACTTTCAAGATAGAGATCTAAGATTTCAGGTGAAATATCTGTGAATTTAACTTTTGAACATCTTGAAAAAGTATATTCTTTACCACCACATGCCATATAAACAGCAGTGAAAACATCGTGCTCTTTTCCAGAAAGCTCTAATAACATCTGCCTCGCATGCTCGCGATCATTTGGCTTTCCTAAAACCTTATCACCTATGGCGACAAGAGTATCAGAAGCAACAACAAAGACCTTTTCATCTTTTGGAAATTCTTGTGAAAAGATGTCTCGCCCTTTTAGTTCGGCCAACTCTTCGACAATATCTTTAGGATGTTCTTTCGTTGTAATTTCTTCAACATCTGATGGTTTAATTTGAATCGGAACTTTCATCCAAGATAGTAGTTCCTTGCGACGTGGACTTCCTGAGGCCAGGATAAATTTCAGTGTAGATACCATTTAACTTCTTCCATAGTTCTTGTTTTTCAGAATTGAGCTTTGGGAAATAGCTTCTCGCATTCTCCATCGCACCAACTTTATAGTAACTTTCTTGTGCCTTCGTGTAAAAATCTTTTCGCAACACCTCTTTATCGCGGCGATTAGCGCGACTTAGGACAGACTTTCGATAGCGATCAGCAATAGCAAGATTTGTCGTTTCAACTTCTCTGACGTTAGTCCATAAGAAATCGAGTCGCTTTTTTAACTCTTCTTTGCTCCAGAGTCTAAGACCAAAATTTCTTGCTAGCTCAACTTCATTTCCAGTAGCAAAAAGAGGCTTCCCATAACGACTCAAGAAGATTTCACGAGTGTAGTAAATACCGTAGAGACGCTTAGTAAATAGTTCGTTTTGACTTAAAACCTCAGTATCTTTGGTCACAAACATATTGCGATTTATAAATGAAAACTTATACCAACTTCCATATTCAAGCTCTTCAAAACTATCATTTTCATAACCACGAAGATTTACCTTGGGAGTCGTAGAAAGTTCATTTTTATAACCAAGTTGTTCTTCGTCCCTAAACTTTAGGTAACTGTCATCCCCTATCGAAACATATGTTTCAAAAGATGGAGCGTAGGCTTCAAAAGAATACAGTGGCGACTGAATAAAGAAGCGACTCTTTCTCACTACACTCTTGTTATTCTTTTCAATGGCCTCATTAATGAAGCGGGTACGAGACTTATAGCGTAGCCCATCTTTGAAAAGGTATTCATTCATTGAAACATTTTTATCGAATACGACAGGATTCGTTTTATTAATTGGAAGCGGAAAGAAAACGGCATCAGTATCTCGTTGTTCAAGATCCGCAAGCTTTTCTTTTGAGCGTGAGATTAAAAGGATATTTCCAACGTTCATTCGAATATTGAAAAAGACTTCTTCTTTCAGAACATTCATTTCTTTAAGTGAAATAGAGCTTTCAGGGGACATGCGAATAAGCGTCCCATCAAAGAGCATAAGCCAAAGATAGCTATCAACTCCTGTTTCAATATCATCATTTTCTTTTATAAGTGAACGGTATCCTACTTGGTTATTACCAAGAGCTCGAAAAAGAGTACACTCACCCACGCATTTTATGACACGACCTATTTCTTCATCAATACCCGATATTTTCTCAAGGTCACGCCACAAGGGATAACTTTCTTTAAAGCGTAACTCTTCTTTCCACTCATCAAAGTCCAGCCATTTCTTGGCCTTAATTTGATCCCACCTAATAAGAGAGTTGCGATCGTCCTTGAACTTCGTTTCAACTTCAGAAGAGCTGGCAAGAGCAGGAAGTGCAATGGTCAAAATAAATAAAATACGTAGCATCATGAACTTTATCGACAATTTCGGCCGCTGGCCCTAAATCTGTCAGAAATTGAGACTTTTTCGGCACTTTATGCCCTATCCAAACTGTCAAAATCATGGGTTTCGTGTTAAATTTTGGGCCAAATATTAATTTACACAAAACTATAACAGACAAGGTTGATACGATGAGTCAGGATAACGGACAATTTTCTTTTGTTAACACAGAACATGAAGTCTTAAAATTTTGGGAAGAGAATGAAATTTTCCAAAAATCACTAGAGCAAACAAAAGAGAAAGAGCCATATATTTTCTATGATGGCCCTCCATTTGCGACAGGTCTTCCTCACCACGGTCACCTACTTGCTGGAACTCTAAAGGATATCGTTCCAAGATATTGGACAATGAAAGGTCGCTACGTTCAAAGAAGATTTGGATGGGATACGCACGGCCTTCCAATCGAGCAAGAGATCAATAAGAAATTACAAATGACAGCACACGAAGCTTTAGAAAAACTTGGTGTTGCTGGTTATAACCAAGAGTGTCGCTCAATCGTTGATCGCTACACAACAGAATGGCGTAAAACAGTCACTCGTCTTGGACGTTGGGTAGACTTCGACAATGACTATAAGACAATGGACCCAACTTTCATGGAATCTTGTTGGTGGGTATTCAAATCTCTTTGGGATAAGAATATGGTCTACAAGGGAACTAAAGTTGTTCCTTACTCAACAGGGCTTGGAACAGGTCTTTCAAATTTTGAAGCTGGTCTTGACTACCGTGACGTTCAAGATCCGGCCATCACTGTTCTTTTCAAATTAGATGATCCTGCAAAAGCTGGTGCCGATTATGTAGCAGCATGGACGACAACTCCGTGGACGCTTCCATCTAACCTTGCTCTTTGTGTTGGGCCTGATATCGACTACGTTCGTGTAAAAGATAACGATCGCGGTGTCACAATCATCTTCGCGGAAGCAAGACTTGAGGCATTTTCTAAAAAGCGTAATCTTGAAGTTGTTGGTGAGTCTTTTAAAGGGACGGAACTTCTTGGTCTAACTTATGAGCCACTATTTGATTTCTTCGCAAATCTAAAAGAAGAAGGTGCATTCAAAATTTTAAATGATGAATATGTAACAACTGATAGTGGTACAGGTATTGTTCACCAGGCTCCAGCATTTGGTGAAGACGATAATAGAATCTGTAAAGAAGCTGGTATGATGGCCGAAGTTTGTCCAATCGACGATGCTGGGCAATTCACTAACGAAGTTTCAACATATGCAGGTCTATACGTAAAAGATGCTGATAAAGAAATTATCAAAGAATTAAAAGATAATACAAAACTATACGATCATGGAAACCTCGTTCACAGCTACCCATTTTGCTACCGTTCAGGAACTCCACTAATCTATCGTACAATTCCTCAGTGGTATGTAAAAGTAGAAGAGATCGTCGACAAGCTAGTTGCTAATAACGAGCAAATTCACTGGGTACCAGGACACATCAAAGCAGGCCGTTTTGGTAAATGGCTAGAGAATGCTCGTGACTGGGCCGTTTCTCGTACACGTGTTTGGGGAACTCCACTTCCAGTTTGGATCAACGACGAAACAGGAAGCATGAAGTGTCTTGGTTCAATTGAAGAATTAAAAGAGCTTTCAGGTGTTGAATTAACAGACCTTCACCGTGAGTTCACTGACGAAGTGACTTTCACAATCGAAGGTGAAGAAGGGACTTATAAGCGTATTCCAGATGTATTCGACTGTTGGTTTGAGTCTGGTTCAATGCCATATGCCCAACTTCACTACCCATTTGAAAATAAAGAAATCTTTGAAAACGGGTTCCCTGCAGAATTTATTGCTGAAGGTCTCGATCAAACACGTGGTTGGTTCTACACACTAACAATCCTTTCAACTGCCCTATTTGATAAGCCAGCTTTTAAGAACGTTATCGTTAACGGCTTAGTTCTTGCTGAAGATGGAAAGAAGATGAGTAAGTCTCTAAGAAACTTCACTGCTCCAGATGAGCTAATGGAAGAATTCGGTTCAGATGCTCTTAGACTATATCTTATCAACTCAGGACTTGTGAAAGGTGAAGAGCAACGCTTTACTGATGCCGGTGTTAAAGACATGGTTCGTCGTGCCCTACTTCCATGGCTAAACTCTTTCAAATTCTTCCAAACTTATGCATCAATTGATGGATGGAATTTTAATGAGCATGCTGAAAGCGGTGACAATATCACTGACAATTGGGTTATCTCAAAGCTACAAACTCTTAAAGAAAATATTGAATCGGAAATGGCACAGTACCAACTTTATAACGTTGTTCCTGCCCTCTTCCACTTTATTGAAGATTTAACAAATTGGTATATCCGTCTAAACCGCTCTCGCTTTTGGGGAGAAGGTCTAACTTCTGATAAGAATCAAGCATACACTGCGCTTTTTACAACTCTTAAAGAAGTAACGATTGCCATGGCACCGTTTGCACCATTCCTATCAGAGCATATCTTTAGTGAACTTAAGAAGTTTGACTCAAGTGAGAAGACTCTTTCTGTTCACCTTTGTGACTACCCAGTAGCAAATAAAGAACTTAAGAATGCTGTACTTGAAGATGCCGTTGATAGAATGCAACAGATTATCTTACTAGGTCGTCAAAAGCGTAACCAAGTGCAAATCAAGGTTAAGACTCCACTTGCTCGTCTAAGTGTTATCCACAAAGACCAAGCACTTTTAGATGAGATCAAGAAGCTTGAAAGTTATATCCAATCAGAGCTTAACGTTAAGTCTGTTGAGTACACAACTGACGAAGACCACTACATCAAGCTATATGCAAAACCAAACTCTCCAGTTCTAGGAAAGCGTCTTGGAAAAGAATTTGGTAAGTTCATGGGACTGATCTCAAAACTTGGTGCTTCAGAACTAAATGAACTTGAAGAGAAAGGAAGCTTAGAGCTTGCTGGTGAAACTTTTGCACCTGAAGATATCTTAATCTTTAGAGAAGCAAAAGAAGGAACTCAGGCCCTTTCAAACCGTTATATTTCAATTGATATCGATACAAATCTTTCTGAAGATCTTATCCTTGAAGGACTTGCTCGTGAGGTTGTAAATAGAATCCAAAGAACAAGAAAGGACTCTGGCTTCAATGTTGAAGACAGAATTGAAGTTAGCTTTGCTGCTACAGAGCTTCTGGCAAAAGCAATTGAGACTCACACTGATTACATCACAAAGGAAACTCTTGCTAACTCACTAACTGCAAGTGAAGCAACTTTAGATCATGAATTTAAAGTTGATGATGAAAATCTAAAAATGACAATTGTAAAAGCTTAATAATTACATAAAAAGAAAGCCTCCGATTCGGAGGCTTTTTTTATGAACATTTCGGGCAAATGCCTGTTATTTCAATATGGTGCTTAAGGCCAGTATAACCATCCTTTTTCATCTCTTCTTCCTTTGATGATAGGAAACAACCATCTAGTGGTTCAATCTTGTTACACTTATTGCATTTAAAATAATGTTCGTGATGATGGTGATGATGGCCATGATCTTCACCATGCTCAGCACATCCACATAAAGAGTATCTTGCAGCCTCACCTTGAAAAATACTTTTCTTAACGATACCTAACTCTTCAAATGAAGTAAGTGTTCGATAAACAGAAGCCTGATCACATTTGAATTCTTTAGAACTAACAATTGACTGATAAATTTCTTCTGGTGTTAATGGACTATCCTCATTAACAATAAGAACGGCAACCACTCCCTGACGGGCCTGAGTAATCCTTAGGCCATGGGATTTAAGAATTTCAAGCAAGTCTTCAACTCTACTCATTATATACATCTCTTCATAATTAAAATTAATTCTCTAACTTAACCATTGTAATCAATTTTACACATTGTATCAATCACACCCTACTCTTACTGCAAACAACTTGCAATAAGACCTCGTAGGTGGTAGAAAATGTTCACTAAAGTTAATAACTAACTAAAAAACGGAGAAAAGCATGAAATCACTCGCAATCCTTATTTCATCTCTATTATTTACTGCAAGTACTTATGCCTCAGAACTTAACGGGCAAGATATTCTAAAAACAACTCAAGTTGCTCTTACGCAAGCTTCAATTGAAGTTGGAGCTGATTCAATCATCGCTTGGAACGCAGAACTAGAAGGTCACGAAGTTGTTGTTAGCGTCCTTAATGAGCACGACATTAATATCACTTATGGTTGTCACTACCACGGGCCAGTACCAGCATGCCATGAAGAGTCATACACTCAAGGTGACGATCACAAGCATAAAGATGCAGAAATCACTCTAGATTACATTAAAAATGCAAATCAGGCAGCTCTGGCGAAATTTGAAAAAACATTAAGCCGTAAAGGTAATGACCTTTCAATAGTTGAAGCTGTAAAAGTTTGGCTTAGCATTGAAGATGATCATGACCACGGCCATGGTCACCACCATCTTGCAAAAGCTGAAAACGATCATGATCACGGTGCTGATGTTTGGACAAAAATCAATTACAACATCACAGGTAAAACTCAAACAATCTACGTTCTTTGCCACACTCATGGACATGAAGCAGACTTTAGCTGCCACTACAGACTAAGTGGTGAAAACGAGCCTTCACTTTAATTAAAGGCCCTTGGAGAAGTTGTGAAATATATCGCCAATATAATTTCAATATTCATTCTAAGCTCACTGCTAATTTCATGTGGTGAGCTTAGTGGTTCAAATACAGGTGCTAACCTACTCCCTAACTCTGCTGAGTTAGTGGGAGGTCTTGACGCCGTTAAGTCCGGCGACAACCGCTACCGTTTAAATGGTACTGTCGATAACGGTGGAAACTCAGGACATAATTTTAGAACAAAGTTTAGACTTAATAATGGTGAGACCATTAAGTTCTACTTCTTTGCTTCAAAGAAATTAAGTGGTGGAGTTGTCTACACATTCACAAGAACAAATGGTGTAGTAACACTAGAGATGACACTTAACGGACTTACTGACTCAATCGAATTAACTCAATTTGAAAATATCGAAATCATTGATCTTGATATTGATATTCACAATGATCACACAGATATTCACCACCTCGTTTGGGATTACAATGGTGCGCATAGTGACGCTGAAGAGTGCACATTTGATGGTGACTGTCTTTATAATAGCGAAGACTTTGCCTTTGATGTATGGCTAGGTGTTGGACGAGCTAGTGGAACATATTGGGGATTTGAGGGCGATAAGTCTCAAGTCATAATTTTAGAGGGACCTTTAGAGGCCATTTCAAATGCATAATTTAAATAAATTAATTCTTACTTCATTTATAATTTTTATTAATTCTCATGCCCTTGCCTTTATTGGCACAGGGCTTGAGCTTTCTGTCGCTGGTGATATCGTTTACGATCAAGGTCTAAATGAAGGAAGTCTTGCTGAAGATAAGCTTACGATGAGAGGAGCTGAGTTTATGTTCTACGCTCCTATTGATCATCAATTTGATGGAGTTCTAAGCGCTGCGGCCCATGATGAAAATGGTGAAACAGTTTTTGAACTTCACGAACTCTATATTGCAACTTCAAAACTAATTCCACGCTCTAATCTAAAGGTTGGGCAATTCTTTCTAGGAATAGGAAGACTCAATCGCTTTCATCAACATGACTGGGCCTTTACAAGAGCACCAAAAGTACACCGTACCTTTTTTGCAGAAGAAGGCGTCTTTGATGCTGGTGTTGAATATAATTACCTTATCCCTTCTAATTTAAATATGAATCTTACAGTAGGTGTAACGAGTGGCCATCGTTATGGGCATTCACATACTGCTGGAAGTAAACCCAAATCTCCTACTCACTATGCAAGACTTTCAAGCTTTGCTCCATTTAGTACAACAAATGGAATCGAACTGGGATTAAATTACCTTGGGCGCACAGATGCTCAAGATAATAAAATGATGATTGCTGGATTTGATCTAACTGGAAAATGGAAAGAAGGAAAAACCCTCAACTACCTTCTTCAATCTGAGTTTTGGTACAAGAGTGAAGAAGATATTACTGGTGATCTCACTGAACAATTAGGTCTCTATGTATTTAATGACTTTGCAACAGGAGCCCAAACAAGTGTCGGTTTTCGTCTTGATGCATTCAAGGATCTTTCAAAGAGAAACTCATTAACAGGAAAAAAAGTTAATAATATTAGCTACGGTGCCCTCGTTCAAACTACATACACTTCTAGTGAGTTCGCAAAGATTCGTCCAACTATCTCACATGAATTTGACCGCGAAGAAGGTGCAACAACAGCGAAAGACACACGTTTTTCATTACAATTTGTCTTTATACTAGGGAGTCATCCGGCCCATGAATTCTAGAATCATAACAATTATATTTTTAATTTTTAGCTTTAATACAATGGCAAAGCTAAAGGTCTTAACAACGACAACAGATATCGCTTGGCTTGCTCAAAAGATTGGTGGAGAAAAAGTCGAAGTTGAATCTCTTTTAAATGGAACTGAAGATCCGCACTTCATGGATGCCATGCCTCACTTTATTGCAAAGGCCGCAAATGCAGATATCTTTTGTATGGTAGGTCTTGATCTTGAAGTTGGTTGGGCACCAAAGATCCTTACTCGATCAGGTAATAAGAATATTCAGCCAGGTGGAAAAGGATTTTGTGAAACAGGAAAGACGGTAAAGGCAATAGATATACCTACAGGAAAGATTGACCGCTCACATGGCGATGTCCATCCACAAGGAAATCCTCACTATCACCTAGGGCCGACAGCATATCTCCAAGGTGCCGAAACTGTGCTTAATGTTCTTATTGATATGGATTCGAAAAATGCTACTTACTACATGAATAACTTTGAAAGTACAAAAAAGCATGTAAACAATCTAAAGAATAAGATATCAAATCAACTAAAAGGCATGAAAGGCCTAAGGTTTATGGAGTATCACAGAGAGTTCTCTTACTTCTTAAAAGAATTTGGAATTGTTAATACAGGTGCTATTGAATCAGTCCCAGGAGTCCCTCCTTCTGCAGGCAGACTTGCCCGAGTTGCGATTGAAGCAAAACAAAAAAGTGTTGCCCTTGCCCTTGCGGCAAAGACATCCCCAAAAGGACTTACAGATAAGTTTCAAGAGATGAGTGGAGTTCACGTTAGTCGAGTTCCAATCAGTATTGAAAAAAAAGGGCAAGTAAGAACATATGATGAACTTCTAAGCAATATTGCTAATGATATTTTAAAGAATGCCAAGATAAAATAATGATGAAAGAGACTTACCTTAACATAGAAAATCTTAGCGTTGGCTATCAGTATCCACTTTCAAGTGAGATAAACCTTGGCCTTAAAGCTGGAGAGATTCTCTATATCCAAGGTACAAATGGAAGTGGAAAAACGACTCTAATAAAAACAATACTTGGAAAGGTTGCAAGCTTAGCCGGATCATACAAGTGGTCAATCCCTCTAGAGGCAGTATCCTATCTTCCACAAATAACAAATCCAAATACGAATTTCTCTTATACCATTGGTGAAATACTTGATCTCTACGAGGTCATGGATAAAGATAATGAGCTAATCACGACTTCTCTTAAGAAGAAAAGATGGATAGATGCAAGTGGTGGTGAAAAACAAAAGGTCATGATTCTCACTCGCCTATCAAAGCAAACAAAGGTTTTGATTTTAGACGAACCCTTTAATCATCTTGATATTGAGTCGATTAAAATTGTTTCAGACCTTTTAATCAAACTTAGTACAGTCTATGGAATTACAATTATTTTAGTGAGTCATCATGTCATTGATATACCAGAGAATCGCTTAAAGACTATAGAGGTTAAACGCCATGAGTAGCCTATTTGTCTTTTATCAACTCTCTTTTATTGTTGCGGCCCTATCAGCTGCAGGGCTTACTCAAATAGGAAAGCACTACTTTTCTCGTGGTAATATTTTAGAGATTTTTCTTCTCTCTCAGCTTGCCATGCTTGGAAACTTAATTGCGAAATTATACTTCCATGATCAGTATTCAGGCTTTCTCTTTAGCTATGCCCTCTTTGCAGCAGGAAAATATATTCTTCATAGAATTAAAATCAAGAATGATAAGAAGAATAATTTCATGGTGGGGGGCTATCTGATTCTTTCGTCTTTACAATATCTTTTAATCAGTTACTTCCCTCAGCTTGATTCTCATATGAGTATCGGCTTCTTTGGGAATATGGTTACGGCCTCTAAATTTGAAAATATTCTAGCGATATCTTCATTTATTCTTTTTGGAATTTCCTATAGGGTATTAGCTAAAGCGATAAACAGAAGAACATTTGAAATAAGTGTTCTTGGATCAACAAAACAATCTCTCATTGAGTTGTTTCTTTTTACAATTCCTTTAATAACTTCTCTCTATGTTCTTGGATTTCTTTATACAATGAGTTTTTTAATGCTACCGGCTTTAATTCTTGGCGCCTCTTTTAAGAGTGAGAAGGGAGCAACGATAACGTTATTACCAATTGCCATGATTGCTGCAATGCTTGGCCTCGCAGCGTCTATTATATTTGAAAGGATTAGCACCACACCAATACAAATAATTATACTAGCGTTTCTATTATATGTAGTTAAAGCTATCCTTTCAAAGATAAAATAAGGAAGCCTCCATTACGGAGGCTTCCTTTATTCCTTGATAAGGATATATCCACTTAATTTAGGTTTAACCGAATAGCATCTTTTAACTTTATAATTACTTTTAAAATCGATATATTCACCATTTATATGAATCGTTTGAAACGATTGTTTACGTGCAGATTGGTCGTCAAGAGTCATCCATTTCTTTTTTAATTCTGAGTAAGACTGTATTTCTAAAATTCCTTCTTCTGCACAAACTTCATTATCTAGTTCTTTGATATCAAGTCCAAACTCGTCGCTTACAATGTTATAAAATCTATTAACTTCTAACTCTTGCTCACTCATATATTTAAAAATACGATAATTTAAGCGAAAAAGAGGAGCTGGAATAGTATAGCTTTTTCCATTAAATGGATTTTTTCCACGAGTTGGAGGAATGTAATAATCAACGTTTTCCATATTAAAGCCAGAATTTTCATTATAAACAGGGGCATTAACGATCGCCTTAAGATTTGTGATAATTTTTAAGTTTGGACACTGGCCACGAAGATCTTCAATATTTACATCCTCGACATTGAAAAGCCCTGTATCACAATTTTGGTTATCTTCATCACGTACAGATATCGGCTTTACTCCACCTGTATAATAATCTTCCAATTTTAGATAAACCTCATGCGCAAGGAAGTCTCCAACATTCTTCTCCTTAAAGATCAGGTCGCTCTTTCCATCAAAGAAAACTGTTTCACTTAGACGTTTGCCATATTTTGAAACGAGGTAGAAACGAGCCTGAAGATCAGCGTTAGTAGAAATTCTAAGAGTGATAAGAGAAAAACCATTAACAGTATTAAAATCAATATCTTCTTGGTCAATAGAAAATAAGAACAGCTTCTCTTCATTGATAAATGTCGTTGGACAAGAAATTTTTTCACTTGAAAAATTGGTTTTAATTGACTGACATTGAATTTGAGTTGCAATAAGTGACTGGCCTTTAAAGCTCGGATTAAAATTTTGGTCAACATATGCACTTTCATTTGGTTTACCACATGAAAGAAGTAGGATAATGGGAATCAGAAAAATTGAACGCATAAAAAATCTCCTTAGAATTAATTTTTGCCGTTATAGCGAAAATCAATCCTTAGGAGGCTATATTTCTAATTTGAAATAGAACTTTTTAATTGTGGGATACTTAAGCGCCAAATCCCTTAAGCTGCTCACCTCCAACTAGGTGAAAATGCGTGTGGAAAACACTCTGACAGCCATGTTGATTAACATTTGAAACAACACGAAAGCCATTTTTCTCGAGGTCATTAGACTGCGTGAATTCCTTGATGGCATCAAAGACTTGGGCCATATCATCGCGATTCATTTCATTTATGTTCTTTGAATGATTGCGGTGAATAAATAAGTAGTGCTCTTTTGCTAAGGGTTGAATATCTTGAAATGCATAGACATTTTCGTTTTCAAATACTTTTGTTGAAGGAATATCACCATTTAAAATTTTGCAAAATAAACAATCACTCATTACGCTTCTCCCTATTCGTTTACGAGTTCAACACTTGCACCAAGCTTCTTAAGCTTCTCAGGTAGATCTTCATAACCACGTTGTAGGTGGTAGACACGATCAATTTTCGTTTCACCATAAGCACAAAGAGCGGCAAGAACAAGAGCTGCTGACGCTCGAAGATCAGTACACATAACTGGAGCTGCCGTCAGAGGCTTTCCACCTTCAATAAAGACAGAACTTCCTAGTTGCTCAATACTTGCACCAAGACGAGTAAGTTCTGGTACATGCATGAAACGATTTTCAAAAATATTTTCTGTTACTAGTGAGTTCCCTTCAACAACTGTTAAAAGTGCAACCATTTGAGCTTGTACATCAGTTGGAAAACCAGGGAATGGCTCAGTAATAACTTTTGAACCTTTTAGTGATGACGGGTATGTTTTAACAAAGTCATCACCGATCTCAAGCTTTGCTCCCATGCCTTGAAGATTTTCAAGAACATTGAAAAGATGCTTAGGATTAAAGTTTTTTACCGTCACCTCTGACTTCGTCATAAGGCCTCCGATAATATAAGTAGCGGCCTCAATACGGTCACCTATTGCTTGGTAAGTTCCACCATTAAGTTCCTTAACCCCGTCGACAACAATACGAGATGTTCCGATTCCTGAAACCTTTGCTCCTAGTGAGTTTAAGAAATTAGCAAGATCATCAATCTCTGGCTCCATTGCCGCATTTTCAATAATAGTTTGACCATCGGCAAAGACACCGGCCATGATTAAGTTCTCTGTCGCACCAACAGATGGGAACTTAAGCTTTACATGAGCACCTTTAAGGTGATCTGTTTCTGCGTAAACATAACCACTTTTCATTTCAATCTTAACATTCATTTTCTCAAGATTATCGAGGTGAATATCGATTGGACGAGTCCCAATGGCACAACCACCAGGCAGTGAAACTTTCGCTTTACCTAGACGTGACAGAAGTGGCCCAAGAACAAAGATCGACGCACGCATTGTTTTTACAAGTTCATAAGTTGCTTCGTGAGAACTTAGAGTAGAAGCATCAAAAGTAATATCTTTACCGTTGCGATCACATTGTACGCCCATCATCTCAAGAAGTTTAAGCATTGTATTAATATCACGTAACTGAGGTAAATTTGTTAGTGTAACTTTCTTATCTGTTAAGAGGATTGCCGCTAAGATTGGCAAACAGGCATTCTTGGCCGGAGATATTTCAACTTCACCAGAAAGACGTGCTGGTCCTTTAACTATAATTTTATCCATTTTTAATTCCTTTTAGAAAACGGTAGCGATCTGTATAGTCCTTAATCAGTTCAAGATTAGAGAATTGATATTCACCTAAAATATCTTTTAAGTGTTCTAAATGCAATTCACTACCTTCCATTATGAACAGGCCACCGGCATTCAACTTTTCCTCCACTTGTTGGAAGAAATTTCTAAACCAATTATCATAATCTTCATCTTTTAAGTAAAGGGCCAGATGAGGTTCAAAGCGGTGAACCTGTCCATGAACTTCACTTAAGTCGGCATCCTCTTTAATATATGGAGGATTACTTATTATGATGTCGAAGTTTTCATTGAGATTTGTTAGTAAATCAGATTCTTCAAAGACAATTTTTACCGTCTTTGGGTAGCGGTATCGGTGAAAGAATTTATTGGCACGAGCAACTTCTAAGGCCTTAGGACTTATATCACTTGCCACAATTCTTGCTTCAATTTCTCCAATTTCTCCCGCTAGACTTAGGACAATGGCACCACTTCCAGTTCCAATATCTGCAATAGAGATATCATTAAGCTTATTCTTCTTAATATACTCAGAAGTCCACTCCACCATGATTTCTGTTTCACTTCGAGGAATAAGAACATTTTCATTTATATAAAAAGATGAGCGGTAAAAGAAAGCACGATTGCTAATATACTCCAGGGGGACCCCCTGCCTGACTTTTTTTAAGAATTCTTCGATGACACCTTTATTCTCAGAAATATAAATGTCATCGAATTGAGACTCGAGGATGCGACAGAAGTCTTTCAGCTCGGCCTTTAAACGAGAAAGAGTAATTCCAGGGTAGTTTGCCTCTAAGAATTTTTTATTCTCATTAAAGAACGAGCCGATGTAGTCCCCAAGTGTAGTAAAGCTCATGCTACTACTTATTCCTCTTGGCCTTTAAGCAACTCTGCTTGGTTGTGAGCAATAAGTGCATCAAGAACCGGGGCCATATCTCCCTCAATAATCTTATCAAGAGAGTAAAGAGTTAGACCAATACGGTGGTCAGTTAAACGTCCTTGAGGATAGTTATATGTTCTAATACGCTCAGAACGATCACCTGTACCGATTAAGCCTTTTCTCTCAGCTGCTTCTGTAGCATTCTTTTCTTGTAACATCTTATCAAAGATACGTGCTGCAAGAATCTTCTTGGCCTTCTCTTTATTTTTAAGCTGTGACTTTTGATCTTGGTTATAAACTGCAATTCCCGTTGGAATGTGAGTCATACGAACCGCAGAGTCAGTCGTGTTAACGTGCTGTCCACCTGAACCAGAGGCACGCATAACCTCAACACGTACATCATTCATATCAAGTTCCCACTCAAGATCTTCAGTTTCAGGCATTACTGCAACTGTAATCGTTGATGTGTGGACACGCCCTTGAGATTCTGTTTTTGGAACACGTTGAACTCTGTGTACACCAGATTCATATTTCATCTTTGAGTAAACTTTCTCACCAGAGATTGAGAAGATAACCTCTTTAATCCCCTCATCGTTTTCAGAAAGAGAGTCAATTTCAACTTTCCAGCCAACTGAGCGAGCGTAGTTTTGGTACATTCTTAGAACATCACCAGTGAAGATCGAAGCCTCATCCCCACCTGCACCGGCACGGATTTCAACCATAACGTTCTTATCATCTAATGGATCTTTTGGCAGAAGAAGAATCTTTAGTTCATCTTCAAGTTCAGGAATTATTGGCTCATTCTCATCGAGAACTTCTTTTGCCATCTCCTTCATATCAGGATCATTTTCCTTAAGCATCTCTTTTGCTTCGGCAATATCCTCTTTGATTTGCTTATATTTCTTATAAGCAATAACAACTTCTTCAAGATTAGCACGCTCTGCTGAAATCTTTTTGAACTCCTCTTGCCTATCGTATAATGTTGGGTCTGCCATTTTTTCAGTCAGTACCTCAAAACGCTGTACGACTGAATCAAGCTTATCAAACATGCTCATTTAAAATCCTTTTAGCTTTTTCTTAGCTATTCATTGAGTCCATGAATTCTGCATTAGTTTTACTCTTCGTAATTCTTTGAAGCATAAATTCCATTGCATCAATTGTACTCATTGGGTGAAGAACCTTTCTAAGAACATAAGTTCTTTGTAGATCTAGTTGATCCATAAGTAGGTCTTCCTTACGAGTTGAAGATTTGTTGATATCAAGCGCTGGGAAGATTCTCTTCTCAAGAAGCTTTCTATCAAGTTGAATTTCAGAGTTACCTGTTCCTTTGAATTCTTCAAAGATAACTTCATCCATTCTTGAACCTGTATCAACAAGTGCAGTAGCGATGATTGTAAGTGAGCCACCATTTTCAATATTTCTAGCAGCACCGAAGAATCTCTTTGGTCTGTGTAGTGCGTTTGAGTCAACCCCACCAGAAAGGATCTTTCCAGATGGTGGAACAACAGTGTTATATGCACGAGCAAGACGAGTAATTGAATCTAGAAGGATAATAACATCTTTTCCTGCTTCAGTTAGACGTTTTGCTTTTTCAAGAACCATTTCTGCTACTTGAACGTGACGGTTTGCTGGCTCATCAAATGTTGATGAAACAACTTCCGCATTAACATTTCTCTTCATATCAGTTACTTCTTCCGGTCTTTCATCAATTAGAAGAACGATAAGAACTGAGTCTGGGTGATTTTCAGTAATTGCGTTAGCAACTTCTTGTAGTAAGTGTGTCTTACCAGCTTTTGGAGGAGCAACGATTAGACAACGTTGACCAAAACCTTGTGGTACGAACATATCGATCATACGAGTTGAGTAATTGCTTGGATTAAACTCAAGGTTGATCTTCTTTTCTGGATATAGTGGAGTTAAGTTATCAAAAAGAACTGTCTTCTTATGAGCAGCAGGCTCTTGATCATTAATAGTGCTTACTTTTAAAAGAGCGAAATATCTTTCGTTATCTTTTGGAGGACGAATTTGTCCTTCAACTGAGTCACCTTTTTTAAGTGCGAATTTTCTAATTTGACTTGGTGATACGTAGATATCATCGGCACCAGGAAGGTAGTTATAACCAGGAGACCTTAAGAAACCGAAACCGTCTGGTAAAATTTCAAGAACACCATTTCCAAAAATGTCCTGCTTCTCTTTTGCGTGTGCTTTTAGAATAGCAAAAATTAGTTCGTGTTTTTTCATCCCCGCAGAGTTTTCAATTTTTGCCTTCTCAGCAATCTTGTTTAACTCTTTGATTTCCATCTCTCTCAATTCACTTAAATGCATAAAATGTACTACTCCTGAAATATCTGAATATATAAAATTGAATTTATTTAGAATTTGCCTCTATTAATGATCCATTAATGGCATGGATTTATTAGATTAAATTGGTTGGTATTGATTTAAATAGATAAACTCATCATAAACCCTCCCCCTTTCCTAGTCAAGCTGACTTTAGAGATTGACTTGAGGCGCCAAGATGGGCATAACTACCTAATATGAATGAGTTTTCTAGTTATCCTAAATTTGAAGAATTTCGTGGCCTCAATATCCTCTCTATTGATTATGGAGAGAAGGTCATAGGCCTTGGCTTCTTCTGCCCTGGGCGTGAGCCATTTCCTATTGGGGCAGGCCGTATCATCAACAAAGGAATTGCTCACTTTTATCATGAGCTTGAACAAGTTATAGAAGACCAAGTTGTGGAAGTTATCGTCATGGGGATCCCTTACTTCGTCGATGGCAATGAAAGTGAAAAGACTAAAGAACACAAGGCTATCTTTAATGCATTAGTTGAGAAATTTCCTAGTGTAAAATTCTACCAACAAGATGAAACCTTAACGACTAAGTCGGCCAAGGAGCGAATGCTGAACTCTCCAGAGTATAACTTTCAGTTCGATCCAACAAAAATTGATGAGCTCAGTGCGGTGATCATCCTAGAAGATTTCATAAGAAGTTAATTTCACAAAATATAAAAATAAGATATCCTATTGTTATTATGACAAAGAAAAACTTATTTATTTTTTTGGTGCTTGCACCTGCATTATCGATCTGCCTCTTAGTGGCACACACTTATTACAACATTTATCATTGGCAATACAGTGGCCCTGAAACTGAATTCCAAATTAATAGTGGAGACACTTTTGGAACGATTAACTACCGTTTAGCACAAGACAAGATCATCTACTCTCCGCGCCTCTTCCATCGCTATGTAAAATTTGAAGGAAAGCTAACAAGCTTTAAGGCCGGACGCTATATCATCCCAAAAGGGATCACAATGGACGAGCTACTTGAACTACTTATTAGTGGAAAGAGCTTAACGGTCCGAGTAACAATCCCAGAAGGTTATAACCTCTTTCAAATCGCTAAGGCCTTGGCCGATGAAAAAATTGTTGATGAAAAAGATTTCATTAAAGAAGCAAAAGATAAGAAGTTTGTTCATTCACTAGGTATTCCAGCAGGTCGAGTTGAAGGCTATCTTTACCCTGACACTTATCAGTTCCATGAGAAGATGAAGGCCCGTGCAATTATTCACCGCATGTATGATAACTTTAAAGATAAAACAAAAGACTTAGATTTTTCAAAAGTAAAGCTAACAAAGCATCAGCTCGTAACTCTTGCCTCAATGGTTGAAAAAGAAACAGGTGCAAAGTTTGAAAGACCGACAATCTCTGGCGTTTTTCACAATCGCCTAAAAAAGAGAATGCGTCTTCAATCAGACCCAACAACTATTTATGGGATCTGGGAGTCGTACAAAGGAAATATCAGCAAGAAGCACCTAAGACAGAAGACTCCATACAATACTTACAAAATCTCAGGTCTTCCTGTAGGGCCAATTGCAAACCCTGGACTTGCGGCACTAAAAGCAGCACTTAATCCAAAGAAACACGATTACCTATACTTTGTCTCAAAAAATGATGGGACTCACGTTTTTTCTAAAACATATAAAGAACACAGTCAGGCCGTTGATTATTGGCAAAAGAACAGAGCAAACCGCAAGGGGCGTAGCTGGCGAGATCTTAATAAGAAACAATAATTAAAGAAGTATAAAACTATGAAACTATGGTCATCTTTCGATCAAGATTATATTTTTAAAAGGCTTACTGAGCTCTATAAGGAAGGCGCTGTTTTGAAATTTTGGCAAAACAATGAAGACATGCGCGAAGAATACACTGCAACCTTCAATTCCGTTACAATTGAAAAATGTTCGATTAAATTAACAAAAGAAAGTGCACCCTTCTACACTCGTATCGCCCCGCTTTCACCAGTTTTCTTTCACTACCCTGCAGGGGATATGATATTTAAAAAAGATATTTTCAAATTAGAAAACGGTGGACTATCCTTTAAGACGCCAAGTGAAGTTCGAATACGGGATCGCCGTAGTGTGGAGAGATTTACTTACAAGTATCCAGACTTTAAGAATATCTCTTATAAAGTTGAAGGCGAAGAAGAAACGCAACATGATATCATTCTCGACATTTCACTTAGGGGACTTGCTTTTGTTATTGATGCCAAAAAAAAAGCAAAGTACGAAATCGGTAAGACAATCTATATCACATCTATTACGGATCAAGAGCTGCCACAGCAACACGAAGCGAAGATCGCTTCAGTTAACCGCTACCACGTTTCAGGAGAAGGCTTACAAACTCACCTTCTCCGTATTGGCGTTGAGTTCACACAAACTCTTAACTCGATCACATATGATTCAATCGGCTCTCTTGTAAAGAAGAGAGAAAATAGACTAAAGGGCCTAGATACAAATCTTTTTAATGGTCTAAATCCTGATGACTACCAAAAGCAACTTGCCAAGATTCACGATAAGAATCCTCAACTTGCAATGAATATTTCGGAGTCAGTGGAAGATATCGATCGCCTTCGTTATATGACGATAGATATGAAGCGCGAGTTCTTTTTAAACTTCAATATTGACATAATGGCCTGTGCCCTAAGAATGTCATCGAAAGAGTTAATCAACGACCTACTTTCAGAAGTAACAGCTGGTATTCGTGAAGAATTTTTAATTAAGTATGACCAGCCAAAACCTGCTTCAGCAATTAATAAGGCGCAAGACGAACTAAGAAAGTATATCCATGAGAAGGAGCGCTCGGGCGAGCTAGTTCTAAGCCCGAAGTCATTTGTAAAATATGTTTAGTCTTCTGTCTCTTCTCGATGATATCGCAACAACATTTGATGACGTGGCGATCATGTCAAAAGTTGCTATCAAAAAGACTAGTGCTCTCATGAGCGATGACCTAGCAGTTAATGCAGGAGTTATTCACGGAGTAAATGCCGATCAAGAACTTCCCATGGTGTGGAAAATCTTTGTAGGCTCCCTCTTAAATAAACTCTACAGTATCTTAGGAGTTGTTGCTCTTACCTACTTCTATCCTCCGGCCCTTCAAGTCGTTCTACTTATTGGTGGAATATACTTGGCCTATGAAGGTGCTCACAAGGTTTTAGAAAAAGTTACCAAGCAAGATAGTAAGAAGATTCTGGCAGAGATTAGTGAAGAGAAGAAAGTTTCCGGTGCAATTCGTACGGACTTAATTCTTTCAATTGAAATTATCGTTATTGCTCAAAATAGTATTAGTGGCCCATTTGTTAATCAGCTTATAACTCTCATTATTGTAGGACTTTTGGCCTCGGTTCTGATTTACGGTCTAGTTGCAGTCTTAGTAAAAATTGATGATCTTGGACTCTACCTGATCAGAAAAGAGTATAAGAAACTTGGTTATGCCTGTGTCAGCTCAATGCCTTGGATTATGAGAGGACTTGGGATTGTTGGGACAATTGCAATGTTTCTCGTTGCCGGTGGAATCTTTGCTCATAGCTTTCACTTAGACCTCTACACATATGAAATACTTCAAAACCTATTCTTAGGTGTTATTGGTGGTTTTTCGGCCCTTATCCTTCTAAGTATCCTATCTCATATAAAATCAAAATTCTTACGCTAATTATTGGCATATCTCTTCAGGAGTTCTTCCCTAAACGACTGTAATCACGAGAAGTTTAGTCTACACTAAATTAAAGTTTATTATAGCGATAGACGATAATTTATTTAGTTAACTGTCTGAGGGAATTATGAAAATTATCAATATGCTACTAATTTCATTCGCTATCATCCTTACTTCCTGTGGGGGAAAGTCCTCAAATGTTGAAGTAAAGCTTCAAGGTGCATTCTCTCAAGTAGCAGGACTTTTTGATAATGGTGCTGTTATGTTAGCTGTTGGTGGCCCTTCAGATAAACCACCACTTCTCTATGTTGTTCCCCTTTCACAGGCAACTCTTGATCATGAATTTGATAATGGAAATTGGAAAATTATGGTTTTAGGATGGCATGGTTCAACGGCCGGCGAGATGATGGAAGGTGATCTCTATTGTTCTGTTGTAAAGAATGCTGTAATTCCAGAACAGACAACATTTAATTTTAACCTGACAAAAGTCGATCAAGCGGCACCGGCAAATGTTGTGGATACAGGCCACCCTTGTGCAGAATTCATCGATGGACTTCAAACGGCCAAGTATATGTCAATTTGCGAAAGCTCAAGTTGTAATATGGGCGAGTATATTAGATTTAATACCGATCTCTCACTTAAGTTTGGTATTCCTCACTACGAAGGACCTATTAATCGAGACCATATTTACACTCAATCAAAATTTAATGAATCAATGAATACTTGCTATAGTAGTTCTAACGGTAATCTTCTTGATGGTGGCGACTACGCTAAAATGGTTCTTGATTCTTCCGTTGGACTCGTTCTCCCAATTAGGCTTAAGGGAGGCTTTCACTTACCTCTTAGAATTGAAGGCTTTGAAGATAAGGATAGTGGAACAACAGATTGTTCGACTGGCCAAAATGGCAAACTTGTCACAATGAATAGTATTGGTGAAAAAGATACCGCTGGAAATGATCGTCACTTTTATGATGGAACTTACTTTACGTACTTAATGCCTCCGACTCCTTTTGAGATTTCTATCACGAATTCGACTCATTCATTTGAAAGAAACTCTTCAACAACGGTACAGGTTGGTGGCCCATATGATGTTGCAAACGACACTTATCAAGGCAACTCGATGAATTATACTTGTGAATACAAGGTAGCGGGAACAGATGATTCAACATTTGTTGCTTGTGGATATCCAATTGGCTCTGGCCCTATCTCCTATGATATGGCCACAGGAGATGTTGTCCTTGATGGTAATACAACGAACTTTGATATTGGCGAAACATTTGAATTTAGAATGACTGGCTCTTATTATGATGATGGTCTAAGCATGAATATAACATCGCCAGCGAAGCGCTTTAGTGTTACAGCGGCTCCTATCGTTACGATTCCTATCCCAGACCTAGCGCCAACTCCTGGTGCAAGTCTTGATCTAACAACTGGTGGGAACACAGTTATAACTTACACAAATAATACGGATGATATTGTACACTTCTCTATCGTCTCAAGTCCGGACACACTGACAATAAGTGGGGATATTTCGTGTCCAGTATCGATGTCATGTACGCTAACAGTCTCAGGTAGCCCCTCAGGAGCAGGAAGCTTTGACTTAACTACTAGCAATGGACAGCTTTTCAACTACACATATTACTAAGGTGGCACTAAGAAATGGCATTTCCTTGGCCAATAGCTCATCTAAAGCTCTGAAATCCCGTAGATTTTTGTCCCTTATTCTTTAAAGGTTAAGATTAGCTTAACCGATAAGTTTTGTGGATTAAATTTAATTTGGGGACCGTATGCACCGTCATATTTTTGGATTATTTCTAGTATCACTATTTCTCACTTCATGTGGAGTAAAAACATCAAACACAAAAGTTACTTTTTCAAAATCACAATTCTTAGTTGGTGATTTAAGTTCAAACTTTGATGGTGGTGTTCTGATATTTGGACGAAATAATACGACGAAACAAGTTTTTCAAATTGGTCTCGACCCAAGTTCATCTTCTGAAATTGAAATTGAGCTTCCTTTTGGTAATTACGATGTAAAGGCCATTGGTTGGCATAGTGGAACTACTCCATCAAACCTTACAGGGACAAAGTATTGTTCTCAGATAAATACAGAAGTCGACTCAACTGAAACTCCAATGAACTTAGTTATGACAACGGCCAACTGTGCGTCCCTAACTAATACAGTTATTCATGACAGTACAACAGGCAATCAATTTAAGGTTGAAACTTGTCACGGTGTTGTTCAGGTTGTGGGGAAAGGAAAAAGAGACAGCTGTGATGAGGCTCCAAGTAATGCTCAATCACTTAAGATTCGCTACCTGACAACTAATGCTGAAGGAGTTGTCGATCCTAGCCTAACTCTTGAATCAAAGTGCTTAACACCAAATGCTGGTGATATTTTTACTTATGATCTGACAGCGGACTACAACGTTGTAACAAGTGATAACGGTTTTTATAATCCAGTTGAAATCGTAGCCTACTATGATACTGCTTGCTCAGGTTCCTCTCAAGTGAGAAGAATTCCTAAGACAACTGAACTTCCTTCACTAGAATACCTACTAGCAACACAAGACTCAATGAATGGTCTCACAATTTTAGCAGGCTATGATTCTTGTGCATTTGCAGGGGCGGCGACAAGCTCTCCATTTGCTGCCGATAGTGCTGGTTCGAGAGGGACAAATATTATCTGTACGGCAGATCAATTTAATAATATCGCATCTTACCCTTCTGATAATTATATTATCGGAAGAGCTATTGATTTTGCCGGTACTGCACCTGCAACATCAGGGACTAATTTTAGTGGGACACTAGAAGGAGATATCCTCCTAAGCATTAAGAAGCTACCTCATATTATTGGTGCTTCAGATTCATTATTTAATAGCATCGGGAGTACTGTAACAGACGAAGAAGCAGAGATTGATAATTTAAATATCAATGTTAATTCTCTGACAGCAGGTCCTGTTCTTGCCAAGTACTTAGGAGACTCTTCAAGATTTCATGAGTTAATTATTTCGGGTTCAATGACAAATTCATCACCTTCTACGACACCCTCTGGATCAAGTCTTGGCCACTCATGTGGAGGACTCTTTAATCAATCCTTCTATGATGGAACGACTTCAAAGAATGTGAACACACAATTTGAAAGAATTACATTTAGTAACTTCAATCTAAAATGTACAGGCTTACCGGCCAGCGACAGTGTCTATGTAGGTTCTCTTGTTGGTGCTTTAACAAGTGGTTCAACAGATATTGGAACTAATAATCGTGATATTAGAATCTATGATGTAAATGGAAATATTAACATTGAGGTTGATTCAACAAATACACAGCAGTCTGTTGGGGCGCTAATTGGTTTTTCAGAAAACCTCACAAATATTAGTACCTATAGTAATAATTATGTTTTCTCAAACTCGTATACATCTGCAGCACCTGCAATTATTGGTGGAGTCCTAGGACAACATCAGTCAACTGCTGCAAACTATTTAGGACGCTTAGAGCTTGGTGAAAACAATGTTCACTTAGCAATTACAAGTGACCTTCCTTACAGCACGATTCAAGGAGCTGGAGGAATTGTAGGAAAGATATTTAATCCAGAGTATCTTCAAATTCGCTCTTCAATCACAACTGGAAGTATTGATACTACTCTTAAAAACGCGGGTGGACTAATCGGTCATGCAGCCTTCACAAACCCTAGTGATTCATTTGGTATTCACAATTCAGCGACAAGAGCAAGTATCAGTGCTGATGGAAGTGCTGGCGGCTTAGTTGGAAGACTAAATTTAGATGGAAGCAATGCTAACTTTAGACTTAATCATGTTGCAACGAACTCGATTTCAGGTGCTGCCGCTAACTCATCTGGACTAGAAGGAGTAGGTGGAGCTCTTGGGACACTATCGTCTACAACGAACCTATCTTCTGTAAATTTTGATAACAACTTCTATTCAGGACTACTCTTTACAACTCTTGGTTATGCTACAGGAAACTCAAGTGGCTCTCTTATTGGAGTTATGCCTGAGACAAATACTTACGTGATGGTTAATGGTCACCACTACACGAGATGGGGAACTAGTACTTCTCATATTATTGACTTCATTGGATTTATCAATGAGACAACTCTAGCAAACGTCCTAGATAGAATCACGACAAATCAAGTTGTTTACCAAGGCTACACTGATAGCTCAACAGCACTTCTTCAAAGTGCCCTAAGATATGGAACACCTGGTGGTGAGATCGGCCTGACGTTTAACCAACTTTCTAATAGGTTTCTACCTTCGAGTTTTTCTGGTAGCCCATTCTTTACTCCAAATGGTGACTCTAAGTTAGATGTCGCACTTAATCGTTTTATGAGATTTGCAACGAACGGTCGTGCAATAGTTACAGGATCAGAAGATAGTCCATTTCTTCTTTCTAACTCGTCTGATTTATTGTTCATTAAAAACAACCTATTTATGAGTAACTTCAATTTTAGATTAACGGCCAATATTGATATGGGTGGACAGTTTCTTCAACTTTCTTCTGATAGTAGTCCATTCAACGGTTCACTTGATGGTGCTGGATTTACTATTTCAAATATTAATAATGATTATACTGGTCTGTACAAAAGCTATAATGGAATTTTTCCATATGTTGAATATGGGCGAATTAAAAACCTAAGAATTGCCAATTCTACGATGAGTTTTGATTGCGATGCCTCTGGTGATGCTGGTCTATTAATGGGCAGAATCAATCACTATAATAACTATGGTGATGATCGTGCACAATTTTATAATATTCAATTCGAAAATAATACGATTGCAAGCAGTACGGGTTGTGCAGCGACAGGCCTAGTTGCCGGTACATACTCAACTGAGAATAGTGGAGATGCCTTATTATTTGAAAATATTAGTGTGAAGAATAATAATTTTGCGTCCCCTATTGGTTCACTCTTTGTTGATAAAATTGATTACTCAATGTCGACGTCTGAAACATTTGCCTTTAAGAATCTTGAGTTCATTGGCAATATGTTCACTGATCCTGCACCAGTTAACACATATGCATTCTTCTCAAATAAAGGAACGAATACATTTAATGTTAGTTATGAAAATGTTCTCTATGTAGGTCATAAGGATGGGTATAACCCAACAGATATTCACAGCAATAATAATGCTGGATCGGCCATTTCTCTAAGCAATCACTACGTCTTTATCAATCCAACTTCATTTGCTGGAGTTCTTGATACAGGGATTCTTACAAATGGAACGAACTTCGCTCTAGCAGATATGGCCACAACAACTTTTGATCAGTACTTCATAGTCAATTCAACAACAGGTGCTGTTGATCTTAACCGACCATATATCAAAGAAGAGATGGATCAACGATAAGCATAGTTTAATGCCAATAAATTTAGGCGAAAAAAGTGAGGACGCGTTCAGCGTCCTTTTTTTATTACCGGCAGAACTTACCGATATTATTGGTAAAAAGAAATTAAGTTAATTATTTTCCCGCCACATACGAAGAGTGCCTACAATAGGTTCCCAAGGAGCTTCAGAGCGAAGCAAAGGCTGAGGTTTTAGGGCAACTATTGAAAATGAATTGAAAGCAACTATTGCCGACTTTTAAAACAACTTTTGAACTAAATAAATTCAGGGTTAAAATTAAGTGTCGCGTAATAGTTTAACCAACAAACTTTGCTTGTTTTACTTCGTTAAGGAGGAGGACTAAATGGAAGCTGAAAAACTAGAATATTTTAAAAAGAAGTTATTGGCCGCAAAAGCTGAAATTCTTAACGGTGGTATTCTAACAAGTACTGAAGACCTTAAGATGTCGACAGATGATCTACCTGACGAAGGTGATGTGGCAAACGCAGTAATTAACCAACAGGTTACATTTAATATGCGTGCTAGAGCAATGACTAAACTGAGACAGATCGAAGAGGCGCTTCACCGTATTGAAGACGGTACTTACGGACACTGTGAAGATTGTGACGAGCCAATTGGTAAGAAAAGGCTTGAAAACCAACCATGGGCCGATCTTTGTATCACGCACGCTGAAGAAAGAGAGCGTGAAGAGCAACACATGCGAAGAGCTTCATAGCTTTTTTCATATTCCAAATGTTAGTTAAAAAGCCTGCAGTTGCAGGCTTTTTTTATTATAGGGCCATCCCCTCGTCTACACTAAAGGTCTCCTTCTTTATATAGACATATTTTGATATATCCCTTTTTAAGACTTTCTTAACCTGTTCATTTGATTTGAGGATCTCCTCCACCTTAGGACTCGTTGAACTTGAATTTGTGTTATTAATTGGTGCTACGATCATGACATATGCAAAGACAAAGATACTGATTGATAGTGTCCAAATTGTTTTCACTGAATTACCCTCCATGGTAAGTTCTTCTTCTGTTCATAATTAAGCACGGGCCATGCCAAAGTCTGATATAATGATTACGGTAACTTAATAAAGTGGAGTAATGAACACGGTGGCCTTTTGGCCTTATTTTCTACCACCACTTTCAAAATAGTGTATAAGATTTTGACACCTATCTATAAACTATCCATATAGACTATAGGTGAACGGTTTAAGTAGGTAGAATCCTGTCATAGTGTTGGCACATGCTGTGCATTCTATAACAGTGAGTTTGAGTTACTAAGGAGCACTTTTTGAAACTAAAATCTTTTCTACTACTTTCTACTTTAATTGCTAGCTCTTTTGCTTTTGGAGCTGGTGAAGGTCAGAAATTATCATTTGATCAATTAAGACAACGTGTTTTCAAAAAAGAATATCAAAAAGAAACATCTAATACTGATGTATTAAGATCTCGTTTTTCAAGCTGGGGAATTAAGAATAACTTTGCACAAGGTTCAATTAATCTTCCAGGTGCACTTAAAAAACTAACAACTCAAAAAGAAGTTGTCGTAGCAGTTATTGATACTGGTATTGATCCAACTCACCCATTCCTTAAAGATAATATCTATGTACCTAAAGGTGATGCTAGCATTACTAACTTTGGGTTAGACTTCTCTAAAGGTGCAAATAATGTAAATACTCCTTACGATAAGAACCGTCACGGAACTCACGTTTCAGGAATTATTAAATCAGTATTCCCAAATGTTAAGATTCTTTCACTTAAGTATTACAACCGTCATGCTTCAGGTAAGGATAACTTAAACTCAACGATCAAGGCACTTCGTTATGCTGTTGATCTTGGTGTTGATATCATTAACTACTCAGGTGGTGGACCAGAGCCAGATTTAGAAGAACTTGAAATTCTAAAGAAAGCAGAAAGAAAAGGAATCATCGTTGTTGCAGCAGCAGGTAACGAGCAAGAAAATATCGATAACAAGAACACAGCTTACTTCCCAGCAAGCTACAAGTTATCAAATATCATTACTGTAACTGCTCACGACCAGTCAATGAAGATTCTTAACTCTTCTAATTGGGGAGCACAAACTGTAGATGTTTCAGCACCAGGATACAAAATTAACTCTGCTATCCCAACGTCAAGAAACGGACTACTAACAGGAACTTCACAAGCAACAGCATTTGTTTCTGGAGTAGCTGCAATGCTAAAAGCTGGATACCCAGGTCTTTCAGCAAAGCAAATTAAGAAGATCATTTCAATCACTGCTAAGAAAGAAATTACTTTTAATGGAAAGGTTAAATCTTCAGGACGTGTAGACGCAACAGCAGCAATTGAGCTTGCAGAAAAGCTAAACACGAAAACAAACGGAAAACTTGCTAGCTACAAAGAAAGCAAGAGAGAAGTAGCAAACACTCCAAAAGTAATTATCAGAAAATAATTAAATTCTTAGATGGCCCTTAAATAGGACGTAAGCGCAAGGGTCGTCCCCATAACAAAAATCACCGCCAGCATTCCATACAATAAATAAGATACCTTAAAGAATCCCATCATTTTATAATCAAGAAAACTTTCGACTTGGCCTTTATTAAGCTCTCGTGTTTCAGAAATTGCCTCCTTAATACGCTCATAAAGAGAGATCTCTTCAATCCCCTTCTGCGTATAAGGCTGCCAAATTTCTTGCTCACTTACACCTGAATTCATCATCTCAATAACGATATCCACAAGCTCTTGTAGGTACAGTGGCCTAAGTTTATCGTTCTTAGACTCTTCACTGTAGAAATAATCAAGAAGATTATTGTAGCGGCGACGGACTTTGATCATGAATTTCTTAAACTTCACATCACCTTGGAAAATTGCGGGATTTTCCATTTCCAGAGGAGATAGAGTCAGCCAATACCTTTCACGAAATGTATAGAAACTCTTCTCCCCTAATGGTTCACCTAATGGATTGAAAGATAAGTCGAAGTCGCATTCTTGGCAGCGGTCTTCAACAATATTTTCACTTTCGCACTTAGGACATGTTATAAGTTGCACATCCTGTGCAATATTATCTTCCATGAAGAGATGTTGATGTTTTTGTATGTCGTTTAAGAATTCTTTATCCATAAGAATATTGTAATTTCATAAGCTTAGTATTGGCAAATGTTAAATCATATACGACAATAAAGTATGTCTAGCCTGCTGAAAAATAAATTCTTCCTGCCAGTTGTTCACATTCTTGCAGGTATCATTTACGCATTAAATTTCCCATTCATTGGAAAGTTCACAATCTTTCCGACAATCTTTATAAGTGCCGCCGTTCTTTTTTACGGATTAAAAAATGAAAATCGTTTTAAGTATAATCTCTTAAATATTTTCTTATTCTGTTGGGGATATAATTTTGCAGGCTATTACTGGCTAACTTTTACGTTAAATGAGTTTGGGAATTTATTCTTTCCTTTCAACTTTATTCTGTGGCAGCTGTTTTCAGTTATTATTGCCCCACAATTCTATCTCTTTCTCATCATCTTCTTCCTTTTAAAGAAGCATGTGAAGATTGATACATTAGCTGGAGGAGTCCTCTATTCACTAATCTTTGTGGCCCTAGAATACTTTACTCCACAACAGTTTCCGGCCCTTTTTGGTCATCCATGGCTTAAGGTTTCTCCATTTCTAAAGCCTGCAAGACTCTTAGGTGTGCCTTTCTATAGCTTCTTAAGTTTATTTATAGGACACCTTATTTTCATGTTCTATCAAAAGCAAAGACTTCCTAAGGCCCAAGGTGGAATCATCCTAGCGCTCTTACTTGTTAACTTTGGAGTCGGCCCAATCAAGGCCAAGATTGGAGACGATCTTAAGATTCGCATTGTTCAAGGAAATATTGGAAACGATTTAAAACTGAAATCTGAACAAGGGCTAAGACTTGCTTCTTCAGAGGTTATTAATATCTATAAGGACCTAAGCTTAGCGGAAGGGATCGATGATATTGACCTCGTCATATGGCCCGAGACATCATATCCGAGATTTATTTTTTCAAGAGAAAATAAAAAGCTCGCTGGTGAGCTAATGGATCTTTTCGTTAATAGTGAAGCAAGCTACTTCTTTGGAACATATGATCTTGCCTCAACAAATCCTAGCGTTTTAGAAAATACTTATAATGCGACAGTCTTATCTCGCGGTGAAGGAATTATTGATCAGGTTTATCATAAACAGGTTCTCATCCCATTTGGAGAAGGCCTGCCATTTGGTCCGTTAAATAAGTATCTTGCCCCTCACCTAACAAATATTTCATTCTTTGCAAGTGGAACGAAGTATACAAATTTTGAAGTCAAAAATAAGAATTTTATTTCACTAATCTGTTATGAAGTTCTCTTCCCTCGATATGTAGGAAAGTATATTAAAGAAGTTAAGAAGCGAGGAGAAAAGATTGATTTCATCGTCAATGTGACTAACGATTCTTGGTATGGGCCTTACTCAGAACAAGAGCAGCATTTATTCTTAGCAAAATGGCGAGCTGTGGAGTTTAACCTTCCAATTATCAGAGCAACAAATACAGGAATCTCGGCCGTAATCAAACAAGATGGACGAGAACTCATTCGTACTGAGAACTTTAAACAAGAGATAAAGGATTTTTCACTTTAAGATTAAAAGCCTTCTTTTAAAAGATCGTGCATGCGAATGAATCCCTTAAATTCAGTCCCATCAATAACAGGTAGAACATAAATCTTATTCTGTTCCATTAGTGCGAGAGCATCGATAGCAAGGTCATTTGAAGAAACTTTCTTTGGCTCATTTGTCATAATTTCACTTAGTGCCGTTTCAAGAGCATTAGCATTCTTAGCAATAGAGCGTCTAATATCACCTTCTACAAGGATTCCACTAAAGCTACCATGATCAATGACAGCAAGTGCACCAAGAGGCTTATTCGTCATTTCTAGAACTGCGTCCTTTAGAAGATTTGATGACTCAAGAATTGGACATTCTTTAGCGATCCACATTAGATCTTTTACCTTCATCGTAAGGGACTTACCTAATTTTCCACCAGGGTGATTAATTGCAAAGCCTTCGCGTGAAAGCCCCACAAATTTTTCATAGGCAACAGCAATCGCATCCCCCATAGCAAGAGCGACAGTTGATGAAGTCGTAGGAGCAAGGTCATTGATACAAGCTTCGCGCTCAACAGAACAGTCAAAAGAAATCCCACACTCAAGAGCAATTTGCTTTGTTAAATCACCTACAAGCGCTATACGATTCTCTTTTCTGATTCTTAGAAATGGAATAAGTTTTAGAATTTCACTTGTCGTACCAGATTTCGATAAGAAAATAATGGCATCATTTTCACTGACTCTCCCAAGGTCACCGTGTAGGGCCTCGGTAGGATGAAGAAAGATAGAGCGCAGACCTAAAGAGCTAAAAGTTGAAGATAGTTTCTCACCAATAAGGCCAGATTTCCCAACACCACATAAGACCATTTGGCCGTTGTGAGCATGGAGATATTCGAAGACATCCGTCAGTTTGTTACACATCTTCTCATCCAAGAGATCAATAACTCTTAGAATTGAATCAGCTTCAAGTTTTAAAACTTCCTTCATCTGACCAAAATGCTCCACTACCATCTCCTTTGGTGTCAATTTTTCTATCTCGATCGAGTCTACGACTATGTTATTATAATTATATGAAAATGTTAAAAATAATAGTGCTTTTTTCCCTGCTATTTGGTTGTAGTTCATATGAACAATTTGAACAATTAGTTGAAGAATCAGAAATTCCTTCTAAGACCTACAAGTCTAATTTTAACCAAACTTGGCAAGCAGTTCTAGAAATTATGCAACAGTACGATATTTCAGTGAAAAACCAAGAAGCTGGAGTCGTAAAAACTCGTTGGATCAACAATACGAGTCAAATTAACTTCTCTGATGCCTTTGGCTCTAAAGAAATGGTTAAGGCGGCCCAATTTAAATTAGTTATAAATGTCATTAAAGGATATCGCGGAAAACAAGAGGTCTCTAAGGTTTCAATCTATCGTCGTCAGATGATTGAAAAAGACTTTCTACAAGGATGGCGACTTGTTCGCTCGGATGGAATCCTTGAAAAAACAATCCTCTACCGTATTGATCGTATTCTCAAAAGAGAAGCAATGATCAAGAAAATTGAAGAACAAAAAGCAAAAGAAGCAGAGAAAGAGTTATTCTAGTGAATAACGCTTTCTTCTTCTAATTTATTAGTTACGATAACAACTTCATCTATTTCTTCAACAACTTCCTCTGCTCTCCCCTTTCCTAAAATTTTACGCTTAAAGAAAACCATAAAATCTCTTTGGATAAGTAGCATACATGGAAGAACGACAAGTGTTAGAACTGTAGCGAAAAGAAGTCCCCAGCCCATACTCATGGCCAGTCCCTTAGTAAATCCAGCATCTCCACCAATTGCATAGGCCATTGGAAAAACACCACCAAGAGTTGTGATACTTGTTAGAATAATTGCTCTAAGCCGGCTTCCTGCTCCTTCTAGGATCTCAGGACGATGAAAGCTAAACCAGTCACTTCTTTTCTCATTAATCGTTACAACAAGAAGTAAGCTGTCATTAACAACAACACCGGCCATACCAATAATACCGATAATGGCCATTAAGCTGATATCTAACCCCTGAAAGTAGAAGGCCCAGATAACACCGATTACTCCAAATGGGATTGCAGAACAAATGAGCAGTGGCTGCATAATGCTTCTAAGTACAACTGCAAGAATGAAGAAGATACCAAGAAGCGCAAACGCAAATTTCTTAACCATCGAATTCTTATTCTTTCTCGACTGTTCATCAGCATCTTGTGCATTAAACATTAGATCTGGATATTTTTTTGAAAGCTCTTTTGTTAATAGATCAACTTTTTTAATCAGTACTTCTTTTTTTATAATTTCTTTATCAAATGGAAGATCAACAACAACTTTTCTCATTAAGTTTGAGTGTCTGATCACTGATTGCTTCTTCTGCTTCTTCCAACTACCAATCTCTGAAGACTTAATAACCTCACCGTTTGCAAGAACAACAGGAAGGTTTCCAAGCTCTTCAAAAGTTAAATCGTCCCCATCAGCAGCATAAGTTAAAAAGCGGATTTTGCGATTACCACTTGTGTACTCATATACCTCATTCTTATTGATAAACTGAACAAGTTGGCTAGAGACCTGCCCAAGAGAGAGTCCACGAGATTGGATCTCATCCTTCTTAGGAGTAAATACCCAAGCATCTTTAAAAAGAGAATCATCAAGATCAACCGATTTAATCCCTTCGATCTTTAAATCTTCAATGGCCTTCTTAGTATACTCAGTTACCTCTTCAATATTGAATGGAGACAGAGACTGAATTGTTACTTCAACGAGGTTTTCACGACTTTCATCATTTCCACCTTTTGCAATCTTTACTTCCAGTCTCTCAAACTTACCTGTTTTTTTTAGCTCTTTTAGCTGATCTTTTAGATAGTCTTGAACATCATTCTTATTGGCCTCGACATTATTATCAAGCTGAGAAAATGAAACTCGATAACTGAAGTATTGTGGCCCTTCTTGTTTTTTACCATTTGTGTAGTTTTGGCCAATCGTAAATTGATAGTTATTGTACTTATTCTTATCAATCTTATTCATCACCTCTTCAACAGGAGCTAATTGCTTAAATGAATCATCAAGACTCTCAGAGTCTTTTAAGGAGCCAACGAACTCCACTGTCTCAGATGAAATACTTAGGTTGAAATTAAAGTTAATATTCTTACTCGCAAATATAATTGAACCAATCATGGCCACAACAAAGCCCGTTAAAACGATATATCGCCACCTAAGTGCACCATCAAGAAGTCTCAGGTATCCACGCTTGAATCGTTGAAAATAGTTTGACTCATGATGACCATTTGCCTTTGTCACAAAATGCTTTAAGTGATTTGGAAGAATAAAGAAACTTTCAAATAAACTCAAAAGAAGTGCAGAGAAAACAACAACTGGAATTGCCATTAAGATATTTGACATTGAGTCCTTTCCAACAAGGATTGGAGCAAAGGCAATTAGAGTTGTAGCAACCGTTCCACAAATAGGCTTCCAAGTAGAAAGAACTGCTCCAACAGCTGCATCTTTAGAACTTGCTCCCTTTTCTAGGTTTTGTATATATTGTTCTGAAATAATAATAGCATCATCAACGAGAATACCAATTACGAGTAACATTCCTACAACAGAGATTAGATCAATTGAAATTCCCATTGTCTCAAGAACAGTAAAAGTAAAGAAGTAAGCAAGAGGCATCCCAATAGATGTCATAATTGCTGTCCTAAAACCTAGAAATAAACAAAGAGTGATTAGAACGAGAACGATTCCCATTAAAGCGTTAGACTGAAGTGCATTAATTTGCCTTTCAATAAATGCAGGCCCATCTTCAACACTAATAATACTCAGCTCCTCTGGAGCTTCTTTATTAATTTTAGCTAGCTTTTCTTCTAGCAGCTCTTTTAATGTGATTGAGTCTGCTTCAACATCTTTAAAGATATTAAAGCTTATCCCCGGCTTACCATTTGTATAATTAGTTCTGTTAATCTTAGGTAAACGGTACTCGAGTGTCGCTAAGTCCTTAAGGCGAAGCGTGTGGCTTGAGTTATTTGAACGAATTAAAAGATTATTAAGAGACTCAATATCATAGTTTAGATTTTCAATTTCAATTGAGTAAGAATCACTTCCCTTGCGAATACTTCCAAGAGGATAAATTCTAAATGTCTCTTTAATCTTATTGTAAATATCAGAAGGATTGATTCTGTAGCGGGCCATTTTATCGACATTAAGCTTAATATAGAGATCTTTAGTGTAGCCGTAAGTATCAACTCTTGAAACACCATTAACCCTTTCAAGTTCTTCTTCAATTTTTAAAAGCCAATTCTGGTGGAGATCGCTATCTTGATCAAAATTTAAAATTGCATAGTAGTTAAACCAAGAATCTGTTTGCTTAATATGACGAACAACAATATCTTTAGTTTCAGAAGGAAGGTCTCCACGAATTGTTTCAATAGCGTCTTTAATACGTGTTTCGAGATCATCAATTTCTTCAAACTCATCTTTTACATCAACATTGATTCGCATATATCCTTGCTGAGAATTTGACCAAATCTTATCAATTCCAGCACTACCTTTAATGGCACGCTCAATCGGATAAGTGAGAAATCTCTCAACTTGAGAAGCACCTGCACCGGTTAAAGTGGCAGTTATTTGAATTCTTTTTGATGACCAGTTTGATATTAAGTCTCTTTTCATATGGGCAAGGGAGATAATCCCAAAGAGCACCATCATGATACTTAATAAGTTTACTAGAAAGCTATTTCCAACAAAGTATGAAACTAGTTTTTTCACAAGCTACTGTCCTATTTAGATTTTTAAAAACAGTAGCTTGTAGCATTAAAAATGTGAATTTATTTAGTTTTTGAGATGTTATATCGAATTTACACTCACTAACCTATTGAAAATAGGTTAGTAGGCCATGATATAAGTCACCCAAGACTCACAATTTTCTTCAACTGTTGAGCGATAGAAGATCCCGTCACCTGAGCCATCATCATCCTCACCTTCCCAGTATGTGATAATATTCTCAAAACCAGCATCTTTCATGATGTCCTTAATCTCACCAATTGACCAATGTCTCCAATCATAAGAGAAGGCCTTGCGATAAAGTTTTCCATCACTATGTGTTTTAAAGTGAATATAGTATTGAACTTCTTCAGTTAAAGGATTGTAGCTATCGCAATCCCAGAAGTATGTATGATCGTCGTGCTCTGTTTCTTCCTCTAACTCTTGACGACACTCTTCTCCACCAAAGATATCGACCATGAAAACACTCTCTGGCCCCATATTCTTCTTTACCTGCTTAAAGTAATTAAGAAGAACATTTCTTTCTTTGAAAATGAAGTATGAAAAATTAAAGGCAACAGTAACATCTGCTTTAAAGTCGTAATCATCAAGCACGTTTCCATTGATATAATGCATACGTGTTTTCTCTTCATCTGTTAGACGAGAGTAGTGATTTTCAATTCCATACGCTTGTGGCTCTTCATCAAGATCAATCCCCCAAGCTTCACGATCACCACCTTCTTTTACCCAGTCACATGCCATTGCGGCCGTTCCACCAAAGTCTTCTCTTAGAGTTCTTGGAGAGCGCCCAAAAATCTTTTTATACTCTTTGTTGATAAATTCAATATCAGCTTCGTGATTTTGAACTGACTTTTCATAAAGTTGGTACTTCAAATTCGTTGGAATTTTCGACATTAAATACTCTTTTGTTATCTATTTATATGATTTGACTTCTTTTATGCCAGAATTGTAACTCATATTGATTGAATTTTTAACCTTAAATCTCAAATCATTTGTTTTATAGACACTACGTGCCAGAGAGATAAATTCATCACCAAAGTCACTGGCCTTCTCTTTCAAACGAATATCATCTTCAATTACCCAAAGCTTCTCATTAATATCTTTAAGCTCACTGATAAACTTGTCCATACCTTCTAGGTTTAGTTTGGCCAAAGTATTTGCAAGCTCATCATATTCTGCTTGAGCAAGACGGACATGCTCAGCGTCCTCAATTCTTTCCGTCTTAATTTTTAAAATTGTCATTTTATCAACTAGCTCACCGAGAGAAACGGGACATTCAATTATCATCTTATACCTCAATATCAATATAATTAATTTCTACAATAGTGTATTCAAAATCATCACCAGGAGCCTGAACAATAACCTCATCCCCTTCTTCCTTGCCAATCATGGCCCTTGCAATCGGAGACTTCCAACTAACGAACCCTTTGGTCGTATCAACTTCATCAACTCCTACAATGGAGTATTTCTTCTCGTTACCATCCTCATCTTCCAAGACTACCGTTGCACCGAACTGGATCTTATCAGATGAGATAGAAAGTGGATCGACAATTAAAGCCGCGTTTATTCGAGTATTTAAAAAGCGGATACGTCGATCAATTTCACGAAGTCTTTTCTTTCCATATTGATAGTCAGCATTTTCTGATCGATCGCCTAGTGAAGCGGCCCACTTAACAGTCGCTGTCACTTCAGGTCTTTCTGTTTTCATTAGAAAATTCAATTCTTCTTCAAGCTTTGCGTACCCACGAGGAGTAATATAATTATCTTTCTTTATTGCCATATTGATTTAGAATTCCTTCTACTCCATTTTCAACTAGGTCCATTACTTCTTCAAAGCCTCTTGCCCCACCAAAGTATGGGTCAGGAACTTCTTCATATGAAGTATAAGCTCCACTACAAAAACTACAAAATAACTTCACCTTATTCTTATACTTTCCTTCAGTGTCAAATTTAAGAATATTTCTATAATTTGACTTATCCATTGCAATAATAAGATCAAAATTTTCAAGATCTTCTTTAATAAAACCTCTTGAAATACTAGGAAGAGTATAGCCTCTTTTTAAAGCATGCTCTTGCATACGTCGATCTGCACCTTCTCCAGCATGGTATGCACTCGTACCAGCAGAGTCCACCTGAATATGTTCAACCAAATCGAGCTCTTTGATTCGATGAAATAGAACCCCATCAGCGGCCGGTGAACGACATATATTTCCAAGACAAACAAATAAGATTTTCATATTAAAATTATGATAGAATCGAAGGTGAAAGTAAATTTAAAGGAATAAAATTATGACAGTTCAAAGAATCAGAACAATGGGTGATCCCGTATTAAGAGAAATAGCGCAAGACTTTACAAAAGAAGAGATACTAAGCGAAGAAACAAAGCAGCTTATAGAAGATATGAATGATTCAATGATTGCAGTTGGTGGCATAGGTATCGCAGCTCCTCAAATTGGAGTTTCTAAGAAAGTTACAATAATTGATGTACCAGAAGACTCTCGCTACGAAGACGCTAGTCCAAGTGGAAAAATGATTATCTTCAATCCTAAGATAGAATTCTTAACGGAAAAAGAAGATGGCTATTGGGAAGGATGTCTTTCTGTTCCAGGCCTTAGAGGATATGTGGAAAGACCAAACCATATTCGCGTGACGTACTTGAATGAGAAAGCAGAGGAAATTACTTTTGAAGCTAGGGACTTCTTAGCAACTGTTTTTCAACACGAGATCGATCACCTCTACGGAAAACTCTACGTCGACAATGTCAAAGATATCAAGAAACTCGTTTACGAAGAAAATTTATAGCAATAACAAAAGGCCCTCAAAAGAGGGCCTTCTTTTTTTGTAGAAGATATTATTTATTCTGAAACAATCGCACGCATTACATCTAGTGTTTCAGGAGAAAGAGAAGATTCGTAGCGCGCCCAAATTTCTTTAGTCTCTGCTACAGAAGTATCACGATCCATTTGAGCAACAACTTCTTCTAGTATTAAATTCGCTTCTTCAACTTCAGAGTTGTAGATTGCAATTTGATCAGCACTCACTCCTTTAAGAGATCCGTACACTGGACCAAATTCAGCTAAGCCTTCATCATCTAAAAGAATTAATCCTGCTAGACCAATTTTTGCAGCTTTTACCCAATCACTCGGATCACCACTAAAGATTGCCTTAACAGAGTAACCAACGCCTACCTTCATTGCAAGTAGCCCAGTGTAAGCGATATAGCAGTTACCAGTTAACATACCTACTGCTGCAGACGCATTAAACGAAAGACCTGTTGCAAGAATTAGACTTAGAATTACCTTTTTCATTTTTTTCCTCCATGTTTTTTTTGGTTGTAAATAACGATAACGTCCATCCGAATTTTTCTAAACTTAAATAAAGGTAATATGTAGAGAGACATTTTATAAAAAAAGCCCCGTGTTTTTTACAAGTGATAGAGTCTGACTTTACCACCAGATCGTGTTTTCAAGACATTACGAATTAGAAGTAAAGTTTTTGCATTTAAAAACCGACAAGAGAAGAAGGATAATTACTAATTAGAGAGACATATTATGAGTGAAGGTAAGAAACAAAGTTTTATCGCTTTAGCGTGCGTACTTAGTGTTAATACATTTGTCGCGTATCAATTCTTTTCAACATCAAAATTTGATAACGTCTATTCAAAAGAAAAGATCCAAGAGCGAAGGGCCCCTGCCTCACAAAAAGTTCCAGGCGAATACAAAGAATACCAACAACTCTTCCCCTTTGAAGACTTTGTCATCTACGAGGACTTCAACGGAAACGTTGACTACAAGATGTCTGTCGACTTCTGGTCTGACAAAGGCGCAAAGTATTTCACAAAAAATGGAAAAGAAGCAATTGAAAAGGGTCTCACTGCCGGTTTCAAAAGACTCATTGAAAAAGGTAATCAAGGTGGGACAACTCTTAAGTCAGAAGTTCTTCCCGAGCTAACAAAGGAATTCCTTAATACTTTTGTCTATACAATTAAAGTTCACAAACTTATCGATTCAAATTTTGAATTCGATATTATGTTTACGCCTTATAACAAAGATACTATTTCATACAAAGACGAGCTTAAAACAAACCAGCTTATCAACCTTGAATCTCAAGGAACACTTTATGAAGCATATCAAACATATAACAAGAACTTTTCTCATCGTGTACTCGACACTCAGATTCCAATTTCTAATGATGTCTACCAATACCTTGGTGGAGCAATCACACTGACATCGGAATTGATTGATACAGATTGGAAAATTTCTCAACCTATTCCAAAGCCTAAGAAGAATGGTGTTAAAGGATATGTACGACTTCGTAAATACTACAGAGTGAACTACCCTACTGACTTAAAAATTGATTCATTCAAATCGAAGTACCTAAATATTACAGAGCAAGAATTTGAAGCTAAGAAAGAGAAGCCTCATGTTCTTACTGTTGATACAATTTATGAGTACAATCTTGCCAGCCTAATTCCAAAGAAGACAAAAACTATCTTTCACTTTGGTGAAATCGTTTCCCTTGATAAGAAGCACGATAGCTTTTTCAAAAGAATCTTTAGTTTCTTTAGCAAGAAGAACGATATTAAGACATCCAAATTTAAAATCAAAGGCGATTACTCAAACGGTACAATTCGTACAAACTTCAATGGTGAAATTAAAACACTTGTATACAGTCACAAAGACAAGAAGTTCACTAAGAAGAGTCGTATAACAACTAATCCTAGAGATTATGATTTAAGAATGCATGTTAAAGATGCAATCAAGAAGACTCTTCTACAAGAGAATACTGAGTACCTAGTAGAAAAACTTAACTTAGAAAAATTTATTAAATAATAGGATCGACTATGAAATCGACGAAGAAATTATTAACAACAGCTCTACTTTCGACACTTGCAGTACAATCATTTGCCGCAAGCTTCAACATCAAGGATCGACTTGACTCACAAAAATTATTTCTGGAGTCTTACAACTCAGTCTATGGCCAACGTGATTATGCTCATGCGCCGTCTTTCTTTGATACGATCAAAGAGCTGGACAAGTCAAAAGAGAAAGATACTGTTAATTTTTTAAAAGAAGTCGACAGTGTACTTCCAAGTAAGATTGCCATGCCTGTTACTTACTGGACAAAGGTATCACCAAACGAGAAAGAGCTTGGTAAAGTTATCTACTACTTCCTGGCCTACAAACTCTTTATCCTTAGAGACTTTATTGATAATCCACTTACGAAAGACAAGGACAAGAAAGAGGCCCAGAAGCTTCTTTCTAAAATAACAAGAAAGGGAATCAATTCAAATTCTATTTCAACATACTTTCCTACTCTAAAACTTCAAGCAATGAAGATCGCCAGTAGCAAAGATGTTATTGAAAGCATTAAAGAAAATGAAATTGCAACGATCGACTTTTCAGAGACATTTAGTGATATTAATAATTATTCACTCTCTGCTCTTGGCTTTGTGCCATCAAATAAAACAGAGATTGTTTCAGAAAATGAACGCTCTCTAGAGCGTATCGATTGGCTTAATCAAAGAGTCATCTTTGCTGGCGGAACACTTGATTTTGATTCAGATTATATCAAAATGCCAACGGCCGATGATCCTACAGGAAATATCATTTTTCAACAGGATCCAATCTACATCAAAATTCGTGATATGATTGCAAGCTCTAAGGATTCAATCTTTATCGATATTTTTCTCTTTGGAGGAACACTAGGTGCAACTCTTTCGGAGTACCTTCTAGATCAAACCAAAGAAAAACTTAAGGCCAATCCAAATTTTAAAGTTGTCCTACTTCACGACTATGCAACAAACTACAATATGCTAGATGAAATGATGCCAATTTTTGAGTATATCAAAGAGCGTCGTGAAAAAGACCCAGTATTAAAAAAGAGTGTATCTCTACTACAAGCAAATATTCAGCGCCACCCTCCTGGGATTCCTTTTGGTATTACAAAACTAATTCCAAAAACAGCTGAAGCAATCAAGTACTTCGAATCAGGTAGTACGTATTTTGAATCAAAAATCGACCACTCGAAAGTTATTGTCGTTGATGGAAATACAGAAAATGCTCAGGCATATTTTGGTTCAAAGAACTGGACCGATCACAGTGGTGGTTACTATTATGATGACGCTATCTATGTTACAGGAGCTGCAGCTGGACTAGTTCAGGCTTCATACTACCGTGACCTAGAAGCGGCCCTAACAGAAGATCCAAAAGAGCTAATCGGTTTCTACTACAAAGAACAAGGCTTTGATAATCGCGCTTACCTCTCTAAGAAGGATCAAATCCTTGAGGATATGAGGATTAAGAAAGAGAAGTATGAAGTTAAGGGCGACTCAGTTATTCGTCTTGCTGAAGCTGATGTTGATGGAACAATTAAGAATGTTAGAAATATCTTAGTTGATATGATTTCAAAAGCAGAAAAGAATATCTTCATGGAACAACTATTCCTCTATGATTCGTATGTAATTGATGCTCTTGTTAAAGCAAAGAGACAAAATCCTCTTTTAGATATTAAACTTGTTATCGACCACAACGGAAATTTTGGCATGAATGGCCTTCCAAATACTCTATTCGTTAAGAAGCTAGTAGATGCTGGAATTCAAGTACGTGCTCGTAAGACTTATGGTATTACAGCGAATTTCCCAGATGGGTCAACTAAAGAGTATCACCAAGAAAACCACAGAAAGATTACATCAATTGATGGAATCACTGTTCTAGGTGGTTCATCAAATATCAACCCAGACACTCTCCAAGGTTCATTTAGAGAATTTGGTGCACAGATCTTTGATAAGAAGGAAGTCGCTAGTTTTGAAAGACGCTTTAGTCGCGACTGGCACGACTCTGATAAGATGGAGATCTTTGATATCGAAAATTTTGAGGCAAATATTCAAGGTGTTGCTCTTGGCAAGCGCTCTTCGGCAATTATCAACGGTCTTGGAAGTATGATCTACAAATCAAAAGACGATATCGAAAAACGTCACAAATAAAGAGTTCTATATTTAAACAGGTAGCTGTTATCCGCAACAGCTACCTGAATTTCCTTTATCTTCAAAATATTTTTTAATTCTTTTTGGAAGCTCGACAAATACAAGCGAGCGAAGAAGTAACAGTGTAAATGCAACTGCTAGAGAAATCTCCCACCAGCTTGATGAATCATGATTGTGATGAGAAATATTAAAATTAAGTGGCCAAGAAAAAGCACTGTATAGGTAATCCGTTAAGAATGAAAAACCTAAGGCAACAAGTGCAATTGAAAGAAGATTAATCACAACTCCCCTTTTTCCAATATACTGACCAATAACGAGAATATTTGAAATATTAGTTGCAGGACCCACAAGTAGAAATAGTAACGCCATTCCCGGGCTCATTCCTTTCATCACAAGAGAGGCTGCAATTGGCGTCGTTGCCGATGCACAAATGTAGAGTGGTATTCCAACAAGAAGGATCGCTCCCCTTCCTGCCCAACCAGAAAGGCCATCAAAGAAATTTGCAGGAAGAGCAAAGTCAATAAATGCTCCGGCCACAATACCAAACGCAAGCCATATGGCCATATCATCAACAAGTTCAATAAAACCAAAATGAAAAGAAGCCTTAGCTTTTTTTCCAATGCTTTGCTTTACAATTACACTTTCATCTTTTTTATTAGAACTTCCACAACAGCTTGGCTTAACTTCTGCTTGCACCTGTTCAACATCTTTATCAGTTTTAAAAACTAATTGGAGTGCTCCTGCAACAAATGCTGAAACGAAAGCTGCAATAGGGCGGATAATTGTCATCGGAATATCCATCATTCCATAAGTCATGGCGATTGAATCAACCCCAGACTCAGGTGTTGCGATTAGAAACGCAGATGTGGCGGAATTTGAGGCTCCCTGCTTTTTTAGGGTAGCTGCCGTAGGAATAACCGCACAACTACATAGAGGAAGAGGGATTCCAAGAACCGATGCTTTAATGGCACCCATTAGGCCCTTCCCACCCATGGCCTTCTTTATTCTCTCAACTGAGATGAATGCCTTAATAATACCTGCAACAAGAAGCCCAAACATTAAAAATGGGGCAGAGACTAAAATATAATTCCAAAGTGACGTTAAAAAACTCATAATATTTACCTTTTCTTAGTGCCCTAATCTTAACAGAAATAATCTAAAACGTCCTTTATTACTGGCTTTTTCACACTTCCATAGACAAATTTTATAGAAGGGCGAAAAAAAATTGAACTTTTTTTAAATTTTTCTATTGACGAATGAAACCGAAATCCCTATATTAAGTCTTACGAAATGCGGGGGCGTAGTTAAGTTGGTTATAACGTCTGCCTGTCACGCAGAAGGCCGAGGGTTCGAGTCCCTTCGCTCCCGCCATTTTCATTTCGTAACATTCAAGTTTTAATCTCTTCGGAGACTAAGATATTAAAAGCCGAGTTAACCCACTCGGCTTTTTTTGTTTGCGGCCATCTGCAGGAGCAGATGACGCAATTCAACCCAGAAGCGACCACGATGGGAGCTTTCGGGTAACCAGCTCTGCAATCTCACTAACATTTTCGATAACACTAAATTTCAAGTAAGAAGTGCCAGTATGGCAATTTGATGCTGAACAACTCATGGCCGACCACGACGGGGTCTGCTTCGGCTCCTGCCTCTCGCAGACATACCGGTCATCGTGACCATAAGGTCAGGTGAACCAACTAAGCAATCTCAATTACATTTTCGATCAAACTTACTTTTAACCAAAAAGTACCACGTACCTTAAACAAAAAAACAGTACCCTAAAGTACTGTTTTTGAACTCTATCTAACTTTTTCTTGATTAATATGAAGCGGACATATTCGGTGTTGTTTCTTTTTGAGAGTATAGTTCATAAAAATAGCCTAGTGAATCTTCTACTTTACTATATTGGCCTCCAAATATAACTCTAGAAGCTCCATTACGACTAAGCTTGAAACTTACTTCCTTAGCTGAATAAGATATAGTGTTATTGAAGAAAGTACTATGAGACACTTTAATCTCTGTCTTATTTCTATGAATTTCTTTTAAAGAATCAATATAACTATTTTCTGATAAGAAACTAATCGGAAGAAGATACATACTTCTATGTGGAATATATTTAGATTTGTCGTACTCACGTACTGGTTTGTCTTCTAAATGAGCAATGTCTTTAATAATATCAATAGTACAGTTTGTAAGAGAAGTCGAAATACATTTATTACCAGCATGTAATGTTCTACCTCTGATTAGGCTTTCTAAAGTATTGCATAGGTTTGAAGTTTTAGATTTACAAAGCTGTGCAATCTTCTTGTGAGTTCTATTCTCGACATCTTTTTCCCATCCATTAACACCTTCAGACTTAGTTCTAAGTTCAGACATTTCTGAATGAATTTCATTAATCTCCTGAAAAAATTGTGCAATATCATTTTCTAGTGATTCATCTGCTGTGTAAGTATTCTTTCTTCTTTCGTATACAGTTTTGATTTTATTTTTTAGAAGAAGCTTAAGTTCTCCATTGAATGACATATTAATATGCTCAACAAGGTCTCGATAATCAGATTCGTTGTTTTCTTTTAAGACTTTAGATCGCTCTAATGACATAGTTAATATGTTCGTTACTTTTTCTTCGACAAGCTTAACTTTTGCAGGGTTTACTAGTGAGTCAAATGTCAACACAGGTGTTGCTTGAGCTGTAATGCTTGGTAATGTTAAGAGTAGTGAATGTGAATTTGGTACGTCGATACTTTTCGCATAAACAGCTACTTAGCGAACGACTTCCGCCAATATTGACCATATTTTCGCATTTATCACTCTAGATCGATGAAAGAAGCTAAATATCTTGTGAAGAATACAGTTTTCAAATGCAAAAAGAAAAAAACCATCATTCAAAAGAATATAAGTCGTTAAAAATGCCAAAAGTATCGACGTACCGACAAAAGAGATTGCCTGTAGTTTTTACAAAATACTGAAATTATATTTATATAAGTTGCGACTCATATTTAGATTCCTTATAAGAACGTATGTATCTATTATTAGCTCTTGTATCTATTTTCATATCGCTTAGGGCTTTTCCTTATAACTTTGCTAATCAATTTAAAGATCACCGTATGGTCACATGTCATAGTAAAGATTCTCAAGGTCAGATTCAGGTGTTTGACGTTGTTGAAAATATTTATACTGCTCAACAATACCTTCACTCCAAAGAATATAAAGTTACAACTACTACAGGTCACAGCAATGGCAACCTAAACAATGATCCATTGTATTTCCTCTCTGATGATTTTTGGGGAGTACCAGGAAAAATTGTACAATCACAAAATTGCTTATTCTCAAATCCTGCTCTCGTAGATACTCATGTTAACACTATAAAAACAATAAGGATCGTAAAAGAGCACCTAGGGTTTAATAGCTTTGATAATAAAGGGGCGGAAGTAATTTCAGTGCTTTTAAAAAAGGGCTCATTTAATGATAATGCTAAGTGGTGGGATAAAGATAAAAATATAATTACATTCGGGCAGAGTTCAGATATTTCAGATCACACACACTTGTCTTCAAGTATTGGAATCGTTGCCCATGAATTTGCTCATGGCATGTTAGCAAATACAATAGAACTTGCTTCCGATGGTGACCAGGGATCACTCAATGAAGCATTTGCAGATATTATCGGTGTTTTTGTTTGCTTTAAAAATAATCCAAGTGCAGATTGCTATCAGTTAGGACATGAAGCATATATTGGTCAGGGTAATTGCTTACGTGATATTTCAAACCCAGAACAAAATGATCAAGCAAGTAACTTTGACGAATACAAGCCTAATGGCCCTAATGTTTATTATAATGCAGGCATAGTAACGAATGCTTTTTATCTCTTGTCTGAGGGAACAGCTGAATTTGAGGGTGTAGGATATGAAGTTGCAACTGAAGTTTTTTTCAATACTTACATGAAATATCTTAATAAGAGTTCAACTATCAGGGATATAAAGTTGGCAACAGTTAAATATTTAAATGAAGATCAAGACTTAAATCATAAGCAAACACTTAAAACCCTTCTTTCTGTATGGAAGCATATTGGGCCATAAAAGAAGCAATCCCACTAACCTATTTTAATCGACTTCGCTTTACTTGCAGCACGTCTGCGTCTCGCACTTCTTTGTTGATTATTCGACTTACTCGTCTTATTGCCTTTAGACTTCCCACCACTTCTTGAAGATGACTGCTTCTTCTTTTCTGGACGTCGATTATTTTGGGGTTGTGCAGGAGCTCCTGCGACACCATGAAACGGGTGATCCTTATCTTGAGGAATTTGATACTTAATTGTTTTCTCAATATCCTTTAAAAGATTTTTTTCTGTGTCATCACAAAATGAAATAGCAACTCCATCTCGGCCAGCTCTTGCTGTTCGCCCGATTCTGTGAACATAACTCTTTGGATCATCTGGAAGATTGTAATTAATGACGTGAGTGATGTGAGAAACATCAATTCCTCGAGCAGCAATATCTGTGGCAACAAGAACTCTAATGTCACCTTTTCTAAATCCACCGAGTGCCTTCTCACGTGCACTTTGCGATTTGTTCCCATGAATGGCCGCGGCCGTAATTCCCACTTGTTCAAGATGTTTTACGACACGATTTGCTCCATGCTTTGTTTTTGTAAAAACAAGCACGTGCTCAATTGTTTGATCTTCTAAAATACTTTTTAAAAGTTTTGGCTTATTTGTTTTATGAACGAAATTAATTTTTTGATCAATTCTTTCGACAGTTGTTGACTCTGGAGTAACCTCTACTTTCTTTGGCTTCACAAGAAGCTTCTTTGATAGGTTCACAATATCTTGAGGCATTGTTGCTGAAAATAATAGAGTCTGTCTCTTCTTTGGAAGCTTAGCAATGATCTTATTTACATCGCGAATAAAGCCCATATCAAGCATACGGTCGGCTTCATCAAGTACAAAGGTTTCAAGTTGAGTAAATTTGATATGATCATCACCCATGAGATCTAAAAAGCGACCTGGAGTTGCAATAATGACATCCATTCCCTTCTTTAACTGTTGTATCTGAGGTCTTGGTTTAACTCCACCAAATATAACCGTACTTTTTATGCCTAGGCCTTTTCCGTACTCCTCGATATTTTCATGAATCTGTGACGCTAATTCTCTCGTAGGAGTAAGAATTAAAGTTCTCATATGTCTTGGCTTAGTTTTTACTTTATTAGAGCCTAGGTTATTCAAAATAGGCAATGAGAATGCCGCTGTTTTACCTGTACCAGTCTGGGCAATACCTAAGATATCTCCACCTGTTAATAAGTGAGGGATTGAGCCCGCCTGAATTGGAGTTGGTTTTGAATATCCTTTCTGCTTAAGACTTGAAAGAATTTCTGGTAATAGATTAAGAGTATCAAATGAATTGATTGATGACATAGTAAATATCCCTGCTTTTAGCGTTAGTGCCAGTGCTTAATCCAAATACTAGCAGTGGCGAATATTTAAAATGTATCTAGATCAATACCCTTCATCTCTTTATTTATGGTACAAGTCAATCTTTAATAAGCATATTGTAATGTATATTATCTAATCCCCTACATAGAGGAGCATTAGAAAGAATATTCTGAACCTTTACTCGTTACAAATACAACAATCTTCAATAATAACAGAGTTATCTGGTTTTATTGCCGGTTATTGAGCAAAAGACTGTAGAGAAATTAAAGATAGTAATTCCACTTTAAGATTATAAGTTACAATTTTAACAAATTTAGTATCATATACTAGACATAAATTAATGTCGTTTAATAGATACGTTAACGAGAGAGAACTATGAAGATAATTGTTTTTAGTACCCACAATTTTGAAAAAGAATATTTATTAAAGCAAGCGAGTGGGCACAATATAACATTCATCAAAGAGCAGCTTAATCCAGAAACAGCCCCACTTGCCAAAGGTCATGATGTCGTTTGTGTTTTTACAAATGATAAAGTGAATAAAGAGGTACTAGACCAGCTAAGTGACTTTGGTATTAAATTGATCACTCTACGATGTGCGGGCTTTAATAATGTCGATCTTGACTATGCTAAATCTAAGTCCATCCCAGTAACAAGAGTGCCAGAATACTCTCCTCAGGCCATTGCTGAGCATACGATGGCAATGATTCTAACTTTAAATAGAAAAACTCATAAGGCGTATAACCGCGTTAGAGAAAGTAATTTTAACCTCGATGGCCTTGTCGGCTTTGACCTCTATAAGAAAACGATTGGAGTCATTGGTACGGGAAAAATAGGAAAGGCCTTTTGTAAGATAGCCCTTGGTTTTGGATGCCGAGTTCTGGCGTTTGACCTATCAAAAGACTCTGAGTTAGAGAAGCTGGGTGTTGAGTATGTTGGATTTGATGAGATTTTAAAAGAATCGAAGATCATCTCTCTTCATATTCCTCTTAATAAAAACTCATACCATCTCATAAATGAAGTAAATATTTCGAAGATGCAAGATCGTGTCGTCTTCATCAATACAAGTCGTGGTGGACTCGTCGACACAAAGGCCCTTATAAAAGGCTTAAAAGAGAAGAAAATTTTAGCAGCCGGTCTTGATGTATATGAAGAAGAGGAAAACCTATTCTTTGATGACCATTCTCAGGATGTACTCCAAGACGATGATCTTGCAAGACTAATGACTTTCCCAAATGTTCTAATTACTTCTCATCAGGCTTTCTTAACTCATGAGGCATTAAGTAATATTGCGCAAACTACATTTGAAAGTATTAATTCGATTGAGAGTCAGAATTTTAAATATCTTGTTTGATATTATTTTCTGATATCGGCCAAAAAGCGGTCCCATCTAAATGAGATGGGATCAACTGCGTGCTTCATGACATAGTCATAAGACATATAGCCATAGCCTTCATCTCCCCACTCACTTGACCAGCTATTTTTAAATTGAAAGATTCTCTTTTCTTTATCAAAACCAGTAAAGTGAATTGCATGGCCATAGCAGGCCACTTCACCCGACTCGCATTTTGCAAAAGTTTCATCAGGAAGTGTAACATGGGCATTTTCCCAAAGTGGAGAATAAACTAGAACTGTTGCAACAAGGCCATTACCGCTTCTAATTTCATCTTCGTATAAATCTGTTTTAGATTTCCAAGAACTCCACAAATTTGTGACCATTTTTACTTCTAACCCATCCATCTTTACTCTCTTAAGTGAGCTAGTATCGACCGGAGCATGAGAGAAGCAATAAGATGGCGCACTTTCATCGAATGGATCGTATTGTGAGCAAGGGCCATTATTTTCAAAATAACTCATTTGGTAAGGAAGCTGGACCTCCTCGATAAAGAAATATTGATTGCGAAAGTTACGTGCAATTTCGTAAGTATATCCATGCTCAGCATTTGAATATTCACCAAAATGCTCTTTCCCATAGTAAATTTGAAATTGCTCTGAAATATCAAATTCCATATCAAATCTCTTCTTAATAGCACCCTCAAGCATGGCCGTTACCGCAAAGTATGCACATGTATTTCTGTCTTTTTGGTTCTTCACTGGAGTTTGATATTGTCTAATCGACACCATTTCAGCGTTAACACCAAGAGATAATAATAGGCTTAAGATTATGATTTTCATGAATTTCCCTTCTTTATTCTCGCTGAATTTAATAGAAAGGAAGAGCTTCTTCAAACGACTTCTAAGGAATCAGTTACTTTTACAATATTGTTGAACTGTAAAGACTTGAAAATATGTACAAATAAGAGAGCCTCCACTTAAGGAGGCTTCGAAATTATTAAATAATGATAGTTCCTAAATAGTTAAACATGATACGCTCCTAAATTTATCCATCTTGATCGATGATGAATAAATGATAGCTCATACAAAGGAAACGCTAAACAACTGAATTCAAAGTACCAAAATGTGGAACTAATCCAAGTTGTTAGTTTTTAAAAATTAGAAAGCATTTGATCCAAGTGCACACCTTGTAAAACTCCACTTTGTGAATGTGCAAGTTTGGCCTCTTTAAAAATCAGAGTGGTCGGGATTCCACGAATGCCATACTTTACAGAGATCATTGGATTCTTTTCTGTATCAATTTTATAAAATTCAGCAGATTGCCAATTCTTTTGTGCAAATTCAGTAAAGATAGGTCCATACATTTTACAAGGGCCACACCAGTCAGCATATGCGTCAACAAAAACAGGAAGATCTGAATGCTGAATAATCTTCTCTAGCTTATCAAAGGTAATACTTTGAACCTTTGCATTTGTATCTAAATCTTTAGAGCACTTTCCACATACTGCTCCACTGGCCGAAAGCTTTGTTGTATCAATTCGATTAATTGCACCACATGAGTCACAGATAATAATTTTCTTCATTTAATTCTCCTCACTTAACTATATCAAAGAGTATTGGCTTTAATTAGTGAAAAATAATATATAAACAAGCGACAATAGAAAGTAAGCACTCAGTTAGACTTATGTCCTTTATGCGTCCAGCTACAATATATAAAATAGTATGAACAAATAATCCCCACATAATACCCGTTGTAATTGAGAAGCTCAGTGGAATAAGAACAATACATAAGAATGCAGGAATCATTTCTTCAAATTTTTCAAAGTTTATAGATGTGATATTCTTAAACATGAGAATACCAACAAAAATAAGAACAGGAGCTGTTGCATAGCTTGGAATGGACTGTGCAAATGGAGCAAGAAAGAGAAAAGGAAGAAAACAGATTGCTGTAATAATTGATGTTAATCCTGTGCGGCCACCAACACTTACGCCGGCCGAACTTTCAACAAAAGTTGTCGTCGTTGATGTTCCAAAGAATGCAGAAAAGAGAGTCGCAAGCGCATCTACAGTTAGGGCCTGTTTCATATTCTTTATTTCACCCTTTTCATTTTTAAGATTAGCTGTCTCAGCAACTCCAATAAAAGTCGATAAAGAATCAAAAAGATCAGTCATCATAAGAGTCAAAATACTTGGAATATAGGCAATCTTTAAGGCGCCTATGATATCCGCTTGCATAAAGTAGCTAAAGTCAGGATTTGCAAAGAAACTTTTAGGAAGAGTTGATTTGCCAAAGAGTGCTCCTAGTGTCCAAGTAAAAAGTATGCCTATCAAAAGACTTCCCGGAATATTCTTTTTAAATAATGCAATAATAAGAACAAAGCCAAGTATTACGGCAGTCCCCTCACTTGAAAGAGGTGCAGTTTGAACAAGAGTCACTGGATGATCAATGATGATACCAGTATTCTTAAGCCCAATAAATGCAAGGAAGATTCCAATCCCAACGGCCATGGCCATTCTTAAGTTCTTTGGAATCGATTTTACAAGCTTTTCTCTAAATGGCGTCACTGACAAGATAACAAAGACTACACCTGACCAAAAAACTAAGCCTAAGGCTTGTTGCCAAGGTATTTTCTGATCGAGGATTAAAGTATAAGTAAAGAAAGCATTAAGTCCCATTCCTGGAGCGAGGGCAAAAGGAAGCTTTGCAATGAGCCCCATAAGAAGAGTTGCAACAAAGCTTGCCAAGATCGTTCCTGTCATGACCGCAGAAAAAGACATTCCTGTGCCATCTGAAGATAAGATGAGTGGATTGACAAAAATAATATAACTCATCGTTAAGAAGGTTGTTATTCCTGCTATGACTTCCGTGCGAATACTATTTTCTTTCATATATGTATTCTATCATTTAAGTTTAGGACAAAAAAACTTAAATATATTTACACATACGATAATTAATAAAATCTACACCACGTAGAGTCACTACTTGCTTATTCATGATCTCAAAACCCATTTTCAAAAAGAAAGGTTTTGCAGTGATACTGGCTTCAAGAAAGAGCTTTTGAATAGCATAAGATTTAGCACATTTTTCAATTTCAAGATAAAGCTTCTCACCTACTCCTTGTCCTATATGATCTGAAGAGATGTAGAAGCGGTCGATATGACCATTTAATTCAATATCACTAAAGCCTGCAATCACTTGATCGACTTCGATAATAAAGACTTCTCGGCTAGAGAAAGAGTCGCGCCACTCATTGAGATCACGATCGTTGGGGGCCCAAGCATTTACTTGAGTCGAATTATAGTCATTTATATTAACAGTATGGATAGTCTTGTTAAATAGCTTAAGTAATTCGAGACTATCATCTTCTCTATATTTTCTGATACTAATACTCATGGGCCTTCCTATTTTCGATTAAAATACCACAAACAATAATGAAGGCCCCGAACAAGAATGATATCCATTGAATCCTTGCTCCCCAGAAGATGACGTTAACAAGAATAGCTGCAGGTATAACTGCATTATTCATAACAGCAAGCTCCCCATAAGAAACTAATTTAGCTCCGGTGTTCCAAAGGTAGTAGCACACACCAGAGGCGACAAAACCAAGCCACAGTAAAACTCCCCATTGCAAAGTTGAAATTTGAGAAAGATCAACAGTTGGCCTTGAGATTAAAACGAAAGAAATTGGAATTAGAGCACCTAAGAAGAACAGTGCAAAATTCTGCATTTGATTTTGATCTGAAGCTATCTTTCGATAAAGTACCTGCCCAACTCCAAAAGAAATATTTGCTCCCTGAACCAGCAAGAAGCCAATTATATAGTCATTAGAAATATGACTCCATTTCATAATGGCAGCACCAATGACAACTAAGAGAACACTAATGAGTTGTCTTAAGACAAATCGTCTTTCAATGATATTTCCGATGATTGAAATAATTAGTGGTGTCGTCACTGTAAAGAGGGCCACTTCAGAGACAGTTAAGAACTTAAACGAGTTATAATAAAATAAGTACATCACACCAATCTGGAGTGTTCCGATAAGCATCTTTTTGAGAGATTCCACTTTGAAGAAATTTTTAAAATTAAAAAATGGAACAAAGACTATGAATGCAAATAAGAGTCTAAGAAAGATGGCAAGATAAGTGTCCATCTTACCTGCGATATACTGACCTATTAAACTAAATGAGAACGCCCACAAGACGGTGACAAGTATTAACCTCTTCATTCAGTAATACTAGCTTCTAACTAATCGCTTGAAAAGTTCCAGTGAAGAAATAATCGAGTTGCCATTTTTGTGAACTGATTGCCTGTTTACTAGTAGGTTGATCCCATTTTGGGTAAAGGCGAAAGCCACGCTTTCCTTCTTTACCTGCACTAGAAAGTATCCCTTTTTTAACTAGGGCATCTTTTGGAAATAAGAAGTAACCCTGTTCACTTTCCGTATCACAAATAATGACGACATAATCGAGGGAGTCCTTCGAGTGATAAGGAATGGTCTTTCCACCAGAGTCTCTTTTCCACAAAGTAACAAATTGTCCAACTTTCTTAGGGGTGACTTTAGAACAACGTTGAATATAGTGCTTGCCTTCATATGTATATGAACAACCATTATATTCCTGCGCTTCTTCATGAATAATACATGAATCGAGTTTTTCACTTACCTTTTTTATGTCAGTCTCTCCGATAAAAATTCTTCCAATACTTCTAACTTCTTTGAACTAGAAGGTTTTCTTGAAGTTAGAAAGAATAAGCTGTGTGATGGAAGCTCCCAACTCTTAAATAGCTCAATCAATTCACCACTTTGAATTTGTTCATCAACTAAATAGCGAGGAACATTTAAAATTCCAACACCTAGCTCACAGGCCTTTATGAGTGACATCAAATTATTCGATTTATATGAGCCTTGTACTTGAATATGACTGATTTTCTGTCCTTTCTTAAAGCTCCAGATAAAGGGACTATCACCTCTTAAGTATAACAAACAATTATGCTTACTAAGAGATTCAAGACTCGTTGGCCTTTTAAAATGATCAATATAATTAGGAGAAGCACAGATAACACGGTCAATCTGAGTGACTCTTTTCATATATAAAGAGGAGTCCTTTAATTGAAAGGCGGTTCTAATACTTAAGTCGATATTATGCTCTACTGGATCAAGTACACGATCCGTTAAGATGAGATCAATCTCAACATAAGGGTAATGTAGTTGAAACTCAGCAAATATTGGGGCCAAGAAGCTCTGACCAATTGTTGTCGGAGCAGTAATACGGATTACTCCCTTTACCGAATCAACAACTCCATGGAGCTGTTCTTCTAAGTGATTTAATTCCTCTAGCAGATTTTTGGACTTCTCTAGTGTTATTAGCCCCTCTTCAGTAAGAACAAAAGATCGAGTCGTTCTTTTAAAAAGTACAACTCCAAGATAATTCTCTAACTTCTGAATCTCTTTAGTTATATTTGAAGCAGATGTTCCTAAAATCTTCGAAGCTTTTGCAAATGTCCCCTCTCGCGCAACAACAATTGCAACTTGTAGCGCATATAAACGGTCAAATGTTGTTTTTTCAATTATTTCCATATTGGAAATAAATTATTTCAAATTAGCTATATTGTTTCAACTACAAAGTTGATTTAAATTTGGCATGTAGCAGTTCAAGGGGGTCCATAATGAAAAAAATAAAAGTAGTAATCATAGGAGCAGGCTTTGCTGGAATTGCTTTGGCCAAAGGACTTGCCAATAAAGATTCATTTGAAGTTGTTATCCTAGACAAGAAGAATCACCATCTATTTCACCCTCTCCTCTATCAAGTTGCCTCGGCTTCTCTCTCGCCAGGTGATATCTCAATGCCAATACGTGAAATTTTATCACATGCAAAAAATATCAAAGTGCATATGCAAGAAGTTGTTTCCATCGATAAAGATATTAACGTTGTAAAATGTAAAAGTGGTGATAAGTATCAATATGACTACCTTGCTGTAGCAACAGGATCAAGACCTTTCTACTTTGGTAATGATAATTGGAAGAAGAATGCACCAGGATTAAAGACACTAACTGATGCTCTCAATATTCGAGACCGTGTCCTTGATTCATTTGAAAAAGAAGAGATAAAGCTTAATGAAAAAGAAAAGAAACTAAATATTGTTATCATCGGTGGTGGCCCTACTGGAGTAGAATTAGCTGGTGCTTTTGCTGAGGTCGCATATAAAACACTTGTAAACGAATACCATGACTTCGATCCCAAGCTAACTAAGATCTATCTCATTGAAGGGGGGCAGCAGATTCTTTCTAGCTATACTCACCCGATTTCCGAAAAGGCAAGAAAGTACCTAGAAGATCTTGGAGTAAAGGTTTTAACAGATGAGGTTGTAGAGGATATTGGTGACGACTATGTGCAAACTAAGAATCAAAGAATTGAATCGAAAAATATCATATGGGCAGCAGGTAATCGTGCAACAAAATTAATCTCTAAGCTTGGTGTCAAACAAGATCGAATGGGACGGGCCGTCGTTGAAAAAGATCTAAGCTTAAAAGATTATCCTAATATTTTTATTTTAGGAGATGCTGCAAGTTTTAAGTCTCAAGATGGTAGCCCACTTCCCTCTCTTGCCCCAGTCGCTGCTCAACAAGGAAAGCATCTGGCCCAGCAATTATTAAAGGATAGGCGCTTTGTCTTCAAATACCTAGACAAAGGCTCGATGGCAACTGTGGGCAAATATAAGGCGGTGCTAGAGTGGAAAGGAATAAAATTAACGGGACCAATTGCTTGGCTTGCTTGGAGTCTTGTTCATATATTCTTCTTAATCAACTTTAGAAATAAGGTCATGGTCTTTATGCAGTGGGCGTGGTCACTTATTTCTAACAAAAGAAGAATACGAATTATAAAGTAGCGACAAAGCGGCCCTTAAAACTTGCTCTTATGCTGTCTCCTACCATGATTTTCGAGTGAACATTTAAGCGGCCAATCTTTCGGCGCTTAAGTGATCGAATGAAGCTAGCAACTGAAGCTTCATCAATTTCTGCCACAGCTTCAAAGTCTGAATCAACTGGCATAAGATAATCGATTTCACTATTTTGAATAACAAGGGATTTAAAATCAATATCGTGAATTTTCATCGTATGATGAGTTAGGAGGTAGCAAGAAAGGATTGCAAGAGTGTTGATACTTCCACCAAATGCTGTTCCTTCATAGTTTATATTCTTATTTAAAGGAGCTTTTAGTACGATTTTCTGATCTTCTACAGTCTTAATCTCAAGGTTCATTTCTGAGACGACAGGAATCGACTCTAGTAGATCACGCATATATTGTTCGGAAATCTCTTTCATTTCAACTACCTCCACTCTCCATATTATAGCATAAATACCTAATATCACTTCTGTCCAATATTAGAACAGGCCCTCTTTTTTTCACTTTTTTACTCCTGACTTAGGTAATTAGTTAAGATATTCAAAATAATTTAAGAGGACGATATATGAAGAAATTGATAATACCACTAACAATCCTACTTTCTTTCTCAGCTCTTGCTAATTCGCAAGCCGACTCGCAGGCCCTCAGGGATATGCGATTTAACATCAAACCAAATATGATGCTGGCACAAGAAGATTCTTATTCAAGAATGGCCAAAGAGTATGTTGCACTTTCTGAAAAGTACAAAGATATCGTAATTGGAGATAGTGAGGAGTCGGCTCAAGCTGCCTCGATCTTCTTTGAAAAATATATTAAGAATAGCGAAGAAAGACCACAGGACTTTAAAGTCTTAGGATTAAGTCGCAAGTCGGCCCTTTTCTTATCTAACTCTAGATCAGACTATTTCATCGAAAACGATGACCCTTGTAGTGCGCTTCACAATCAAGGTGATATTTCAAATAAATGGTGCCATGCCGGCTTCTCTAAGGTTGCCTATGCTGTGGCCAAAGAAAATGGCCTAGGAGAATTTCTTTCGCAAGGTGCAGGGCTTCTAGTTTTTGTAATCAAAGAATTTGGTGATAAGAATTATGATTTCTCAGATATTAACACTGCTCCAATTGGCGGAAAGATTGGAGAAAACACAGAAGTTTACACGACTTTCATGTTAGATGGTGCAACTTACTTTGAGTTCCTTACGAGATTCTAGAGAATCAAGGATATTTACTTATATCCTTTCTTAGAGAGAATTTTATTTAATGAGTTTGCGAAATTTGCTTTATCCTTGACTCCAAACGAGTCAGGGCCGCCAGTGATAACACCACCATCTCTAAGCTCTTTCATAAAGTCACGCATAGACAAACGCTCACCTATATTTTCTTCGTCATATAGCTCACCTCTAGGATTAATAGCAAGTACTCCATTCTTAACGACTTCTGCTGCCAGAGGAATATCAGCAGTAATAACGAGATCCTCATCTTTGGCGTTTTCAGCAATGTACATGTCAGCGACATCGGCACCACTTTCAACTTTAACAAAGGAAATTAATTCGTGAAGAGGAATATTCATATAAGAGTTGGCCACTAAAACTAGTGGAATTTGCAGACGAATTGCTGTCTTGAAAAGAACTTCTTTTACGGCCTTTGGACAGGCATCAGCATCGACCCAAATCTTCATTTCTTTACTCATTAAAGAAATCCCAACTTAAATCTTCTCTTCTTAATTTTTCCTTTTCGAAGACTGTGAACAACATGCTTAATTAGATCAGCTTTTACAGCAACATAGCTCATATTCTTTGTTACTGATATATCACCAATATCTTGAGAATCAATACCAGACTCACCAACAATTGCTCCCACAAAATCGCCTGGCCTTAATTTATCTCTTTTTCCTGCATGAATATAGATAGTCGCCATCTCTGGCCTAATATTATATTCACCAGCATCATCAAAGGCATCAGGTTTAATAACTTCATAGTTTCGTGCCTGATACTCTTTTATACTTTCTAAGCTGTCTGCTTCTTGTTCGACAAAGAAGCTTACGGCCCTTCCTTCATTACCAGCTCGTCCTGTACGACCAATACGGTGAACATAGACTTCAGGATCATTTGATAAGTCAAAGTTAATAACGAGATCTAGATCTTTAATATCAATTCCTCTGGCCGCAACATCTGTTGCCACGACACCAGAAAGACTCTTATTTGAGAACATTGTAAGAACAGCAGTCCTTTCATTTTGATCAAGATCACCATGAATAGATTCCACGGCTACACCAGATTTATGAAGTTCATCAGCAACGACGTCTGTAATTTTCTTTGTTTTACAAAAGATAATGAAACGCTTGGCCTGGTACTTACCTAAGACTTTAAGAAGCATCGTCATCTTATCTTTATGAGAATCTAGCTTAATGAATTCTTCTTTTATATTTGTTTCTTCGTGAGCGACATCAACGCTTAGCCTAACGGCATCGTTTTGAAGTCTTTTACTAAGCTCTTCAATATCATCAGGAAATGTAGCGGAAAAAAGCAGGGTCTGTCTTTGTTTTGGCACAAATGCTGAAATACGAGAAATATCTTCATAAAATCCCATATCAAGCATTCGGTCTGCTTCATCAAGAACATAGTTTTTAACAAAATCAAGAATAAGAACTTTTCTTTTTAAAAGCTTCAGTATCCTTCCAGGAGTTCCAACAATAATATGGGCCCCATGAGAGAGGGACTTTTCTTGGTGGTACTCAGATCTTCCACCAGTGATGGTTAATACTTTCATATTAGCAATTGAGCGAGCAAGTTTTCTCAACTCCATCGCCACCTGCTCTGCAAGCTCACGAGTTGGGCATAAGATCAGACACTGAGGTCTCGTTTGTTTAATATCAATAGAATTTAGTACGCCTAGTCCAAAGGCCACAGTTTTGCCACTTCCAGTTTTGGCCTGAGCGATAATATCTTTCCCCTCGAGAATAATGGGTAAAGACTTTTCCTGAATAGGTGTCATCGTCTCAAATTTCAAATCATTAAGGTTACTTTTTAATCTCTTATCTATTTTTAAATTAGTGAAGCTATTGCTCATATGCTTATTATCTCTTTTTTTACGTTTTATTAACTCATTAGTCTCTTTTTATGCGCTTCCCGTCAACCAAAAGAATTTAAGCAAAGCACCTTAAGAAAACTTACTAACAATATCGAAAAGATAATGACACTCTTCTTTTGTAAAGTTAACACTGAATGCATCGACTATAGTCTCATAGAGCCCATCTGCTGAGTTAATTTCAATATTTTTACGATCATTTTCACTAATTTCAGAATATAACAAATTGCTAATAAATCTTGTTCCACTTTCAGTTTGTTGAGAGAGAACAAGAGATGTCGTAAATTTTGAATCATCATGTGTATTGGTATAGTAATTTGCCACTTTAAAGTCAGCATCATTATAATTAGCAAGGTTGAATTGATAGAGAGAAAAGAAACCATCTTTCTTTTCAACCTCTAATTGATAATCAATCTCATTTATTTTTGTAACTCGATACACTCGATTATTAAAGCTCTCAACCTCTTCTCCACTCAAAGGTATAGCTGCTCCAGGAGTATAAGGGCCAAAGCCAACATCGACTAGATATTGCTTATTATCAATCGTAATGACTGTAGCCTGATGAGATCTAGGCTTATCATCTGATGTATCTCCATAGACTACTCGACCGAGAACTCTCCTAACCTTGTTTCCACCTTCTTTTAATTGTGTATAGAAGTATTGATTATTTTCAAAGCAATAGCCTCCACGTTTTCTTACAATTAACTTATCGTGAAGACTTTCAGTATCGAGTTTTAAAATGGCCCTATTACTAATTAATATATCAATATTATTGAAAGTATTTTCAACTAAGAATTTTTTGATTTCATTATTTAACTGTTTCATTAATTGCACTCCAATTGATTAAATAGACTCCAGTAAATAAGAAGGCCACGCCAAGAACTTTATAGCGATTTATTTCAATCACAGGTAGCTCAAAAAAACCGAAATGAGAGACAATCATTCCCGTAATAATTTGTCCCGTGATTATACCACTTAGTACTTTTGAGACCCCTAATATTGGCATAAGCCAATAAACTAAAGTTAGACCGATAATACTTAAGATACTTCCAGTAATCCAAAGGTGCAAAGGAATCCCTTTTAAAACCTGTATGCTTGGAGCCTTAAGTCGTGTGCTTAAGAATATCACGATCATGAAGACGGCACTAAAGAAATAAAGCACAAAAGAGGAAAAGAAAGGATTCTGTGTATACTTAGAAAGTTGGCCATTTAGACTACTTTGTAAAAGTATAAGGCCCCCAGATAAAATAGATAGTAGAACTAAAGCAAAGTTTGTCATGTCCTTACTATATAGAAATATCGGAGCGACTTCCTTTACATATGTTGAAAAGAGTCAATTAATAGACTTTCTTATTCGGCTCAATTGAGTTGGCGTAATTCCAAGCTTCGATGCTAAGTGATAAAGAGGAACTCGTTTTGCTAGGCCAGGGTTTTCTTCAATAAACGAGAGGTAGCGCTCTTTAGCTTCCCCATCCAGAAGAGAGATTTCAACAGGCTCTTTCTCTTTTACCCAATGCCTTTCAAGATACTTGATATGGTACCACTTTAAGTCTTCATATTTATCTAGTAGCTGGCGATATTTGGCATGATCAATTTCTACTAGAATTGAATCCTCTAGTGTTTCGATACAGATCTCTGAAGAGCTCTTATCAAGTGAGGCCACTACTGCAGCTGGAAACCTTCCTTCATCAAAGAAATTCTTATTAACTTCCTTGGCGGCTTCATCCTGGCCCATCGAGTAGGCCCTAACAAGACCTTTATAAACAAAGTAGAACTTAGAAGGAATATCGCCAAAGTCGACTAAAACAGTCCCTTTTTTAAACGACTTCACACTAAAGGCTTCTTGTAGTTCATCCCAACAATCACTTGATAGTTCGTGGTATGAATTCATGACTTCATTTAAAAAACTTATGGCTTCCATAGCAAAGATTTTAATGATGAAACTAAGCTCAGACAATAGTCTTGCTAGAGCTTAATAATTTTTGCTTAGAGTTTTTTTATAATATAAATCAGGAATTTTTACCAAAAATCTTCTAACTAACAGTTATTAAAGGGGTTAAACAGCTTCAACAAAAACTATCTATAAAGAAAATGCCAATATATTCTATAAAGTTATTTAGAAAATACTCGATAACTCAGTTAACAATATTATTTTATGCTAATAAAAAAGGATAGTTAATGAGTATTAGTAAATTTTCCCTAAACAAAAAATTGGTTCTCGGGTTCTTATTGGCGGGCCTACTACCTTCATTAACAATAACATTCGTCGTTCTTAACAATGTCGACAAGACACTAAATAAGAATGCTGAAAATATGCTTATTTCGATACGTGAAGGGCGAAGCTTTCAACTCGAAGAATTATATAAGACAATGGGCGGCCAAGTCTCGGCGCTGGCCCAGAATATTTCAACTATTGCTGCTGCAAGAAAGTTCAAAAAATCTTTCCAGACTTATGAAATAGAAACGAGAACAGATTTTAATGCTGCAAAATCAGCACTCACATCTTTCTATGCCAATGACTTTGGCAGCCAATATAATAAAACAAATATTGGGAAAGAATTTGATAGGACAAGTGAGATTATTAGTGAGTTAAGCAAGAATGAATTACTTCTTCAGAACGCCTTTATTAGCTCTAATAACAATCCTCTTGGTTCAAAAGATGCGCTAGTTTCACTTAAAGATGGATCAAATTACTCTAAGACACATGAAAGATATCATGATGCATTTCGTACATATTTAAATAAGTTTGGTTATTACGATATTTTTCTAATTGATGCGCAAAAAGCCGAAGTTATTTACTCTGTCTACAAAGAAGCTGACTTTGCGACAAACCTTAAAACCGGTCCCTATGCAAACTCGGGCCTAGCTCAAGCATACAACTTAGCACTTAATGCTAAATCTAAAGATGCAATCTTCTTCACTGATATTCAAAAATACTACCCAAGTTATGAAGCACCTGCTCAGTTTATCTCAGCACCAATCTATGAGGATGATCAAATAAGTGCAGTGCTAGTTTTCCAAGTTCCTGTTGCTAAGATCAATCAGATATTAACAAGTGGTGAAAAGTGGAAAGAACAAGGTCAAGGGGACTCAGGAGAAACTTATATTATCGGTAAAGATAAAGTGATGAGAAGTGTCTCGAGAGCTCTTGTTGAAGACGAATCTAACTTCTTTAAGACGATGCATAAAGTAGGACTAAGCGAAAGTGCTATCAATTATATGAAGTCGAAGAAAACATCTGCCCTTGCTGCTAAGATTGAGACTCTTGGAGCAGATCATGTTGTAGGCGGAAAAACTGGAGCTGAAATTTTTGAAGATTATCGTGATGTAAATGTTATTAGTGCATTTAAGCCACTAAATATTGCAGGACTTGATTGGTATATCCTAAGTGAAATGGATGAAGATGAAGCACTGGCATCACTTTATACAGTAAGAAAAGTAATCATGACTTTAATTACAATTTCTGGAATTGCAATTTTGTTTCTTGCCCTAACATTTTCAAAAGCGATCTCTAATAGTCTTGTGAAACTTGCAGAAGGACTTAAGCTTGGAGCACATAATGTTCTAAACTCGGCAAACGCTCTTGCACAGAGTTCATCTGATCTCTCTTCTGCAACAGAACAACAAGCGGCCAGCCTACAAGAGACCTCTGCTTCAATTACTGAAATTTCAGCGATGGTCGATAGAAACTCAGAAAATGCTAGTACAACTTCTGAGCTTTCTGAGAAGAGTCAAGCTAAAGCACAACAAGGTAAAGAGTATGTTAGCAGTGTAAAGCATAAGATTGAAGATATTCACAAAAATAATGAAGTTCTAATTCAAAGTGTAGAAGAAAACAATGTTGAGATTCAAAATATTACAAAAGTAATTGATGAAATCTCAGAAAAAACAAAAGTTATCAATGATATTGTTTTCCAAACTAAGCTACTCTCTTTCAATGCTTCTGTTGAGGCTGCAAGAGCTGGAGAGCATGGAAAAGGATTTGCTGTCGTAGCAGAAGAAGTTGGTGCCCTCGCAGCGATGAGTGGTACAGCGGCCCAAGAAATTACAGAACTACTAGAACGAAGTATAGGACAAGTACACCGTACTGTTGAGAACTCTAAATCTAAAATGTCTGGAATTATCGAGCATGGTAAAAAGTCTGTTGACGAAAGTTTAGTTGAGATTAAAACATGTGACTCTGTCTTAAGTGAAATTCTAGAAAGCTTTAACGAAGTTAATAGCTCCGTTAGACAAATTGCTGCTTCATCAACTGAGCAATCAGCAGGTGTAAACGAAATCACAACAGCAGTTCAACAGCTTGACGCAGTAACGCAACAAAATACATCCGTTGCGCATACTTCTTCATCAAAGGCGGCAGAACTTAAAGAGCAATCAAATGACCTTTCAAGAATTGTCGAAGATATTCAAATGATTGTATTTGGTCAAAATGTTTCAGATGCGCAGCCGGTAGCGGCAAGTCCGGTGAAGCCAGTGATCAAGATGCCATTTGCTAAAAAGAAGAAAAATTTAGAATTAGTTGATGCAGATTCAATTAGTGCAGATGACGCAAGATTTAAAGATGTAATATAAGAGATAGCGCCACGTAAGTGGCGCTTTTTTTCTATATTCTATTAAGACTCAAATTTTACACTGATATTCATTTTAGAAGCATCCTTAGGCTCTAGAATAAGATAGACATCATCCTCACCTATAACTCGTCCCTCTATTTTTAAATTCTTATCATCTTTTATTTCGACAACAAGGTCCTTCATTACTTTAATGGTCTTTTCTTTTTCATTAACTTTGATTTTGAATTATTTACTTAGAGAATACGTAGTCTGATGCCCTAAAATCAGTGGCCAGATAAGACATAAAAGTTATATTTTCAAGCTTCTCACTTCCATAAAGAAGCTCCTCTCTCTTTGACCTCTTAGCAAATTCTAATTGTAAATCATCAAGGGCCTTAAGATAGTCAGTAACTGACTCTTTTTTTAAATAAAGACTTCCTCTAGATCCACGTGAAGTTTTTTGCTCTAATTTGAATTGTTCTTGGGCGTATTCGAAGAAATATCGATCAATATCGAAGCTTACCAAAGCACCCAGTTTAGAAGAGATATTGATATCACTTCCTTTAAATAGTAGCTTTACTCGATCATTTTCTCCCAACTCAATAAGATTAACCTTATCTAAGCTTCTTAACATTGATAGAGACTTGCTCTTATCAAGACGGTGCTTTTTAACTACTTCCTTCCAATCTCCATCTTCAGAGAGTAGTTCAGTAAAGAAGTGATAGATAATTGGCTCTTTAAGGAATAAAGCTTCTTGTTTATTATCAAACTTTAGGGCCGATTCATTGGACTGCTGGGCAATCGAAAAGAGCTCTCCTAAGTTAATATTTAGAGCATCACATATTTGGTCTAATTTACTTATAGAACAGTCCTGACTTGCCATAAGCTTCTTAAGCCCAGACTCTGACATTTCAATTCTAGCGGCCAAGTCCTTATAATTAACCTTGCGGACTTTCATTACATCTTTTAGAGCTAAAAATACATCATTTCTCATTCCATTCTCCTTGCTAAGTAAGTTAATGAAGAGAAAATAGTTCACTCTTGAACTTTTTTAAACAAATACCACAAAAGTACCAAGAAACGGAACTCGAAAGTTAATTTAGGATAAAGTTTACCCTCATTTTTAATTTAGGATACGAGATAGAGCGTGAACACCACCAGCATTGACTACATTCTTAAAGCCTAGTCGCTTCAAGTGTAGTCTGGCCATCGAACTTCTTCCACCAGAGGCACAGTAGACAATCACAGCTTTGTTCTTATCAAGTTTTTCGTAATCAGAACCTAAGCGATCAATTGGAATATTTATTGAATTAGGAATTGAGAAGCCTTGAAACTCCCCTTCGCTTCGAACATCGACTAATTGATAATTATTCTCTTTTAATATTCTTTGAACTTCGTTCCTGGCCTTGAAAAAACGATAAACTCGCCACATGACAAAGGCAATAATAAAAACAAAAATCATATTGTGTCGTATAAATTGAATAAGTTCTTCCATATAAATCATCCTATGCCACTATCTTTAATAAATATTTGATGTAGGTCAAATATCATTTAACTATTTAAGTGTATCCTAACTTAAAGTTAAATAAAAAAGGAATTATATATGAAAACGATGACAGCTCTTTTTACAGCTATTCTCATGGCAGTGTTCTTTACTGGGTGCTCAACTTCACATAATGTTGAAAAAACACCAATTGTTACAACTTATGAAGAAGCAAAAGTTGTAAGTCACTTAGCTATTGCCCCACAACCAACAAAGCTTACTTTAAGTAAGGCCAAGAAAGATGGTTATGAAGTCGTAATAAATCTAAGAGGAAAAAATGAATTCAAGGGTTATGATGAAGAAGCAACAGCGAAGATGCTTAATCTTGAATATCATCAAATTCCTTTCTTCAATAAAGACAAAGAGATCGATGAAAGATCTTTAAGTAAGATCTCAAAAGTCATCAACAATAACAAAGACAAGAAGATCTATGTTCACTGCTCAAGTGGTAATCGTGCCGCTGCTTGGTACTTAACTCATCTCTATCAATACGAAGGACTATCAAAAGAAGAAGCGACTAATACGGCCAGAAAAGTAGGCTTAACAAAGGCCCCTTTAGAGAAGAAGGTTATTAATTTTCTAAATGAGAAATAATACCTATTTTAGAATTTAATAAATCCGATATAATGAGTTAATAACGCTATTTTTTAAGAGGGAGAAGACATGAAGAAGTGCATGCTTTTAGGTATGTTCGTACTTGCTATTAGTTGTAATAAGCAAGAGATTAAACAATTTGATGATAAGGGATTACTTTCAGAAGTCGATGGAGTTCTTTCTCCACTGCCTGCATCTTTAATTGATGCAAAATCTAATAAAGATCTTATTCACTTAGGAAAGACACTTTACTTTGAAAAGAAGCTATCAATAAATGACACGATTTCTTGTAATTCATGTCACAAACTCGACCAATTTGGAGTCGATAATCTTCCGACATCACCTGGTCACGACGGAACTCTTGGCGGGCGTAACTCTCCAACTGTTTACAATGCCGCCCTAAACTTCTTACAGTTCTGGGATGGAAGAGCAAAAGACGTCGAAGAGCAAGCACTAGGACCTATTCTAAATCCAGTTGAACATGGTTTAGCACATGCTTCAGATGCAATGAAGAAAATCGATACACAAGAATATCGTGCACTTTTTGAAAAAGCATTTGGTAACAAAGAAGCATTCAACTTTAACAATGTAGGAGTTGCTATTGGTGCTTTCGAAAAAACACTTCTAACGCCTAGTCGTTACGATGAATACTTAAACGGTGATCATTCAGCTCTAAGCTACCAAGAAAAAGTTGGGCTTAAAAAATTCAATGAGATTGGATGTACGACATGTCACGACGGTGCCAACGTTGGTGGTGGAATGTTTCAAAAGCTAGGGCTTGCTGAAGAGTACCCGACTAAAGATGAAGGGCGTTTTGAAGTAACGAAAAATGAAGATGACAAATTTTTCTTCAAGGTGCCAACTCTAAGAAATATCACAAAGACAGCTCCATACTTTCATGATGGAAGTGTCAAAACACTTGATGAGGCCATTACTATTATGGCCAAGCACCAGCTCGGTGTTGAAATCTCTGCAGAAGATAGAGAAAGCATTAAGGCCTTCCTTGGTTCACTAGAAGCTAAAGCTTTACCAAAACTATAAGTAAAAAAGGCGTGAGAAATCACGCCTTTTCTTCAATTTCCTGATAATAATCATCTAAATACCATTAAATTTATCTAGCCCAATCCGATAATATATTTATGGGAATTCTAAAATTTAAAACATATTTCAAAAAAGAAGAACTAGAAACACAACCGACTCAAGAGCATATTGAGCTTACTAATAAATTAGCAAGCTCCCAAGGGAAGGTTCAAGAGCTTGTCAGTGAGAATGAGTTTCTTTTGCAAAAAATTGCACTATTAGAAACAGAAAATTACAAACTTAAAGATGGGCTTTCACAAATTCAAAAGAATTTAGCTGATTCAGTTGGAAACAGCACCCAAGCACTAGATAGATTGACTGAGGTAGACGCTTCTTTTGACAGTATTAGAACAGACTCAAAAGAGATTCTTGAAGATGTCTCAAGCCTTAAGAACAATATGGAATACACTTCGAAATCTTCACTTAATATTGAAGAAGGTGTGAAAGATATTCTTGATGCAATTGAAGGAATTTCAACAATCGCCTTTCAATCTAAGTTACTCTCTTTTAACGCTTCTGTTGAAGCTGCTCGTGCAGGTGAAGTTGGAAAAGGTTTTACAGTTGTTGCAGAAGAAGTTCAAAAGCTTGCAACATCCACAACTGACTTACTTGAGAATATTAGAAGTAAAACAGATTCTTTTATCTCTATTTCAAAGCAACTTCAGAGTTCAGCAAACGAATCTCTTAATAAAACAAATCATATCAATGATAAAATTAATCAATTTGATGAAAGTATTTCTCAAACAACTGTTAAGAATAAAGATGCACTCTCAGATATTTCAGCAACAAATGATGAAGTATTCATGAGTTTAGCTAAGCTTGATCACGTTATTTGGAAAATAAATACTTATATTTCAGTCATCGAAGAAAGACCTGCCTTCAACTTTGTTGATCATCACAATTGCCGTCTTGGGAAGTGGTATTACGAAGGAGATGGAAAGGCCAGCTTCTCTCGCCTATCAAGCTTTCCTTGTATTGAAGGAGATCATGCGGCAGTTCACTCAGGAACAAAGGTTATTTTTAACTACCTAGACGATGTTAAAAATAATATCGATGTTATTACTGATGGCTTTCAGCAAATGGAAGACGCCAGTGAAGAAGTCTTTAGAGGACTTGATCGAATCCTGGCCCAAAAGAAAGAAAGTTAAAAATTTACTATTTTAACTTCTATAATATTTCAAAAGCTTGTCATTCTCTCTAAGGGTGGCAGGCCTAACATCGCAATTTAGGATTCACATCTTGTGAAAACATAGTTTGCTATATCGTGAAATTTTATTTACATAATTCTCACCACTACATAGTTTTAGTTTAGATTTTTAGAACACATGATTCGACAGAGTCAAACTAACTATAGGGAGAATTTAAATGAAAAAGTTAATTACACTAATTGCAGCACTACTTGTCTCAACGTCAGTCCTAGCAGGAATGCCTACTGAACATGACTCTTGGGAAACTATCAAAGACAACTTTATGAAAGTTACTTTCAATGAGCCTGCATTAAATCTAGATAATGGTGGCGCGATTTCTGTATTCTTCGCTTGTCTTGATGGAGACACAATTAGAACGAAGAAAATGCTTAAAAGATGTGTTGAGTGGCAACACCGTGGCGGAGATAGAGATAGTATCTGTACTGCTTATACAAGCTACTATGGAACAGCTGAAATCGTAACTGAAAGAGAAAGATGTGTACGTTGGTCACATCAAGGACAAAGAGATGGCCGTCAGTATTGTATGCAGTACGAAACATATACTTATACACACCCACTTTCATACGATATCGATGTACATAAAACACTTCACGGTAGAAGACATGACAATAAACTGGGTAGAAAACTATTCACGAAAAATTACACAATCGAAGCTTGTGAGTAATTAAAGTTGAAGGGCCCTTCCCTAAAGGGCCTTTCTTCACTTAGGGAACAAATGGAAGAAAAGCTTAAAATAAAAGATCCAAGAGTTTCAATTTTTGACTTTGAAAGTTATTGTGACTTCCTTATTAAGGCCGGTATGCCTGATGGGCTTTATTCCCATACTGCAAATAACTTAAAAACATGGGCAAATCGCCTTGGGTACAAATCCCCTAGTTCACTAACAATGGTCATCAAGGGACAAAGATCACCTAGTCTTGAAATGATCCATGCTCTTTCTGAAGACCTGAAATTAAATATGAAAGAGAAGCAATATTTCATGCTTCTTGTTCAGCTAGAAAAAGCACAAAAGAAGAACAAAGATACTAAAGAGATCTTAAAGAAAATTGCCGCATTAAATTTAAAAGAAAATGCTATTTCACTTAGTCTAAAAGAGTTTAATGCGATAAGTGACTGGTATTTTCTAGCAATTAAACAACTTATCTCAATGCCTTCATTCGTTGAAGATATTCAGTGGATTCATCTAAAACTTAGAAAGAAAGTTCCCCTCAAACAAATTAAGTACGCAATAGAGACAATGCTTGAGACTAAAACTATCGGAAGAGATGAAGAAGGTCGCTTAATTGTTCTTAAAGAAGGACTTATTACAACAAATGATGTCCCAAGCTCAGCAATTAAGAGACACCATCACGGGATGATTAATCGTGCTCTTGAATCAATTGAAGAACAATCTGTAAATGAAAGACAAATAACAGCAGTCACAATGAAAGTGAAAGAATGTGATATTGCTGAAGCTAAGAAGTATATCTTCGATTTTATTAAAGATTTTAATGAGAAGTTTTCAACAAATGATGCTGACAATCTTTATCAGCTAAATACACAATTCTTTTCCCATACGGGTCAAGTTGTTAAGCACTAGGAAGAACGATGAAAATTTACTTAATTTTAACAGTACTACTATTTTCAAATTCTATTTTTTCAAAAGAACTTGAAAGACTCACCCCTTCCCAAAGCTATATCTTAACAAAGAACTTTAATAAAAAATCGATGCCTATCATGAAGGCATTAGGCTCTGGTGATATTGTTGGTAATGGTTCAGGAGTTATTGAACAAAACTTCATCTTTGCTTATCACAATCTTCAAAGCGCAATCTTTAACTGTCTTGGCGATAAGTATGATTGTCAGATAGATGCTCTAGAAGAATCGATCTTAAGAGAGATAAATCAGCTATTCATCACTAAAGCCTATATGAAAAGACCTCTTATCTTTGTTAGCAAAGAGTTTGCTGGGGATTTCTTTCACAACGAAGTCGATATCACTTCTCGTATTGCAAAAACGGGCTTTAGTCACCGTGGTCATATCTTTATAAACTTAGAAGATTCTAAATTTATTGCTAATGATATTCCCGCCATGATTGGTATCTTGATACACGAATTAGGGCACCAAATTGGAATTATCAGTCATAGTTTTCTAGATCAATTAGGAACAAAAGTTAGGAATCAATGGAGTAAAAATTGGCAATCTTTTGAATTTGTAGTTAATGGGACACCATTAACACTTCGTCTACTTTCAAATGCAAATAACTATATTAGTTCGAACCTTAGTTATACGTATAATGGAAAATTTGAACATTTAGGAGAGGCCATTTATAAGAACTTGTCTTGTGGAGATAAAGAAGTTGTTTATGGTTTTAATTTGAATAATGGCCATTGGCAAAGGCCTACTTACAGCGACAACGAGATGATGATTAGAATGAATTTTTGGTTGGACACTTATTGTGAGAACCAAGACAAGATGATGAGAGTTAAGCAAAGCGACCTATCAATTCAATTCACTCACAAAGATGGTAAGATTCAAACAAAGATAATCATTTTTTAGTAAGGCCCTATTATCTACATGATCGCTGCTTTAAGTACCAAGTCGTTGATATTGTATTTTATAATTCTAATAAAAACTATACTTAACCTTTCTTAAGATTTGGCCGACCAAGCTTCTGTACTAAAATCTAAACAATAACAAAGGAATTGTGATGGAATCTAGAATTGAGACAGATAGTATTGGTGAAGTTAAAGTTGAATCTTCTCGCTACTGGGGAGCACAAACTCAACGTTCATTGCAAAACTTCAAGATTGGCAAAGACCATTTTACACGTGAAATGATAAGGGCCCTTGGAATTCTAAAAAAAGGTGCAGCTCTTGCAAACCTAGAACTAGGAAAACTTCCAAAAGAAAAAGCCACTCTCATTATACAGGCAGCTGATGAAGTGATAGAGGGAAAGCTTGATGAGCACTTCCCTCTTGTTATCTGGCAAACGGGCTCAGGAACACAAACAAATATGAATGCAAATGAAGTTATCTCAAATCGCGCTATAGAAATTAGTGGCGGTATCATGGGGTCAAAAAAACCAATTCACCCCAATGATGATGTCAATAAATCACAATCATCAAACGACACCTTCCCGACGGCGATGCATATTGCAGCTGTTGAACAAATTGAAGATCGATTAATCCCATCACTAAATGGCCTTATCACAATCTTTGAAAAGAAAACGGAAGAATTTCAAGATATCGTAAAGATAGGAAGAACACATTTAATGGATGCTACGCCTCTTACTCTTGGACAAGAATTTTCTGGTTACAAAGCACAGCTTCAAGGTGCAAGAAGAGATATTCTTCACTCAATTGAAAATCTAAGAGAACTTGCACTAGGAGGAACTGCTGTTGGAACAGGCCTTAATACACACCCCCAATATGCAAAACTTGTGGCACAAAAAATCTCAGAAATTACGGGAAGAAAATTTATCACTGCACCTAATAAGTTTGAATCCCTTGCAGCACATGATGCTCTTGTTGCAGGTTCAAGTACTTTGAGAAGACTTGCAATTGCCTTAATGAAAATTGCAAATGATATTAGATGGCTTGCTAGTGGGCCACGATGCGGGATTGGAGAGATCTCAATTCCTTCAAATGAGCCGGGGTCTTCAATCATGCCAGGAAAAGTAAACCCCACACAATGTGAGGCCATCACGATGGTTTGTGTACAAGTTTTAGGAAATGATGCGGCCATCGGATTTGCTGGATCTCAAGGAAATTTTGAACTCAATGTTTATAAGCCCGTGATGATTCACAACTTCCTACACTCTCTCACATTACTTGCCGATTCAATAGATTCTTTTAACAAGAATTGTGTTAGTGGAATTGTCCCCAATCGTGAGAATATAGAAAAGAACCTAAATAACTCACTTATGTTAGTCACCGCTCTTAATCAATATATTGGCTATGATAACGCTGCTAAGATCGCAAAGAATGCACATACTAAAGGTACGACCCTTAAGGAGTCAGCAATTGAATTAGGACTTCTAAGTGCAGATGATTTTGATAAATACGTTGTGCCATCTAAGATGACACAACCTTTATAAAAGATATTATTGTTTATTGTAGTGATAAATTGGTGAACCGCCGGCTTCACGACATGTTTTATAATTTGTAAAAGTGTCTTTCACACTAAGGACAAGCTTTCCATCGTTATACTCATAGTCAAAGATTGATCCATTTGATTCAACACCAAAGTGTTGCTTCTTTAAAATTCCTTCCCATACACCAAGGTTACATTTAACTTTAGTCATTTCAAGTCCACCTTGATACTGACCTGGGCCAACATACTTAAACTCACCTGAATTAACTTGAGTACAATTTAGTAAGTATGGTGCCCACTTAGCGCTTTTTGCAACTGCCGTCATTTCAGCTTTTTCTTCTTCAACCTTAAGAGTCACATTATATCTCATAAATGCTCCACCAAGTTTAAGAGTCTCACCTGTCGTACACTCAATACGATCAAGAAGATATGTCCCTTGAGGGATCGATGCAAACGCTGATGCTGCCATTAAGAATGTTAAAATTGTTTTCATTGAAACTCCGTTTATTAAAAATGCTTTATTTTATATTGAATACTCATTTTAAAATTTTGACCAACTTCATGAATATAAGAGCCGTGTCTTCGATATGACTTATCAGTTAAATTATCAAGCCTAGTCGTCACCTTTAGACCGTTAAGCACTCCAGAAGAGAACTCTTTTGAAGCAAAGATATTATGAAGTGTATAACCAGCTGTGGCCGTTGTTCTTTCAAGGGAAGCAGGATTTACACGATCTTGCTTCATGGCCATTAGAGCATCGTAGCCAAGTTTTATACCATATTGATCAAGGTGATAATTGAATCCTAGAGTATAAGTATTTGCTGGCATATTAGAAAGCCACATCTTTCTTGAATTGTCCCAACCAACACTTCGCGAATAACCGATAGCAAACTCAACTTGATCATATAGATACCTAAGGTCAAACTCCTGTCCATAAAGAGTCACTTCATCACGGTTAACAAATTGAGTTGTTCCATTTTTTCCATCAAAAATGGCATAATCAATAATCTCTTGATCAATATAATCACGGGCCTTTGAGACATAACCGCTTGCCCTAAATGTAAGAAGATCTAAATCAGAAAAGATTTGCTTCTTAAATTCTGTTCCAAATTCAAGTGTGGTTGATGTTTCTGGTTTAAGGTCTAAGTTTGTCACAAAGTAGTTATCAGATATAAAGAATCCATCTCCTGGACGATGTAGACCAGTAGCATAGACTTCTTGAACATCTGGTGAATTAAAACCTTGTGCAAAGTTAGAGAAGAAATTAAAACCATTGTATTCGTAATTCACTAAGATTTTTGAAGAAAGATTATTATCTTTTACATCCTTAAATCTTGAATCCTTTGACTCAAGCTTATAGTCACTAAAACGGACACCTGGTGCAATGCTAAGTCCGCCTATTTTATAATCCAGCTGAGCAAAAGCCGCGGCTTCAGTAATTTGACCATCTGGATAATCTGAAACACTACCAGTTGTACTCTTACCAGTTACCTTATCAACTGTTGCGTCAGCACCGATAACAAGTTTTAAATCATCTCTTAAAACGAGTTGATCTTTTAATCGAGTACCTATTGTTTCGATATTTCTCTCTTCCTTACGGCCATCACTATCACGCTCCTGCATATTAAATTGCTCAGAGAAATAGAGATTTCCTACAAGGCCCTTTCGCTTATACTCAGCACTAACAGACTCACGCTTTATGATCGTTTTTCCGTGAAGAGTTGTTAGATCACTTGGTGGATCAAGAGTTGCATTTAGCGGAGATTCATCTTCAAGATGATAAAGTTCTGCACTAAGCTTTATTTTTTGAGAATTCTTTAAATCAAAATTAAATTTCGTTGAAATATTATATGTTTCAAAAGCAGAATTTTTTAAAGTAGTCTCATCGCTAAGTTTTAGATCTTTTGAATCTTTAAAGCTAGCACTCAGAAGATAGTCTCCACCACTCATTAGTCCAAAAGTTTTCACTGACTCAGCATTCATATTTGAAGCTTCTTCAAAAGAATACTTTACGATACTCCCAGACTTTTCACCGGTATTTAGATAGTCGCGTCCATCTTTAGTCACAAAAGACATTCCACCACCAAGACTAATTCCTTGTGAGTAGTCTGTATTTGACTTAAATATATCTACTTTTTTAATGCTATCTGGATCAACTGCAAGATGAGAATAGTTGTGATTTGAAAAATAAAAAGTTTGTTTTACACCATCGATATTTACAAATAACTTATTTGCTTCGAGACCACGAACTTGTGGGGTTTCGCCAATGGCACGTGGACCACCTTTAGTTGTAGCACCAGATGTATTCTTTAGAACATCATCAATACTTTGAGCGACTTCTTCTTCAAGTTCATCAGAAGAAATCTCATCCTGTAATCCTAAAGCAGCACTTTGCCCATCTTCATAGACCTCTACCTCATCGGTAATATAAATCGACTCAAGACGGTTCACGTCTTGCGCAAAGATAAGTGAATTTGTGAGAAGGCCCAGAAAGACAAATTTGTATTGGCCATCAAACTTTTTTATCATGCAGGCAAACTATCATATTTGAACTGATTTTTGGAATGGTTTTAATAAAGAAGTTAGTTTTTACAGTGCGTTACTATAATTACAATAACTCATATTTAATAGGAATTGCGACCTTTAGAACTTCTGACTTTAGAAAGTCTGGCATGTGAGGAAGATCCCCAAGGGCCTCTATTGTTTCAAGGGCCGACTTATCGAGAATGGCATGACCACTTCCCTTTTGAATTTGAATATTAGAAAGGTTACTTGGATACGAAACCTCAAAGTAGATATCAACAACCCCTTGTTTTTTTAACATCTTGGCCACTTTTGGATAGCGTTTCTGGGCAAGTATTTGATCTCTAATCGTTTTGAGGTACTTGGCCTTCTCACTTGCTTCTCCAGCATCGACGACTTTTTTAATCACTGGAGCATTCTCTAGGGACTGCTCAACTACCTTAGTAGCTTTCTTCTGTTCTAGCTGCTTTGAACGGGCCTTCTTTTGAATGAGCTGTTTTGGTGATTCAGTAACTGTCTTTACCTTCACCAATCGTCTAACCTGAATGGCCTGGGCCTGATTTACTGAAAAATGCGTATTCGAAGACTTTGGCTTCAAAGCTGAAGCTGTCCCAAATATTAATAGTCCATGAATTCCTATCGAAAAAATTGTCGAATAGAGAAAACGATTCTTGCGCATAGCTCTTATTATCACCAAATGGGCCTAAATTCACAAATGCTTTTCTATTCATGAAGAATTTTCAAGAAATGAGAGGGAGTTAAGGCTCCCTCAAGACTAAGCGGCTTTGTTCTTTTGCTCGGCCTCTTCTTTTTTTTGATCTTTTTGTTTAGTTTCACTGGCCTTAATATCATTTGGACCAATGATATCAAAAGTTGGAACAATGGTTTTCACACGAGTTCGATAGTCCATATAGCGATTCCCCCATTGCCTAACAAGATCTCTTTCTTCAATAGACACCCCACCGACAATATAAGCAGAAAAGATTCCGCTAAACATCAGATGGTCTACGGTCATCTCTGGAGTAAACCACATTCCGATAAGTGCGCCTGTCATAATCGGGTGACGATCAAAACTGTACATCCAACTCTCTTGAAAAGGGACACGCTGAATTGGCCTTCCTCGATAATAGTTATAAGCTTGTTCTAATCCAAATAACTCAAAGTGATTTAAAGCAAAGCTTGCAACAAATAGATAGGCCCATCCAGCAACTCCAATACTCATGATGAGAGTTGAGGCCATTGTGTTTTCGATACTCCACATAACAACACCATTTTTTGGCCAAAATAAAATGGCACAATGAAGTGTGATTCCAGACATCATTACATAGAGAGATCGTTCCGCGGCCGCTGGAATATATTGATTTATAAATTTTTTAAATCTTTTCCTGGCCATTATTGTATGTTGAATCGCAAATAAACTGGTAAGACCGATGGCAATAGCAAATGCACTACCAAGAGAGTCCGTTGTGTAATCCACAATTCCATATTGAAATGGAATTAAACCTAACATGCTGCCGATCCAACCAACGAGAGCGGAAAAGCCTACTAAATAACTAATCACCCCAAATGCTAAAACACCTGTCTTGTTCGTCATATTATCCTTCCTATGTTGTTGTGAGTTCCTTCATTATAAATTGAATAACAACACGGAAGTAGAGCACCAAAATCGCCATACGAAATAAGTATAAACACTTAATTGCACAGTAAGTTTAGACAAATTAGTAAAAATTGGCTTTTTATAAATTCTTAATTACTTTGCATCTCTCTTAGAACCATTTGCAGAATACCACCATGTATATAATAATCGACTTCCGCTTGAGCATCGACTCTTAGAATGACTTCAAAATTCTCGACACTACCATCTTCACGTTTCATCCTAATTGAAAGCTCTTTACGAGGTGTAATTCCCTCTTCAATCCCTTCGATCGAAAATGTTTCAAGACCTGTGATCTTGAGAGACCTTGCATTTTGACCTTCTTTAAACTGCAAAGGAAGTACACCCATGCACACAAGGTTACTTCGATGGATTCTTTCATAACTTTCAGCTAGAACGGCCTTAATCCCTAAGAGAGTTGTTCCTTTGGCCGCCCAATCGCGAGAGCTACCTGATCCATATGCTCCCCCGGCCACAACAATTAAAGGAACTCCCTCTTTTTGATAGCGTTTAGAAGCATCATAAATGCTCATTTGTTCACGACTTGGTAAATGGGTTGTCCAAGGCCCTTCGGTTCCTGGGGCCATTTCATTTCTTAAGCGAATATTTCCAAATGTCCCACGAATCATAACTTCATGATTTCCTCGTCGTGAACCAAAGCTATTGAAATCTTTTTGCGAAACACCTTGTTCTATTAAGTACTTACCAGCTGGAGAATCTTTTCCAATCGTTCCTGCCGGCGAAATATGGTCTGTTGTAATTGAGTCACCGAGTAAACACATAACCCTTGCATCACTAATATTTTCTAATGGTGCAACTCTTTCAGGTAGATTTACGAAGAAGTCTGGTTCTCTTACATAAGTTGAGTCATCTTGCCACTCGAAGAGGTCTCCTTTAGGAACGGCCATGCTCTTCCACTTTTCATCTCCTGCAAAGATTCGTCCATACTCATATTCATATTGTTCAGAGCTTACAGAGGAAGAAATGAGATCTTGAACTTCGTTTGCAGACGGCCAAATATCTTTAAGGTAAATATCTTTACCATTTGCATCCTGGCCAATTGCTTCACTAGATAGATCGCAAAGAAATGTTCCAGTCAGAGCATAGGCAACACACAGAGGAGGAGAAGCCAAATAACTAGCTTTAATCTGACTATGTACTCGTCCTTCAAAATTTCGATTTCCGGACAAGACAGAAACAACAGCAAGATCATTATCAGTAATATCTTTAGCAACATCTTCTGGCAGTGGCCCAGAGTTACCGATACAAGTAGTACAACCGTAACCAACAAGATTAAAGCCTAACTCTTCAAGATATGGTAAAAGCCCAGCTTTTTTTAAGTAATTAGTTACCACTCGAGAACCTGGAGCTAAAGAAGTCTTAACCCAAGGTTTGGTTTTGAGACCGGCTTCAACGGCCTTCTTTGCCACAAGACCTGCTGCTAACATGACAGATGGGTTTGAAGTATTTGTACAACTTGTAATTGCAGCGATTGCAACATCACCGTGTTTGATAACTTTGCCATCATTTTTTTCTACTTTAAAATTATCATCAAATGACTGACGAGCATTATCAAGACCAACTCGTTGCTGAGGAAGCTTTGGTCCAGCTAAACTTGGAACAACAAGACTTAAATCGAGATCTAGGACTTCACTAAATTGTGGTTCCTTGTCTCCATCTCTTCTAAATAGCCCTTGTTCTTTTGAATACTTTTCGACTAGTTCTACCTTATCACCTCGACCAGTCATAACTAAATAATCGAGAGTCACTTGATCCACTGGAAATAGCGTTGCTGTCGCACCAAATTCTGGAGACATATTTGAAAGAGTTGCGCGATCTGCGATACTTAAATTACTTAGACCATCTCCAAAGAATTCAACAAATTTCCCAACAACACCGTGAGTTCGTAACATCTCAGTAAGTGTTAGTACTAAATCAGTAGCAGTAGCACCGGCCGGAAGAGTTCCCTTAGTTCGGACACCAATAACAATTGGTTCAGGTAGAAACATCGGTTGCCCAAGCATTGCCGCTTCTGCTTCGATACCACCAACTCCCCATCCGAGAACTCCTAGTCCATTAATCATAGGCGTATGAGAGTCCGTCCCAACTAAAGTATCAGGAATGGCCCAGCCTTTTTTTCTTTGGACAACATGACCAAGATGTTCCAAGTTTACCTGGTGACAAATTCCCATGCCAGGAGGAACAACACGAAAGTCTTGAAAAGCTTGCTGTGCCCAATTTAAAAGAGCATATCTTTCAGCGTTTCTTTCATATTCAAGCGCAAGGTTTTTTTCATAAGCTTGCGCATTACCAAAATTATCAACTTGGACAGAGTGATCGATAACAAGATCAACCCCTACGTAAGGATTTACTTTCTTCGGATCACCACCTGCTCTTGCCATGGCACTTCTCATTGCTGCTAAATCAACGACAGCAGGAACTCCCGTAAAATCTTGCATTAAAACACGTGCGGGCATAAATGCCAGTGATGCATTCTTATCGTAACCACTTCCCCACTTAACTAAAGCCTCAACATCAGTTAACTTCACATCCTTTCCATCAACTCTTCTAGCGATATTCTCAATTAGAATTTTAATGGTATGTGGAAGAGTTTCTAACTCGACATCATACTTTTCACATAAGTTTTTAAGACTTACATATGAAAGTTTTTCGTTTTCTATCTCTAATAACATCTCTATTTCTTTGGCCATATTTTCCATGAAGAACCCTTGATATAAATTTAAAAATGTTTTTCTATATTTTACTTTTCGGATAAATATTAATGATATTAAATTTTTATCATTTATTTTTTTTTGATTTAAGTGATAGAATAAGAGTAATTAACTAGACTAATAAGGAATGTATATGAGTTACGAATTACCTCCGCATAACGTCGGTGTTGAAGAGTTTAAAGGCAATAAGATTTTTAAAATTTATAAAGTCGATGATGAAGGTAACGAGCTGGAAAAGTACGGTACTGTTATGAGCTTTGGTTTAACAAAGGCAAAGTATATTCTTGAGCACGTTGATGAAATCAAAAAATTTGTTGATACTTTTTCTAAGGAATAGAACAAGGAAGTTTTAAATGAAAAAAGTAATCGTTATTTTATTAATAACAATGCCTATTTTTGCTAGTGAGTGCTACAAGTCGCTTTGTAAAGATGATAAGGTCATGGATATCTTTGGCTGGTCAGGGTTTGTGACTAGCTTTGATGAAGTAAAGGATATGGTAGAAGTAGAGCTTGCCCATGGGCCAGGTACATATTCTTTCCCATATGCGCAGCTAGGTAAATCTGTTGAATGTTTTGAAAAGATCTGTGTCGAAGATAAGGTCATCGACAAATATAATGAAGTCGATATCGTTCTTGAGATCTATACTCACGGGAAGGCCCGTGTCTACTCGCCTGATCGCGATGGTGAATTTATCATGGATATATCAACTCTAATCAAATACTAATAAGTGATGCCATTCTGACCAGGAAACTGGTCAGATTACTTAATTTTTCTTAAGTTTCTTACTTTTGACAGTTTCTACTCCAAAAGTCTCCTCTCATATTTGCAATAAACAATTTGAACTACTATAGTTTTTCCAAATTAACTTAGGGATAAAAATTTTAATTTGTAATACATAGGATAGTAATATGAAGTACTTTTTATTCCTTGCCGTTTTAGTGCAAAGTTATTCATTCGCGTTTTCTCATGAAAGCACTCTCAACAACGAATTAAAGTCATTATTCAATGGTTTCAAAAAAGATATTATTTTCAATATCAATAAAGAAGTTAAAGAAAATTTTAACAATAAAGAAATTGGAAGCAATTTAAAGCTTATGAGTGCAAATATTGCTGAAACCAATATTCTCGACTTTCCTATTGAGTTCTATGAGATTACAGATAATAAAATTGTTGTCGGGATTCCGGACTCTAATAAGTGGAAGTTAAAGCTTAGAACTCGCTTAAGATATAAAACAAAATGGTTTCGTATGACAAAACTTATTAAGCTAAATATTAATGAGCTTAAGTTTAAATACGTTATCAACTACGTCAGAGACGAAAATAGTGTCATTAGAGTGAAGTCAATTGATACCATCGATAAAAAATTAAAAATTGACCTTAAAGCGTCTAATGTTCTGATAAATGGTATTCTTGTTGCTGCCAAGAAAGTATTAAAAAAGAAGATAAACAAGTCTTTTGATAAGCTCCTTATTCAAGGTAGTGAGAAGCTTAAAACAGTGTTTGTCCTAAACGAGCGTTTTAGGCAAGCAACACCAGAACGCCTTAAGTCTCCCCCTAGATATAGTTTTTCGGACCTCGAGGAAACGATTGAGAATATCGAAGATAAAATTGCTCAAAAGCATATGATAAATGGAACAGTTTTAAACCTTAGATATAATCAAAATGACTATATCTCTTGGTTTGATGCCTATGGGCCGAATGGACAAGGAACAAAGGGTGAAGTTGTTGGCTTCGGTACATTTTCAGATGCAGCGATTTGGAATGGTGCCTATCTTGCTTCACAGGCCTTTCGTTATAGTGTTTCACAAAATGAGAAGGCCATAAATAATATCAGGACAAATCTAGAAGGAATTGGAAACCTTCTTGGTGTAAATGGCTTTAGCGGCCTCCTTTCAAGATCTGCTCAACCTCTAAATAGCATGGCCGGCCGTGCTCTAATGAAAGACAGAGACCCCCTTGATTATGAGATCGTCGACTACAAAGGTGAAAAATGGGTTAACCATCACGAGAAAAAAGGTATTACAAGAGATCAGTATACTGGAATTATCTTTGGCCTAACAATTACTTATGACTTAATTGAAGATGAAGAGATTAAGACAAAGGCCGCTTCATATTATCGTATGATGCTTGATTATCTAATAAGAAATAATTGGACGATATCTGAGGATCGTGAAATCAGCATAACTCCTGCAAAAGTTATCGCACCGACAGTTTGGTTTGGAAGCCCTGAGCAGCAACTTAATATGCTTGTCATTGGCGAACATATGTTCCCAGGACAGTATACGCAAGAGCTCAATCGTATGTCAGAGCTTAGCAAGACGGCCTATATTTTTCATAATATTACGGCCAAGGATAATGTTAATAAGTATTACAAATTCAACCTGCTTAATATGCACTTTTATAACTACTTTAGGTTAGAAAAAGATCAAGAGCGTCGTGCGGATATGCTTAGGTCTTATAAAGTCATTAAATATAGTACAGGTCATCACGACAATTCTTTCTTTAATTTAATTGAGTATTCTTTTAACCCTGAAGCTGTTTCTCAGGAAAAGATCACACGCATTCAAGAAAACCTTGTGCGTTTCTTAGAGCGTTCGCCAAGGAATGTAAGTATTGTAAAACCACCACTTGAGGATATCGAGCTTGTCCAATACCCTGAATACGGAGGAAAAGGTTTTATGTCGATCTCTGCGGATCCTCTTGATATCAGACATCGCTACCCTGGAGGATCATTCATGTGGCAAAGAGAGCCTTATACTGTTGGTTATGATAAAAGAGGTGCAGCCGCAGATGAAAACCCTGGCTACGATATCACGCTAATTTATTGGATGAGTAAGTACTACGGACTATAAAAAGTTAGAAATTCATAATTGGTATACTTACTATTCTAGGTAGGAATAAAACCTGACCGAGTTGTTTCACTCGGCCAGGCATATTGTATTATCTTTTCAGATCAAAACGATCCGCTTGCATTACCTTAGTCCAGGCCTTAACGAAGTCTTGCATGAATTTTTTCTGACCATCATTAGAAGCATAAACTTCTGCTACAGCTCTTAGTTCTGCGTGAGAACCAAATACTAAGTCAACAGGAGTTGCTGTATACTTAACCTTACCAGACTTTCTATCGACTCCATTATATAGACCAGGAGTACTCGACTTCACCCATTTGTTATCCATTGTTAAAAGATTAACAAAGAAGTCATTTGAAAGCTTCCCTGGACGATTTGTGAAGACACCATTTTTTGATCCATCAGCATTTGCATCAAGAGCACGCATCCCACCGACAAGAACAGTCATTTCAGGAACAGTTAATCCCAACATATTTGCTTTATCAATTAGCATATAGATTGGTGTTCTTCCTGACTCTTCAGCGTAATAGTTGCGGAAAGCATCAGCTTTTGGCTCAAGATAAGCAAATGAAGTTACATCTGTTTGTCTTTGAGTCGCATCACCTCTCCCAGAAATAAATGGTACCTTAACTTTGTTACCAGAAGCCTTCTCAATTGCAGCGGCTCCACCAAGAACAATTGTGTCGGCCAGAGAGACTCCATATCTTTTACTAATTTTTTCAAGCTTAGGAATGACTTTATCTACATTAGATACTTTATTAATGGCCCAATCTTTTTGAGGAGCCAAGCGAATACGTGCACCATTAGCACCACCACGCATATCAGTTCCACGGTATGTAGAGGCCGATGCCCAAGCAGTTCTAACAAGATCAGATACAGATAACCCTGACTTTAAAATATCAGATTTAATTGCCGAAGCTGTTGTCTTAGATATCTTCTTACCTTTAGGAGTTGGATCTTGCCATTTAAACGACTCCTTCGGAACTTCCTTACCAATATAGCGTGCCTGTGGTCCCATATCACGGTGAGTAAGTTTGAACCAAGCTTTAGCAAATGCATACTCAAATTTCTTTGGATCATCTAAGAAACGTTGTCCAATTTTGTTATAAATAGGGTCTTCTTTTAAAGCTAGGTCAGTTGTGAACATAATTGGTGCATGACGCTTACCCTTTATATGAGCATCAGGAACCATTGCCGCAGCACCGTCATCAGTTGGTATCCACTGGTGTGCTCCTGCTGGAGACTTAACTAACTTCCATTCAAAAGAAAATAAATTATCGAGGTAACCTGTTGTCCACTGAGTAGGTGTTGCATTCCATCCACCTTCAAGTCCTGAAGTGATTGTATCTTCAGAGTGACCTTTTCCACACTTATTCTTCCAACCAAGGCCCTGGTTCTCGATTGGAGCTCCCGCTGGATCAGATTCTAAACAATCTTGTGGCCTGTGAGCACCGTGTGCCTTACCGAAAGTGTGACCACCAGCAATTAGAGCTACAGTTTCTTCGTCATCCATTCCCATTCTTCCAAATGTTTCACGAATATCTTTCGCTGCTAGTAATGGATCTGGCTTTCCGTTTGGTCCTTCAGGGTTAACATAAATTAATCCCATCTGAACTGCCGCAAGAGGTCTTTCAAGCTCACGCTCACCTTTATATCTCTTATCTCCTGCTAGCCACTGAGTTTCTGGCCCCCAATAAACAAGATCGGCTTCCCAGTCATCTTCACGGCCACCAGCAAAACCAATTGTTTTAAATCCCATATCTTCAAGAGATACGTTCCCAGTAAGAACCATTAAGTCGGCCCATGAGATTTTATTTCCGTATTTCTTTTTAATAGGCCAAAGTAGCCTCCTGGCCTTATCTAGTGAAACGTTATCTGGCCAACTATTAAGTGGTTCAAAACGTTGTTGACCACCACCGCCACCTCCGCGGCCATCATGACTTCTATATGTACCAACACTGTGCCAGGCCATACGAATAAAGAATGGCCCATAGTGACCGTAGTCAGCTGGCCACCAGTCTTGAGATGTCGTTAATATTTTTCTGATGTCTTCTTTAACTGCAGATAGATTTAGTTTTTTAAATTCTTTCGCGTAGTTGAATTTTGGCCCTAGTGGATTTGACTCTGTAGCATGCTGCCTTAGAGGTTGGAGATCAATGCGCTTCGGCCACCAAAAGCTATTCGGCTTGGCTTCTCCGCTTGCAAATTGCTGGCCCATATTCTCATTTGAGTTAGAGTTAGAGTTAGACGCACAACTTAAAAGCGTAACAGCAGCAATTAACAAAGGTATTTTACTTTTCATATTTTGCTCCTTTAAATATCTATGTTTCGATGCATTCAGTATCGATGGAAGACAGGTCTAAAGATAATATATTTTTTCTATATCAGGATAGATTTTGACTATAGAAGCTCAAACTTAATTTTTCTTAACTATCAAATCAATAGGTCAAAGGATTGGTAAATAAATAGAATGATTAGGTATGATGAGGAAAATTGAAAGACTACCCTCAATACAAAAGTGTATCGAGGGCATTGATATTTACTTTTTCTTTTGTAGTTGGGCCAATTTTTTAGAGACATGGTCTGCATCAAGCATTGGATCAACATCACGATCAATCGCAACAATTTTTAGATTTGGATCAATGATAAAGGTCCATCTCTTTGAAATATTGAAAACGGCCATCTTCGCTCCAAACTTCTTTGTCACTTTACCATCCTCGTCAGAGAGAAGATCAAACTGAAGAGCGTGCTCTTCATGAAATGCAGCTTGATCCTTTACAGAATCAGTACTGATTCCATAAACCTCAGCGCCTAGCTTTCTAATTGATTTTATACTATCGCGAAAAGCACAAGCTTGTTTTGTGCATCCAGGAGTTCCTGCTTTTGGATAGAAATATAGAACAGTCCACTTCCCTTTTCGTGACATCATTGAAAAGTTTTTGCCTTCGTGATTCTTAATCGTAAACTTTGGAACATTTTGTCCTAGCTTAATTTCTTCCCCGTAGGCAAAAGAGAACATGATACATATTGCAATAAATAAACGACTGATAACTTTCATCTTTCCTCCAGGAATTAAAAATTAGTTAATTTTATCTCTCTTAACTATATATACGCAATAAACTTCAAAATAGATCACTTAAACATAAGTTCTTTTTAAGATTTGATAGTGCTATAATCCCCCCATGACTGATAGACAGATTGAATTCCATTCAAAATTTGGCACTCTCTATATTTGTGCAAATGAAAATGGCCTCTCCTACCTTGGTTGGCAGGAGCAAGAATACGATGGGCCACATTATGAAGACGATGAAAGAATTGTGAAGTATCTCAATACCGCCCACGACCAACTTGAAGAATACTTTGCAGGAAGTCGTAAGAAATTCTCAATCCCTCTTAGTATTTCAAAAGGCACCGACTTTCAAAAACAAGTTTGGGCACAACTTCTCGATATTCCTTATGGAGAAGTGACGACATATGCCGATATCGCTAAGCGCGTAGGCTCTCCTAAAGCTGTCCAAGCGGTTGGCAGTGCCAATGCGAAAAATCCAATTAATTTAATCATTCCTTGTCACCGCGTCATAGCTAAGTCAGGAGAACTCTCAGGCTACGCAGGTGGAGCTGATATCAAGGAAGCCTTACTCAATTTTGAGGGTGGCACACGAACACTTTTCTAATAGACGAAGATAGGCTCAGAGTGTTAAATTACTCCCTATGAATAATGAAGTAAAAAACAAAAAAGACATGCGTCCGAAGCAGGACATTCCAACAATTCTATCTCGTGTAAGCCGCCCGAAAAAAGCAGTTATTACAGCAGGTATGCCATATGCAAACGGGCCAGTTCATATTGGCCACTTGGCCGGTGCCCATGTTCCAGCAGATATTTACTCTCGTTGGATGAGACTCCTTATTGGTAATGACAACGTACTATTTGTTTGTGGTACTGACGATCATGGATCAACAAGTGAAGTTGCGGCCAAAAAACTTGGGAAGACGACACAAGAATTCATTGGTGAAGTTCATGCAAAACAATCAAAGACAATGGAGCGCTACTCGATTGGCCTAGATACTTATACAGGAACTTCGAAGGAAGAAAATTACGAAGCTCACAAAGAGCTTTGCCAAGACTTTCTTAGAAAAATGCACGCTAATGGAATGCTAGATAAGAAAACAAGCCAGCAATGGTTTGATCCAAAACTTAATATGTTCCTACCTGATCGCTATGTTCAGGGAGATTGTCCAAATCCAGATTGTTCAAATACAAAAGCATATAGTGATGAATGTGATGTTTGTGGAAAGAACTACGACCCACATGAATTAAAGAACCCAGTTTCTGCAGTAAGTGATGCAACCCCAGAGCTAAGAGACACGGACCACTGGTATCTGAATATGTGGAAAGTAACTGATCAATTAATTGAGTGGTTAAATACAAAACAAAGAACTTGGAGAAAGCCTATTCTTCAAGAAGCTTTTGGTACAGTTTATCCTTGTGTAACTTTCACAAATAAGTCTGAACCAACATATAAAGAAATTAAAGAAGAACTTCCAAAGCATAAGAGTCGTTATGCTCCAGGAAGAAAAGTTCTTGTTCAATTTGAGAACTTAGCTGATCTTGCATCAGGTAAGAAACAATTAGAAGATAAAGGAATTGAGTGTGAACTGAATGATGGTTGGGCACATAGAGCGATTACTCGTGATGTCTCATGGGGGATCCCTGTTCCGACCGATATTGAACCAGGCATGGAAGGTAAGACTTTATATGTATGGCCAGAGTCTTTAATTGCACCGATTTCATTTACAAAAGTTGCTCTTAAGAAGAAAGGTCTAGACCCTGATCTTTATAAAGAATTTTGGACTGATCCAGAAGCAAAGGTCTTCCAATTCCTTGGAACTGATAATGTTTTCTTCTACGTTCTTATGCAGGGAGCGATGTGGTTTGGAGTTCAAGAAGATCCAATGAGACAAGCGCTAAAAGGTGAATTCCAACAAACTGACGTCTTCTCTAACTTCCACCTACAAATCAATGGTGAGAAGATGAGTAAATCAAAAGGAAACTTCTATACAGGAGATCAGCTTATTGATGAAATGGGATATACAGCAGACCAAGTTCGCTACTTCCTATCAACTCTAAGCCTTTCAGAGAAAGCTTCTAACTTTGACTTTGAGGTTTTCAAGGCAAAGAATGCATTTCTAGCAGGCCCTATGAACGCTGCGTTTGAAAAGCCAATCTCAGCTTGTCACAAGCAATTTGGTGGCGTGGTTCCAAAGGGTGAGCTTATTGGCAAAACTGAAAAAGAAACGCTTAAGATTGTTCAGCAATATACGAAATTCATGGAAAAGGGAGAATACCCGAAAGCACTTGGTGCCCTTGAGAATTATGCTCGTATTATTAACGGACTATTTAATCAGTACAAGCCTCACGATGACCGCTTTGATGAGAAAGAAAGAACAGATGCACTTTACTCATGTTTCTATATTCTAAGAAATATCTTAGTAATGCTTAGGCCATTTGCGCCAGAGACAATGGATAAGCTACGTGTGTCTCTAAATCTTCCAGAGAGTGTCTATTCGATTGATGAGCTTGCAAAAGAATTCCCTGAGAATCATAAGATTGGGGAACAAGCAGAATACTTTCCAGCAGTTGATGCTGAGTAAGAAATAACAAAGGGCCTTTTAAAGGCCCTTTTTTATTATTCTAAATCTTCTAACTGACTTTTAATTTTATTTTTCAATTGTTGGAAATTAATATCTTCAATTTCAACGATCATCCCATCCTTAATCTGTTTTGCTTCCACATCATCAAGATCGTCTTCATCTGCAACACCGATAACTTGCTCTAGAGCAATAGACATATCACGATGAACAAATGGATCAAGCTCATCAAGACCTGCTGCAAAAGTTGTTCCTACAGCTGTACCTGACGGAACACCAAAGAAGAAACCACCGACAGCGGCAACACCACCATCAAGACTCACCCCAGTTCCAATATAGTAAGCGGCCGTGGCCTTTGCTCCAATAATTAACCCAAGATAAGCTGAAACTGCTAGGATTGCAACATCAGCACCAGCGGCGTATAAAGCATGACGCCCATTCATATCGGCCATTTTCTTAATGTCGCTTCTTGCAAAAGTTCTGTAATCAGAAAAGAGATTGCGGCACTTTAGCTCTTCCCTATTCCCGTGACACTCTTCGAAGATATAACGGTCATTAACAATTTCCGTTGCCTTAATATACTTATAAGGAGTCTCTTCGGCCTGAATAAATGTCGAGGCTTGATTAAGTTGTGAGAGTAAAAGAACTCCCGTTAGAACAATTTTCTTTAGTTTTGGGCTTAGTGTTTTCATAGCTTAAATTTATCAAAAAAATACATCGAGATAAGCTATTTGGTAAAAATTCCAGAGGGTGCATAATACTTATTCACCTGTATAAGTCTCTGAAACATGGCCATCGACAAGGAAAATCTCTCTATCGGCCATTGCTGCATAATCGGGATCATGGGTAACGAGAGCAATAGTCGTTCCCTTTTCTTTATTAGTCTCTTTTAAGATATTCATGACAATCTCAGCATTTGCTGTATCGAGGTTTCCTGTTGGCTCATCTGCAAAGATATAACTAGGCTCCATAATAAGGGCCCTAGCAATGGCCACTCGTTGCTGCTCTCCCCCCGAAAGTTGTCCAGGAAGCTTATCCCTTGTGTATGGAATATTAAGCTTTTCAAGTAGCATATTAGCCCGAGGCCCATACTTCTTTAATAAACCAAGATTACGAGGAGGTAGCAAAATATTTTCTAAGGCCGTAAGCTCTGGAAGTAAGTAGTGAAATTGAAAGATAAAACCAATATGACGATTTCTAAACTCGTGGATCTCATCAACACTCATATGAGTAACATTCTTTCCATCAATATGAATATGACCCGAAGTCGGCTCATCAAGGGAGCTAATAATATAGAGGAGTGTGGATTTTCCACTTCCAGAACGCCCAGATATTGAAACAAACTCTCCCTTCTTAATCTCCATTGAAATATTGTGAAGGATACGTTGAGGTGGATCTCCAAATTCTTTAATAATATCTTCTGCTTTAATCATCACTCTCCCCTAATGATATCAATTGGAGTCATTCGACTGGCCGAGAGAGCTGGAAGAAAACTTGCAACTAAGGACGCAAGAAGGGCCGCAACAAATGCTATGATATACGTTGAAGGTGCGTAATCCATAAGTAGATGGTTATCGCCACCAATATTAATATTTAATTCAATACTTTCTACAACTCGACAGATTGTAAATCCTAAAGTCAATCCAACAATTCCACCACTCACACCAAGGAATATACCTTGATACATAATAAGCTCAAGAATTCGTTTTGGGCCATAGCCAATAGAGCGAAGGATTGCTATCTCCTTTCTCTTTTGATTAATCATAATTGTTAAAACATTATAAACTCCAAAAGCCGCAACAATGAGAATAGCAATTGTGATGAAGTAACGAACTATATCTTGCATCATAATCATTTCCATAAACATGGGGTTAGACTCTTTCCAATCTTCAACTTTATCATGACTTAAGAGAGACCATTGATCGGCAAGCTCTTGTGATTTATTCATATCAAAGAGAGACACTGCAATTTCAGAAACTCGCCCAGGTGTTTTATTAAGCTTCTGAACATCTTCAAGATGAGAGAATGCTATCGCTTTATCGGCTCGATCATCTCCAAAAGAAAAAAGTCCTACAATCTTAAATGAGTTTTTGTGAGTTAGGCTTCCAGCAATGACCTCGACAAATTGGCCAACACGGGCTCCAATTTCTTCCGCGGCTGCAGCACCAAGAATGATCTTATTTCCCCCACTAGCTAGAGAAGAAAAGTCTCCCTCCAACATATAGTCGGTAATATCACTAATTCTAATTTGGCGCCTAGCATTTGTTCCTATAAGCCCCATACTGTGTGTTAGATCACCTCTCTTTAACATCACCTGTATTGTTAGGCGTGGACTAAAATCATAAACATCTGGATGGTGAGAAAGGCGATCGGCCCAGCCTTGGTAATTTTCTAGTTTTGATTCACTCCTTTTCCCATATGGAGGATTAATCCAATTGACTTGCTTGTTATCATAAAACCACTTATTGACGAGTGGGCGATCAATGAGATCTTCTTTTCCAGAGATTAATATATGAGCAGTATTATTTAAAAGTGCTTTAATGATATATTGCCTAAGCCCTAGTTGAATGCCAGAGATAGCGACGAAGAGCATTGTTCCAAAACTAATTCCTAAGAGAATAAGAAGTGTTTGCTTTTTTTTAGAAAATAATTGCTTCATCGATAAGAACAGCATGACTACCTCTTGATGAATAAAAGGTCTGTAAGTTTAATATCTCCAGAGATAACCTCAACCCACATACCGTCATTATTACCTGTAACGACTTCGACTTTTTCTCTCTTTTTGTCTCGCATACGAAGGACTTTTCCATTACTAATGGCCTTTACAGGAATTAAAAGAACTCCTTTCTTCTTCCCCACTTCAATAACCACATCAGCAGTCATTCCAGGAAGAATACTTTTTTCAAGGCCCTTAACTTCGATACGGGTGATGAACTCACCTTCTCTTGGATAAATCGTTTTTACATATCCTTCATATTTTTTTTGAGACTGGCTTTCAAAAATGATTCTCGTTTTCTGGTTTGGAATCACTCTTAGAGCTGCCTCTTGCTCTAGTGAAACTTCAATAAATTTCTCATTGAGGTTTTGCATTCTAAGGACAGTGACTTGTGGGAGGACAACTTCTTTTTCTTTATTTGCGATGAGAGTGACAGTCCCGTCAAAAGGCGCTTTAAAAAGAACACGGCCATCGAAGCTAACAAGTCGATCTCCTTCTTTAACTTTCTGCCCTTCTTTAACGTAGAGTTTTTCAACTAGAGATAGGACTCCAATTTTCACATTAAACTCTTTATCAGTATCAACTCGCCCTAGGCCATAAATGGCCTCAACAACATCGCCTTTTTTAGGAGAGATTAATTCATAGTTATTTTTAAAATAGAAAACTCTTAAAAGGATTGCAGATAAAACAAAGATAACGACAATGGTGAAAATATATATCTTTTTCAAGCAAGCTCCTAGAGTATGCGTTTTTTATTTATTTTCGCATACCCTAGAGGCCAATATCAAAGAGTTTCTTATTCTTTATTTCGCCTTTCTTTCAAAATAAACAAGGTCGATAAAAACAGATGTTGCAAGGACTATTTTCCTTTCTTCAGTCGTTAACGACTGACTTTTTAAATCAATGGCGAAATTGTCACGATCTGTGAACATTTCTGAGAATAGTCCCGAAAACTTTTTTAAGACACAGGCAACCTCTTGCCCACGAGAATAAAAAGGATAAGTCCAAGGCTTCCAAATTGGCGAGCGCATCTCCATGATGACATTTCCCTGAGCATCTAAGACATCAAATTTCTTAGTTATTAAAGAGAATCTTTGCTGAAGTGAACCAATCATTTGGCCATTTAAATCCAGTATTTCAAGGCGCTGAAAAAAGAAGCAAAATGGGTGTTTAGCAACCATATACTCATTGCGACTTTGATCAAAGAAGTGAAGGTCAAATGTCCTCCAATGCCCTAAGAACTGGCGCATCATAAAGCCAAGAAAACCTTTTTGTTGTTCTGCTGCGTAACCAATAGGATTTTGCGCTTCGTCTAAGAATTGATACTTATTTCTTGTCTCATAACCCAAAAGCTCCCAATTTTCTCTTACTTGCTGAACTAATAGCTTATCGTGTTGATTTAAATCCATCTTCCCTCACGTCTTTTTAATAAATTATGAATGAATTTTAACATAATATTTCAGTTAAAAATTATTGAACTCAGTTTATTATTACGGTAAATCTATAAATGAGCTCACATTTACAGGACAAGAATGAATTTAAACATAAATCCCAAGAGGCCAACAGAGAGTATCAAAGACATCCTAAGAATTATGGACTTTACTCTCGGTCCGTTTACAATGCTCTTCGCCATTATTGTCGGGGTTTATGAGTATCAAGACACCCAAAGATTAAATAGCTTCTTTGGAATCTTCTCTTTTCTTATTTTCAATCTCACAATTTCTCAAATAAGTATTCGAGCTAAGAACTCACTACATATCGAAATTTTTAGACAGATTTTTGCTACCTGTGTCCTCTGCCCTTTTGCTATTTATATCGTTGACGGGCCATTCTCACCATTCTGGTATCTCTATTTAATTATGATCGTTGCCAGCAATAATATTTTCTTTGAAGTAACTGGAAAGCATATCTACAGTGGGCTTATCACTCTCCTAGCAATTATTAGCTATGTCACTTCAAGTTACTTACTTCTCGATGGGCCAGAAACTTCTCTTATCATCATTCATTCTCTAACTATGATTATGTTAAGCCTTCTATTCTACAGGCTCCTTAGTCTTGTGGATCGCACTTATCGAAGTGAGGTAAATAAATCCATCGCCTTACAAGAGACTATGGATAAGCTTAATAGTACTAAAGAAAGCCTTATCTATAGTTCGCGCTTAAGCGCAATTGGAGAGATGGCCGGTGGTATTGCTCACGAGATCAATAACCCTCTAACTGTTATCTACGGCTCTATTTATCAAATTAAGCGTTTACTAGATACCGGAAAAATGAATAAAGAGGCATACGATATTCACATTCAACGAATTCTTGAAACAATCGATCGCATCACTCGTATCATTTCTAGTCTTAAAGTTGTTTCTCGTGAATCAGCTGAGATAAAAAGAGAAGTCGTATCTCTTAAAGAAACTCTTGTGGACGCAACGGCCATTTGTGCTGAGAAATTTAAGGCCCACGGAATCAAGCTTAAGTTTGATCTTGAGAGCAAGGAATTCAATGTTAAAATCGATGCAGATAGAGTTCAAATCTCTCAAGTTTTTATCAATCTATTAAATAACTCTTATGACTCAATTGAAGCATCTGTATCACCTTGGATTGATATTTCAGTGAAAGAGGTAGAAGACTTTGTTCTTGTCAGTGTAATGGACTCAGGCCCAGGCATTGGCCCAGATCTTCAGCGTAAAATATTTGAGCCTTTCTACACTTCGAAAGAAGTCGGAAAAGGAACGGGATTAGGACTATCGATTTCAAAAGGAATTCTAGAAAAGCATCAAGGGGAGTTATTCCTAGACACAAGTAAAAAAACAACTTGCTTTGTGGTAAAGATTCCCAAAGCAAGCTGATTAGTTTCTATATTAGAAACAGGCAATATACGAATCGCCGATGCGACCTAGGAGCTTAGACCCAGATTCATCGAAAATATTTCCATAAGAATTACCACCGTCACAATGATCTTTAACAGTAACGACGATTGTATAGACTGTACCAGTTTGTGTCGCCTCAAGCCTTCTAAGCTCTAGGGCATCAGCACAGTAGTCATAATCAAAATCTGCTAATTCAGTGTATTTTGCAAATTCTTCTTTTGATAATTTAGGAAGGCGCTCAGAGTAAACCTCAGTGTATTCATCACGATCATAACTTGAAGCAAGATCAACGTTATTCAATTCTGGGCAGGCCATAGCTGAGCTAAAAAGAATAACTGATAAAAGAACAATAACTGATTTCATAGCGACCTCCACTTAAATACAGACTTTATTTACCGCGAGGCCGTTCAGTTATCAATTATATTAAAAATATAGATTTCATCTAATTATGAGATATTTACGAGATGACCATCGTCACTGGGTGACTGCGTTATCTCCCATCGATTCCCATCTGGATCCATTAAAAGAAAGCTCTTCTCTCCCCATGGGTGATCCTTTGGTTCTCCACTCACCTCAAATTGATAGTGAGAACTTAAGACCATTAACTTTTTATAGAAGTCATCGACATTTTCAACGGTCACACCATAAGAGACTTGCGCTGGATTTTCTACTAATTCAAAGAATTTTGCAGCCTTTCCTACAGGGCGAAAGAAGGCCACGCGACTTTTATCAGGAAGGACAAAATCTGCAAAATCTTCATTGGCAAAATGGGCCTTAACACCAAAGACATCTGTGAAGAAGTTCGAAATATTCGTAACATTCTTAGAAGTTATTACTAAGTGAGAAAGTGCTTTGATCATAATTCATCCTATTTCTATTCATGTTATAACAATTCGATTGACTTAGGTAGCCTTTAAGATTAAATCATCTCATCCATTATTTAGGTGGCCAATCCTTCCTGCCACCCTTTGAGGCCCTAGGCCTAGTGAGAACATTTAAATGCAAGAGCTTGATACGCTGATCGAATCCTTAACTGAGAAGCGATTTTATGTGAGCGATACGCTTATTTCAAACGAATTGGCCCGTGCCCTAAAGGACGAGGCCCAGACTCGTTTTCATATTGGTGACTTCCAAGAAGCAAAGGTCGGACGACAACTAACAAAGCGACTTGACGAAAAAATTCGTGGAGATCTCACTTCGTGGATTGAAGGAGAGATGGCCGACCACCCTCTGGCCCTTCAACAATATTTAAAGTTTCTTGATAATCTCAAGGATCAACTCAACCCTATTTTCTACTTAGGCATTCGCTCTTACGAAGGACACTTTGCCTGCTATGACAAAGGAGCCTTCTATCGAAAGCATGTGGACCAGCACAGAGGTAGAGGCCTTAGACGCCTAAGTGTGATTCTGTACTTAAGTGATATGGGGGAAGCTGACGGTGGAGAGGTCGTTATCTATCACCATGAAAGACAAGATGAGGAAGTATCTCGTATTAAGCCTATGCTTGGAAGACTTCTTATCTTTCTATCCGAAGACCTTCCCCATGAAGTTCTCCCTGCATACAAAGCGAGACTTTCACTAACAGGATGGTTAAGGGCCTAATTGTTAAGATTTTCTAATATCACTCCATACTATGCTCAGGTTTTATGGCCAATATAATGCTGAATTTAAAAGGAGAGAGTAATGAAAATGAATGAAGGTAATGTAGATCGATTTATTCGAATCATTGTAGGGATGATCCTTATTTCACTAGTTGTTATAGGTCCTAAAACTTATTGGGGTCTCATTGGTGTAATACCATTAGTAACAGGAATACTGGGGATTTGCCCTGGATATTTACTATTTGGCTTTTCGACTCGCCTTTCACCTCCTAAGAACAAGAAGGCCCACTAGAATTTAAACTATGATATAATCTCTCTTAAAGAGAGGTCATGGTTTGAATACAAAAGAGCTCATAAAATCAGAGTTAGGCTTTGACGATATAACACTCTATATCGATAAGAGAAGTAAGTTCTTCTTTTTCATGAAGTATGAAAAAGAAAATTACATGGTGCTCTTAAAAAATGAAATCGAACCGGAAGCTCTTCCATTAATGAGAAGTTTTACGGCCGAATACCCAGAGCTTCCAACTCTTATCAAAGAAACAGACTCTCTTATTCTCTATGATATTCCAAACGGAAAACTAGCAAGACTTGTCGAAGAAAAAGTAGATAAGGAGCTGGCCAAACGGGTCTCAGAGATTCAAGTTCGATTAAACAAGCTAACTGCTCCTTACGGTTACCATTTTGAGTGGCAACTCAATTACTTTTTTATTACTAAAAGTAAACTTATGTATATTGATTTAGAAACATTAGAATTTGGAGAGGAAACTAAGACGATAGATATTCCAATCTATGATCAATTGAGCTTAGAAGAGCGCGTGAAGCTTAAAATCCAAAAAGAAAATAAGAGATTAAGCAATCACGAGCGCTTCACAAGATGGCTAAAGTAATTCTACATGAATAGATAAAGACTTAGGCCAATGAGAAATAAGATCCCGACAACCTTTCTTTCTTTTTTTATTGTATATGCTAAGTACAATCCACTTAAAATGATTAGAAGTAGAAAGGTCCCAACAATTTTTTCAATATAACGTAAGAACTGCGGCCCATGACCTTTATGAAGTTCAATCAATCTTTTTAGAAGGTTTGGCTTCACATAAGAGATATGCGTCCCATCATCTTTTACTTGAAATTTATAGTAGTCTCGGGTTGTCGGTCTAGTGATTGCTCCATCCCCGACACTTTTAACGTAGGCAAAATCATAACTTTCATCGATTTCATTTAACTCTACTGAAATATTTTCTTTTGTTAACTGTGCCTTTGAAAGTTGGACGACTTTAACTGGCTCAATGACTTCACTTCCCTTAAATCCTAATAAGTAAGAGACTCCTGTAATGGCCATCATCAGAAGCAAGGGAGAAGCTAGAGCTGACAAGTAGAGGTGAATCTTAATGAAAAATGGGCGATTAAATTTCATATTCTATCCTTTAATTCCACAACGAGAAAAAGCTTGTGGTAATGATAATAAGTTTAAACCAATTTCTTCATCCATCTTTCTTTCGATTTTTTGAACGATTGGAAAAAAATAGATTTCAGTTGTCACTGCAACTGTGGCGCGAAACAGGTGTCCTCCTTTACAAGAAAAATCTTCATCACCTAAAACAGTATGGATGTGAAAGAAAGGCCTTCCATCTAAATGAGAAAGATTTCCATCAAGGCTTAATAGCTCAAAGTCACCATTAAATTCTTTGCGGTCATATGTTTTCGTATCAAGGTGATAAAAACCAAGCTCCACATCTTTTAAAGCACCGATCCCCTTTAACATCCCAGCGCCAAGGTTCTCTGCTGCCGCAAATTCTTCGAGGGACGTAAAAAGATCTTCGTCTTTATATAATTTAATTAAATAGCACTCTTCTTGCTTGATATATTGCATGGGTAAGCTCCTGATTTCATTGTGTAATTATAACAACTTCACTATCAAAGTCTCGACCCGATGCTCCCTGAAAAACTTCTACTCTCTCTTTACTCAAACAAGGCTAAATGATAGTAATTGAGCATGAGAACGCTTCCCTTCATTCTCGCCTTCTTTTTATTGGCCCAAGAGTCGATAGCAATGGAGTGCTTCAAAGAGCATCTCGACGCCGCAATCGCAAGCAATCGAAGCCGTAGAGAAATTTACTCAAATCATACTAATTCTAAAAGTAGAAAGATTTCAAATAGTCTAATCTTCGTAGAAAAAATATCTCTTGTCTACGCAAGGCTTTTAAATCCAAGCTTAGAAAAGTATCGTCGCGCCGGTATTCCAATCCTATGCCTCGACTTTATTGAAATGAGCAAGGCCCCAAATATACCAAGTGAATTTTCTATCCCTAATTATGAGTATCAAGATATTGAATCAGTTGATATAAAAGGACTTCGCTCAAATATTTCTAAACGACTTAAGAATGAAGACTATCTTGGTATCGTTGAGTATATCGAAGCAGAAGTTTCAAATAAGAAAAAATATGGTCAATATAACTGCATGGTAAGACATGTTCTTGAATCCCTAGGCCGTAGCGCATTCTTAACTCCATATTATATTGAACATGCCAGTAGCTTAGGAGTTAAGTCTCCCAAAAAATTACTAAACAAATATCTAAGAAGAAATATCTTTGCCCTAAAATACTCCCACTCTCTCGATAAAAAGGCCGTATCCTTTCAAGAAGAAGGAATTTCAATTTTATGTGGAGATGTCCCTCATATTCCGATAAGATTAGACTATGAGATGGAACTTTCTAAATACTAAAATTGGTCTTGCTCTTGGTGGAGGTGCCGCAAAAGGTATCGCTCACATTGGCGTCTTAAAAGCATTTGAAGAACAAAGAATTCCAATTTCCTATTTATCAGGAACAAGCGTTGGCGCTATTGTTGCTTCTTACTATGCCTTTGGTAAGAATTACGACGACTTTCTATCCTTAGCAAAGAAGCTAAATTATAAAGACACAATAAGCTTAACAATTCCTAAGAAAGGTTTTTTTAGTACGAAGTCCATACGAGAAATGCTCATCAAAGATCTTGGTGATGTAAATATCGAAGATGCAAGAATTCCTCTGGCCATTTGTACGACTGATATTTCAACTGGTGAACAAGTCGTTTTCTACAAAGGAAATTTGGCCGATGCAGTTTGTGCCTCTGTCTGTGTACCTGGTGCATTTGTTCCTCAGGTAATCAATGGCAGAACTCTCGTTGATGGAGGTATAACAGAAAATGTTCCCGTCTCCCCACTTGAAGATATGGGCGCCGGAATTATCGTCGCAGTCGACTTAAATGGAGTACAAAAGTATCAAGAACCTGATGATACTTTCGCTATCATTAGTAATGCCATGGATATTGCCATTGATCTTAGGACACGAGAGCAAATTGAAGATGCAGATATTATTCTCTCACTCGACTTAAGTAAGTATAATCGCCTCGATAATTCCAAGTGCATTCAAGAACTCATCAATGAAGGTTATTCTCCGATGACTAAAAATCTCTCTAGCTTAACTTGGTATCGCAGAGCGAGTTACCTCGAGTTCTTTAAGAAGCTTATCATCGAAACAATCCCATTTAAAGTACCTAAGATAATTTCAAATCTTTACAAAGAAAGACTTGCTAAGATCTCAATCAAATAAGCTCCTTTTTTATTTCTTTTAAATGCGATAAAATTTAAAGAAATAATTTAAGATGGAGTTTACATTGTTTGATATTAATCGAGTCTTTACACTCATTTCAGGAAAACTAACTTTTTGGTACGAAGCATTTATTAAGAATATCCCAAACTTAATTGTTGCAATCGTTGCCCTATTTGTTTTCTTCTACCTTGGTAAAACTCTACGTAACTTAGTTAAGAAAGTTTTACAAAAAGTTTCCTACAAGAAGTCTGTAAATGAAATCCTAGGAACAACGACAAATGTCATTGTCATTGTTGTTGGTATTTTTACGGCCTTAGAAATTATTGGCCTTGAAAAAACTGTTACATCAATTCTAGCTGGGGCCGGGGTAATCGGTCTAGCACTAGGTTTTGCCTTCCAAGAAATTGCAGCAAACTTTGTTTCAGGTGTTCTTATTGCTTTTCGTGAGCCATATCAAATTGGTGATATTATCGAAATTGATAAGATTGTCGGTCAGGTAACAAATATCGAATTAAGAACAACGGGAATCACGACTTACCAAGGACTTGAAGTTTTTATTCCAAACAAAGATATGTTTACAAAGCCTTTTATTAACTACACAAGTACGCCACGACGTCGTGTGGATATTTCCGTTGGTGTTTCGTACCACGATGATCTTGAAAAAGTTGAAAAGGTAACAAGAGAAGCACTTGAGGCCATTAATGGAAGGCTTGAAAATGTTCCTGTCGAAGTTTTCTTTGAAGAATTTGGTACAAGCTCAATCAATCTGACGGCCAGAGTATGGATTGACTATAAAGCAGGAGTCGCATTTTATAAGGCACGCCATGAGGCCGTTATGAACATTAAAAAATATTATGATAATAATGGAATTACAATTCCATTTCCGATTCGAACAATTGAGTTTTCAAATCAGCTTGATGTAAATAAGGGCTAATTGCGTCCAGTACACATTCTTTCCCAGCCCTTAACATCCTTAAGGGCCTTATTATAATCACTACGGCATCCTTCATTAGGAACATATGAATAATAGAGGGAGCCGTTATTGATTTTTTCCATGATCTCTCGCCCCTCACCTGGTACGAATGCAGGACAACCAAAACTTCTTCCCATAATATTACCGCGGTTATAATAAGCCTCGTGCATAACAACACCTTGTGAACGGGCCTTATCATTAACACCTTTTGAAAGGCCATCTAAGCGCATTCCATTATAATTTCTTCCTGAAGTTCTAAATGTCGGCCAACCTCTTTGCCCTTTCACTCTTTCATCATGACTACTAGACATATAAAATTCACCGGTCTTAAAAAAGCCAGGTCTCGTCATTGCCCACTGATCATGCTTAGGCTTCGCCCTTGCAGGCACACGACAGCGAATGAGTCTTCCAACATGATTTGATGCCCTAGTCACTCTACCGCTATCAGTGATTGTCGCATCAGCGTAAGTGACACCTCTAACCTTTCCGCTACCATGAGACACTTTATAATTCTTAACTTCACCAGTTTTCATATCCAATAAGAAGAATCGTTTATGTTTAGAGTTCTGAGAGTAATCTGCAATTGTAATATAATTCTTATTTTTAAACTTACTCTTATTCTCTTTATAATAAAGGAGTGACTGCTTTAGGGCCTCTATAGGAACACCTTGATCGAGAAATCTTTCGTAGAATTGGCAATCCTCACCTCTTGCAGCAGCTTCAGCTAAAGCCAGACCTTCTTCTAGAGCTCTTTTGGCCTCTGGAGCATGGTTATCTATTGCTGTATTGGGATCGCAGGTAACCGCACTTTCAGGAGTAGAAACAGGGTCCATCTCAATATCTTCAATTGCTTCATTTACGACATTATCAATTTGATTTTTGACGTCATCAACATAGTTTGAGTTAGACATATTTTCATAGGTATTAACAACAACGGCATTTGCATACGTATGTAGCACCAGTACACAAAGCATCAAGTAAACCTTTCTCACGTCTCCCCCTCTCAAAGATATCTCTCAATACTTTATCGGGAAACTAGGTTATTATCTTAACAACAATTCTTTATAACTCAATAAAATCAAGAGATTACACCGTCCTCAACAATAGTCTCTTCAATGACTTTACGCTCTTCTTCAGTAATTGGATCTGTTAGATTCTTAATCCATCGATTCTGCTTGATGATGAAAATAGCAATTGAGGCCCCAAGAATATTCCCCACGACAAATGAAAGATAGATTCCAGTTTGACCAAGAGGTGTATGTTTTGAAAGAACATATGCAATTGGAAAACGAATGACCCATAAAGAAACAATGGCCACCATCATGGAGATCATCGGACTTCCCCCACCCCTCATGGCTCCTGAGGCAACTTGTTGAACCCCAATAAGTCCAAATGTTAGAGCGATAATTCTAACGAAGTTTGCCCCTTCGTTAATGACAGCAATTTCATTTGGAACAAAGATTTGTAAAGTTTGCTCAGCGAAAATAAAAAAGCCAACTCCGGCAATTGAGAGAGCAATAAAGATTACCCATAGGGCCTTACTCGTAACTTCTTTGGTTCTTTCAATTTTTCCCGCACCAATATTTTGACCAACCAAAGTTGATGTTGCCATTGCAAATCCTAAGCTTGGGATAATCATTAATGTTAGTACTCGAATTCCAATCCCGTAAGCAGCTAATGCGATATCACCGAAGGTCGCAATGAGAAATGTCATCACCATCATGGCCATTGCTCGTGAGGATTGTTCCGTCGAAGCAGGAAAGCCAAGGTGAATAATTTTTTTGGCCAAAGAGAAATCAAAAGAGATTTTTGTGAAATCTATTTTTATTCCCCCCTTACCTTTTGCAAGTAAGTAGAGTCCGATAACTGCAGATAGTCCTTGAGTACAAATCGTTGCGTACGCAGCACCATCAACTCCATATGCCTTAATAGGTCCATATCCCATAATTAAGATGGGATCGATAATAAAGTTTAAGACAACAGAGAAGAGAACAATATAAAAAGGTGTCTTAACATCTCCGACTCCTCGGTACAGAGATTGGAACATCATATAGAGGTAGCTAAATATCAGACCAATAAATGAAATCCTCAAATAAGAAATCGTAATATTTTGAATCTCAACAGTCGGAGTCATTGCACGAATGATATAAGGAATAACGGCATAAGCAATACCTGCTAAAATTGCTGATGTAATGAGAATAATAAATAAAGTATGAAGACATACCTTAGAAACCATCTTCGTATTTTTTTGACCTGTATATTGAGAAACTAAGATTGTTCCTGAAACAGCAAAGCCTGCTCCCATAGAGATTAAAAGAAAGATTACAGGAAATGAAAGGGAAAGGGATGCGATAGCATTTGTCCCTAAGCGCCCTACCCAAAAAGTATCCGTTAACTGATAGGCCGTTTGTAGGAAATTGGCCATGACGATCGGTATTGATAATTTAAACAAAGACTTGATGACAGATCCTTGTGTAAGGTCATGAACTCCCACAAATATCCTTTAGTTAGTGACCTAACTAATTTTAGGCCGCATGTAACTCTTGTGTATCATCATCCTCTTCATCTAATTCTTCAATCTTTTTTTTTTCAAAACACTCTTGTGCTGCTTCGAGATCCTCTTTTAGTTTAGTCACTAAAAGAATTTTATCCCCATTTTCAAAAACTGTAGCTCCATCAGGGATAATAAATGCCCCATGCCGCTTGATAAATAAAACAATTGCTCCAACAGGTAACCCTAGGTCAACAACTCTATTTTCAACAGCATAATCAGTTTGCTTAAGTTCAAGTTGAACAATACCATGCTTGGTTTGTTCGAGAAGTTCCATATCAACAGGAAAGTTTGTTTCATCTTCTTGCTCAACAACAAGTCCTAATTTCCTTGCAACAAGTTTAAGAGATGATCCCTGCATAAGAGCTGAAATAATCACAACAAAGAACACAATATCGAATAGGACGTGAGCCTTTTCTCCAATATGAGTTGCTGCAAAACTTGCAAAGACAATTGGTGTTGCCCCCTTAAGTCCTGCCCATGAAACAAAGAGTTTTTCATTTAAGTTGAAGCGACTCTTAATTAAGCAAAGGAAAACAGTTATTGGTCTTGCTGCAAATGTTAAGAAGCAAGCAATGAAAAGTCCTGCCGGAGCAACTGTAAGAAGTCGACTTGGAAAGACGAGTAATCCTAACATAATGAAGAGACCAATTTGCGAAAGCCAAGTAACTCCGTCAAAAAATAATGAAAGTAAGTTCTTGTGTAGAATTTTTCGATTTCCAATAATCATCCCAAAAACATAAACTGCTAAGAAACCATTTCCACCAAGCTTTGTTGTTAAAGAATAACCAAGAAATAACATGGCCATTGTAAGTGGTGGATAGAGTCCATTAAAGTCTAGTTTTACCACGTTATTGATTAAGATGAATGAGCGAGCAGTTATCCAACCACCAATTAAACCAATAATAGGATTTGAGATAAACATGATTGCCGTCGTTTTGGCATCTCCCATTCCTTGCTCAATGAAGCCAATAATGACAGAGACAAGAAAATAGGCCATGGGATCATTACTTCCCGACTCAAAGCGAAGAATATTTTTAACGTCACCAACTTGTGCCGTTGGATCCTTAAATGCAGAAAAGACAGCAGCTGCATCAGTTGCCGAAAGAATGGCACCGATGAGTAGAGATTCAAGTAAACCTAAGTCTGTTACAAGATGAGTGAAGCCACCAACCAAGAGAGTCGTGAGCATAACTCCGATAGAGGAAAGAACAACTCCTCTTCCAAAGTCTTTTTTAACTTTGCTAAATGGAGTTTCAAATCCCCCATTAAAAATAATTAGGCATAGAGCAACTAAGCTTAAAGAGTGAGTTAACTCGTAATTACTAAAGTTAATTCCACCAATTCCATCAGAGCCGGCTATCATCCCTATAAAGAGAAATAGCACAAGAACCGGTAGACCAAAGCGGCTTGATGACTTACTAAGTACAATACTTAATAAGAGTAAAATTGAAGACGCTAATAGAAAATTATTTAAATATTGCTCCATAGGACTGGGCTTATCGGCAAAAAGTGTCAGAACTTTAGTAAAAACATCAAGTTATTAAGTTCTTTTTAGAGAGTATCAATCAAAATTTCATACTAACTTTACTCTTTAGCCGGTCAGGAGTATGAATAAAGAAATTAATGTTTTAATCGTCAAACAAATATTAAAGGATCGAAAAGATGAAAAAACTCCTTCTAGCTATTCTCATGATATCAACAACTTATGCCAACGAGCTTACACCTAGTGCAATCGATATGAAGTTTGTGACTGATTTTACGACTTTTGCCTGTAAGAGTTTTCGCGATAAAGTAGCTGCACCAAATGAGATTGCGGCCCTTGATGTCTCTTTTACAAAGTTAGGGATCTCTGACTCGACAAGAAGAATTATTCTTGATGTTCAATCTAATGATGGGCAATGTTTCTATAGCGCTGACTTCTCAAGACAAAAGGGTTTTAAGAGACTTGATTTTGAAACATCATATATGACTGACTCTCCAAATTGTATGGAACTTAAAGAAGAGCTAGACCGCTACATTTCTCCAGGTTTTAAATATATCATTAAATACAATGCCTATATTTCTATGCTATTCTTAACAAAAGAATTAACAAGCGTTTGTGATGAAGTAAGCGGAAATAAACTAATCGAGTTTCAGTGGAAAATTTAAAAGAAATTGAAAAATATTGTTTAAATAAATCAAATATCCCAAGTGATCTTTGCGTCGAGCTGGGCGATTATACAAAAGATAATCACCCTCTTGGGCGCATGATCTCTGGCGAACTAGTGGCCTCTCTTTTAGGCTTCTTTATTCGTTCAAATAATTACAAGAATATTTTAGAGATTGGAACTTTCACTGGCTACTCTGCTTTGGCCATGGCCGAGAATATTCCGAGTGATGGAAAAGTTATCACAATTGATAAGAATAAAAAGATTAATACTTTTACAAAATCCTATTGGGATCGTAGCGAAGTAGGAAATAAAATAGAGGCCCGATTCGGAGATGCAAATCTAGTTTTAAAAGAATTAGCTGGTCAAAAATTTGATCTCGTCTTTATCGATGCAGACAAAGGAAGTTATAAGAACTACCTTGAGCTCTCTCTTGAGCTACTGAGTGAAAATGGCATGATCGTAGTCGATAACGTACTTTGGAACGGTAAAGTTGCTAGTGAGACCATCGATCCAGAAGATAAGACGACGAATGCTCTTGTCGACTTTAATAACTATATTGAATCGAGAGATGACCTTTATAAGACCATGCTCCCTATTCGTGATGGACTTTATCTGATTCAGAAAAATAGATCTGTTTAAAATCTTTTTTCATACTGATTAAGTTTACGAAGTACTTATCCCCTTCACTTAGAACTTTATCTAACTTTCCAACATGAGAATCTCTATCGTATGCAAACTCACGTGCGCTATCATCGTGATGAATAATTCCAACAAATGACTTAAACTTTGAATTTAAACTTGCATACTTCCCCATTGCGAAGTCACCATCTGAATTTCCTAAAACAAAAACTGGAACCTTTCCAATATGTTCTAAAATCCCCACAGGTTTATTTTCTTTGTCATTTAAGAAAGCAAGCTTGGCCTGATTTTGAAATTCAACTTTACCATTTTCAGAAAATTTCTTTCCAAATCTTGTCCCAATAATCTGATACGAAGGGAGATCATAGACTATATTATTTAAGGCCCTAACAAAGTGAGTTCCCCCACCCGTGACAATAAAAACCTTAAAATCAAATGCTTCTAGTGTTCTCATCAGCTCAACGCTTGGAGCATAAACGAGCTGCGTGTACTTCTTCTTTAGCTCCGGATGCTTTTTAGTTGCAAGCCACTTGGCCATATACTCCATATATTCATCATTAGTAACTCCGGCCTGCATATCAAGCAGTGCCTGATAAAGCTTTCCCTTATCTTTTACATTTGGAAATTGCTCCACCACCACATCGACTAGAGCATTGCTTCTATTATACTTCCCAACAATGATATCCTTATAGAAGTCCAACAGCGCTATAAACTGAACATACATTGGGTACTCACCCCAAAGTGTTCCATCATTATCAAAGACTGCTATTCTCTCACTCTTAGGAATAAAGTTTTTAGACTTCTCGTCTGAGATATCTTTTAAGTAAGTCTTAATCTTTTTTGTTACAGGAGTGTCATTCCAATACTTAAGCTCAGCTTTTGGAGAGGACTTTTTGTTACATGAAATAAAAAGAAAAATAGATAGAAAAGAAATTAGAAATATTTTTTTATGCATTTACTACTCGTCTATTGTTAAGCTCATATAAAATACTTGCTTATCCATCCCTACTGGAAGCTCAAAAGGAATTGTTACTGTTCTTGGCCCGGTGATGCGATCATTCTTTATACCATCTCCTAAGAAAACTTCAGGAGTTGTTCTCTCAACAGTCAGCCCTGTAATCTTATTAATTTCGGCCTTTGCTTGACCAAGCACCATATTTACAAACTCAGCTGCGGAATCAGAAATTTCTTCATTAAGCTCTTTTTGATTCTCGGAGAACATTGTGTTGTAAATATTTAGAAAACTAGCTTTATTAAAGCAAAGAGCAAGTTCCCCATTGATCTTCTCACTACTTATTCCTATTAGGCCTACGATATCAACGGTATCTTTAAATTCGTAATTAGGATAAACCTCACCTGCCAGTAGTGGTATATTTAGTTGTTTTTTGAATACTTCAAGTAAAGCATTCAAGAATGGTTCGATTAACTCCATCAATAGCTCCAAATTCTCAATTAAGTAATTTTAATTGAGAAAAACACTTCGCACAAACAATTGCCCCATTTTGCCGATAAACAGACTATTTTTAATCTAGTTTTTTTATCAGTTTCTAAGTCTCTGTAATGAGTGGCCCAATAATTAATGCTTCCCAATAAGTGTTATCTCAAACCAATGATAATTGGCATTTTTAACTAAAGGATCGATTGTACAAAAAAGTTAATCATAGTTAAGATAAATAGACAGAATTTAGGAACAAAAAGATAAATGATGAACATAAAATAGTTTTTTATAAAGGAATCTTGTTATGAAAAAAATTTTAATTATGGCCATCTTATTTGGCCAATTTGCCCATGCTCAGTTTAAATCGGAAGATGAAGTAACATTCATTGCTTCTGGTGGAAATACTAACAAAAAGACCTATGACTTTGCTTCCCGCAACTCATATAAGTGGGAAACGAATACTCTTACTTTCAATGGGACTTATTCTTACGGTGAATCAGATGATGAAGTTGATGATGAGAATTGGAGTGCCCTACTTCGTTTCGACCATGTCCTTTCAAAGAAAGTTGATATCTTTGTGGCCGACCTATTTGAATCAGATCGATTTAAGGGTTTCTGGGCAAGAAATAATATCGACGTCGGTTTTAAGTATAAGTTTATTGATGAAGATAAATTCAAAATGCTTGCTGAACTTGGTTATCGTTATACGAGAGAAAATTTCGTTCAAAATGAGCCTGATAATCATGAGCAAAAACTGCGTCTATACTATGAAGTGAGTAAAGAACTAAGAAAAGGTGTAACAGCTCGTTACTGGCTCGAATATATTCCAAGTGTACAGCATAGTGAAAACTATATTATTAATATGGAGCCTTCAATTCGTATGCTAATTAATAGTACATTCTCTCTTAAAGCAGGTGTCCTTTGGGAATATGAAAATCAACCTGTTGAAGAAAGAGATCAACACGATTACAAAACTACAATTAGTCTTCTGGCGAATTTTTAGGAGAATGAATGAAAGAATTATTAAACGAAGCCAATGTTGAAAAACTAACGAATATTGCTGCAGATTACGGGATTCAATTTATAAAAGTCATTATTGTCCTAATTATCGGACTTAAAGTTATCAATTTCATTGATAGACTTGTTGATAAAGCACTTCAAAAGAAAGAAGTTGAACTCTCACTAAGAGGATTCATTACTTCAATTGTAAGTATTGCCCTTAAGATAGGATTATTTATTACTATCATTGGAATGGTAGGAATTAAGACGACTAGTTTTGTTGCGATGCTTGGTGCCGCCGGTCTAGCCTTTGGTATGTCACTTCAAGGAGCTCTTGGGAACCTTGCAGGTGGTGTCCTTATCCTTTTCTTCAAACCATTTAGAGTTGGAAATGTTATTGAAGCACAAGGTTTTATTGGAAAAGTAAAAGAGATTGGTCTTTTTTGCACAATCTTAAATACGGCAGATAATAAGACGGTTGTCCTACCAAATGGTTCTCTTTCATCGGGAAGTATTGTTAACTATTCAGCTGAAAGTATCAGAAGAGTTGATATGATTTTTGGAATTGGCTATGGTGATGATATTAAGAAGGCCAAGGAAGTTCTCATGAGACTTACAAAAGAGCATCCTTTAATTCTTAACGAGCCTGAAACAGTTGTTGCTGTTTCCGCCCTTGCTGATAGCTCTGTTAACTTTGCTGTAAGGCCATGGGTTAAATCAGCTGATTACTGGCAAGTAATGTTTGATATGCAAGAGAATGTAAAATTAGAATTTGATAAAGAAGGGATTTCAATTCCTTTCCCTCAAAGAGATGTTCATATCTATCAAGAAAAATAAAATCTAATTTCTATAGTCGAAAAGGTTCTTTGCTTACGCTTAGAACCTTTTTTCGATACCAATACCTAAGTAATGTTGAATATCTAAGTTTGGATTAAGAAAAGACTTTCCATAATTTTCATATTCACGAGTATAGTGATCATCTTCAATCCCCATCCCCGCTTTAATATAGACAACAGACTTCTTCGTTGTGTAAACATTTGTCTTGGCCTCAACACCGTAATAATGGTTCATCTCACCCTCTTGTGTATATTGCCCATCATAGTAGAAGCGTGTTTCGACAGCAGGAAATTTCCCATTGCTATCTTGTGGCTCAAACTTAACCTTAAATTCGCCTCCCACTCCAATATAATTTTCATTTCCACTTATATGAGAGAGTTGCCCACCAGTATAGATTTGTGAAGTTGTTGAAATAGTTCCTTCATCATTTTTATAGTCATAGATCTTTCCAACCTTAAAAGTGGCCTTAGGTGAGATGACTTGCTCCATATGGCCATAATTCTTATACTGAACTGTACCAGCACCTTTAGACATCTTATGCCAGGCCCTTTGAGTATTCATAGCAAGTCCATTATCATCTAGAATCGTTAGCCCTGCACCAAGTTGGACAAAAGATTTCTTATCATCACCTAATTTTCGGTAAACACTAATATCGATATCGTCTCGATTAATACCTTCTTGATTCCAACTTCCATCATCATTTTGGTAGCAAAATCTTTCATATAGACGCCCACGTATTTCAACCATTCCACATGGTTTTTCAACAAGTTTTGTATAGGCCCTTGAATTATAACTTAATAGGACTTCACCATTTTCAAATTTAAGCTTAGCAGAAATTTTCGCCCCAAAAGTTAGTCCTCGATCATCCCCTTCAATACCATCACGTTCGTTAAAATTAGTAACTCCAAGGGCCATAAGACCGCCGTGTAATGGGTTATCGTTAGATGTATTGACTTCAAATTCAGCACCTTCAAGCTCTCCTAGACCAAAGAGGCCTTCTTTTTTTACATCAAGTTTTTCAATTTCGATCTCTGCAGTAAAAGCGACCTTATCATCTCCAATATTTATTCGAGAATCACCGCATCCGTAATTATCTGCTTCATTAATTTTAGCAGCAACCGCTAAACTTTCTTGAAGAATCTCTTCAGGAGCAGGGGCCGAAAGATGGTACGTTTGCTTTACTAACTTTAAGCGCCTTTCAATTTCTCCGTGATCCTCAACAGGAATGCGGTTAAATTTTTCAAGAATTAAATCATTGTAGCGAAATCTAGAATACTCAGAAACCGACTTTCCATCTCGAAAGATAAATTGATCTTTACTTCGATCATAGGTGATTGAAGTCTCTCCATTGCGATAAAGGACCCCAGACTCTGACGCCCCAGCAGAGAGTGAAACTCCCATGCATATGAATAAAATAAAATATAATTTCTCTCTTAATATTCTCACGTTTCACATATCGGTAACTTACACACAGTACCTTAGTAAAAGAGTAAGACATCCTAAAATTTCATATACTTATCTCCGCTTAATCTGTTATAAATTAGACGTGAAGAACAAAATCCAAGTCCTATTTGAAGATGATCACTATATTGCGGCCACTAAACCTAGTGATCTTTTAGTCCACCCTTTTAAGGAAAGAAGCTCTGATCGTAGAAGTCTACTTAGATCTCTCAAGAAGCAAACAGACCTATACCTCTTTCCGATTCACAGGCTTGATAAGCCCGTTTCAGGAGTTGTCCTTTTTGCAAAATCAAAGGAAGCAACAAGACTTATGAAAGAGCAGTGGAATAGTGACAATGTCTCTAAACACTATGTTGCCATGGTTAAGGGGATCGCAGAGAAAGAAGGTGTATACGATTTTCCGATTAAAACGGATAAGGGTATTCAAGACGCTAAGACAGCGTTTAAAAGAATCTCAACGAATGAAGAGTATAGTCTCGTTGATATTGAAATCTTCACAGGCCGACAGCATCAAATAAGAAAGCATTTCTCACGACGAATGCATAATTTAGTTGGTGATACTAAGTATGGACACTCTTCAATTAACAACCTATTTAGAAAAGATTATAAATTCTATCGCATCTTTCTTCATTCATATAAATTGTGCTTTAAGCACCCTATCACTCAAGAAGATATCGTTATTGAATCTCCTGTGACTGAAGATTGTCTAAAAATTGCAAAGGATCTATTTGCTTTTGATCTCAGCAATATAACCAAGAAGATTGAAGAAAACTGACCACAGATTTGGATCACTTAACTTCTCTTCCTGAATATCTTCCACAGCAGAAAGAATTGTTTCGTGATTTCTTAGGTTAGAGATGAGTTCAAAAATTCCCTCTGAGATGACCTGAATTTGCATCTTCTCTTCTCTCTTATAAAGAATTGTTAATTCATTGCCTTGAATGTCATTAAAGGTCTTACTACTATCCCCTTTTCGCATCTGCCAAAGCTCGGACAACTGAATATCACATGAAAAAAGAGAGAAGGTATCTCTTAGCTTTAAAGGGGTTTCAAAGACTCCCTCTCCTAGCTCTTGAGGATTAAAGGATTTAAGATTGTCCTTTTGATGAAATAAGTGCCAAAACGTTTTTTCAAATTCAGCAAGGTCTTTAATGAAAGAGAACTCTTTTACACGAGAGGCAATGAAATCAGGAAAGTCATCACCGTAATGTAGAAGATTAGTAAACACTGAAGGCCTAGATTCAACATAAGAAAGTGAGATATCAAGAAAGTCTTCGTCTCCTAAAACAAACCAACAAGTCTCATAATTATCACCAATTACTTCTTGCAAGCGTGCACGATAATCGTTTTGATAAACTTCCAGTACTTGCTCATTTGATAATTCTCCAATGGGAATCATCTCAGTCATAATATCTTTTGAGATATCCTTAGTAAGGACACCCTTTAAAAATTTATTTTGAAACTCATGATGATTCATAATTGAGCTCCTTTAAATATCTCCTTTGCCTTTAAGACTTCAGCTTCTAAGACAGGAAACTCAGGAATGTCTTCATCCCATTCGAGAAGAATTGGAACATCAAATTTATGACAATATTTTTTAAACAATTGCCATACCTCGGCGTGAACAGGATGAGAGTGAGTATCAAAGAGATGCGTTCCAAGGTCAGAGTAGCCCGCCAAATGAATTTGAGAAACGTTCTTAGAGTCAATTGTTTCAAAGAACTCACTGGCATCAAAGTTTTGGTTAACTGCATTCACATAGACATTATTAAAGTCTAAAAGAATTTTACAACCACTCTTGTTGGCCAATTCATTTAGAAATTGGGCCTCGGTCATTGTGGAGTTTTTTAGGGTAAAATAAGCTGAGAGGTTCTCAAAGGTCATCTCCCTTCCATAGAAATCTTGCACCCTCATGACTTTCTCTGTAATTGAATCGAGGTTTTCTTCGGTATACGCAAAAGGCAAAAGATTGTGTAGGTTTGAATGGGCATGCCCTGTCCAACACATATGATCACTTGTCACAAAAGGATCGAAGTTATCATATAACTCTTTTGCCTTTTTCATATAGTCAAAATTTAAGTCTTCGCTAGATGCAATTGATAGAGAAACTCCATGAAACGCTATTGGATAGTCTGCCCTAATCTTCTCTAGCATCTTATATGGTCTCCCTAAAGTTCCCATATAATTTTCGAGAAGGGCCTCAAACCACTCAACACCTTTTTGTGATTTTGAGTGCTCATTTTCGAGATAAGGAAAATGAGTATGTCTTAATCCAACACCGTATTTTTGCATTTCTTACCTTTTTGCTACTTTTCCGCCTTTCGCTTCACACTCATCTTTTGAAAGCTTTATTAGGCCTTTACCTTTACAAGAGTTTTGTCCACCACACTTAAGCTCTGCTTGGCATCCGTTCTTACCGTTACAAGCATCAACCTTACCGTGACATGCCCCTTGACCTTTACAAGAGTTTACTCCGTAACACATTACTTCATTCGCTGAAGTCTCAGGCATCTTAGTTTCTGTTCCCGTACACGAGATCATTAGACCTGCAACTGCAGCCCCCATTAATAGTGATTTTTTAGAATTCATAACATTCTCCTTTAGTATTTTTTTAAGAAGCTTAAATTCTTCTTACTCTGTTATTCGTACTTATAATTAAAATAGTTACACTCTATTTAATCTTTTTAGTTAATTTAAAAATTAATAAACCTAAAGTTGTAATCACAATAATTGGAAGATAATGAGATACAACTAAGTGTTGAGTTGAGAAAGAGCATCCAAAGTATAGAATGACCAAAGGAATCATTCCACTTGTTAAAAAGCCTGTCGCAACAGTTGCACTGCTAAAGGCAATAAAGCCCTTTTTAAGCATATAGTAATTATGAACAAAGCCAATAAGCATAAGAACACTTAACTCTTGATAGCAATTTGCACGATGCTCATGTGTAAGATCAAGTCCTACTGGGTAAATAATATTAAATATAATGAGTCCTAGTAAAATTAGAAATGGAATAAAAGCAAGCTTGGCCTTCCTTTCACTAAGAAGTCCGGGAACAGTATTAGCAAAACCAAGATACGAGCCTATACCAAGAGCAACGATGGCAAATAACACTTGAATGATAAATTGTGCATTTAACATATACTTAAATTCAATTGGCGAACTTATTGAAATAGCAATGAAGCTAAGAAGAAATTGTGGCACGGCCCATAGCAACGCACGAATCCCCGGAGTGGCCAATCGTTTTACAGGCCTTAAGTCACTGACCAATGAATTTATTAATTTTTCATTTTCCATTATTAATCCTAACCGCTTTTTTTAGCTTTGCCATTGCGCGAGAAATTCTCGTTCGAGTTGCCGCTTCAGAAATTCCAAGCTCCCTTGAAATCTCCTTGGTCTTATGCCCCTCAAGCTTTGCCATCAAAAGTGGCCTACGTAATTCTTCTGTTAGATACTTCTCAATCAGCATCTCTAATTGCTGTTCTACAGCAAGTCGTTCTATATTGTTATTCGTTGCATTGGCCTCTTTTGTGACGGCCTCATCAAAGATTTCTTCTCTTTCTTCTAATTTCGTGTATTTACGAATGTAATCAATAATTCGACGCTCAATAATACAGTTAATCCAAGGCATTATTGGTCTTTCAGGAGAATATGTTGGGAGTGAATGATGAATACTTATTAATATTTCCTGACATATATCGTCGCGGTGAGATTCGTTAAATACTTTAAAAGAAACAATTCGTTTTATTGTTTGAGATACGGTTTCCAAAAAGGCGTGATATGCCTCTGTATCGCCGCCTTGGGCAAGAATAACTAGTTTCTTTAAATCATTCACAGAGCAATTTTAACATAGTATATTTATTACGAAACTAAATCATGAGGTGTATTTTTGAAAATTTATCATATCGTATGGTCGATGATTGCCGTTCTTGCTTTCCTCTTTATCCTTACTCCTTACTACCGTAAGAAGGAAGAGAAAAAGAACAAACTAGAAAGAGAATATTACTCTCTTCTTAAGAATGAAATGGACAAGGAAGAGCCTTCTAAAGAATTAATAGAAGCGGCCAAGAAAGTTCATACATCTAACTACATCGATACAGATGAGAAGTTAATTGCACAAATTAATAATGATAAACAAATGATGAAAGCAATTTAATAGGAAATTAATATGAACGATGAAAATAATAATGAGAACCTATTAGAAAGACTAGCTAATGACATCGATGATGCAAAGTGGGATCTCTTAAAACCACATCATGAAAGAGAAGCATTATTTATGATCACTGATGAACTTGAACTTGCTGCTGTTGGCTTTACCATGGCCCGCGATGAGGTTGAGTATATTAAGAAGTGGCTTGCGGATGAGCAAATGTTTCGCCCAACTGATGAGCAAATTGGAACATGGGAAGAAGAGAATACAGAATTCCAATACCTCATTGTTCAACCATATGTTTTAGTTAAGATTAAGAGAGAAGGACTAAACTAATGAAGAGACTCGCTAGACTATCACTGATTACCGCAATTCTTATGACGACAGCATCTTGCTCAAAAGAATTCCTTATTCAAGAGTCTGCGAGTCTGGACAACTTCACTTGCCCATCAATCGACAATTGTCTTTCTTCAAAAGAAAAGAAGGCCTCTTCTAGCTATATCATGCCTTTTAAAATGCTTGGGGCCACACCAGAAGAAAATATTGAAAAGATTGCAAGTGTCATCAGAAAAATTGGTGGCTACAAAATGGAAAGAAATGATGTCTACCTAAAGGCAAGAAATGAAGAAGTTCAACTTGAGTTTATCTTCAACCAAAAAAGCAAGCAAATTGAAGTACGCTCTCAAGTTTTAAAGCAAAGCTTCTTCTCATATAACCAGGGAAGAAAAGATATTGAGGCCGTTCGCTTTAACTTCTTCCAAGGTAATTTCTAGTCATTTATACCTAGTTAAAGACATTCCTAAGATATGTTAAAATTTCTTCAGTGAAGAGATTTATCCTACCTATATTCCTACTAATATCATCAACTACTTTTGGCGCCGTTGATACTGGTGACGGTAGTGATCTTTCATGTAGTTGGACAGGAGCAATCCCTAGTGGAACCTATAATTGTACAGACCTCACAACAACAGGTGCAATTACAATTACGGGAGCTAATCCCCTCATCATAAAAGTTCAAGGTGACGTTACAATTGATCACTCGATATCAGTCGCAGAAGGTCTTGCTGGAGGCTACGGTGCAGGATTAAGTCCAGCAGCATTTCCAGGATCAGAAGGCTCTAGTGCAACGGATGCGGCCTGTGGTGGCTCAAGCTTTGCCGATATTGGTGGAAGCGGAGGGGCCGGAGGCTCACATGCTACCCTTGGTGGAAATGGTGGCTCAGGTGTTTCTTCAGGACCAGTTGATGGATCAGACACTCTTAGTGCCCCTGGTTCCACGTCTGTAACATATGACTCAGCTTTAAATCTTGAAACACAAATGCTTGGTGGTGCCGGTGGCGGAAACGGTGGCGGTGGCTGCGAGCAAGGTGGTGCAACAGAAGGTGGAGCAACACCTGGTGGAAGTGGTGGTGGAGTTATTCATATCGCCGCAGGTGGAGATATGTATATCAACGCTCCCATTCTGGCCAATGGTGGAGTCGGACAGCCGGGCACAACTTCGGCCTTTGGAGATTCTGGTGGCTCAGGTGGTGGTGCTGGTGGAGTTATCTTCTTACAAGCAGTTGGTAATATCGAACTCAATTCAGCTCTCGATGCCTCAGGAGGTACCGGTGGAGCCGCAGGTGGAGTTTTAGGAAGGGCCGGCGGAGACGGAGGCGATGGAATTATTCGTCTTGATGAACTTGACGGAGTTATCACTGGAGTTGGTGGATCTTACTCTCCTACTCCGACGATAGTAACTCTTGGAGCAAGTGGATTTGAAACTCTTCAATCAGGAATTGAGCCAGGGTGTGCAGTTCGAGAAGATATGACACCGAATAATGAAAGTATCCTCGGTGCCATCGTTCTTATGATTTTATTATTTGGAATTAATTTCTTAAATATTAAAAAGAGCAAGGAAGCTTGTTAGTACTGGTGATTCATCATCACCGATAGACTCAGTATTTCCATTACCAAGTTGTCCCTTACTACCATTACCAATACATTTTACAAGGCCTTCATCCGTCGTTAAGAAACAATGGTGATTTAGCCCACCAGAAACTTGTGAAACACTCTTACCTAGTTCAATTGCAGGAAGGTTGGCAAGATCACCTGTAATCTTAGCTGTCCCGACTTGACCTAACTTACCTGACGATCCATTCCCCCAACACTTGGCCTCTCCACCTTTAGAGATTGCACAAGTTGCTGTATTAGAAGCAACAACAGATGCTACTTCAAAGCCTAAATCAAGTGCTGTGTGATTCTCTAGTGTTTCATTATCACCCATGGCCTCACTAGTTCCATCCCCTAGCTGTCCTTGAGAGTTATGCCCAAAACAGTAAACTGTAGAGTCAGAAAGGAGGGCACAAGTATGGACACCACCAGTTGTAACAGCAATAACTCCCTTAGGGGTTGGTGTTGCTAAACTTGGAGAATTAACACTATCAGTATTTCCTAAACCAAGTTGTCCGTGAGTTCCACGTCCCCAACACTTAAGAGTTCCACCTGATAAAATGGCACAGGCATGATAACTCATTGATGAAATATCCATTTGAATTGCTTTAGCACCAAGTGCCACAAGATTACCTTCGGCCGGTGTTTCATCATCACCAATAATTTCCGTATCACCTGTTCCAAGTTGGCCGTAATAATTTTGTCCCCAACAACGAACATCACCTGTCGTTAAGAGAGCACAATTATGATAAGTTCCACCATATAACTTTCTTACAATTCCACCAATTTGAGTATAACCATATTCAGACAGCTGTTCGTCATCTCCAAGCGTATCAGTTGATGCCATTCCTAACTGTCCATAAGTATTATCACCAAAACATTTAACCTTATTAGACTCCGTTAGAATACATGTGTGAAGATTTCCTGCAATAACTTGAAGTGCAAGTTCTCCATTTAAATCAATGGCAGGAATCGAATTAATATCTTCATCATCACCACGATCAACAGTATCCCCCTGACCAAGCTGACCTTTTGAATTGTCTCCCCAACACTTTACTTCACCATTAGCAATAAGGGCACAAGAGTGAGAACCACCAGCGACTATCTGAATTACTTGCTTTGAGACTGAAGGCTTCTCACAGTATTGAACTGCTGCAATAGAGAAAGGCCCACGCTCTTCATTAAGAGAAACAATATTTAGTTCAGCATCGTATGAATACTGTACTTCTTTTCCATCAACAAAAGTTCTAATCGTATTCGTATCAATATTTGCAACTTCTAGATTAAATGAGTTAACTGGATCAATACGTGACATGGCAAGTGTACCTAACTTAGATAAACCATCACCGTACTCACCTGTGGCCATATCAACAGTAAATCCTCCACCAAACTCAACGAACTCTTTATATCCATAGCCAATCTCATTTTCTCCACCAAATGGGATGGTACTTAAATTGTTGTAAATAACTCCACCTGTAACTAATGGACGATCAGTATAGCGGGCCTTTAATTTATCAAAGACACTCTTTGGAGTAACAACCTGTGTGTCACCATCAAAACATTCTGTAATACGTGAGCGGTCCTCACCACCTTGTGGATCAGGAACAGGCGTTACACCTTCCGGATAAATTGCACAAATATCCTGTTCATCAGCAACAAAGACAACAACGAGGGCAGCATCCTCTCTAAAGAAGCCCTGTGCTTGTATATTGCTATAGTAATCATCTTCAAGTGCACGATTAAGAGATGCAAGACCGGCCTCTCCCCCATCTGTACGATAATCACCAGCAGGGTTTTCCATCTTAGTTCTTAAGTGTGCTTTAATCTCTTCAATTGTCAGAGAACGATTTGAAAGAATCGTTGGCTCAGTTGACTTTGTATAAAGAGTACCAAAACGTGAAGAGCCAGAACCGTGACCAAGCATAACTGCGATATTCACATCTGCTGCAGCAGGAAGGACATCTAAGAAGGCATTAAAACCCTCCGCAATCTGTGCTCTTTCCGCAATGATCGAAGCAGATGTATCTGGAATTACCAGAATATCGATATTTCTTGTAATATCTTCTTCTTTAGGTGCATACACATCTTGGTAACAAGCAACGTCTAAATTTGGAAGCGTTGGTAGGTCAGCTCCCGGAACATTAACTAAATCATCAATCTCATCTTGTGGAACACAAGAAGAGGCAGTCATTATAATCCCAACGAGAAAAGAAATTAGCTTTACCGAATATAAATGTGAATGTGGCCTTCTTCTTTCTCTCATCAAAATGCCCTCACAAGTTCTAGTTCAAATCTGGTTTCATTATAAAACGCCCTTCGGCATGCCTCGAAAATGGTCTATTTTTTTGTAGTTTTCAATAACTTAGAAAGGAATATCAAGATAAATAGGCCCAGAATATGGCCCATATACTGGTCAGTCTATAAAATATATTTCCTAATAATTATATTGGATACGAAGGGCGATATTAGTAGTGTCAGCTTCTAGCTTGGAATTATTTCTCGATTCTAAGCTAATCCCGACTTCGTAGTTACGATTAATTTCATAACTAACCTGAGCGCTAAGGCCTGCATAATTTAAGAAGAAATAATCCAGTAAAAGGCTTATCTTTTCATATTGAAACTTTCCAGTAAGTCCGAGGTTAAAATAGAACTGTGCACTTGATGTAACTTCGCTACCATTATATTCAAGTTCACTACGGTACTCTAGAAGTGAAGTTAGTCCATAATGAAATCGCTGATATTCTTTAAGGGCCTGACCCTTAAGAGCTGTTTGATTAAAGCCAAGATCATCAAAGACAACACCACTTGATTGCTTAAGTTCAAAAAGGTAGTGATAGTTATCTAATTTTCCTTTGTGGCCCCCATAAAAAGAAATGAAGTTCATGTCATCAACAACTATTTTCTTTCCTCCGCTAATGACTTCATAACTTGTTTTTTCTGGAGCGTAACCAAAGTACCAACTCTTTCTTCTCTTAGATTTTTTAGGAAGCATCACACTTTCAACCTTCTTAGGTTGAGCTATTTCTTTTTTTGTAACATCTACTCTTCTCTTCTTAGAATAGATAATATCTTTTTTCTCAATCGCCTTCACACGCCAATAAAAACTGGATCCCAGTTTATTTCTAAACGTATATGTCGTCTTTTTTCCAAGCGCAATTTCTTTAATACTCGTAAAATATTTATCCTTGGAAATTTCAATAAAGAACTTATCTCCACGAACTTGATTAAATTTCATTTCAACCACGTCGCCTTCATTAATAGCTATGCCGTGTCTTGGAGAAACAAGATCAATTCCCTTTGCTCCACCAAACTTCTTTGTAATGATTAAATCTTCTAATACAGAAAATGGACTTTCTTGGTTCCAATAATCGATCGCAGAAACTCTCCATTGAAAGTGACCTGTTAAGTAATCGTTCCATTCAAAACGATTAAGTTTCACTTTTTCATCAACAATGATTTTTTCCCCATCGAGAATCTGAATACGATACTCTTTAACATCACTTACTGGTTCCCACTTTAGCTCAACACTATCTTGAGCAAATGCCTGATCAACAAATAGATTAAAAATTGCCAGAGGAAGCGACTTTTTTAATATCTGAACTCTCTTTTCAACTTTATCAATTCGAGGTGCCTTTGGAGGAGGCGGAGGAACAATAATAATCTTCACAGGAGGAACAAATTTATTCTCTTCATTCTTCACGCGCCAATAGTGTACTCCAAGCTCTTTGATAAGAAGTTTTGTATTACTACCAGTTGTATTTATCGATTCCTTTATTATTTTAAAATTACGTTCTCGTGAAACTTCGACAACAAACTTATCACTTCCCTGCTGTTGCCATGTAAGATCAATTACATCTCCAGGCTTCTTAACAACAATCTTGCGTCCCTTTTCGAGAGCACTATTATCATCATCAAAAGTCACACGATATTTACTTTCTTTAGAGCGTGCTATCACTTCATTATTTAACACATACTCTAGAGACCAAAGGTACTCACCACTCTCTGTTACAGGAGCTGAAAAAGAATTCCCTGCAACTAACTGCCTTTTGCCATTTAGGACGAGATATGTACTCACTTCACTAAAGAGGTCTTGAGTTTCCCAAGAGAACTTAACAACACCATCATCATAGAAATAATAATCTTCTCCATAAAATGGTCTCTTTAAAACAATCTCACCAGGCTTTGCAACGACTTTTATTAAGACAGGCTTTGAAAAAAGAGCATAAGGGTGATCTTCAGCTTTATTTCGATAAGATATTTCATAGTCACCGACTTCTTCAAAAGTAAGTCTAAGCTCACCATCGTCATAGTCATAATCATTCCACATCTTTCCATTAACCATTAATTCGATGTCATCAAATGGCTGAGTATAAATAAGCTTTTCATTATCAACTAAGATCGTATTTTGAGTCTCATCCAGATTTTCAAATTCAGGAATCACTTCATATACAACTTCAAAAGACTTCTCCGTTGAAACATTATTCACATCACTCACTTGCCAATAGAAAGTCCCCTCAGATAAGTTCTCAAGTGCGATTTCAAGGCCATTAACCTCATGGGCCTCTCCATTTTCAAAAGCCGAGCGAGAATTGGATAAAAATAGTTTCTCTACTTTTTCATTGAAGTTAAATGTAATTAAATTCTTATCATTGACGTAAAATACATCACCATCGAGCGGTGAAAACTCACTAGGCCAACTCTGCTTAATCGTATAACTTTCGTCTGTAAGAAGAACTCTTACACCTTTTTCAATAGTTTCTTCACGGTCTCCAAGTCTAACACTTGCCTTACCATCAAGAACAGAAAGCTCCTTATTCCCATTTGAGTTTGAGATCTTAATCTTTGAATCATTCGAAGTGATTTCATAAATCTGATCGCCCACTTTAACCACAAAGGCTTCATTGGCATTATTAAGAGTAGCAAAGATTGTACCTTGCTCGATATTTAGATTAATTCCGTCCGTTTCTTGTGTAATTTTAAAAAGACTTTCTTCAGACACTTTGATGCGATTACCAGAACTAAATTCTAACTGCGCTGTAGAGTCCTTATCAGTGAAAATACGGTCGTTATGAAAGAGGGCCTCATTAGAGCCTAGATCATGCCAAGAGAAATTATCAAAGCTTCTTCTTCTCACATCATTTTGTAACTCGAAGACTTGACCTAAAGTAATGCGCTCCCCACCCATGATCGGTGGAATATATGATGTATTGAAAACTTGGTTGCCAGCAAAGGCCGCAACACAAATGCACATCAAGATTAGAAATGTATCAACTAATGAATCTAGTCGCCCCAACATTGTTCCTGGTACTCTTTTCTCATTCTTGCGCATGACGCAAATCGTTAATATCATTGTAGCTAATTAATCAATAGACTTCTACATAGGTAAATAATGGGCAAGAGACCGACATTTCCGATCAAGCTTAAATTAATATCGCTAAATACAGCGTTACTAATTATCGTTATCGCTTTTCTAACTAAATATGCCACTCACCTCTTTGAAAAGGATAAGAAGGCCTATTTATACGAGAACTCGCTTTTTAATGTCACAAGTGTGGCCAAGGAAATGAATTACACTCTTAATAAAATAGAGAATGATCTTCAAAACTTAGCTCTTATAAAAAATAATAAACTAAGAGCAAAGGCCGTTGCGGAAAGTAAGTATATTCTCGCCTTCATTGAAAAGAACCAATTCATCATTAATAAAGATTTTGAAAAGAATGAAAATGATTTTAAATTAGCGATTCCAAAAGATACGAGAGATAATTCTCTTAGCTCTTTCAAATACAAAGAAGAGCTTTTTGTCATTCTCACTAAAAAGATAAACAAAGGCCTTACTTCAATCGTTATTAAGGCCAATATTTTAAATAACCTACTCTCACAAAACAGAACCTATAATACGCTTGTCTTTAAAGATGGGAACCTCGTTCTTGGTAATGACCTAATTGGTCTTCATAATTATGATAAGAGTGAGCTTAAAGGTAATAATATCGTAAAGAAACTTACCTTTAATGAAGATGACTATTTGGTTTCTCTGGCACAAACAAAGGCCTTCACTCTCTCTATTGTGTCTACAATCTCTGAGTCAGATGCCTTATCAGTAACGAAGTTTCTTGTCCAAAGAGCGATCTTCTTTGCAATCTTTATCATTGCCCTGTCGACAATCATTATCATCTTATTATCAAAAACGATTTCCAAACCAATTGAAAAACTCTATCAAAGGGCCATTAGTATTGGTCAAGGAGACTTTGAGTCGACAGTTGAAATCAACACAAGTGACGAGCTTGGAACCCTTGGTGATTCTTTTAATCAAATGAGTCGCGAGATTCTAGAATATATTGAAGAAATGAAAGAGAAGGCACGCCTAGACGAAGAAGTTAAGGTGGCAAAAATGGTACAAGAAGAATTCTTTCCACCAAAAGACATTGACACTCCAAGTGTTCGCCTAAGCTCTTATGCTGCTCCAGCTTCAGAGTGTGGTGGTGACTGGTGGGGACACTATGAGTTTAATGAATATATCATTACCATTATCGCAGATGCTACTGGTCACGGCCTACCTGCGGCCCTTCTTACTTCAGCGATTAATTCGGCCTTTAATAGTATTAAAATAAGACTGTCAGAAGATGAAACACAAATCTCACCAGCTTTAATTACCTCGCATTTAAATAAGGTTATTAACCTTTCAAATAACAAAATCCTTCTTACGGCCTTTGTTTCCGTATACAACACAAATACAAGGGAATACTCATATACCAATGCTAGTCACCTAGAAGTACTAAAAGTTCCAAAGAAGTCAGAAATCACAAAAGCAGATATTCTTCCCCTACTTGAAGCAAAAGGGCCACGACTAGGTGAAAGCTCGGACTCTAAATATGTGTACGAAACTATTACTCTCGAACAAGGAGACCTACTTGTGTATATGACTGATGGAATAACTGAAGCAGAGAATAGTGATGGTAAACAGTGGGGACTTAGAAATCTACTTAAGATCTTAATGACATATGGGAGTCACACGGGTAGCGAGATTCGTGATACAATAGTTTCTATTGTACACAATCACAGAGGAAGTGATTCATTTGACGATGATCTAACTCTGATCTGTCAGGAAATAAAGTGATGCGCTTATGGGTATAGAATTCAAGATTGAAAATTCAAAATTCAAAAAGGTTGAAGCGTTAGATTTTCAAGCTCCAAGTCTTAACCTTAAAATAAGTGATGTGCTTACAAGTTCATGCGATATCTTCTTAAGTCGCTACGACACTCTCGTAAATTTAAAATACCTAAAGAAAAATAGAACAAATCACCTGATAGGAACCTCACCTTGTCTACAGGATGAGATCACAAATATCATTTCATACTTAACGAAACAGAAGCCAAATAATCTCGAAAGTAGAATCGTTACTAAGAAAACAAGTAAGGTGACGATCAATCTTGAAAATGAATTTGATCAAAAATGTAATATTCTTTTAAGCGACATTGACCTAAAAGATTATCACGAAAGCTTCGAAAATAAATTAAAATTGATTACAAATGAGTTTTACACAAATGATATTTTTCATCGAGTAAGCAACCAAAAACACGGAGAAATTGAAATTTCTCAGGATGAATACAAAACGATAGTACACTACAAGAGTTATACTAGTGTGGCCAAATCTTCAATTATTGACTCACTCTACCGTGCAGCTGTAGAAAAGAGTCCAAGGCAAGAAGGAAGAGGAGCAGGACTAGGGCTATACTTAATATTTCAAAACTGTGATCGACTTCATATTGTCGCAAATGAAGATAGCACTAGTTTCTACCTCTATATAGAAAAGAACAAAAGGTATAAAGAGATTAGTAAGAGAATACCATCGATAAGTTTTTATAATTTAAAGGATTAAAATATGAGTAACTTAAAGGTCGATATAAAGACTGAAAATGATGTAACAATTTTAAACTTAACGGGAAGAATTGATGAGGATGCAGACCTTACTCCTATCCTTGGAGTGAAGGATAAAGATCTTCATATTAATTTCAACGCTGTTGAAATGATTAACTCGTGTGGGATTCGAGAATGGATTAACATGCTTGGGGAATTGACAGGTACAATCACCTACTCTCACTGTCCTCAGACCGTCATTGAACAAATCAATATGGTCCATGGTTTTGTTAAACCTGGAATAAAAGTAGAAAGCTTCTACGCTCCCTACTATGAGGAATCTTCTGACGATGTAAAGATGATACTAATTAAAACTAATGATGTCGTTGATAACAAAGCGCCAGTCATGAAAAATGACGATGGTGAAGAACTAGAATTTGATGCTATTGAAGCGCAGTACTTTCAATTCATTAAACAAATGAAATAACTAAAGAAGTAACTGATGGTAAAATACGAATTATACGACTCTATTTTTGAACCAATATGTGTCATTAATAATGATAATGAGATTATCTACTATAATCACTTCTTTGCTTCCTTCTTCAAAAAATCGCCAAGGGTGTTAAAGAAGTCACCTAAGCTCAGTTCCCTATTCACAGGTTTTGATATTGAGCATTTCCTAGAAGATATTCACGATGTTAAGGTTGGACCAGAAGTAGAGATCTTTCTCGATGATCAAACATTTTACCATGTGGTTATCAAAGTTATAGAAAGTGAAAACAATGAGAAAGTCATCTGCTTTAATGACATAAGTATCGAAAAGAATCTCTACACGAAGTATCGCTTTCAAATTGAAGAACTTAAGCAAATTCATAATCAAATTATCCAAGCTGATAAGCTTAGTACTATTGGAGAGATTACAGCGACAATTTCACATGAAATTTCAAACCCCTTAACAATTGCTTCAGGAAATATTGAATTAATTAGTGTTCTCTTAGCTGGAGAAGAACTAAAAGAACAAAGTATTATTAATGAAAGTATTAATGATACTCGTGAGTCTATTGATCGTATTACAAAGATCGTAAAAGGCCTAAAGAGCTTTCTTCATAATAAAGACAGTGATAAGAAATTCATGTCTCTAGAAGATATCATTGAAAAATCTCTAACTCTTTTAAAACTCCCTATAGAGCAAAATCAAATCGAGTTAGATTTCTCCCCTTCAACCTCTTCGATTGTAAAAGTAAATCCAATTGAAATTGAGCAAGTTATTATTAACTTAATAACAAATGCTATTCATGCTTTGACTGAAGCCCAAACAGCTTCACCAAAAATTGCTATCACGATATCAAGCAATGATGTTTGCTATCTCTTAACAATTAAAGACAATGGCCCAGGTATTCCTAAAGAGAACCAAGATAAGATTTTTGATTCTTTTTTTACGACCAAAGAAGTTGGCGAAGGTACTGGCCTTGGACTTTCAATCTCTTCTAAGATAATTGATTCTTATTCAGGCTCACTCGAGTTAATAGATTCAAAATCAGGATGTGAGTTTCAAATCACTCTTCCTAAAATGGAGACGACGACATTTACTGACAGCGAGTTAAGTACAAATCATGATTTTAAGAAAGTACTTGTTATCGATAATGAGCCAAAGATTCTCAATCTCTTTACAAACTTCTTTGCACAGGGACCGATCACTCTCATCTTTGCATCAAATGCTGTTGAAGCGAAGAGAATTTTAGATGGAACAGATGTCGATGCTATTATTACAGATTATGATATGCCTAAAGTAAATGGTGTTGAGTTTGCAAAAGATATCATTGATCTTGGTATAGAAGTTCCTACATATATTATGTCTGGGATAGCTGATCGTGCAAAGATTGAGAAGAATAATGAAGTAAAAGGCTTTATTGAAAAGCCGTTTAATAAAGAAGATATTTTAAATATGCTTGGTATTAAAAATGAGGAGCAGGGCTAATGGCGATGTCCCCTTCAAAAAATACTCTTACGCCTAGAAAACCTTCGATTCTCATCGTTGATGATGAAGAAAAGATTTGTTTTCTAATAAAGACATTCCTTGAGCAAACCGGTGCTTTTCGAAATATTGTCACAGCAGACTCTGTGAGTGTTGCACTTCTAAAGCTAAGAAATGAAGAATTTGATCTTGTTATTATTGATTACAAGCTGCCGGATAAAGATGGTACCTACTTCATAGATATCGCTAGTAAGTCCATGAAGTATCAAAAAATGAAATACCTTCTTATTTCAGGGTTCTTAGATAACCGTTCAATGGTGAGTGTCATCAACTCAGGTGTAACGAATGTTCTTGTTAAGCCTTTCTCTAGAGATGACCTTGTGGACAAGGTCTTTAATCTTTTAAAGCTTAGCAAATAACTTCGACATCATTTAAATACTCATCTTTTGTAATTAAGTATGACTTATAGTGATTACTATACTGCTCCACTTCTTGTGGTGTTAGTTTTCTTTTTACAACTGCTGGAGTCCCTATGATAAAACTCTCGGGAGGATAGACTTTTCCAGGAGGAACCACACTCCCTGCCGCTACAATCGAGTTCTTGCCAATGACTGCACCATCTAAGACCGTCGCCCCCATACCAATAAGGCATCCCTCTTCAACAGTACAAGCATGAAGAGTCACGCTGTGACCAACACTAACATTCTCTTTAATGATTAGGGGAATATTGTCTTCTACATGAAGCATTGTTAAATCTTGAATATTGCAATTGTCGCCAATGTGAATTTCATTAACATCACCACGGGCCACAACCTGAAACCACAAAGAAACATTCTTTCCTAGAAAGACATTCCCTATGACATCGGCAGAATCCGCAATATAGCACCCCTCACCTACACTTGGTTCAATATTCTTATAACGATATAAAGTCATTTATCTCCACCCGATTACTTCGTAGCCTTTCTCTGCAAGACAACGGTTTACAAAACGTTGCTTAATTTGATCTTCACTAAGCCCTTCTCGAGCTACGCCACTAGCACCACCAATTGCTGCGCCCTGAGCTGCACCCTTGCCAGCATTACCACCAAAGACTGCACTTGCGACAGCACCAACGATAGCACCCCACGCGGCACCTTTTCCACCTTCACGCACCATTTGCCTTCCACGATCACTCTCGAGGAACTCATCGGCCTTACCCATACAAATCTCAATATCGCGTTGCGCCTGTATCTTTCCATACTTTTGATAAGCAGAGTTTGGATAAAGCTTCGGCTTTGATGCACAAGCAGTAATTGCTAAAAGAAGTAAAAGTGAAAAGATCTTCATAGTTTCTCCCAAAAAAAAGCCGCTTTAAAAGCGGCTTCTTATTGAAATTAAATTTTAGTTTTTAACTCCGCCCCATGGCACCTTTGATAAGTAAGCCGCTAGGTCTGCAATATCGTCAGCAGAAAGTTTCTTTACGATTGTTAACATCTGTTGGTTAACACGGGCCCCTGATTTCATATCAAGAAGTTGCTTCTCAATATACCAATCCATTTGACCACCGATTCTTGGTGCTTTATTTGCGGCCTTACCAGATGCATCTTTGCCGTGACATGCAATACATTGCTTATAAAGTTTATCCGCTCTTACTAGTTGTGGAGTATCAAGAGGAATTAGAGTTTTCTCTTCAATGACTTCATCAGTAACTTTTGGAGGTGCTGTAACTTCTGCATGCTTTTTAGCAAGCTCTGCTAATTCAATTACGTGAGCAGCATGTGCTTTCTTTGCATCTTCAAAATTATATTTATCATTGTTGACTTCAATACTCTGATAACCAGAAAGGTTCATAACAAGAACTAGCCCTACTAGAGTAAGGGAAAAAAGCACTAAACGATACATCGTTTCTCCATTCAAAAAATTAATCTACTTTTAATGGCTTAAGTATAAATCCACTGACTTATTTTGGCAATTCCTTTAGCAGGACATCTCCAAGTTAACGCGACACACATAATAGACGATCTACATTATAGGGTTTATAATTCGGCCTGATATTTTACTAGTAAATTCAGGAGCTTTTAATGCAGTACAACTTTGGTGAAATTGAACCAAAATGGCAGAAGTTTTGGGACGACAACAAAACTTTTAGAACAGACTCAACAGACAAATCGAAACCTAAATACTATGTATTGGACATGTTCCCATACCCTTCAGGAGCTGGTCTTCACGTAGGTCACGTTGAAGGTTATACAGCAACAGATATTCTTGCTCGTTTCAAGAGGATGAATGGACACAATGTTCTTCACCCAATGGGCTGGGACTCATTTGGTCTTCCGGCAGAAAACTATGCCATCAAGACAGGTACTCACCCTAATGTGATCACAAAAGAAAATATTGGTAACTTCACAAGACAACTAAAAGCTTGTGGTTTTTCATATGACTGGGATCGCGAGATCGCAACATCAAGTATTGACTACTATAAGTGGACTCAATGGATCTTCACTCAACTTTACAATAAAGGTTTAGCCTTTGAAGATGAAATCTCAGTTAACTGGTGTCCTGAACTTAAAACAGTTCTAGCTAACGAAGAAGTCATTGATGGAAAATCTGAAGTTGGTGGTCACCCAGTCGTTAGGAAACCAATGAAGCAGTGGATGCTAAAAATCACTGAATATGCAGACCGCCTACTCGAAGATCTTGATGATCTTGACTGGCCAGAGTCTCTTAAAGAACTTCAAAGAAATTGGATTGGACGCTCAGAAGGTGCTCAAGTTTCTTTTACAGTAAAAGGTGTTGATTCAAAGATCGATGTTTTCACAACTCGTCCAGACACTCTATTTGGTGCAACTTACATGGTTCTAGCTCCTGAACACGACCTTGTTGCACAAATTACAACAGACGATAAGAAAGCTGAAGTTGAAGCTTATATCAAAGAAGCATCTCTTAAGTCTGATCTTGATCGAACAGATCTTAACAAGAATAAGTCAGGTGTATTCACTGGTGCATACGCAATCAACCCACTTAATGGAAAAGAGATTCCAGTTTGGATTGCAGACTATGTTCTAATCTCATATGGAACAGGTGCAATTATGGCAGTTCCGGCCCACGATGAAAGAGACTGGGAATTTGCTAAGAAGTACGATCTAGAAATTATCCCTGTCCTTGAAGGTGGTGACGTCAACGAAGCAGCTTTCACTGGAGACGGAACACATATTAACTCAGGGTTCCTTGATGGCCTAAATAAGGAAGATGGGATTGCAAAAGCAATCGCTCACCTAGAAGAAAATGGTATTGGAAAGAAAGAGATTAACTACAAGCTTCGTGACTGGTTATTCTCTCGTCAAAGATACTGGGGTGAACCATTCCCAATTCTAAAATTTGAAGATGGAACAGTGAGATGCCTTGATGAGGATGAACTTCCAGTTGGTCTTCCAGAAGTTGAAAAATATGAGCCATCAGGAACTGGTGAATCTCCACTAGCTCGTATTGATGACTGGTTATACCTAACTGATCCAAAGACTGGGAAGAAAGCTCGAAGAGAAACAAATACAATGCCTCAATGGGCAGGTTCTTGTTGGTACTACCTACGCTTCATCGATCCAAAGAACTCTGAAGTTGCTTGGGATAAACAATTAGAAGAATACTGGATGCCTGTAGATCTATACGTTGGTGGTGTTGAGCACGCTGTTCTTCACCTACTTTATGCTCGTTTCTGGCACAAGGTTCTATTTGACCTAGGACTTGTTTCAACTAAGGAGCCATTCCAAAAACTTTTCAACCAAGGTCTTATCCTAGATGAGCACGGTGAAAAGATGAGTAAGTCTAAAGGTAATACTGTAAACCCTGATGATATCATCAAGGAATACGGAGCAGATGCTTTAAGACTTTACGAAATGTTTATGGGGCCACTTGAAAAAGTTAAGCCATGGCAAACAAAAGGTGTAAAAGGTGTTTTCAACTTCCTAAGAAAGTCTTTCTCTTTCTACGGTAATCCAGAAAATACTTATGAAGGCGAAGAAACAAATCAAGACGTTCTTAAGCACCTACACAAGACAATTAAGAAAGTTACTGAAGATGTTGAAAACCTTCGTTTTAACACGGCGATCTCTGCAATGATGGTAATGAATAACGAAGTTATCAAGCTTGGTAAGGTATCAAAAGATACAGCAAAAGCTTTCACAAGACTTCTTTCTCCATTTGCTCCACACGCAGCTGAAGAGATGTGGGCAAACCTTGGTGAAACGACTTCTTGTTCTCTTGCAGCTTGGCCAGCGTTTGATGCTGATCTTGCAAAAGATGACCTCATCACGATGGCCATCCAAGTTAATGGAAAGACGAGATCAACAATTGACGTACCTGCTGATATCTCTAAGGAAGACTTCCTAGCTCAAGCGAAAGCTGATGAGAAGGTTGCGAAATTCCTTACAGGAACAATTGTAAAAGAGATCTATGTACCAGGAAGAATCTGTAACATTGTAGTTAAAGGATAAACTATGAAGAATACATTTTATGCCACGACAGCGATTGACTACCCTAATGGACGTCCACACATTGGTCACGCTTACGAGAAGATCGTAACTGACTCATACGTTCGCTGGAATAAACTTCTTGGAAAAGGAGTACACTTCCTAACAGGAACAGATGAGAACGGACAAAAACTTATTGAATCAGCAAAAGCAGCGGGACTTGAAACACTTGAATTTGTTAATGCTAATGTTGAAATTTTCAAAGAGCTTTGTACAAAAGCAAATATTCAATATGATGATTTCATTAGAACAACTGAAGAGCGTCATGCTGAAACTTGTGTTGAGCTGTGGAAGAATCTAGAAGCAAAAGGACTTATCTACCACGGTCACTACTCTGGTAATTACTGTCTTTCTTGTGAGTCATTCTATACTGAAGCACAAGCTCCAGATGGAAATTGTCCAGAACACCACAAGCCACTTGAACTTAAGGAAGAAGAAGGATTCTTCTTTAAACTAAGCGAATACCAAAAATGGATTATCGATCACCTTAAAGCAAACCCTGACTTTATCGTGCCACAAGCAAGATACAAAGAGATCCTATCTCGCCTTGAAAATGACGACCTAAGAGATCTTGCAATCTCTCGTCCAAGCCAAGGTTGGGGTGTACCTGTTCCTGGTAATGAAAACTTTGTTATGTACACATGGTTTGATGCTCTAATTAACTACTACTCTGCTCTTAATAAAGAACAAGCTGAAAAGTTCTGGCCAGCAGATATGCACGTAATTGGAAAAGATATTCTTTGGTTTCACTCTGTAATTTGGCCTTGCATGCTAAAGGCCGCTGATCTTCCACTTCCAAAACAAGTTTACGTTCACGGAATGGTACTTGCTGAAGATGGTAAGAAAATGAGTAAGTCACTTGGTAATGTTGTTGACCCATTTGAAATGCTTGAAAAATATCCAACAGATACTTTCCGTTACTATATGCTAAAAAATATTTCTTCTTCAGGTGATGGAAAATTCTCTGAGCAAGAATTAGTTGATAAGCACAATAGTGAGCTTGCAAATGACTACGGTAACCTTCTTATGAGAGTTATCAAATTAGGGCTGAAGAGCTTCCCTGATAAAGTTTATACTGCACAAGGTGTGACCCAAGAGATCGACGCTCTTCCACACTTTGAGCGCGCTAAAGAGTTCATGGAAAAGCGTGAGCACAATAAAGCAATTGATGCGATCTGGGATCTTATTGTTAGCCTTAACCAATACGTTAACGACAAAGAACCTTGGAAGCACAAAGCTGATGAAGAAGCATTTGCACCAATCGCTTACAACTGTTTCTACGGAATGGCCGCGGCATCTTATATGCTTCAAGCTTTCCTACCTGAGTGTACAAAGACTGCTCTTGAATATATTGGTTCAAGTGTAAGCGGATCTGAGCTTATGGAATTTGGTAAGGCGACTTATACGCCTCAACCGCCGGAGGCGCTTTTCCCTAAGGTAGAACTAAAGTAAACTAATCTAATAAAAAAGCCTCCGATTCGGAGGCTTTTTTCATATAGTAATAATGTAATCAATCAGACTACAAACACTCATTAACAATATCATCATCAGAATAGAATTTGGCACGCCCTACGATTGTTCTAGTATCAATAATACTTCGAATGTCATTTGTGATTTCCATAAGAGGTGAAATTTTATCATTCTCTATAGTTGCTTTGATATTAGCAAAATTCTTTAGAACAATGCTATTTTCCACAACTTCATATGTACTTGATAAGCTCGTTGTATAAGACATTTGATCGACATTGGTAGGAAATGGATACTCAGAATAGGTCATATCATACGTCTTTGAATTTTGATCAAGAATGACCTTAATTTCGGCCATATAGCGCTCGCCTGCGATTTCTCTTGAAAGAATTCCAGTGAATGATAAGGCCCTATGCATGCGAGTGTTATTTGAACATCTTCCTATGGCCTGAGCATAAAATGCTTCTTCAACAGAGAGGCTCTCTAAAGGATTAAATTTTCCACCTACGACAATGTCGCTCTTTCCACATGACAATAAAGTTAAGACAAGTAAGAATAAAGTAAGAAAATTTCTCAACATCAACCCCTAAGTAAATTAAAACTTAATTTATTGTAGGATACATAAAATGTTTTTGGAAAGAATTATTATTGAGGGTAATTGATATTAATCGTTATCGCTTTGAAACAACCAAAAGCTGCGCCTACGACGGCCAGCTTCGGTTAATATTTAAATCACATGATATTAATAACACGGAACATTTACGACATAATCCCCATACTTATCTGTTGAATACCTTTTGAATTTTTGTGATCCACTTCCTGGTAGCTCATATACATTTCCACCACTGATGATGGTCTTCCAATTACTACTTCTAGCATGAAGGTAGAATACTCCATTAGGGCTTACTGCTAGCTGACTAGTTTCCCCTACACCGACAGAATAGAATCCTATTTTCTCCCATTCACCTTCTACGTTTTTGAAGTTTAATGCGATTCTAGCAATATCATTTCGACATGTATTTTTAACAAGAATACGAACCAAATTATCCTGAACAATCTTTTTCGTGATCCACTTTTCTTCAAAATCATTATTCGTCGAAAAGCTTCCCTTTATAATTGTATTAATGATTTTTTGCCTCTCTTTGGAAAGAAAACTTCCAAAGTTCATTGTACGACTCTCACTAGAGATAACTCCGTGTATATAGAAGTTATCGTATTCTGAATTATAGACAAAAATTGGTGAACCACTTTGTCCTTTAATAACATCACATTCTACATTCAAAGAAAGATGATTATATTTACTATTAGAAATATCACACCCTGATTCATAAAACTGTCTTGCACTCGGCTTATCTCCTGGATAGCCGATCGTTAGTGTTTCACCACTTGGGAATGATTCTTTTCCCCAGAAGCCATGAGTTCCAACTCTTTGCCCCGCGTTTTTTCCATCACTGCCAACACCAAGCTCAAGTATTGCAATATCTTCAGAAGATGAGAAATATTCATTATCATAAAGTTCAGGGTGATAAACACGAACAACTGGATAGCGTCCACTATCAAACTTATCAACTCCATCAATGCCTGGATAAAAATAAGTATTCTTAAGTAAATCATTTGTATCGCCCAAGTATGCACAGTGAGCTGCAGTAATAACAAACTTCTCATTTATAAGTGTCGCACTACATGTTGAAATTTTATTAATTCCAGAGTCTCCATACTTCACTTCTGTGCGTAGCTGACCAACTTTTCGATAAAAGGTTTTATTTAAGCTATCGACAGTTAATCTTCGATCATCTTTTCCGGTAATAGCATTATTACTATTGGCCTCTACTTCCTGAGAAATAATCGCATTGTCATTTTGACAAGAAGTAAGCCCCATAAGTACCGCTGTTAAACAAATAAGCTCTTTTGCTCTGATCATACTAAAACCTTTTATTAAGTTGATTAATGATTAGATTTTAAGACTTTTGTCGGTAAACATCTTCTATTGTGAATAAATTTCATAGGACGTTTAAGATATATACGGCCCCCAAAAATACGTATTATTAAGTACTTAGATAATAAAAAAGCCTCCATTCGGAGGCCTTTTCTATGTTCGTTGTTTCCCAAATTCGATCAATGCCTAGGCACTGATAAAACTAGTCGTTGTCGTATTGATTTGAGCAATTCATATAGATTGGAAGGTGGTCACTCATTACCTCTTTTAGATAGCTGTAATAAGTTTTATCGAATAATTGAGAGTCGATCACACGATCGTAGAACTCTTGCTTGCTTTCTTCGATATCAAATCTCTTTACTAGCTGACCACTCTTTACCGTCATTTTATTTTCAATAGAGCGCACATAATTGCTTACAAGTGACTCTACTTTTTCACGGCCACCAGCTTTTAAGCGGTACATCTCTTTCTCTCTTGTCGTTGAATAATACATGGCATTTGAGCGAACAAGGTATCTTCTATTGATTAGACGAGAAAAATCTCCTTCAATGAAGTTAAAGATCTTAGCAGCACCGTCACCTTGGCAGTTAGTCGTTTCACTAGGATCGAATAAAAAGTGATCGTAGTTACTCTTTGTCCCATGTGTAATTGTTCCATCTGAAAGACTCTTTCCAACGGCCATTGAAGTTGCACCTTCAATTCTGATCTCTAGGTTACTAAAGTCATTAAAGAAAGTTTCCCAGTAATTATTAGAGCTCTCTAAATTAAAGTCCCCTAAGATAATATAGTCTTGTTCGTAGTATGACTTTCTCAGATAGTCGACAAACTCCGCCATTAGCCTTACTTCAGCGAAACGAGCGTACTTAAGTTGAGTTACCCCTGGCCCAATATCTTTATAGTCTTCGACACCATAAACATTTTTAAGAATTTTTTTCTGAAGTGCTTCGTCTGAAGGAGTGTTGTGAATCACGTGTGTTGCAAGTAAAGTAAAGTCAAATTCACCTGATTCAAATGTAGAAATAAACGGCCTTCTTGAAAATAGCCCATCAACATCACGTCCAAAAGTCTTCTCATCTAAAACTGGTAGACAGCCAAAGTTACCATTTCTTCCATAACGATCACGACAGTAGTTAGTCTTTTTTAGGCTCACGACACTACTTCTATAGTAGAAACCTGTTAGTTCTTTTACGGTCGCGTTCTCACTTCCCTCTTGCTTACCTGATAGAACAAGAGACCAAGAAGAGTCTAGCTTTTGCAGCTCTTTAAGAAGAAGAATATATCCTGGAAAGTCGTATTGCTCACGAATAAGAGCTAGCTCATTTCGTGTTGTTAAAGAGTTTACATCACCATTAGTCGTTTCAATTTCAGTTAGACGATTTGTGTAGTACTCAACGATTGCATCATTGTGTCTCTTGCTAAGCCCATTATTAGAAGTAAGCTCAATGGCCGCAACAACATCCCAGTGATTAATCACTTCAGCAACGAGTTGATGATCTTTGTATTCTGTTTGAGTCGCACCTGGCTTAAATAAATTAAAGGCACCAATACGAACATTCTTAGATTCTTTTTTTACTCTCTGACGATCGTAATTACCAACAAACTTAGAGTAGATTTGATATTCAGTTTGGCACTCAACTTCACCAACAGCTCCAGCAAGAAAAATTCTTAGACGGCGACAAGTTTCGATCTCAGATTCTGTCGCTCCATCAATACTTGCTAAGGCCAAGTTCGGCAGTAGAAAAGTAGATAAAACTAATACCTTAAATAAGTTTACCATAATATGATCCCCAAAGTGAGGCGTCATTGTACCCAAGTGAATATCTTAATTCAAGAATTGTTCATCTTTATAACATCCTGATTTCCTTGATATTTTGAGGATTCACACCCATAACACATAGCTCCTTACTAAATATTTGATAAAAATTAGCCGATATTTTACTTAAGAAATTATCAGAAGAGGGTTTGAATGAAATTATCATCAAAAATAGTATTCCTAATGCTTACGAGTCAGCTGTCATTTGGTTCGGTATTCAGTGTATTTAAGTCAGCGGGTCACGGCCTGGATGAGCTTTTAGTAAAAAGTGGGATAGCGGATCAAGAAGTAAGATCTGTTGTCGCCAATAATATTGAATTAGCGATGAAGGATCTTTCTCATACAGGGAAGAAAGAAGACTTCAGTATGAATACTCTAAAAATGATGGTTTCTGGATCGCAAGACAAGGCCCGCTTTCAGAAAGTAGAAGAAGTCTTTTCAAAAGAGTCGGCCACTCCTGAAGAAATTAAAAACGCAATCAATAACTTTGTCTATCTATCACAACGTTATGGTTATAATAAGAGCGGTATCCTTTCATGTGCACCGTGTGTGAATAAGAATCTATCTGATGCTGGTTTCAACTTTGTCCTATCAGAGATGAAAGATGATTACTCACAAAGAATCTTTAAGGTAATGTCTCGTTATAGTTCACCTGTTAAGCTATCACGCCAGATCAACTCAGCAGTTAAGTCTCAGAAATGGTCAAGCCGTACACCAATGCTTAATGCAACGGATGAAGAAGCACTACTCTACTTTTTAACAGCGGAGAAAGTCGGTTCACCTGTACAAAAAGATTTAATCGCGGCAATCAGAGATGTTTCAGTTAGTGGTGGTAAGGTTGATCTATTCAGCAATACAAATGGACACAAGTTCTACTCATTCCTATCAAGTGGATTTAGTGACGCGGAAATGACTGAGCTAACTCGTCTTTTGAAAGCTACATCTGATGAGATGAAAGATACAAAAAAAGGTACGATGGATGCTTTCTTTGATGTTCTTCAAAGAGAAGCCGATGAAGCAAGAACACCAGCAACTCGTCAAAAGAAGCTGGCCCTGCTTGAATATTTAAGAGATCCAGATACTAAATGTTTTTCTAAATAGTTTAAAAAATTTCGACGCTACCAAGTGTTCCATTGTCCTTAATTTGTAGAACTTTGAGAGCATTTAGGTAGCGTTGTAAGCTTCCAATATTTTCTTTTTCAATTGTGTCTCTCATAACTTTATAAGCTAAACCAGAAAACTCAGGTGCCTTAAATAATCCCTCAACATCAGCACTTGCCCATAGGTAGCGAGAAAGAGTGTTTTCAATAGTCCCATTTGGAGAATAAAGAATTCTATTTAACTCTGTAAATGTTTGGTCCGGAGTAAGGCCATCAAAACTCACACCGTACTTATTCATAAACTTAACGGTAGCGCGATCACTTTCTAAATTTCTAATAATACCTGAAATTGCCTTCTCTTTTACTGTCGCAATCATTGTTTCAACTTCAGTAACTTCTTTTTTCGTCATCTTAGGAAGCGCCTCAAGAACAGATACTTCAAGTCCACGATAAAGGTCACCTACTGTCTCGGCCATAAGAACTTTCTTCATTCCAAGAGTTTCACGAGCTGAGCGACGAGCTACTTCAGAGATAAGTCTTGCACGTGCAGTAAAGATCTTTCTCATTAATACTCCTTCTCCAACAGCTGAGATAACAGGAAGTCTTTTTCCAAAGAACCCACCAGTGTGAGGTGCTCCTTGAATTAGCATATAAGGGAAGTCTCTCTTTCTTAAAGGAATCTTCACAAAAATCTCAGTTAATACATCTGCATTCTTAGCAATATAATCTGCTAATTCTGCTTCAGGAAGTCTTTGTAGTTCATCATAAATTTTAAGGAACTGACGACGGTTCTTAGCTAAGTTTGCAGTATTCTCATTCCAAGCACGAACGATCCAATTTGTTCCAGTCATATATTGACCCTGATCTGCTTTTCTCACTCTTAATTTTGAACGTGCAGCTTTTGAAGAATTACTTAGTTTTGTAGCATTAAGTCTCTTCACATAGCTTCCCATATAATGTCTTAGTTCAAGAGGGCTTCCGTTAAAAAGTTTTGAAACAGTATTCCCAAGGGCCTCGTCAACTTGAGTATAATTTAAGTTAACAGCGACATCACTTGTATAACGATAGATTCCACCATGTGAGCGTGTGATTGCTTCTTCAACACTTGCAACAATATTCTTAATCGCTTTATTATAACTAGCCTGAGATAGTTTCCCAGCTGTATAATTAGCTTCAATACGATCCATTTTCTTAAGAGTCTTCTCGACGAACTCTTGATCTAAATCTAAGTTTCTTAAATTCTCAGCGATATCATCCATCGACTTAGAAGAAAGCATCTTCTTAAATACATCACTATATTTTTTTAGGCCAAGGACTAGCTTTGCAAATTCAACTTCTGATTCATTTACGATAACAGAAGCATCTTTTCCAGATTGCTTTAATGCTTCTTTAATTCCAAGTTGTGAACGATTCTTTACAATGGCCTTTAGCGATTCTTTAAAAATTTTTGAACCAACCGAAACACTTCTTGTCAGAATTGAAATCATTGAGATTGTTCCAATAACTTCAAATGCTACGGCCATCCACCCTCTTGCAACATTTTCAGTAGAGTTTGAATCCGTGAAACCAAGATCGGCCATTTCTCCAACATATTCTTCACTTCTATCAGCACGGAATTTCACTTTAGTTTCCAAACGAATTGCATTTGCCTGCATACCAAATCCAACAGCACCAGCACCAGCGATAGCAAGGCCACATAGACCACCAGTAACGATTGTACATGATCCTGCTGCTAGAACAGCTCCCATTCCAAGTAGGAAACCAAAGACACCATTAAACATTGCCCACTTTTCGTCACTATTCCAGTCATCCATTCTATCCATTAACTCTTTTGGAACAGCAGGAATTCCAAGAAGCTGATTAAGTTGATCTTGAATCTTAACAGTTGCATAGAAGTTTTCTTTAAGACTATCAATATCGTCTTCATCGATTTGGCAAAACTTATTTAGTTTCTTATAAGTATCTTGCTGGCGCTTAAGAGCAGATCTCTTTAAAATTTCTTTATAAACAGGAGCCTTAAGATCCATATTTAGTTTTAGAAAGTTATGTACTAACTCATAGTCATCAAAGATATCAATACTTTCTGGTCGAGAATCAAAGATTGCTGCTCTTTCAGTATGTGACTTAGCTGCTAGGATTTCCTTATAGAAAGCAATTTTTTCAACATCTTCTTCTTGTAGACGAGTGCTAATATCTTCTGTTGTTTGATAAAGTAGACGTCCTTCAATTGTTTCATTGGCAGCGTCTTCAATTTGATTTCGCTCTATAGTTACCTTATTCGAAAGTGAATCAATTAGCTCAAACGCCTTCTTCCCAGAGTTAAACTCTGCTGTCATAATTTGAGTTGTGTCTTTGTTAAACTCATCAAAGATTGTATTCCATAGTCTCTTATACTCATCTTTCTTTAACTCACTAGTTAGAAAGTTAGGTCTGATGCTACGGTTAACTTTAAGAATTTCAGCGGCCTCTTCAAGGTTTTCAAGATAAGCATTCATATTGTTATTAAAACACTTATAGCTATAATCAACTCTCATTCCACGAGCAGTTTTCTTATACGTCTTAACTCGACCATCTCTAATATTTTGAAGCTCTTCACGAGCTACTAGATACCCAAGTCTTACTTTTGCAAGTGGATTAAGGGCCTGCATTTGATCTAATAAATAATCGTATTCATTAGTTACAAGCTCAGGAAAAGCTTTTGGTCCTGTTCTAAGGTAATCGAATACCTTCGCAAGAGTTACATAACTCTCCTTAACCTTTGCTTGATCCAGACGAGCAACAGGAATAAACTTTCCGTCAATCTTTAAAGAATCGATATAACTTACAACTCTGTTAAGAACATTTGATTTTCTTGATAGTCCCTTACAAAGTTGAGCTGGATTTCTATAACAAAAACCAAATAGCATATTATTATGACGTGAACCTACTTTAAACTCTTCTTCATCTTGCAGCTCTAGTGCTTTTTGATAAAGAGTATTAAGTCCCCAGTTACGGTAAGCTTCTTGAGAGTATAGAGATGGAAACTCAATAACAACTTTATTGTTCTTAAGTTCATTTTTAATTGAGTCACTAATAATATCTTCTAAATTCTCAGTTCTGGCCTGGGCCATTTTAGATGCTAAGTAAGGAGAGGCATTGATCGCTGATGGATAAATATTTTCAACATACTTCTGATCACCTTCATAAATATCAACTTCAATTGTTTTTGATTCTGGAACAACAGCAATGATATCATTAATTAGAGCGATATCCTTAGTCGTTACTTCTTTTGACTTTCTTGTTCTTGATCCTCTTTCATAAGAGTAAATATTCTTCTTATAAGCTTGAGCAACTTCACCCATCTTCATATCAACAAATTTGTTATAAGCATTAACTTCGTCAAAACCGGCCTTAAGAAATTTTTGATAAAAGTTTGTCCCTTCCTTACCTTTTGCCGCTCTTAGGAAGTTTTCAACAGAAGTAGAAGCAACCATTGTCTCAGCGAGAGGGTTAAGTTCCTGTGCTTCTCTAACACTCATAAGCTCTAAATTACCTTCATCATACGAAAGTCCAGAGTTCTTAATAAGGTTATCTAAATATGTTTTTGCAACAGACTCATCTACCTTAAGATCTAAAAGGTGTGGCCATGAACCATTTACTTCACTACGACAACTTTTTGGAATAACAATTTTATCTTCTTTCGACTCGATCATTAGGTCATAATTTTTAATTTGAGTTGCCATCATTTGAATTGTAAGGATTCTAAGAGCACGTAGGTAGTTCTTTGCACTTGGTGACTCATTAATTGTAACAACATCTCTTTTAGAATTTAGAAACGTATTAAGTTTTAACTCAACATCACTTCCATCAATATTTACAGTAAAAAAGATTTTATCTTTCATTTCACCGTGAATAAGAAAATTATAAAGCTCAGTATCCTCTTCAATAAATTCTGTCGTAAGCTTTGGAAGAATCTCATCCATATTAACAGCAGACATATTTCTAAATGGAGAAAGGATAACCTTAATGTCGTATAGGCCCTTAATAATAGAATCATTGTAAGTCAGAAGAAGCTCTTCTTTATCTGCATACGCTTCATTAGTATTATTGATAATATCTTCAATCTTAGTCTTTAGTGACTTTGCTCTTGAAAAGTACTTAAGAGCTTGGGCCGAATAAGTATCGATTTTTCTATTTTGAGTACGATTAAGTTTTTCATCAACTTCAACTTCAGCAATAACTGCAGCGATACTAGAGAATAGATTATCTCCTCTTGTAACTTTCTTTGCTTCTGCTTGCTTTTGCTCTTCTTGATAATCTTTAACACCACATGAGTTCTTCTTAATTGAATCAAGAAAAGTAATGAATTCAGTTTGAAACTCAGCTTCACCTACTGACTCTTGAGCGCTTTGAGTTTGAAATCCTTGTGCAATTTGTGCCATTTCTTCTTCAGACAGATCGCTTGAAACACTACCACGAAGATTCTTCTTGATTTCTTTTAGTTCTATTAGGATTTCAGAAAGATCATAAACACTTGCCACAGACCTTGAATTTTCGATCGTCTGAGCAAACGCCATTTGGAATGAACATAGAGAAATAATAATGAATGAGATTAGCTTTTTAAGTTTCATACCCCTATATAAAGCAAAATCAGTGCCAAATAGAGCGAGTAAAAACACTATAATTACAAATAGTTACAGTTTTACATACTGTCTAAATAGTGAACACAGTGTCTAATGTAATGACCTCATTTGTTGATGGCCAATTGCACTTTCTATGCAAAAGTCATAGAATTTAAAAAGCTAACGCTAGTAATGTGAATTTTATTGGGGATGTCTATGTTTAAGATATTTTTTCTTTTATTTTTATCATTCTCCTTTTCTTTTGCGAATGAAGTTAATTTCTACCAATCAGTCTTTCCTAAGGCTTCAAAATTTAAGAAAGTTACGGTTGTTGATTCAATCAGTGACAACCCAATTAATACGGCCATTCAAATTGCCTATGATGAAAATGGAAAGAAGCTGGGCTTTATCCGCGAAGTGAATACGACGACCGGTTGTAATAGTGCCTGCCTGCCTGTGATCTTCACACTCTTTTACAATACAAAATATGAATTTCTAAAACTAAAGTCTAAGAGTGGATTAACGAAGAAGTTTCACAGGCCAATGACTGATGATGATATCAACCGCCTTCACCTATTAATCGGACTTAATCCAGAAGTTTTCAAAAAGGTCAAACATCCAACTGAAATGACGGATGCCTTAACAGGGGCAACGAAGCCTGAGTTCGTGGATGCTGTTGTGAAAGATGCTGCATATTCGACGTTGAGAATTAATCTTTATAATTTAGATACGATTAAACAATTAAAAAGTTTACGATTATAGAAAAGGGAGCTTATTAGCTCCCTTTATTATTTTAGGACTATTGTCCTCTTAGATCTTTTCTTAGAATCTTCCCAACATTAGACTTAGGAAGCTCAGTTCTAAATTCAATAATCTTTGGCCTCTTATAACCAGTTAGGTTTTCTTTACAGAAAGCCATCAACTCTTCTTCAGTTAATGATTGGTCATTTTTAACGACAAAGAGTTTTACAATTTCACCTGACTTCTCATGTGGTACACCAACTGCAGCACACTCAAAAACTTTAGGGTGAGTTACAATAATCTCTTCGATTTCATTTGGATAAACATTGAATCCTGAAACAAGGATCATATCCTTTTTACGGTCAACAATCTTAAAGAAACCATCTTCATCCATAACACCGATATCACCAGACTTGAAGAATCCGTCATCAGTCATAACTTTTGCAGTTTCTTCAGGGCGTCCCCAGTAACCTTTCATGACCTGTGGACCTTTAATACAGATCTCACCAACTTCACCTGCATTTAGCGTATTACCATCATCATCTTTTATACAAACTTCAGTTGAAGAAACTGGAAGACCAATCATTCCGTTGTAGTCTTTAAGATCTAGTGGATTGATACAAGCGGCAGGAGATGTTTCAGTTAAACCATAGGCTTCAATTAATGGTGTTTTTGTTACTTCCTTCCATCTTTCAGCAACGGCACGTTGAACGGCCATCCCACCACCAAGAGTTAGTTTTAGATGAGAGAAGTCTACTGTTTTAAAATCTTCATTATTTAAAAGTCCATTAAAGAGAGTGTTTACACCTGTAAGAGCTGTAAAGTCCCACTTCTTAAGTTCTTTAATGAATCCAGGAATATCTCTTGGGTTAGTAATTAGAACATTTAGCGCTCCAATTTTAGAGAACGTAAAGCAGTTCGCTGTTAGCGAGAAGATATGATACAACGGAAGAGGAGTGATAATAATCTCTTCACCTTCTTTAACAACTGGAGAAACCCATTCACCTGCTTGTAATAAGTTGGCAACAATATTTCTGTGAATAAGCTCTGCGCCCTTAGAGACACCAGTTGTTCCACCTGTATACTGAAGAAATGCTAGATCAGAACTATTAATTTCAGGTTTCTTAAATTTAGACTCATCACCTTTATCAAGGGCCTCAAGGAATGATTTTGCTCCAGGAAGATCCCAATTTGGTACCATCTTCTTAACGTGCTTAATAACAAAGTTTACAAGTAGTGACTTTGGAAACTTAAGCATATCACCAATTTGAGTTACTAGAACATGCTCAATTGGTGTGTTCTTTACAACTTCAGCAAGAACAGAAGCAGAGTTTTCAAAAATAATAATAACTTTAGATTGTGAATCAGTTAATTGATGCTCAAGCTCTCTTGCTGTATAAAGTGGGTTTACGTTTACACAAACCATACCAGCACGAAGGATTCCAAAAAGAGCAACTGGGTATTGAAGAATATTAGGCATCATAATAGCGACACGGTCACCTTTTTTAAGCCCAAGATCATTTTGAAGATAAGAAGCAAACTTCTTAGATAAATGATCGATTTCTTTATAAGTTAGAGTCTTTCCCATACAGTGGAAAGATGGCTTATCTGCAAATTTTGCAAAGCTTTCATCTAATAATGCTGGAATTGAAGGATATAATTCAGGATTAATTTCTTCAGCAACACCATTTTGGTAGTGCTTAAGCCAAGGTTTAGTCACAGGACAGCTCCATTTGTTACCATTAATAAATTTAGTCTAGATTTTATTGTATTTTAATTTTTAGCTACTTACAATACGCAATCTGTATGCGTGTTGCATTATCCTGAATCTATTTGAAAATTTCCTTGATGTAATAAATTTTATTAGATATAAGAGTGACCGTTTTGCAAAACACCACACACACTTTAGGCCCCCTGAATTAGGGGCCTTACTTATTTAGAGCCTATGACTAACTCTCACGACGATTCCAAAAAAGATTTCTACATTAACGAAGACGGTAATACTGTTTTTACAAAAGAATTCCATTTACGTCGTGGTTACTGCTGTGAGAGCGGCTGCCTTCATTGCCCATTTGGATTCAATGAGAAAGATGACGATGATTCTAGTAGTATTCCTCTTGAGCTCAGAAAGCAGGATTTAAAAGAAGAAGTTTCAGATGAGGATCTAGCAGAGTACTACCTAAAAGATTTTGAATAAAACTTAGACAATTGCAAAATCATTTTACCTTCTAGTCCACCATAACATATTGATATTACGATCAAACATTTGGCATTATTCCTGCATCTAAGACAGTGTCTAAATCTTGGAGGGAATATGAAACTACTTAGCTTAATTGCATTTTCACTAGCATTCACACTATCAGCTCAGGCTTCTGTTAATTTTAAATGCTCTACAATGCGTAAGAATATTGAATTCAATTTAAAAGGAAATCAGATTCAAGTAGAAGGTCGTACACCGGCCCAGGCCCTAATTGGACGCACACATAAAGTTGGAAACTCAGTAACAAAGCACTACCAACTTGCTGGACAAAAATATCAAATTCACTTTGATGATGTGACGAATTCAAATGAAATGAATACTTATATTTCTATTCGAACTAAGAATGGGCACGAAGTAACATACCCACTAAGTTGTAATATTATCTAAACTTGTTTAACGACTAAAACCTTCGAGTCCGTTGTTGCCTTCAAGATAGCGGACTCAATATCCTTTACCACTGCCGACTCATACTCATTAATTTCAGTATCATCAATTTCACAAGTTCCTTCTAAAACAACAATCGAGCTAATTCCATTTAGAGAAAGGACACTTTCGTCTCCTGCTCCAAGTACTTTCACTCTTGTATTGAAGTAGTTATTACTTGTTAACAGGCCACTTCTATCAAGGTTCTTATATTGAAAATGCTCTAACTCATTAGCACTTGGTTTAAAGTTAATTACATCCATGGCCTTCTTTACATGGAGCTCACGAGGCTTTCCATCAAGGCCCATACGATTCCAGTCCCAAACGCGATAGGTAACACCAGAGTTTTGTTGAACTTCTACAAGTGTAACTCCCTTACCAATAGCATGAATTGAGCCGGCCGGAATATTGAAAAAGTCACCCTTTTGAACATTAATGAAATTCAGAAGCTCATTAACGTTTTCACCACTTTCAATGGCCTTTTGTAATCTTTCTTTAGTGATCCCTTCTTTTAGGCCAAGGTAAATTCCAGCATCATCTTCAGCATCTAGAATATACCAACACTCATCTTTTCCGAGAGCATCTTCATGGATATGAGCGTATTCATTATCTGGGTGAACCTGTATCGATAAGTTCTTACTTGTGTCGATAAATTTAATTAGATAAGTAAGGATCTTGCCTTCTAGAACTTCTTCAAGGCTTTGGCCATTTTCACAAAGAGAAAGGCCATTTTCTAAAGTTGAAACTTCCCATGTTTCACCTAATGGGCCATCAAACGAACCCTCAGGGTCTTTATATTTTTTTAACTTTTCGCCACCCCAAACAGTGGTAACTAAATGTGGAATTTGCTTTAAAATCATAGTGCTATGCTATCTTACTTTCCAGCATGAGCAAAGAAGATTTACCATTTTTAATAAGGTTTAATATGCTTCAAATGCCTATAAAAGCTATGATAAAGCATGACTTTAAACTTCCCAGAACGTATCGAAATTCCAGTAATCACTCTTCCCAACATTGTCTTTTTTCCGGGAACATCTCTCCCTCTTTATGTTGTCGATGATATTTTTCAAGACATATTTGAAGAGGCCACTTGCGCAGGAAACCCCATTGGAATTTCTCTGGCCATGGAAAAAGATTTTGAAACCTACTTCGCATACCCATGTGAAGTCTTTGGTATTGGACAACCTCTTATGATTGAAAGAGTAGACGGTAATACCCTAAAGGTATTGGTGCGCTGTATAGGCAAATGCCAAGTTAATTACCCAACCCAATCTAATCCCTACCCGATGTACAACGTAACGATTTTAAAAGATGATGAATGTGTCATGAGTAATATTGATGAATTCTATCGCCTTGAAAGTATTCTCTATAATTGGCTTGATATTAATATTCCAAATGATCAAGACCGTGACTACTTTATTGAAACTCTAAATAAGCCAGATCAAATCATCAATTATGTTGCTACTTTTATTATCAAGAGTCGTCAAATAAGACAGCTTCTCTTAGAGCAAGATAATATCAATGATAAAATTAAAATTTTAAATTCTCTAATTACTGATGAACACATCTTTCATGAAGACCCTATCGTGGCACAGGCCTTTGAAGAATTTGTTAGTGAAAATCTTCAGCTTAAACAGGCCAATTAAACAAGGGCAACTAAAATATTTATTAAGGCCATGGCACAAGCACTAAAGAATGAAAGCGTGAAGTTATCATCAACTCGTGTCGACAATAATTCAATAAATGCCGTTGCAATAGCGGTAAAGAAAGCAAAGATAATAATTTTCAAGCTCAATGGAAAATACATAAGTCCATAAATTGCTACAATTAAAAATGTCGTCAGAAAACAAGCATACGATCCCTCAAAAGTTCGGTCTTGCATTACTTTTCTTTTGCCATAACGAATGCCAATAAATGAAGATGCAGGGTCTGCTAATGAAAGAATGATTGTTGCTAAAAGTGCAATTTGTTCATCAAAGAGAAAGAAAGAAAGTCCAATACCTAGAAGAAAAAAAGGTGTGCCCGTAAAGCTATTAATCTCAGTATCCCTTAGAACACCACGACAAGAGTTTATAAATACTTGATTAATTCCATCAAATTTCAGGCGAAGAATTTCAACCAGTGTAAATAAAGCACTCGCTCCAAGAACTATTATTGAAAACTTATGAGAATCAAGATTAGACAGAAGATAAATTGAGGCAATCCCCAATCCAGCAAAAATATGAACTAACTTTCTTAATAAGTGTGGTTCAAACTTACTTGGGAATCTATAAATACTTTCCATTACAACAATATATAATTTTAGAAAAATAAAATAAAGACCTTTTCGAGGCTTTTTAATTTTGGCTATAATGATGGAAAGTTAAGCAAGTAATACAAGGACGTATTTTGAATAATAGTACAAATTCACATTTAGCAGATGCTGGCCAATATCTAGGTGCATCAAATAATGGCAAGAAAATCTGGGCCATTGGTGGCGGAAAAGGTGGCGTAGGAAAAAGTCTGGTTACGTCAAACTTATCGATATGCCTTGCCCTAATGGGAATGAAGGTTATTGCCATTGATATGGACCTCGGAGGTGCAAACCTTCACACATGCCTTGGGGTAAGTGTTCCATCTAAAACTTTAAGTGACTACTTCACTAAACCAAATACAAAACTTTCAGATCTAATTACTCCTACTCCACTTAAGAATTTAAGTCTAATCAGCGGAGCACAGGATAATTTAGGGATGGCCAATCTTAAGGCCGCTCATAAATCAAAGGTTTTGAATGATCTTCGTGAATTAGATGCCGATTATATTCTTCTCGACCTCGGAGCGGGAACAACTAATAATACTTTAGATTTCTTCTTAGGAGCAGATCAAGGTATTCTAGTAACTCTTCCAGAGCCAACCTCAATTGAGAATACTTATCGTTTTATCAAGTCAATTTACCACCGCAAACTTCAATCGGTTGATGACTTCTTAGAGCTAGGGCCACTAATTGATAAAGTTCTAAATGGAAAAGTAGGTGAAAATCGTACTCCATCTGAGATTATAGAAAAGGCCATGCAAATCAATGAGGCGCAAGGTTTAAAGCTTAAGAGAGAAATCGAGGCCATTACTCCAAAATTAGTTATCAATCAGGCAAGAACCCAAGCCGACATTGATATTGGTTTTGCTATGAGAATCATTTCTAAGAAGTACTTTGGTATCAACTTAGATTACGTTGGATTTCTTGAATACGATGCAACGGTTTGGCAAAGTGTAAAGAAAAAGAGGCCTCTAATCCTAGAGTTCCCGAATTCAGCACTTGTAAAGAATTTCGAGCACGTCATCAATCGTATTTTAAATCTAACGAAGAAAATTATTTAATTAATTTAATGAGGAATAAATGAGTAAAGATAAGAACTATTATGAGGTTTTAGAAGTTGCACCTAATGCTTCGGCCGATGAGATTCAAAAAGCATATACAGCAGCAAGAACTGCATACAGTGGTGATAGTCTGGCCATTTACTCTCTCCTATCAGAAGAAGAGGCACATAAAGTACTTGAGCTTATTGAGGAAGCTTATAATATTCTAAGCAATCCAACGAAGAGAAAAAAGTACAATCAAGCACGTGGAATTGTTATCGAAGATGACACAAACTACATTCCAACAACAACAAAGCCTGAAGATGAAAATACGATTAAAGTGACTAACCAGATGAATCGTCTTGTGGCCAAGAAACGCTACGGCCTAGAGTATGAACAGAACGCTGAGTTTGAAAAAGAAATTGAGCAATGTAGTGAATATACTGGTGAATTCCTTAAGAAAGTTCGCGAGTACAAAAAAGTTGATGTTAGTCGTATGTCTGATATGACAAAGATTTCAAAAACATTTTTACAATATATTGAAAATGAAGAAGTCGATAAGATGCCTGCTATCGTTTACGTTAGAGGATTCGTCTACCAATATGCAAAAGTCTTAAAGTTAAACCCTGATCTAGTTGCTAACTCATACCTTCAAAGAGTTAAGGCTTTAAAGGAAGGCAATTAAGTTGTCATGAGTGATCAAAATTCTAAGTTTATTATTAAGATCACCCAAGAAGACCATGATGAGTTTACTCGACTCGATCAAGTCCTCGCTAGTAAACTTGAGCAATCACGAAGTTTCTTAAAGGAGCTTTTTAAAAAAGGCTCCATTACTTCTAATGTAAAAATTGAACTAAAGAAAATGCCTGCAGTAGGCACGGAAGTTCTGATTGATATACCTCCCCCAAGAGAATCCACTGCCAAAGCAGAAGACATTCCACTTAAAATTTTATTTGAAGACGAGCACCTTGCTATTGTCGTAAAACCTGTTGGAATGGTGACTCACCCAGCACCGGGAAATTACACAGGAACTCTTGTCAACGCAATCCTTCATCACTGTAAAGACATTCAAGGAGTTGGTGATGAAAAGCGTCCAGGAATTGTTCACCGTCTTGATAAGGGAACAAGTGGTGTAATGGTTGTGGCGAAGAATCAAAAGTGCCACGAAGAACTTGTAAAACTCTTTCAGGCCCACGATATTGATCGTTACTATGAATGTATCAGTGTAAGCACTAAGCTTGCTCCGGAAGGAAGACTAGAGTCTACTATCGGCCGCCACCCAAATAATCGCTTAAAAATGGCCGTTAATGTTCGCACAGGTAAAAATTCAATCACTAATTATAAAGTACTAAAATATTACCAAAATCTAAGCCATGTTGAGCTTAAGCTTGAAACAGGACGCACACATCAAATTCGTGTTCATCTAAGTCAGCTTCTCAATGCTCCCATTCTTATGGACCCTCTTTATGGCGTGCCTAAGAATGACCTCTTACGAGTTGATAATCGCCTTAAGGCCATTATTAAAGATTACGAGCATCCTTTTTTACATGCAAAAATTCTTGGCTTCACTCACCCGATGACAAAAGAGAAATTATTTTTTGAAGAACCACCTCCACCAATCTTTCAAGAAGTCCTCGACTTTCTTGAGTCGGAAGCGGAGTAGACTTGGCTAAACTACTTTATCAGAAGAAAATTTCAGATTATCTCTTCGAAGTATATGATGACCGACCTGATTTTGATTTTGATGAAGTAAAGCAAATTCACTCCTCTATTGTGGTCGGCACCCCTGCTTCTAACAATAATGAAGCTGATGCCATAATATCTGGTCTCAAACTTGAGCGTCCACTAGCAATTAAGACCGCTGATTGCTTACCCATAGTAGTTATTGGTAAATCGGGAGTTGCTAATATTCATGCCGGTTGGCGCGGCCTAGCTGAACAAATTATCTTAAACGACGAAATTAAAGAAATTGAACCTGAAATTATCCTTATTGGTCCACACATAAGTGCTCTAAATTATGAGGTTAGCGAAGAATTTAAACAAATTTTTCCTAACTCCCAAGCATTTGCCGTGATAGAAGGCAAGTTAACGTTCAACTTAGAGATGGAATTAAGGGCACAAATTGCAAAAAAATTTCCAAATGCACATGTCATATCTACCAATATATGCACATTTGAAAATCTCAATTATAATAGCTTTAGAAGAAATCAAACAACTAAGAGAAATTATAATATTTTAAAAAGGAATTAAAATATGACTGATAGTTTTTTAAATCGCCTAAGTTTTAACAAGAGAGTTTTATTTTTTGTCGCAGGTCTTGCGATGTTTATTCTCTCAATTTATCTAACTAACCACTACTACCAAGTTAAATTTCCTGTAGGTTTTGGTTCTGCTTCTGCATGTAATATCAACTCATTCTTAACATGTGATGCAGCAACTCTTTCACCTCTATCAAATATCGCAGGTGTTCCAATTTCCGTCTTTGGAATTGTTATGGGTGCCATGGTTATGCTTTTTTATATGGTTGATAGCAAAAGAGCCGAAGGAAGTTTATTTCTTCTACTTCTATTAAATGGTATTGGATGTCTTGTCCTATTTATCTACTCTTTAGTAATGCTTGGAACTCTATGTCCATTCTGTACACTTTACTATGTAGCTTCTTGGATTGGACTGGCCATGATGTTTCAATACAAAGCGGATCGTGATTTTGATGCAAAATTCTTTGCAACAGCTGCAATCTCTATGGTTATCAGTGGTTCTGTCGCTTATGGTTTTACAAATTCAAAAGTTGAAAATTCGACTGCAAGAAATGCACAAATCGTTGCAATGTTTAAGAATCTAAATAACTTAGGAACTCCGGCGAAAGCTTCTCCTTACCGTCTAGCTTCTTCTTCAGAAGATTTTAAAGATGCGCCAATTCAAATGTCAGTCTTTTCAGACTTTCAATGTCCAGCGTGTAATGCTCTTAACTTAGTACTTCCTACAATTGAAAAGAAATACGAAGGAAAGATTAATATTCAGTACTTCTTCTATCCACTTGATCACAATTGTAATGCTGGAATGAGTGGACCTCTTCACCAGCTAGCATGTGAAGCGGCATACCTTGCAAGTTGTGTTGGGCCTCAAAAATTCAAATCTGTTCACGATGCTATTTTTGAAAATCAATCAAACCTAACTGCTGAGTGGATTAGCAACAAAGCAAAAGAGTTTGGAGTAACTGAATGTATGGCAAAGCCTGAAACAAAGCAGGCCGTTGTGGATATGATCGCTCAGGCCAATTCTTTTAATGTACAATCGACACCAACTCAGCTAATTAATGGTGTAAAAATTGAAGGTGTAAGGCCATTAAGTGACTATACTGCAATTATGGATCACCTATTAAAAGAGAATAAAGCTAAAAACTAATGAGTAAAAAAAAAGAAAGAATTATTCCTAAATATACAGTGGGTCCGATCGAGACCCACTGTCATCTCGACTACCTCAAAGGCCAAAAATTAATTGATACACTAGAAAAATGCCAAGAATATGGTGTTAATAAAGTTGTGACAATTGCGGTCTCTCCTGAAAATCTAAAAAAAGTGAGAGAGTTAACGGCCAATGAAATTGTCTACGGTACTCAAGGGATTCACCCTCATGAGGCCAAGCATATTACAGAAGAAACTTATCAAGAAATAGAAGATAGTTTAGCAAATCCTAAAATTGTTGCTGTTGGCGAGATTGGACTTGATTACTACTACGAGTTCTCAGACCCAAATATCCAAAAAGAAGCTTTTGAAAAACAATTACAAATTGCATGTGATAGTGACCTTCCTGTTGTTATTCACACACGTGAAGCGGATGAAGACACAAAGGCCATCTTAAAGAACTTCTCAACAACACTTAAAAGAAAAGGAGTGATCCATTCTTTTACTTCAGGTATCGAGCTTGCTGAGTTTTGTTTAAGTGAAGGGTTTCACATTGGATTTAATGGAATTGTGACTTTCAAAAATGCTAGTAATGTTCGCGATGTTTTAGATATCGTTCCTATTGAGCAAATGCTTCTTGAAACAGACTCTCCTTATCTTACTCCAGTACCTTTTAGAGGACGTGAAAATGCCCCATTCTATCTTCCATGTGTTGCAGACTTCATTGCAACTCATAAAGAAATAGATGCCCAAAAATTAATCGACGTTGCCAATAGCAACGCCGAAAATCTATTCTTTAAATTAAAATAATCCCTCAGTTGATAGATAGCGCTCACCTGTGTCGTAGCAAAAAGTTAGCACAGTTGAGCCTTCAGGCATCTCGCTTATTTTCTTAGCGACTGCCGCGAGAGATGCTCCACTTGAAATTCCCAAAAGAATTCCTTCTAAGCGAGCTGTACTTCTAGTAAACTCAAAAGCTTCATCTTTTGTTATTGTGACCACTTCATCCAGTAGCTCACGCTTAAGAACACTAGGAACAAATCCTGCTCCTATTCCTTGAATAGGATGAGGACCAGGATCACCACCCGATAGAACAGGTGAATCACTAGGCTCTACCGCAATAACTTTTAAAGAGCTAAATTTCTCTTTTAAGACCTCTGAAACTCCAGTTATATGGCCACCTGTTCCAACACCAGTAATAAGATAATCAATGCTACCATCAATATCTTCTAAAATTTCTTTTGCCGTTGTATCTCGATGAACATCAACATTTGATGGGTTATCAAATTGCATTGGCATCCACGAGTTAGACTCTTGATCACAAATCTCTTGGGCCTTCTCTATTGCTCCCTTCATTCCCTTTTCTTTGGGAGTGAGTACTAACTCAGCTCCAAATAAGGCCATTAAACGTCTTCTTTCTAAGCTCATACTCTCAGGCATCGTAATGATTAGTCGATAACCTAGAACTGCACAGGCCATGGCCAATCCGACTCCAGTATTTCCAGAAGTAGGCTCAACGATAACTGTTCCATCTTTCACAAGCCCCTTCTTTTGCGCATCTTCAATCATTCTCTTCGCAATTCGATCTTTGATTGATCCACCTGGATTTGCACGTTCAAGCTTTGCATAGATTGTAATATTTTTCTTATTGGCCTCGGGAAAGAGACGATTAATTTTAACGAGAGGTGTATTTCCAACGGTGTCCAAAATATTATTAAATTTCATATGTAAGCTCCTCGGTACTAAATTGTCGATCCTTCACATCTAAGTGAACTTCGCTTTTATGATAAACAATTGATTTTTTCTTCACACTTTGTGTTAGCCAGACATTCCCACCAATCGTTGAGCCTTCACCTATTACAGTCTTTCCTCCAAGAATTGTTGCGTGTGCATAGATCACGCAATCATCCTCAATTGTAGGATGGCGCTTCGTATTCTCTAATTCCTTACTGACGGATAAAGCTCCTAAGGTTACCCCTTGATAAATCTTTACCCGATTACCGATTATAGCAGTCTCTCCAATAACAACCCCTGTTCCATGATCAATAAAGAATGATTCCCCAATCTTAGCTCCTGGGTGAATATCGATTCCTGTCTTATTATGGGCGTATTCTGCAATCATACGAGGAAAGATTGTTAAAGATTTCCCGTAGAAGAAATGGGCCAATCGATAAGAGGCAATGGCAAAGAGCCCGGGATAGCATAGAACAACTTCACAGATATTTTTTGCAGCAGGGTCTCCTTCCATTAGTGCTGTCGCATCAACTTCAATCTTTTTTGCAAGCGTAAGTAATTCCAAACTGTAATTTTCGATAAGCTTGAGCCTAACTTCACTATCAAGCTTTAAGTGATTTAAAATTTGATCTGTACTATTAAGGTGACGATTGAAATACAACTCGAAGTCTTCATAATTTAAAAATTGCATCCTGACAGAACCTGGTAAAATTATATTGAGGGCCTCTTCGACAAAATCCTCAATCATCTCAGGTTTTATTTCTGTATCGTGACATACCTTCTTCTTATGCTCATAAAGCTTCTTTATCGTTTCCATCGCGCAATTATAACACGCAGTTAAGGTGACTTAATTCACATATTTCTTTATAAATGGTTAATAAAATAACACTCGATTGTAAGTCATTGATTTAAATGACTAAGGATAGCTACGAAGGATTTCGTCTGAGTATTTATCGGCACAACTTAAGAGGTCTTTTTCGTTTTTGATACCAAAGCATTCTTGCGCAATTTTAATATTTCGCCCACAGTGGAAGTCAGTAAACTCATCAGAGATTCCTGTTACCTTCTTAAGCCAACAAGCAGAGTGATAGGCCAGAGAATATAAAGTGGCATACTTTCCTTCAGCACAAAAACCAAAAGAAGCAGAAACAACGGCCGCAATTTTCTTTTCTCCATTAACATCTACAAAAACAGGTCCACCACTATCGATATAGCAAGTATCTGTTTGCTTATTTCTCATATCGACTTCATTGAAAAATGCTTCAAAGATTGGGATATCGGCAACCCTCTTTTGCCCATAAATAATATTGGCATGAGCTGAGTCCATTGGCATGAAACCGATTTCGCCTGTGTATCCAAATCCAACAGCAGTTGTCACTCCACCTGGAATAATCTTGGCCAATACTTCTCTTGGGTCAGTAAGAAGAGAGTAAAACTTTTTAATCCTCAAAGGTAAATCGACTGTTAGAACAGCAAGATCAACTGTTTTCAAACTTGCTAGATCGGCCAGCGGCCCATTTGGGTATTTAAACTTTAAGCTCGGGTGTAGCTCTATTCCAGTGACGCTATATTGGGCATCAAGATTCTCTCTTGTTGACGCCGTCATAGACTTGCCTTCACCAATATAGACGCGAATTGATTTGAAATTTTTATTCTCAAGACAATGAGCTGCAGTAAGAATATGCATTGGAGTTAGGGCAACCCCTGTGCAAAAGGGACGCCCAAGCCTAACAAGGGCCACGACACTCTGATATTCACCTTTACTCACAGCTTCTCCCCCAACAATTGCAAAGCAAGAGCTAGAGAAAACAATGCAAAGGATCATAACATATTTTAGCATGACACTTCATAGCATAATGAGTTGATAAAGACTAGAAAGGATTACGAGTTATTTTGCTGATTCATCTCATAGAAAGCGCGATAGAGGCCCGCAAGTTGTTGCTTTCTCTTGGCCAAGTAGTTCTGATCTAAAACCTGGGTAATTTCTTGAAAAATTTCGCGATGCACATCGGCTGCTTCATCTATCTTCGTGTGACCCTCTGGCCTTAAAATATTGATCACATCTGTTGTCTTAAAATCACGAGCAACATTAGGCCCATCATTGAAAATAAAAGAACGATCCAGCATAAAATTGAGATTCTTTTTTACATTCTTCGGAATGATATCATTATCAAAGCCTACCGAATCGAGAGTCACAAGAAGATTCACCTCTCTAAAACCGGCCTCTGCACTGTTGAGTCGATTGGCCAAGTTCACGACCGCATCACCTCCAAGGGAGTGACCAACTAGGATAATTGGTTGATCCTTAGGTCGCCTAAGAACATCCTCAAAAACCTTATCTTCATCATTCCAACTTACAAACTCTCCATCGCTAAAAGATTTAGCGATATCTTCAAGGCCACCTTTAGAGCTAAGAGTTGAAAGATGAAGTCCTTCTAAAAAGAAAATTGCAGGCTTATTAATTGGTAGTAATTCCTTTACCGGCTGAATCTTCTTAACTTCACTACTCTCCTCTGGTGCATTAACAGCTGACTTAGCAATTGTTGTCACGGCATCCACGGCAAGTTTCTTTCCGGCTTGAGCAATAGCAAGAGCATCTGTTGATATTGATGTCTTGGCAGCAGCTTCGGCAACCTTGGCAGTTTTCTCCACAACTTTAGTTGCATCCTTAACAAGCTTTTCAGGCACAGAGGCTTCACTCTTGATTCCATTCTCGTAATCCGCTTTGGATTTATAGTGAATGATATTTGATGGCATTTTTGAACTTGTCTGCATTAGTAAAATTATAGCTTGTTCAGCTATTTTTTGGGCAGTGAGCAAAAACGTCGCATCCTCTTAGAAATATGTGCTTTAGGTAGGCAATCTCTCTCGTTTGTGGCATATTACAGGGGTATTTTTTTTAATAATTAAGCACAGGAGTCAGGTATGTCTGGAAAGATCCGCGTTGGTATTAATGGTATGGGCCGTATTGGTCGTACAGTTCTTAGAGAAATCTTTAACCGCAATATTGAAAACTTAGAAGTCGTTGCAGTTAACTCACCAGGAGATATCAATGACTACGTTCACCTAATTAAATACGATTCAGTATTTGGACGTTTCAACGGTGAAGTAAGTGTCGATGAATCACACAAAATGCATGTTAACGGAAAAGAGATTTCTTTTCATAAGTATAGAGATCCAAGTGAAATTCCTTGGACACAAGATAAAGTTGATATCGTAATTGATGCAACAGGTGTTTTTAAAGACCAAAAATCTCTCATGAAGCACGTAACTGGAACAGTTAAAAAAGTTATCCTTTGTTGTCCAGGTAAAGACGTTGATAACACAATCGTTATGGGTATCAATGAGAATACTTATGATGCTGAAAAACACACAGTTGTTTCAAATGCATCTTGTACAACTAACTGTCTATCTCCAGTTGCTAAAGTCCTTCACGATAAGTTTGGAATTACAAATGGTCACATGACAACTGTTCACTCTTATACAGGTGATCAAAATATCCTAGATGCTTCACACTCTGACCTTCGTCGTGCTCGTGCAGCAGCGGTTTCAATGATCCCAACAACAACTGGTGCAGCTAAAGCGGTTGGTCTTGTTATTCCTGAACTAAAAGGAAAGCTTGATGGTTTCGCAATTCGCGTTCCAACTCCGAACGTTTCTCTAGTTGACCTTACAGTTAATCTTGAAACAGAAGTAACTGAAGAAGAAGTAAACGCAGCTCTTAAAGAAGCAAGTGAAACTTCAATGAAAGGTATCCTTGGATTTGAAGATGAACCACTAGTTTCTGTTGATTTTATGGGCATGAGAGAGTCTTCATGTGTAGACGCTCCTCTGACAAAAGTAATTGATAAGAAGAGTGTGAAAGTTGTTACTTGGTATGATAACGAAGCTGGTTTCTCTAACAGAGTAATTGATCTTGCAGGCTTCATCGGTAGCCAACTTTAATACTTAAAAAGTAAATTAGGAAAAACTATGGCATTACAATTTATTGACAGCATTGATGATTCACAAATCAAAGACAAGAAAGTTCTTGTTCGTTTTGATTTCAATGTACCTCTAGATAAAGAAACTAAAGAGATTACTGATACAACAAGAATTGATAATGCTCTTGAAACGATCAAGCTAATTCTAGACAAAGGTGCATCTAAGCTAATTATGATGTCTCACCTTGGTCGCCCAAAAGGACAAGTGAATCCAGACTTCTCTCTTGAGCCAGTTGCAACATATCTTGCAGATAAACTTGGTGAAGAAGTTACGCTAACTGAATCATGTCTTGATCGAGGAATTAAAACTCTTTTAACATTAAACTCTAACAAGATCATTCTTCTTGAAAACCTTCGTTTTCACAAAGAAGAAACACAAAATGATCGCGAGTTTGCCCGTAAACTTTCTGAATACGCAGATATCTATGTAAACGATGCATTCGGTGCTGCTCACAGAAAACACGCTTCAACTTATGAAATCAACGCATTCTTTAAGAACCATGCTTACGCTGGCCTTCTTATGAAAAAAGAAATCGCAGCTCTTTCGAAAATTACGCAAAGACCTGAAACTCCATTTGTTGCAGTAGTTGGTGGTGCAAAAGTAAGTGATAAAATCAAGATCATTGAAAGATTACTTTCAAGTGTATCAAGTCTTTTAATCGGTGGTGCTATGGCCTACCCTTTCCTAAAAGCAAAAGGAAATGAAGTTGGAACTTCTCTTTGCTCTGATGAAGACGTAAGTCTAGCAAAGAAAATCTTCTCTCAAAGTACTGCACACAAAATTGTTCTTCCAATTGACCACGTTGTTTCAAGTGAATTTGGTGGAAGGCCAGAGGCAGTTGATAAAGTTGGTATTCCAGATGGAAAGATGGGACTAGATATTGGAGAACAAACAATTGCAAAGTATAGCTCACTTCTTCGTGAAGCAAAGACGATTCTTTGGAATGGGCCAATGGGAATTTTTGAAAATGAAGATTATGCCAAGGGTACTTTTGCAATCGCTGAAGCTTTAAGTGAGTCAGATGCCTACACTCTTGTTGGTGGTGGAGACTCGGTAAGTGCCGTAAACAAATCAGGACTTGCAAGCAAGATGAGTCACGTTTCAACTGGTGGTGGTGCTTCTCTTGAGTTTATCGAGAAAGGCAGCCTTCCAGGAATTAGTGCTCTAAAATTTGGTGTTGAATAAAACTTAAACAATTAAAAGGGATGTAAATATGACTGAGAGAACGAAGTATATCGTAGGAAACTGGAAGATGAATCAGAACACAGAAGACGTTATCGCCTTCTTTGATGCTATCGACAGCTCTAAACTTCGTCACGAAGCATGGATTGCTCCACAAGCAATCCACATCCCTATTTGTCTTCAAAATACTGACGACTTTAAGATTGGTGCCCAAAACTGCGCAACAGAAAATAGCGGAGCCTTTACAGGAGAAATCTCTCCTGCTTCACTAAAGGACATCGGTGCCCACTTTGTGATCATTGGTCACTCTGAGCGCCGCTCAATCTACAATGAAGATGATGCAACTCTAAATGCAAAAACAAAAATCGCTCTTTCAAATGACCTAACAGTAATTTTTTGTATCGGTGAAACTCTTGAGCAAAGAGAAGCTGGTAAGGTCGAAGAAGTACTCTCAGAGCAACTTCGCCTAGGTCTTGCTGGTATTAAGAGTGACAAAATCATCATTGCCTATGAGCCAGTATGGGCCATTGGAACTGGTGTAACCGCCACTCCTGAGCAAGCACAAGAAACTCATGCCTTCATTAGAAAATACATCAATGAAAGTTTAGAAATCGATGGAGACAAAACTTCGATTCTCTATGGTGGATCTGTTAAGCCTTCAAATGTAGAAGACCTCCTATCATGCCTAGACATTGATGGAGGCCTTGTTGGTGGTGCTGCCCTACAAGCGGACAGCTACATGGGTCTTCACGCTTAATTAATAAACGTGAACTTTCATTTCTTCAGTATCGTTACAACTTAATTCCTTGTAAGTCTGAACATCATCAATTGATGGCAAACTTCCCCTTGGTAAGTATAGATTTTTAGTAACTCCTAAGACCGTTCCGTCGGGCTTAGCAAAGACACGCCAGTCTGTTCCCCAATCTGTTTCAAACTCAAACTCACCTAAATATTTTCTTTCTTCACCAAAATAAATAAGACTATCAACATTGATCTTCATATCACGACGAGCAAACTCTGGATGATACGGTAAGTAGAATTGAAACTCTTGTCGATCCCCTGCTTTAGCTGCAGGAAGAATCTTTAGAATCCCCTGAGAATTAGTAATTGCTACTTCCATTGAGTCCTGAGTAAGTGTGCGAACACCTTTGACAAGATAGCCATTCTCTTTTGCACAATGAAAGTAGTTATTAACTTTTAAGAGATCTTCTCTTCCATAGAAATCATGGCGAAAGATTAGTGACTTCTTCCTAAGGAAGAATAATCTCTTCTTTGTATAACCAAGTTGTCCTACTGATGCTTTAAGAGATTTCTTAAGGCCCTTACGTGCATCAATTTTCTTTGTGAATGAATGAGTGATTAAGTTTGGATTATAACGATAGTGTCCTTCCCGTGAGATCTCATTAAGGATTCCCTCAGCATCACATCCAACAAGCCCAAGGTAGCGAATATTTGGATGCACGGACTTGAAAAGGTCCTTTACGTCTTTTCCGTTAATACTTAAAACAGCTCCCATATTATTTGAACCTGTTGTATTCTGACTTGTACCGGCCGCATGGGATGCCCAGAACACAGCAATATTATTTGGGTTGTGCAGCTGGCGACGTAGCTCGTGAAAGTCCACACTATGTTTGACGACAATATTGTAGCCAGACTTATCAAAGTGCTTCTTGAAGATTTTTTCAAGTTTTGGATCAATCTTCCAGCCTTTAGGCTTGTACCAAATACGAGGTGTTTCAAGAGATGTTAGTAATACGACATTTGGTTTTACATCTTGCGCATATGTAAAATGCGCAGATACAAACGTCAGGACAGAGAGTGACAAAATAATTAAAGCTTTCATGCCTGAGAAATTAGCATAAAAAAATGAACACTAAGGCCTAATTAAAGTTAAATTCAAATGTTAAAATTTACCAACAATTAAGCTTACTATTGTATATCAACTCTTAGTGAGACTGGACAGTGGTCAGAAATAAAGCGTTGATACCAAGAGAGATTTTCTAATCTCTTTGTATTGCGGCTACTTCCACCACAAGCACGCCAAATTTCGACATACTTTGTTTCAGTCTTATCAGATACGTAGAAGTGATCAAAAACATTTCCAGAGCCACCATTACGATAAGTATAATCGTAGTCACTAGTTCTTCTCGTCACATCAATTGACTTAAAGGCATCTCCTAGAACAACGAGGTCAGACTCCTTGTCTTCATAACGAGAATTACGATATGTATTTAAGTCCCCTGCAATAACAACAGGAAGATTGTTTTGGCGATACTCGAGAACTCTCTTATTTAAATTATTAACTTGCTCAAGGCGCGCATCTATCGAGCTAGGCCCGGCCTTTAGGTGGAGGCCGACTAAGTGAATTAATGGCTTCTTTGAATAACGATCAATAACTTGTCCATAAAGGGCCGGTCTTAAGTAAGGACGGTTTTCCATAAGTGGATAAGTATAGTCGTCATCACCTTTTTCAGGAACGATATCTAGAGACTTTTTTAAACAGATCATAAGATGCTGGTGATTGAATTGCTCATGACGATATGAAACACAATGGTGACCAAGGCCATTCATTAATTGCCCTAATCTTTCTGTGTCGATGACTTCTTGAAAGAGAAAAATATCAGTATTGATATACTTCGTACTTAGAAACTCTGTAATAAAAGGATCACGATACTCGTCAGATCTTTGTCCTGAGATCTCTCCTCCCAGTCCATACCAACGTAAGTTAAATGTTGTAATTTTTAAACTACTTGCAAAGCTATTTCCAGAAATCGAAAATACCGTTGCAGCACAGGCCAGCCATGGCCAAAGTCTCTTAAGTCTTCCCATATGAAAATGGTAAATAAGGGATTGCCGAAGGTCAAAGTAATAATCCATTTAAGTTGCTGATATCACTTTCTGACCATTTTTTTTATTGAAATAATTTCTTACAACCTTCTCATTTCGCATTGCGTGGGATACACAATGCTCAAATCTGAAGGGAGACTGAATGAAAAAACTGCTATTTACGACACTAATTGCAAGTAATATCTTCGCTGGGGCAAGCTTTTGGGCGCTCTTCTCACCGCACCAAGGAGAGGAAGCATTTAATCAGATATACTCAGCAATCGATGGTTCAAAAGAAAAGGTTTGGCTAACTGTCTACAGCTGGTCGGATTCAAAAGTTGCAAAGAGTTTAGAAGTCGCATGCTTATCAGGTGTTGACGTAAAAGTTGTCCTCCACCCTAACCTTAGAAATAACTCTCGAGTTAATGATTACGCAACAGCAATCGAAGATGCTGGTTGTGGTGTAAAGTTTGCTTACAAAAAAATGCATGAGAAGTTCTCCATTGTAGATGATAAATGGGCCTTCAACTCAAGTGCCAATCTTTCAGGTGGTGCCAAATCTCGCTACTCTGAGAATTTTATTTTCAACAATGACTCTTCACAAGAAGGTCGCCTAACAATCAATACTTTAAATCGTGAGTTCAAGTTTCTATGGAACTCGGGAAAAGATATCTACACTTCAGAAACACAAGAAGAAAACCTAGCATCTCTTGATCTTGAAAGTTTAAAGAATGATCCAAATGAAGAAGAGAATCCTTCCTTTGTTTCAAGTTCAATGAACTTTAAATACACAAACCTAAAGCCATCATCTAAGAGCTACCTTCAGGGACGCTATATCAAGATGACTGCTCGTAAAGTAAATGGACAAAAGACATGGCTAGTTCGAGATGCCATGATTAAGCTAATCAATGAATCGCAAAAGAATATTCTTGTTAATGTTAATCACCTTGTTATCAAAGAAGTTGCTGATGCACTTCTAGATGCAGTTAAAAGAGGTGTCGACGTTAAGATTGTTGCCGACAATCAAGAATATAAAACAAGCACAAAATCAAAAGAGATGACTCCTTACTTTGTTTATAATTGGAAGAAACTTCCTGGAAATAAGAATAAGGTCGCACCAGTAAGAATTAAGTACTATTCTCACGCACCATCTCCACGCCACTGGGCATTGAATCACCATAAATACATGATCTTTGACTATGATGAGAATGATTTCTCAAAAACAAAGTTAATGAGTGGTTCATACAATATTTCAGAAACAGCGGAGCTCACTCAGTTTGATAATATGTTCACTTACAAAGGTGAAACTTTCGCTCAGCTCTTTAAAGACTTTAAAGGTGAATTTGATAACCTTTGGTTCTTAAACAGAGACGAGGATGATAAGCCGACTCAGGAAGCTTGGGACCGTGTTGCAAAACCTTATAATGGAAATATCTATCTTCACACAAAGATGCCCGTTTCTCTTACTTGGCCAGAGATCTACAAAGTTAGAAAGGCCGTCGCAAAAGCAGCACCTCAATTCTTTAGAAATGCTTACAAGAAGCGCGACTGCTATCTTTTTAATCTAGAAAAGCAGATCTTCACAGGTTGTCCAAACTAAATAAACGATCAGTTTCAATATTTATAACTCATCAGGTCATAGACAATACTTGTCATGGCCTCGATGTGTTGATATAAATTGTTGTTAATTTATCTATTTATATTGAAAGGAAATAAATTATGGTTACTGGTTTAATGATTTTTCACGGTGTTGTTTCAGTACTTCTAATCATCGTAGTTCTTCTACAATTTGGTAAAGGTGCGGAAGCAGGTCTTCTAGGTGGTGCTTCAGAAGCCGTATTCACAGGTAGCCAACAAGGTAATATCCTAAGTAAAATCACAGTTGTTCTTACAGTTCTTTTCCTAGGTAATTGTATTCTTCTAGCGAAGATTCAATCAGGTAAAGAGTCTAAGTCACTTCTTGATAGTGCAGCACCAATTGCAGCTCCACTTAACTCTGATACAACAGCTCCAGCACAAGCTCCAGCTGAAGAAACAAAATCAGAAGCAGCTCCAGCAGCAAAGTAATCAAACTAAAAGTTACATAATAAAAAAGCTCCCATCGGGAGCTTTTTTTATTTCTTCTTCATTAATTTTATAATTGAGTCTAGTCCCATCTCCTGTGCATACTGAGCAACAGTCTTTCCACTTGCATCCGGTATATTGGGGTCCGCCTTCATTCCTAATAGTGCACGAACATTGTCAAAACGCTTATTCTTGATCGCAATATGAAGAGGAGTATCCCCTCTCTTATTCTTCTCATTTACATCAGCGCCTTTTTTGGCAATATAGTAACGAATTGATTCTGGTGTTGATTTCTTTGCCATAGCAAAAAGCGAGGCCGGTCTTCTCTTCTTGTGAACTAGGCTTACTTCTGGAACAGAAGCAATTCCACGAGACTTTCTCTTCTTTGCAGCTTCGGCCGCCTTGGCCTCGGCAACAAGTTGAGCTTCATTTTTAAATTTATCTTCAACGAAGCTTACTTCATAATCACTGATGACAAATGAGCTATTTTCAATTTCATTGAGGTTTACATCCTCAAGTTGCCAATCTTTTTCAGTTTGAACAACTCTCTTTGGAGCATCACCTTTAAGATCCAGCTTCTCTTCCGAGATCCCATAAAGGTCTGCAAGATAACGATACTCAGCCTCTTCACTTTCAGTTAAAAGCATCTCATTACTTTCAACCTTACTTAACGGCAGAAGACCACCGTGCTGTTCAAAAGAACCACACGAAGCTAAAACAACTAAAAATGTTAAAAATCTTAACTGACTCATCAACTCACTTATCGCCAAGAAGTTAAGATTTCTTTAACAAATAGTAAGGCCACTCATAAGAGTGGCCTTAAGTATTCAAATTTATTTAGAAAATTAATCTCTAGAATGGGATGTCATCAGCTGTGAATGAAGCGTTAGATGAAATATCGTAACCTTGGTTCATATCATCTTGCTGAGGTGGCTCTTGATTGAATGAGTTGTTATTTGACTGACCCATTGAAGCACCTTGACCTGCAGATGGAGCTGCTCCACCTAGGAATTGTACAGTTCTTGCATTGATTTCTGTTGTGTATCTCTTGTTACCGTCTTTGTCTTCCCAAGATCTTGTTTGAAGTTGACCTTCTAAGTAAGCTTGACGGCCCTTTGCTAGGTATTGACCACATAATTCAGCAAGTTTTCCCCAAACAACAACTCTGTGCCATTCAGTTCTTTCTTGTTTTTGTCCGTTTTTATCTGTCCAAGACTCACCTGTTGCTAGTGAGAAGTTGCATACTGCCATCCCAGATGGTGTGTACTTAAGCTCTGGATCTTGTCCTAAACGTCCTACTAAAATAACCTTGTTTACACTCATTTGTTCCTCCAATCTTAATCGCGTATAACTGAAACAATACTTTAGAATTCAGTTATAACCGCAAGGTTGAGTATTACCTTAATACTTTACTACAATAATACGACTTTCCCTTATCGAGAAGTCATAAATAGCCTTGCAAATACAAAAAATAGAGCAAGCTGCGTCAAGAGCTTGAAATGATAAAAGTGAAAAAATTGGGATTCTATTTTTTTTTAATTCATGTCTGCAAAAGCTTGCTCTACATTTTCTGGAGCAATTTGAGCATGGCCACCTCTGGTCTGCCAAAACTCTTTTACTTTCGACTTAGCGATACGAACATCTTTCTTGTACCATGCTGCATCAAAGCCACAATGAGGACATGGTATTTCTTTTTTGAAATTCAGTCTTAGTGCTGCTTCAAAACCGGCCCAGTATAGAAAGAATGAGAAGATTCCTGCAAAGCTCACAAATGGGTATAGCATCCCAGTTGTAGCAACAGTCAGCATGAATACTTGGAAGTAATTTTTTGCATTCATATGAGGGTTTGTGATAACTGCCCTTTGAGTGCGACAAAGAGGACAGAAGAATTCAATATGCGCTTTCTTAAATTTGTAAGTACGCGTCTCTAATGGATTAAATGAATTCAATGTCTTCAATTATCGCCCTCCTAAGCATCGACAAAGTTAACAAACTTCGACTCCTTAATTTTACCAATTTAACTCCCCTGTTATAAGCAGGTAAAAAAGGTACCAGGCCCTGTTCTTATTCATCCATGAGTCGAACAAGACCATAAGCCTGGTAGAGATAAGCACCCAATAATCAGGTACTTAAAGATGACCGATGTGGCCATGGTTAAGGTGGTTAGCCTTGCCTGCACAAACGTTCTACTCCAGGGATCAGGCACCATATCCTTGGTACCTATTACTATTACAAGTTCAATGCCAAAATAACTCAGTGCAACTAACTGAAAATAGAAAGTGTTCATATGAATTGACGCATAAATGCCACTTTCGGTAGCATTAAGTTACCGGAAAAATAAGGCACTATGACACAAGCACATCATTCACATTCAGAAAAACTAGTTAAAAATAAAAAAGGCCAAATCAGTATCTTCTTTGGAGTTACCCTCGTGGCCATCTTCTCATTTATCGCATTTGTGGTGAATGTAGGACTCTTTGTAAAGGCCAAGATCAATCTGCAAAATGCAGTTGATTCGGCTGCATGGTCAGGGGCAGCCTCCCAGGCCAGACAGCTAACAAATATCGCTCACCTAAACTGGGAAATGCGAAATACTTATAAAGAGTGGATGTTTAAGTACTACGTTCTAGGTCAGCTTGCTAATGAAAATACTCACGCTAATACAACAGCGACAATGAACTTTGCCTTAAAAAGGTTTGATGAAACGGGATCTGACTTTAGTAGTGGTGTTAAGGGTGACCATTATAACGTTCCTTCTATATGCCTTCACTTTGGTTCAGGTAATAATGAAAACCTTTGTACAATTTATCAAATCCCTGGTCTTCCACGTTTTCACGTTGCAGGTATTCCAGATGTAAGTGAAGAGTTTGAAAGAACAATGGATGCCTTTGTTAACTTAAAGGCCAAGAACTGTATGGTTCGTTCGACTTACAACTTTTCGGCCGCAAAGAACTATGCCTTTGCCGCTGGAGTTTCCCAAAACGATGTTCCAATTGCAGCTGCAGACCGCACTGGTGCTTGGATTGAATCGATGGAGCTTGCCCTTCGAATTAGAAACCTTGAAATGATTGTGAATCGCCCACCTATTACTCAAGGAATTTGTGGTGGTGGTGCGGCTACTGGCTGTATAAATCCACAACAACTAAGTATGGAGAACCAGTCGACAGGTATTCCAATTAACGATCGACCACTTAAGGCCTATTTTGCAGCATCTAAGTCTGTTGGTGGTGGGATTTTTAATGAAAGCTTTGGTTCTTCCCTACAGAACTCATTAGTTCTTTATGAGTTAGCACCAAAAACTTTTACACCTTCTCCACAATCGCTTTCCAGCTTTCTCATCCCTCAAGATGCCAGTTATAATGGTGGAGAGCTTGTTGCCTCTTCAAAGCGCTATCTTGATCTTGTTCCAATGATCATGAACTTCACAACTTTCTTTACTACTTTTGCACCAACGACTGAAGGGATTTCAACAATTGCCGTTCCAGACTCAAGTGGAACAGCAGCGGAAGCCTCATGTGCCTCAACAAAAACGGCCCTTCCTGTACCGGGCTATATCCTTGGATTCTACAAGAACCCAAAGGTTGTGACTTACTATGCAGTTAAGGCAAAAGTTAAGTACACAGGACTTTTAAACCCATTTGGCCAAGTTATTGATATGGCCGCATACGCAGCGGCAAAGCCATTTGGAGGACGAATTGGACCAGCTCTTGTTTCTCCTACGGTTGGAAAAGACTACGCTGAATCAAGCTCAAACTCTGCTCGTATCGCTAATGCTTCTGGTTCAAGAAGTGCGAACTTCATTATGGGATTTACAACAACAGGTGACCCAAGAACTACTAATGACCCAACAGATGGTGTAAAGATTCAAGGCCTTCCACTACCAGCAACTTCAGACTTCTTTCTTGATGCAGCAGATACAACAGCGGCCATTGGTGGTATTCCTTCAAACGTCGATGTTAAGTTTACAATCCCGAATATGATCTACAATTTAAACTCGCAAACGACTTCGGAATCAGATCTACCAACCCTTGCTTACAACCCGAATCCAAGTAATATCACAGGTGAAAATGCCGGATTATTTACAACAAGGCAATTTGTAGATCTGAGAGCAAATATTCCAAACTACACTGTTAATCAAGCAGGTGTAACGGCCCAAAACCTCCTGGAGGCATTTCAAAATGTTCGTGCTCCAACCAATTACGATGCCATTAACTATATGGTTCCTACAGTTGATAGTTTAGAAACTGATACAACAGCTGATCATTTTCCTTCTGTTCGCTATATTGATCCATCGGCCAAAACAATTGGTTATTTTGCTCCACTCTTTCATGGGACTCTTCTCTATAAGGACCGTGAAGCTCTAACTGGAGTTCTAACTGACTATATCGATACTTTAAGTGATGCTGTTATTGTTTTTCGCAAGGCCCTCAGCTTTTATGCTACTAAAGTTAGGAATACGAGTGCGCAGGATCCAACGGCATATATTGATGCATCAAAGGCCATATTTGATCCAGATGTTGATGGGGATCCGACGACAACAACTGTCGCCCTACCAATTCCACAGTGCCAAAAGCAAAGTATCGCATCTCGCTTCACATACTTCATTCTTGGAAAAGATGAAGAAGCAAAACCAGATAATTGTGAAACAATCCCACTATTGGGTGCCGTAAAGACCTATATTAATAACAAGGCCCAGCAAAATCAATCTAACCTCTACTATATTACGACGTATCGCCAAAATAACGAGGCCAACCCACCTTCTCCCTCTCTAAACAACAACTCACTTAGGACAGCATATGCTCCAGGTAAGGATTATGGCGGGGAAAACAATGGCCGTTCGGTGAACCCATTTACTAACAAGGGTAAGAACCATCGTCGAAATGCCTATTCAACAAAGCTTATTAGCCTCGTATCAATAACAGATACTGCATCTGGTTATGCAAAGAATGAATCGAATTATATGGAGTTTCAGGCAGGCTTTTCACCAGAGGGCGAAACTCCTCGAAGCCCAGAAGATGTAAAAGCCACGGGGGATGTTATTTCAAACCCTCTTCCAAAAACAGAACTCTCTGAATTTGGTCCTGATTTATACTTCTAATCAATTTATCTTAATTTACCGACTCCCCTTTAGAATGGCCTGTAATGGGCCATTATAAATAAAAAAGAGCTTGCGAAAATTTAACGATCTTTTATATACTAGGGACGTATTTATAACTTTTTCGCGAGGTATATATGGCAAAGAAAAAAGTAGCCAAGAAGACTGCCAAAAAAACTGCAAAGAAAGCAACGAAGAAAGTTGCAAAAAAAGCGGCAAAGAAAGTAGCTAAAAAAGTAACAAAGAAAGCAGCAAAGAAAACTGCAAAGAAAGTAGCTAAAAAAGCAACAAAGAAAGCAGCAAAGAAAGTAGCTAAAAAAGCAACAAAGAAAACTGCAAAGAAAGTAGCTAAAAAAGCGACAAAAAAAGCAGCAAAGAAAGTTGCAAAAAAAGCAACAAAGAAAGCAGCAAAGAAAGTAGCTAAAAAAGCGACAAAGAAAGCAGCAAAGAAAGTAGCTAAAAAAGCGACAAAGAAAACTGCAAAGAAAGTAGCTAAAAAAGCGACAAAGAAAACTGCAAAGAAAGTAGCTAAAAAAGCGACAAAGAAAGCAGCAAAAAAAGTAGCTAAAAAAGCGACAAAGAAAACTGCAAAGAAAGTAGCTAAAAAGGCGACAAAGAAAGCAGCAAAAAAAGTAGCTAAAAAGGCGACAAAGAAAGTAGCTAAAAAAGCGACAAAGAAAGTAGCTAAAAAAGCGACAAAGAAAACTGCAAAGAAAGCAGCTCCAAAAGCAGCAAAGAAAGATACTAGTAAAAAAGACTCAACAAAAGGTCTTTCTCGTGAAGAAGCAATTGCAATGTATAAAGAGAAACACAAGGATGCTCTTGATTCTCAACTGGCAGACTCACTAAAAGAGTATGAGATTGAAGATAAACTTGCAGTGGCCGAAGAAACTAAGCTTGAAACAATTGAAGAAAGCGAAGATAGCGTTGGACTAGAAGCTGCAGAAAACTACAGTGAGCCAGGACCAAATCTTCAAGAGGAATATAATCCTGACGATGAACAAGATGAAAAAGATGATATGAGCTTTGGATGGGGATATAATGATGCATTTGACTCACCGGAAGAAGAAGTATCAACAGACGATCTTGATGAAGACGAAAGATACGCTCTTGGTCTTGATAAGTCTGAAGAAAATGAAGATGAGGATGATTTTTACTAAAATCTATTGAGATAAAATATAAATAACGAAAAAGCGGCTTTTGCCGCTTTTTCTATTTGGAACGATATTATGAAATTAGAATTTTTTTACTATACAGGTTGCCCATTTTGTCATCGCGTTATGGATGTAATTGATCAACTAGGGATTAATTTAACTTATTGCGATATAATGAATGACACATCGGCCCTAGAAAGGCATATTAAGACAACAGGAAGACGTACAGTACCTTGTCTCTATATTGACGATAAGCCAATGTTTGAATCGCAAGATATCATTAACTGGTTAGTTCAAAATAAGGATAAGCTTAAATAATTTTTTGAGGAAGTTATTCAATGGAAGTAAGAGACCCGGTCCACGGATCAATTCACATCTTAAAAGAAGAAGAACCAATTATTCGTGCAGATTTTTTTCAACGTCTTCGCAATATTAAACAACTAGGTTTCTCTGAATATATTTTTCCTGGTGCGACTCATACCCGTCTCATTCACTCTATTGGTGTGATGAAAGTTGGAGAGATGGCATTTGATCGTCTCTTTAAAAACCAAATCATCACAAAAGAACACTTAAGAATTAAGGAGACTTTTAAGCTAGCTTGTCTTCTACATGATATTGGCCACGCTCCACTAAGCCACTCGACAGAGGTCGTGATGCCAAAACTTAAGGATCTAAAAATTCCTCAAGAATATCTTCTAGGTCGTGATCAAACAAGTGATCGTCAAGCGACTCATGAAGACTATACGATTAAGGCCATTGCAGATAGCTCTCTCGCACATAGCTTAAAAGAAGTTGAAAAAACTTTTGGTGTTGAAAGAAAGTATATTGCGGATCTTATTCGTGGTGAGACTAACGACCATGACTATTTTAAAATTGATGGTATTAGCTACTTCCCTCTTCTTCATCAACTTGTTTCAAGTGAGCTTGACTGTGATCGCATGGACTACCTTTTAAGAGATAGTTACTTTTGTGGTGTTAGCTACGGTTCTTATGATCTTGATTGGCTACTTGATAATCTTGAAGCTGCAATTATTGATGGAAAGGCCACGTTAGGAATATCTGAAAGAGCTGTCATTACTTTTGATGATTTTCTACTAAGTCGCTACCACATGTTCATCATGGTTTACTTCCACTACCGTGCAGTTTGCCTTGAAAAGCTTTTACAACGTTATTTTAAAACATCTCCATATGAGTACTTAATCCCGGCCGATATTGAAAAGTATATTGAGCACGATGATTATCACCTTATGAAGATTTTAAGACACTCAAATAATCCATATGCAAGGGCGATTGTTAATAACCAAACGCCAGAAAAGATTTTTGAATCTTTCAACTCTTCACAATTAGCAACTCTAGAGAAGGTTCAAGCCTACTTAGAGTCTATCAATATGGAAGTAATTCGCTCATCTTCAACAGGACGTCTATCTAAGTACTACGCTGCAGATAGACCAAAGAATAAGGGGCAATACACGATGAAAGTTGTAAGGAACTCAAAAATGGGTGGAAAAACAGAGTACTTCGATATTAACGAAGCAACTGACCTATTCCACAAATTTTCGAAGTCCCATGCTATTAATAGACTTCATTGTGATATGGAAAAACTAAGCAAAGAGAATTTAGCAGAAATTAATAAAATTATTTCTTCAAATTAATCTTTGATTCTTTGGACTAGGCTCGTCAAGGTCGTCTATAATAAATAGATATGAATAAGTTTTCACTTTATGTGCTATTAATTTTGCTTTACCTCGGTATATCGAAGAGCTTTTCTCCGTCTGAGAAAAGAACAATCTTTGTTCCAAATGCTAATGCATATGCAAATATTTTTAAGGGCTCACCTATTTCAGTAATTCTTGAAAGAGAGTTTTCAACTGGCGCCCTCATTAAAACTTATCATCACCGCTATCAAATCATTCATGCCTTTAAGGCACCACAAAGAATTAATGTAAGAATCTCTCGTGAGTTCTTTCTTGAGAACCAAGCAAATATTGGAATGTCTCTTTTTAGAAGATATGAAAATGATGTAAGCTCAACAGTTCCGATGCCCCCTGGTTCAATTTACATTGGCTCACCTGCTTATGGAACATGGAGAACTTCGGATTCAGGACAAAAGGTTTGGCGCTTTCACCGAACATATAAGAACTTCCCTCAATTATTTCACTGGGGAGACTTTACTCCAACTTATGATTTCTACCGTAGGATGATTGTTCTTGAAAAGGCAAACTCTCCTTTCTATGGACTAAATAATGAGTTTGGAACAAAAGGTTCTGTAACCACTGCACACTACGCATTTAAGAAGAAAAGTGAAAACAAAACAACACTAAAAGACATATTAAAAAAATATACTAGTTTACCTAAGTGGGAACAAAAGAATGAATGAGTTATACGATAAATTAATTATTCGAATTATTTTTGCACTAATTATTTGCTTTATTATTTATATTTATAAGCAAGCTCATTTAATTCTCTTTCCATCAATAAAACACCAAATTTTAAAAAAGTTCTCTCCATCAAAAAACTCAACTGATACGATTCACCTCTTCGGGCGAATTATTGGTATTGGAATCATCTATTCAAATATTGTGATCAATGTTTCTGATGGGATGTACTTTGCACTAGGGCAGCTTTTCTTAGAGTCTCTAATGGTTATCGCTCTCTACCTTGCATCTCTTTATATCTTAGAAAGTATTGTTCTCTACAATTTTGAATATGCTGATGAAATCTTACGTCGCAAAAATTACGCCTACGCTATTATATGTTTTTCTCACTCAATCTCGTTGGCCTATATTTTAAAAACAGTTATCAAGGTATCAAATAGCTCTCTGATTATGACGCTATTCCTATGGCTCTTTGCCGTTGTTCTCATAGGATTCTGCTCTAAAACTTTTCAAATTATATCGAAGCTCTCTTTTAACAGACTTCTCGTTCAAAAAAGTCTTGCTGTTGCAATTTCATATATGGGATTCATCTTAGGACTTTGTACAATTATCTCTTCTTCTCTTGATCACTCTCTACAAGATATTAAGTGGTATACAATTCAAGTGATTCTAAAAATCCTACTTTCCATTATCATCATCCCTATTATTAGAAAGGGGCTCATTCTGGTCTTCTCAATTCAAGATGATCTACAAATTAAGAAAGATGATACTGATGATGCAAACCTAAGTGTAGAGCTCGGGTATGGTATTTATGAAGGAGCTATTCTTTTCACCTCATGCTTCTTAACGACGGTTATCACTGGGAATATCTATTACGGAAATTTTTACCCGCTCTTCTAATCAAGACTCGTTTTCTCATTACTCCTTTTGTTTAGCCGATATGGAATTGGAACGAGGAGGAATTTCGTGGATTTAAAATATTTTCAAATGCTTGATTTTATCAATACTAGACTAACTAATATTGAGCGTAACCTTGCAAAGATTGACGAAAAAGTCGACTTCTCTGTTTCACTTCAAAGAAATCATTTAATTCGCGTAAAGAATGGCGAATTTATTGATGATAATATGATTCTAATGGGACTTCCATATAATGACCTATCACCTCGCAAGGCATTTGATGTCTACGAAGACAAGGATATGGACTATATTATTTTAGATATCACTCCAAAGGATTATGAGAAGCCTGTTAAGCTTGAAGGCGCAATTCATATTCCTTATGAAGATCTCGATCACCGCTATGTTGAGATCACAAATAAGACAACACCAATCCTAGTCATTAGCGAAGATGGACTTAAGTCAATTCAGGCGTGTGAAAAGCTGGTAAAGAAAGGCTTCTTTAACGTGAATAACGTTTCAGGTGGCTACAAATTTTGGCCAGCAACACAAGGTTCCGTTGTTGTAAAAGTAGCTTAAACTATTTACTAAAAATCGAGTGATAGGTTGAGTTGAATCCTCGACTCTAATGTATGCCTTTCAACATTATTTAATTTGTTGTGCATATTCTCTAGAGTAGATTGAATTCTTTCAAGCTCAACCTCTCCAATTCTTCTCGAATAATTTCCTTCAATTAACTCAAGAACATCAAAGAGAGAGAACTTAAATTTCTCACCATATTCCGTTAAATAAACGCGTTGTTCACGCTTATCAACTTCAGAAGACTTACGAATGATATAGCCACGTTTTTGTAATTCATTTAAGTGACTCGTCATTGTTTGCTTCTTTAGGCCACAAGCAGAACCAATCTCCTTGATCGTCGGGCCCTCGTTTTCACAAATATAAATAAGAATTTCAAGAAAGCTCGGCCTTAAGTCTGTAAAGCCTTTCTCTTGTAGATAACTAAGAATGTGATTACTGTAGATACGATAGATCTTCTTCAGTAAACTTCCAATTGCAGATACGTTCTTCATTGCATACCTCACTAGCACGAATATTGTAGCGAGAGTAAAAAGACATAGTCAAATATTAGTACTATTTTAATCAAATCTTAAAATGAGCGCTCAAAACGATGGATCAATTCATAAGGCACTGATTTCACAAGAAGCTGTCCCTGTTCCATCTCTCCACCTTCGTGAATGGCGTCAGTATTAGGTAATTTAAGATCAGCAGTATGAACATATTCAAAATCTAGCCCTAGATTCCACATATCTTCCTTAAGACGATCGAATAACTCGAATTCACTACCAAAACCGGCCCCAAAAGCCTGTGGTGCGGATAGTAATAGGACAAGTGTTAAAAGTTTGATCATCTTTTTTGGCATATTTGCTCCATATTAAGGTGTATTACCTATATAGATGCATTATCGATGCCAAAACTCCCCTATTTAAAAGAAGCGTCTCGTATTTGAAATTGAAGTAGCAACCCCTATACAAACCCCAAAAGTTAAAAGAGAAGAACCTCCATATGACATCAGAGGAAGAGGCAATCCTACTACTGGAAGCAGTCCCATAACCATCCCCATATTGATAAAGGTGTGCCAAAAGAAAATACTCATAACTCCAATAATGGTGACGGACTCAAATATTCGACTGACGTTCACGGATAGCCAGACAAATCGAAAGAATAAAAAGAGATAGAGTCCAATAAGAAGAATGGCTCCAAAGAATCCATGTTCTTCATTGTAAATTGAGAAAACAAAGTCGGTGTGATTTTCAGGTAGGTAGTTCAGTGAAGCCTGAGATGACTTTCTTAAACCTTTACCAAATATCTTTCCTGAACCGATCGCAATTTTTGACTGAATGGCATTGTAGCCAGTCCCCTTTGCATCAGCAGTGGGGTTGATGAATGTTCTAATACGATTTCGTTGATATTCCTTTAGACCAAATTGATACATCACTCCACCACTAACAAGACCAACAAGTGCGAGAATAAGAAGTGTCTTCCACTTTAGTTTTCTAAAAAATACCATTGTAAAGAAAATCAAAAGAATAAGAAGCCCTGTCCCTAAGTCTGGTTGAACAATAATTAAAATCGTTGGGATAAAAGCTAGGATGGCAGGCTTGATTAAATCCTTTAGTCCAAGTTCATTATCAGGAGCATAGTTTCTAAAGTACCTTGCTAAGACGAAGATCACAGATATCTTCATTAACTCCGAAGGCTGAAACCTAATAGGACCAATCATTAGCCAACGCCTTGCCCCCATTCCTTTGTGACCTAGAACGATTACTAAGATGAGCAGAACGATATTGAATAGATAGATAGGCCAAGCAAAGCGATAAAGGTTTTGAGGGTTAATAAAGCTAATAACAAAAGCAATTACAATTGAAAGAGCGTACCAACCGATCTGCACCTTAAATAAATTAGCATGCGCAGTCGAAGCTGATGCATGAGTTGCTGAATAGAGGTTTAGAATTCCGAAGAAGAAGATTACCGTACTTAAAAGAAAGAACGAAAAATCATACCTTTTAAAAAATTCTTTAATATTAGATAAATCCATTAAGCTCTCACTTTTTAATCTTCCGTTTGACCTTCATCATCACCGTCAGACTCTTCATTCTTTTTTTCTTTCTCAGCTTTTAGCCTTTCAGCTTCTTGTCTCTTCTTTCTTCTTTCAGCAAAGAAGTCAGACATTATCTTACGATCTTCCTTAGCGTAAATTTTATGAAGATCAGGCATATACTTTTTCATATATGTTGTAAGGACATTACGAACAATTGGACCAGCAGCACCTGAACCTGAACAACCGTGTTCAACGACAGCGGCAACTGCAACACGCGGGTTCTCATAAGGAGCGAAGGCCACAAATAAACCGTGGTGTCTTTGATTATACGGTTTATCAGCACAACGAGAGAAAAGTTCAGTTGTACTCATTGAGATAACTTGTGATGTTCCTGACTTACCGGCCATCTTAACACCAGTCCCTCTGACCCACCAACCAGTACCTCTAGGGTGATTTGCAACTTCATAAAGGCCTTGCCTTACATCAATTAAAGTTTGTTCACTTACTTTAGCTGTTTGGACAAGATCTTCTTTAAAGCTTTTAATAATATCACCTTTGTTATTAAAAACTTCTCTTACAATTTGTGGTTTATAAACTTTCCCACCATTAGCAATGGCCGCATATGAAACGGCTAACTGAAGAGGTGTCGTTAGCATATAAGACTGCCCGATAACACAACTTACCGTTTCACCATCTTGCCACTTCTCTCCGAAGCGTTTTTCTTTCCATTCACGAGTTGGGATTAGTCCCGTTGTTTCTCGTGGTAATGCAATTCCAGTTTTTTCACCAAGTCCAAACATTCTCGAGTATTTAGCAAGAATATCAATATCAAGCTCAACTGCAATCTTGTAATAATAAACGTCTACAGATCTTCTTAAAGATTTATATAAGTCAGTAATTCCGTGTCCTGATCTTTTCCAATCATTATATGTACGACGTCCAAGGCGAAAGCGAGGGCCACACATCACTTCATCTTTAGCTTTAATTATGCCTTCTTCTAAAGCAGCAATTGCTGTAAAGACTTTAAAAGTAGAACCTGGTGCATAGTGATCTTGAATCGTACGATCTCGAAGAGGACGATCAGGGTTATTAATGAGAGAGTTCCAATACTCTGAAGTTAAACCTTTTGAGAATTGTCCTGGATCAAAAGAAGGACGTGAAACCATAGTTAGAACTTCACCATTTCTAACGTCAACGGCCACTACTCCACCAACTTTTCCCTCTAATGATTTATAGGCCGTCTTCTGCATATCTCGATCAATAGTTAGCCTTAGATTATTTCCAGGTGTTGCCTTTTTATTTTCAATTCCGGCAAGAATATTACTCGTTCCAATAGATCGACGCATACGCCCTCTGGCATCAACTTCCATAATTTGATAACCATCTTCACCACGTAGATCACGATCAAATCTTTCCTCAACACCAGCTTGTCCGATAAAGTCGCCAAGCTTGTAGTCGATATTATCTCTTTTGCGATAGCGTGGAAGTTGATTTTGAGAAATCTCTCCAATATACCCTAATAAGTGAGAGCCTACTTCTTTGTCTCGATATTCACGTGAAATAAATGTTTCGACCTGAACACCAGGAAGCTTCTCGTTCTCTGTCTCAATAATAGCAACTTCTTTATTAGAGATATTCTTCTTAATACGAACAGGACGATAGCGTGCTTGACCACGATACTTTTTTAAAGTCGAATGAATTTCTTTCTCACTCATATCAAGAATCTTAGCAAGCTTTTTAATCGTCTCTTTTCTATTATCAAGATATTGAGGAATGATAACTAAGTCGAAGCGAGGAACGTTATCAACAAGTAGTTGATTATTACGAGAAAAGATCATTCCCCTTGGGGCCTTAACCGTTTCCTTTCTTAGTCGGTTTTGAATTGAATATTGATACAGAAGGTCACCTTGGTAAATCTGTAAGTACCATAAACGTATTAAAATAACCGCGAATGCAAGTGTGATTAATGTAAATAGAATGTCGGCCCTAGTCTTATGGGACCGAACTACTTCTTCTTCAGCAAACATTAGACATTATTCCCCATGAGGCCTTCACTCTTCGTTCTCCATACCTTATCAAGTAGAGAGAAGAAAATTGGAGCTAATAAAGATAAGATAATACTCTCAGGAATAAAGCGCCAAAATTTCTGTACAATATAATCGAAGCTATCAAATTTTAAGTAAAGTAATGATGAACTAATTAAAAACCAAAGTACTTGGAAGAGAAAAACTGTAAGCATTGTAATAAAGCTACTTGTAAAATGCAGAAGGTCTCTTAAGTAACCTATAACAATACAAATTAGAATTCCTGAAATCGTTCCATACTCCCAACCTTCAATAGAAAATAGGGAATGTGTTAACTGAAGAATTAAAATGATAATTGCAAGGTATGGAGTTTCTAATTTGAAACCAATATATAGAACAAGAAGTACATTAAATGGAATCATATACTTGTTAAGGCCAAATAGTGGTAAGAACGCACTGGCCAGAACTTCTAAAACAATTAGGATTAATACAGTAATTAGTAATCGAATTGGGATATCTGAAGACTTAATCATCTCCCATCTCCTTGTTGGGCATTATTCTCTAGAGCTTCCCACTCCACTCGCTTCTTATCTTGATCCTCAGAAGGAACAAGGACAGCAACTTCTTCTAGTTTTGAAAAGTCGACAGTTGGAGTTACTTCAAGGTGTTGAGTAATTCCGTAACTCTCTCTTTCAATCTTTGTGATAATCCCTACCGGAATTCCGCGAGGATAAATATTTCCAAGACCGGAAGTAATAACTAAATCATTTAGACGAACAGGGTCTGTACGAACAACATATTTCATCACAGTACGCCAACCAGAATACCCTTCTAGGATCCCGTATGAGCGAGTGCGGTTAACAATGACATCAACGCGGTTACTTGGATCAAGAATTGTTAAAATATCTGCAAAGTGATCTGTTAGACGATAAACGTAACCAACAATCCCATCAGAAGTAACAACCGTTGATTGTAGCTTGATCCCATCTTTAAAGCCTTTATCGATACGGATAACTCTAAAGTCACTCGATGAATCCCACGCAACAACTTGGGCAGAAATCATCTCGTGTTTGATTTTTTTACCAAAATTTAAGATTTGACGCAGACGTTGGTTTTCTTGCTCCAATTGCTTTAATGCAAAGACTTCTTGCTTTAGAGAACCAATTTGTTCTTTAAGCGATACATTTTCTTTCGACGCATTAACATTGAGCATATAGTCTTCAAAGAATGATGCTACATTCTTGTATGCATTTGAAATACCTCTTTGTAGAGGGGCCAAGGTGTCCATCATAACATTTTCAAAAATAGAGGCTTCTTTATAAGGGGCCTTACGCTTTGACACGCCGTAAAATGCAAGTGATAAGACAACTAGGTTAATGATTAATTTGGTTCGAGATCCTTCCGATGCAATTAGCTTCATTCTAATCCTAAGTTGCTATTTTTTTTATATTAAAAGAGTACACAGGATTATTTAAACTGCCAATATTCTTTACGGAGTAGCATATTTAAGTGATAATATCGAAAATTAAAATTACATGGAGTGGTAAAATGTCATCTAATTTTCAGAAAAAATCATCGCAGATATTCCTGACTCTTTTCATCGGGATTATCGTTATTTCATTCATGGTTTCAGGCCCTTTCTTCAACACTGGTACACCAGACTCAATTGGTAGTGTTGCTGGTCATGATATCAAAGTACGTGACTTCAATATGGAAGTTCAAAGACAGTCAGATTTTTACTCTAAGTTTATTGGTGGAGGACAACCTCTTACTTCTCAACAAATGAGCCAGTATAAAGTTTACGACAACGCGATCAGAAATTTAGTATTCCAAAAGCTAAGAGTTGTTCTTGCTGAAGATCTTGGTGTTCTTGTTTCAAAAGATGAAGTTGTTAACGACATTAAAAATACTTCATACTTTCAAACAAATAAGCAATTCGACATCAATAAGTATAAGACTCTTCTTTCATACAATAAGTTCACTCCAGAAAATTATGAAGAAGAAACAAAAGAAAGAATTGCACAAAGAAAACTTCAAAATATTGTTCAACATGTACCTGTTTCAAAGGCACTAAATGAAGAATTAAATAAGCTATATAACGAAAAGAGAAATGCAAAAATTATCACAATCAAAAATGCAAACGTTAGAAAACTTGTAACGATCTCATCTTCTGACATCACTGAGTTTCTAAAAGAAGAAGCTAACAAAGCAAAAGTTGAATCTCTTTTTAAAGACAAACTTCCACTACTAAGCCAACAAGAAGAAGTAAAAACAAGACATATCTTAATTACTTTTGAAAATGGTAATGAAGCAGATGCACTAAAAGAAGCAAATAAGATCAGAAAAGAAGTTAACAAAAAGAACTTCGTAGCACTTGCAAAGAAATACACACAAGAGCCACAAGGTAAGGCCAATGGTGGAGACCTTAATTGGGTTAAGCGTGGCCAAATGGTTCCAGAGTTTGAAAAAGCAACTTTCACACTTAAGAAAGGTGAAATCTCGCAGCCAGTTAAAACTTCATACGGTTACCATATTATCTACGCCGAAGATCGCAAGGAAGCTGTTACAGCAAAGCTAGCAGATCACCAAAGAGATATTGCAAAAGAAATTCTTCAAAAAGAAAAAGATGTTGCTCCTCTAATGAAGAAAGCAATCACAGAAGTACAAAAAGCTGCTTCAAACTCAAAAGCACTTAAGTCACTAGAAGAAAAATACGGGCTTGGTATTAAAGAAATCAATATCAATAAACTTGAAGGTGCTGGGCCAACAGGTGAACTTGATGAAAAACAAGTTGCTGAAGTTTTCACAAAAGACTCAGGTCTATTTACTTTTGAAGATGCAACACAAACAACAATTGTTGCAACAACTCCAGCTAAGTCAACAGATTCAAAGGGTTACGATGTAAACGCACTTACTAATATTAGTGCTCAACAAACTCTAAAAACTCTGCTAGATAAGTTAGGTAAAGAATATACTTTCAAGCAAAATAAATACGCACAATTACCACAGTAATTTTAAATAATTTGGAGAAGTGAGATGGCCGACAAAAGCGCAAAATTTGATCAAAATGTAGATGGAAAATTCTATGTTGATGACCAATGCATCGCCTGTGATGCTTGCGTTATGGAGGCCCCTCGCTTCTTTGAAATGAATGACGATGAAGGACACGCCTTCGTAAAACTTCAACCTTCAAACGATGCAGAACTTGAAGAATGTATGTCAGCTCTTGAGGCATGCCCAGTTGAAGCAATTGGAGAGGACGGTTAAGTCCTCAATTTCTTTGCAACAACCTCCCCTCTCGACTTCTCCTAACCTACTAAAATCACATAAAATTAAATCAAATTGAATTAAAGTTATCTGCCCAAATAACCGAGTAGTATAATATGGTTATGAGGTTTAAAACTCTATTCATTCTAACGAGCTTAAGCTTTAGTGCCATTGCAAAGAATAGCAATGACACTGGAGAAGCACGCTACCTTCAAGTACTAACAAGTCAAAACCCTATGTTTGAAAGCGCCATGAGTGTACCAGGCGTTCAAGATATGTACTCTGAATGCTACAAACAAGAAGCACAAAGAAGTTCATTCAACGGAATTGAAGTTGGAAACTGCCTATGGAGTAAAATTCAAGCAGATGAAGGAACCCTTAAACAGATCAATAAATTAGTTGAAAAGCAAAGTGGTAAAGATGGATCAGGACGTTATCGTACAACAATGGATACAACGAAAGGAACATCTAAGGGCCTTGAAACTTTAAAGCAATTTCTTATCGAAAAACTTGAAAAGGCTCTCTACGGAGAATTTGATAGCACTAAAGGTAAATTTGATAAGATTGCCAGCCAGAAAACTTTCTTTGAATTATATAAAACACAATTAGGTAAGAATATTATCTCTGCGGCTACAAGCTATTGTATTGAATCGAAGAACTACGGTTATCCTCTTATCTCTGAAGATGAAACAGAAAGAGAAACTATTAAAAATGAAAACCTTGCAGGCCTTAATCAAACTGTTGTTAAAACAGACCCTAATACAGGTGAGCAAAAACAAGTTCTAAAATCAGCAAGTAATTGGGAAGCCTGTATTGGTAATATTAATGCCGTCTGCTACGCAGGTGCGGCGGGCGGAGAATTCAAAGTCTTCAGCCCTGACCCAAGTAACGCTCAAGGTGGCCGTAAAGTCGTCCGTGCAGATATCGTTAATGAATGTGCCAAGCATGTTGCAGGTAAAGATAGTGATGAAAAAGTTGATAAGTGTGATGCCCTCGTTCGCTACTCCTACCCTAGAGCGTGTACTGTTATTCAATATATTGAGTTAGCAAGACAGAGTATTACGACAACTGATGGAATTGCAAAAAAGTTTGAAAAACTACAAGGTACTGATAGTTTATCAAACGTAAAAATGTATGACTCAAGAGAGAACTCTGACGAGAGTATTGATGCTCTTACAACAATCTCTTCTGGGGATGCAATGGAAGCGATGGCCAAAGGTCAAAAAGAAGAGATCGCAGCAATGGAAGAGTGCTATAAAGATGGCCAAATCGTAGACGCTGAAGCTTGTCAAAAATTTCTTTCATCAAATAGAGAAGAACAATACTCCTTACTTGGAGAGCTTAAAGTTCAAGAAGAAATCACACTACAAAAACTTAAGGATATCGAAGATAATCCAGAAGAAGTTGCAAAGCTATTAATTGAAGAAGGCTACACTGAGGATGAAGCAAAGAATCTTGCCACAGTACAAGGTGTAAAAGACCAAATCGCCAAACGCTACGAAGCCAAGAAAGACGCTATCCTTCAGTCATTAAGTGATGAAATAAAGAAGCATACAACAAAGGGTGATGAGTTTAGCGAGGTCGAAGACCTAGAAACAATAGCCGCACTTGCTGAAAAAACACAAAAGAGAGCGGAAAACTTCTCAAAACTCGTCCACTTCAACAATATTGTTTCTTCATATCTTGAAATTCGCAGTGGAGATGAGAATGAAGACACTCAACGAAACACTCGTGCACTTGCCATGGAGATGAAAAACTCAATTCTATCTGAAGAGAACCGTGAAAAATATCAAGAGATGGGAGTTGATCTAGGATCGATTGGCTACTCTGCTGATGAGCTCAATGAAAAATTTGCATCAACAGGTATGGACTATTCTGAATCTTCAAATGATGATGCCACACTTGATGTTGGTGACATTAACACTTACCTTTTAAGTTTGTTTAAGGGTGAGTAGTTTTTGGTTTTTGCTAAATTTTACTTCGTAAAATTGTCGCTTTGATTATATGAGAAAGGTTGTTGCTTACTTTCACTTCGTGAAAGTGTCGCTTTTATTTATATGAGAAGGTTTGTTGCTTACTTTCACTTCGTGAAAGTGTCGCTTTTGTTTATATGAGAAGGCATATTGCTAACTTTAGCTTCGCTAAAGTATCGCTAAGAGCAAAGCTCGCGTGTTTCGGTCATGTAAGAAAGAATTTTCACTCATTTTCACTTTGTGAAAATATCGTTTTTTTTTTGCGGATGCTTTCCCATTGCTCCAGAGGCAACAAAGCCGGGCTTGAACCCGGCTTGTTGAAATAATTTTTTAGCTAAAGATTGGGGAGCTGGCGTAGCGTCCAATAGTTTGCCTGTGGGCAAACAATGACGCTACTCCTCATCCATAATAGCTTTAACAGATGACTTCGTTTCGAAAGCGATATCTTGATCGTCTTCTGCATCAATATCATCAACTTCGTCAAAGCTTTCATCCGCTTCGATATCCATCTCACGAAGAACATCAACGAATGACTTATCATCACTAAGATCTTTTAAGATCTCATCGATAACTTTTACCGGATATTTACCAATAATCTCTTTTACATATTTTTGAAGCATTCCTTCTTCAAGAATAGAGATCTTGTTTTTGATCTCTTTCCAATATCCAATATAGTGAAGACGACAGAAACCAGCTGTTGTAGCAGGGTTATCACATCCCTTTGCTAAACACTCATCCGTATCACCAAGGAAGTAATCTAAAGTTTCAGCAAGTCTAAATACTTCTTCTACTTTCTCTTCTTCTGATGATGGAAGTGGAGTCTTTTTAATGACAACTTCTTCCTCAACCTCTTCTACTTCTTCTTCAAAAAGCTCAGGCTGAAGCTCAACAACTTCTTCCTCTACTTCAACTACTTCTTCAACAATCTCTTCCTTCTTAGCTTTTGCTTTAGTTGGCTTCGTCGTTGCTTTCTTTGCAGTTGTTTTTGCCGCAGCTTTTTTAGTTGTTTTCTTTGCAACTTTCTTAGCTGGTGCCTTAGTCGCTTTCTTTGCTACTTTCTTTGCTGCTGCTTTTGTTGTTTTCTTGGCTACTTTCTTAGTCACTTTTTTAGCTGCCTTTTTTGTAACTTTTTTAGTTACTTTCTTTGCTGTTTTTGGGGCAGCTTTCTTAGTTGTTTTTTTGGCTACTTTTTTGGCCGCTTTCTTCGTTACCTTCTTAGCAGCTTTTTTGGCCGTCTTTTTTGTAACTTTCTTAGCTGCTGATTTAGTTGTCTTCTTCGCAACTTTTTTTGCAGTCTTTTTAGCTGTTTTCTTAGCTGTCTTAGGAGCTGCTTTTTTAGTTGTCTTCTTAGTCGTTTTTTTCGCAACTTTTTTTGCAGCTTTCTTAGCTGTTTTCTTCTTAGTAGTTTTTTTGGCCATGCCTACTTTCTCCAAGATTTTCTTTAACATAACAAGTTAAAACCGTATCACTTCTCTTTCAATTGAACAACTATCTACTTTAAGCTCTTAAGCTCATTAGCAGCGATAACCACTCTTTGAATCTCTGAAGTCCCTTCATAAATTTCTGTAATTTTAGCATCACGGAAGAATCTCTCAACCGGATACTCTTTTGTATAACCATTACCACCACAAACTTGAATTGCTTGAGTTGTAATCCACATTGCAGATTCAGCAGCAAAAAGCTTAGCTTGAGCTGATTGTAGTGAGTATTCTTCACCATTATCTTTTCTGCGAGATGCTTCCCAAATAAGAAGACGTGACGCAGCAAGTTTTGTACTCATATCAGCAAGTTTAAACTGAATTGCTTGAAGAGCATGTAGAGGCTTTCCAAACTGAACTCTTTCATTTGAGTAGTGCTTAGCATAACGGAAAGCAGCTTCACCAATACCTAGAGCTTGAGCAGCAATACCAATACGTCCACCATCAAGAGTATTCATGGCAATTTTGAAACCTTTTTCATATTCACCAAGTAAGTTCTCTTTTGGAACTCTTACTTTATCGAATGCAATTTGAGCTGTAGAAGACCCTTTGATCCCAAGCTTTTCTTCACACTTCATAACTTCGAAACCTTCCGAGTCACACTCAACGATGAATGCAGAGATTCCTTTGTAATTATCAGTCTTTGAAGTTTTTGCAAAAACAACTGCAATATTTGCTTCTTTACCATTTGTAATGAAGTTTTTAGTCCCTGTGATTTCGTAGTAATCACCTTTGTCTTCTGCATAAGTTGTTAATGAACCAGCATCTGTCCCAGCATTTGGTTCAGACAGACAGAAACAACCAATATGCTCACCTGAAGCAAGTTTTGGAAGATATTTTTTCTTTTGCTCTTCATTACCAAAATTTAAGATCGGGTATACACAAAGAGATGTGTGAGCTGAAATTAAAACACCAGTTGAAGCACAGGCACGAGAGATCTCTTCAACAATGATTGAGTATGAAACGTAGTCCATACCTGCTCCACCGTACTCTTCTGGAACATATGAACCTAGAAAACCATTCTCACCAAGCTTACCAACAAGCTCAGTTGGAATCTTTTCGTTCTTATCAATAGAAGCAGCAAGTGGTGCAACTTCACTGTCTGCAAATTTAGAAACTAGGTCTCTAAGTTCTTGGTAGTCACTTAACATCATTTATTATTCCCCTTTAAATACAGGTTTTCTTTTTTCAACAAAAGCCGCTGTCCCCTCTTTCATATCGTAAGAAGAGAAAATATCACCAAAGTGGCGAGCTTCAATATCAAGACCTTGCTCAATTGTAAGGTCATTACCTTCATTCATAATTTGTTTAGAAATCGCGACAGCATTTGGTGAATTCTTAGCAATACTTTCTAAAGTTTTCACTGCCTCATCAAGCATTTCTTGTTGTGTCTCAAATGAGCGAACAACAAGGCCTATTTCTTTTGCTTCATTAATATCTACATTACGTCCAGTGTAGATTATTTCTTTAGCACGATTGCGACCGATAAGCTTAGCTAGTCTCTGTGTTCCACCAAAGCCAGGAACAAGACCTAGCTTCACTTCTGGCTGACCAAATACAGCAGTATTTGTTGCATAAATAAAGTCACATGCCATGGCCATCTCACAACCACCGCCTAGTGCAAAACCATTTACACAAGCGATCACTGGAATATTTAAACCTTCAAATAGAAGCGTTACATCTTGACCAAGAGTTGAGAAGTCATGTCCTTCATCAACACTCATATCACTCATTTCTGCAATATCTGCACCAGCAATAAATGCTTTCTCACCAGCACCTGTAAAAATCATTCCCTTAAGGTCATGACCTTCACTAAGTGAAGATAGGAAATCCTTTAGCTCATGAAGAACTTGAGAATTAAGAGCATTATATTTCTTTTCACGGTTAACTTTTAAAACACCAAAGTCACCCATTTTTTCAAATGCAATTGTTTCAAAATTAGTATTCATAAACACCCTTTCCAACTTTACGCCCAAAACGACCAGCTGTTACGTACTTCTTAAGAAGTGGACATGGACGATACTTAGTATCACCCAGGCCATCGTGAAGAACTTCCATGATTGCAAGACAAGTATCAAGACCGATAAAATCTGCAAGCTCAAGTGGCCCCATTGGCTGGTTACAACCAAGTTTCATGGCATCGTCGATTCCCTTAGCTTCAGCAACACCTTCATAAAGTGTGTAGAATGCTTCGTTAATCATTGGCATAAGAATTCTATTAACAGCAAAACCTGCTACGTCATCTGCACGTACAACAGTTTTACCCATTTTAGTTGCAGCCTCTTCAACTGCGTTGATCGTTTCATCACTTGTCTCAAGACCTGTGATTGTTTCAACAAGCTTCATTACAGGAACTGGATTCATGAAGTGCATTCCAGCAACTTTTGCAGGACGAGAAGTCGCAGCGGCAATTTCTGTAATAGAAATTGAAGAAGTGTTTGAAGCAAGGATCGCTTCAGGCTTTGCAATTTCATCTAGTTGCTTGAAGATTTTAAATTTAATTTCTTTGTTTTCAGTTGCAGCTTCAATAAATAGGTCACAATCCTTAAGATCGGCCATATCCGAAGTTGCTGTTAGGTTTGTAAGAGTTGTCTCAACATATGACTGCTCCCACTTTCCTTTAGTAACACCTTTGTCCAATTGCTTTTTGATAAAGTTGTAACCGAACTCAAGGCCCTCGGCCGAGATATCATACATAAAAACTTTATAGTCATTCATGGCGGCAACCTGAGCAATCCCACGCCCCATTTGCCCCGCTCCAATAACGGCAATTTGTTTAATCATTGTGTCTCCTTTGTATTGGCATTGAAAGTACCTAATTTATAAGGGATCGTCCATTAAATTACTGGTAAATAGGGCCTTATTTGGTCCTATGGACCACCCTTCCCATTCAATAAATTATAGTGACTTATCGTGTAAATTTAACTTTTCCCTTGCAAAAGGGCCCTTGGCAGATTATAAAAAGGGGCTTATTAATTAGATGTTGAACAAGTTAAACGTAGGAGTCGATTGTGGCAAACCACAAATCTGCAAAGAAAAGATCTAGACAATCAATTGTTAGAAACGAAAGAAATACTGCAAGAAAAACTGCTGTTAAATCAGCTGTTAAAAACGTAAGAAACGCTATTGAAGCAGGAAAAAAAGAAGAAGCATCATCTCTTCTAGTAACTGCACAAAAGCTTCTTTCTCGTCTTTCTAAGCACGGTGTTATTAAAGGTAACGCTGCTGGTAGAAAAACGTCTAGACTAGCTAGCCAAATCAACAAACTTTAATCTTTTACGAAAGTTTGAATATATAAAAAGCGGAGAGACTTCTCCGCTCTTTGTGTTTGTGCTTATTTCTTAATAATTTATTATATTTCTAAAGACCTAAGTATTCCCTTCTTAGGCAGTCTCTTAGCCAGAAGTCCTTAGACTTCGCCATAATCTCAAAGTTAATCATCTTTTGTTGAAAATCTATTAATTCGTTAAAGTCCCACTTACGAGCAGCAAGTTGAATCCCTCGATCGTACTTACTTGGAGACTTCTTCGCTGCCAAATACGAAGGATCAATAACTTTATTCACGTGTCCTTGAAAAGATCGAAAGAAATCTAGATAAAGTCCGAAGTCATCTTCTATTAGAAGAAGGTTTAAATAAAACCTTTTAAGATTCGATTGGTTAAATAGATCGGCCTGATCAAAGAAGTCTAACTTCTTAACCTTAATTAATGACTTCGCCTTTTCAAGAGAGATCGCTCCCCTTTCGTCAACATGGTGAGAAAGAATATGGCAACAATTGAAATAGTCACTGGCATTATCTGGAACCGATTTCTCAATAAAGTTTTTAATTTGTGGTGAGATTTGAAAACCAAAGTACTTAGCGAATACATCGAGATATTGGCCAAAGTGCCACGGTTTTGGAGCACTTAAAGAAAGTGCTGTTAAGTCATCTTTAGGAAAACCTTTTGGAAGCCTTCCCTTCGTTATAAAAATAATCGACTCATTAATTAAATGACGATTATTATTAAAAGTTTCGAATGCATTTGCCTTAATTTCTTGAGCATCAATAATGATGAATGGTCCAGAAGGGCCAAATAAACCACCACCAGCTAAAAGCTCTTGCTCAATAAAGTCGAGGCTAAACTCATGAGGCCAAAGTTTTTTTGCTTTCTTGGCCAAACTGTCACAAATAATCTTTGAGGTAAACTCATCTGGAACACTTAAGTGATAGACACCTTCAAAAGCTTCCAAAATAGAAACAATCTTATCAATTCCATTAAGTTCAAAGCTTTGCTTCTTAGAAGGCATAAAGAAGTACCTCTCTAAAATCTTCTCCAAAATCCTTCGCATCATCTGCTAGAGACTTTTTAAATGTTCCTCTATTCTTAACACTTCTTAAAGGTGCAGAACTATCAATTCCTCCAACAGTGTTTTCAATGATATATGAACTATTGATAGAGAACTTCTTTGAAAAGATACTACGTGGAAATTGTGAATGATCTAATTTATAAAATGATTCATAGAATTTAATTTCTTCAAAATTTGGTTTTTTAAAGACGCTAACTTCAACTTCAAAGTCATAAGCACCTTCAGTTGAAAGGTAGAAGGCGTTCCTATTTCCACCAAGTTGATTCTTTTGATCATCACTCATCAGTGTATCACCCTGCTCTCTTACTTCTTTACCCGCTGTCTTCTTACTCGTAATTTCCGCAAGTAAGATAGCATCACTGCGATAATTCTTTCCGGTACGAACTCTTAAGTTACTAAATGAAGATAATGTTTCAACGATTTGATCGGTATAGATTTGTGAAAGGCCAGTTATTCCCGTGTGATTCTTAACAACAAAAACTGTTACACTGTGAACACCTTGTGCCTCAAACGGATTACTTGAGTCACTAAAGCGATACCCCGCACAAGAGCTCAATAAAACGACGCTGATAAGTATAAGAAACTTCATATTACTAATATGCCTAGGATTAATGGAATCGTCTATTACTTTGACTGTAAGAGCCTATTTAATATATGATGCATGCTGTGAAAAACCTTAAAGACATCCTCAAAGATATTGATACTGACGGGCAATTAGCACGTTACAAGAACTATGCTCCAAAGAAAAAAGGACTTGGGAGTGTGGATCTTTTTGACTTCCTCGATCTTTCAAATTCATGGGATAAAATTGTTGGTCCAAGGCTTTCACAATTTACAATTCCACTAAAACTTAAGCACAAGTCACTGACAATTTTAACTTCTCACCCTGTCTATGCTCAACAACTAAAATATATGGAAACAGAAATTATCAAATCGATTGGTAATGTTCTACCACAAACAAAAGGCCATATCACAAAAGTATTCTTCCAAGTTGATAATCAATATTTCACAAAGAAGAAATCGGCCGTTGTAAAGAAAGAGCAAGTAAAGAAGGAAGTTGAAAATAGACTTCACCCTCAATCTCCCGAATACAAGGCCATTATGCAGGCAGCTGAGAATGAGTTTAAAGACATTGGTGATAAGGACCTTAAAGAATCTCTAAAGTCTTTATACTTTCAATTAAGAACGAAGAAGTAAGTAGATTGAAAAGGCACTGGCCTCGCTAACTTTCTCAACTTGATACTTAAGAGAAAGCTCATCAATAACTTTGATACTTTCTTTATCCTCACGGCATACAAAGAAGAACCTTCCATTAGTAGATAAAAATTCAATTCCTCTATTCAAGAGGCCCTTAAGTTGTCCCTCTTTATATTCTCGACAAATTCTTGTTCTCTCATCTTTTGGTGAACGGCCACTGGCATGGTGAAAGTATGGAGGGTTCATTACAATGAGATCATATTTATCTTGAGACTGTTCTAAGTCACTCAGAATATTACAAATATTGATATTGAATTCTGTATTAGAGAAGTATTCACTTACTAGGTTAATATTAGTTTCAAGATGTTTACGATAATCCTCTTGAATCTCATAGAAATCAATAGAGATCACTTTAAGTGAGGGCTCATCCATTAATTTTTGAATAATTTCAAGTGAGATAACACCACTGCCACAGCACAGGTCTGCAACTCTTCCAGGACTAATAGAGTTTTCGATAAGACGATTGACTACGAGATTAGCTAGTTCAATTGAATCACGTGAAAAACGATAAAACTCAGGTTGGGAGTAATTAGTAATTAATTCCATGCCTATCTAAAGTTTCGAGAATACTTTGAATATCCTCACCTTCACGAATAATCTTTGCACTAAGGCCAGAAATAAATACAATCGTTGAAGACTTACCGCTTGGAACTAAAAACTCTGAACTAATGAAGTTTGTTTCTGGACAGTGCTTTTGCCAAAAAAGGTTTGCCTCATCAGTATCACTAATTGGATCTTCTCCAGTTAAATTTAAACTAGTAGAAGTGATAAAGCCTGGGAAGTCCTTTATGCACTCATCAATAATTTCATTTTGAATTACGCGAAAACATATATAACTTGTTTCATCAAATGGCCCAGATGGAAAACGAAGCTTTAAGCTGGCCTTAGGAATACCTACTGTAATTTGATACTTAAAAAGCTCATCAAATAATTCATCTAAACTTTCAGATCCACTAAAGCTTTCGACTAGGTTCTGTATGTCATTTGTTAAAATACTTAAGGGCTTATTTATTGAAGTTCCCTTAATTTTAGCAATTAGTTCATAAGTTTCGATTTCAAATGGGTTTCCACCAATTCCCCAGACGGTATCAGTAGGATAGATAAAGATATTTTTCATAGATCAACCATTATATTCTTAATTATATTTTCGTCCCTTTGACCAAGATATAATAAATGAAACGCAATCCAGCTACTATTTTTTTCACTTAGCTTATTGGCCAAATATGTTCTTTCAATACTAAAGATGGGCCTTTCAAAATATGAATCTTTCTTAACGAGCTCTCTCTTAAAGACAGGATTTCTTAGTCCGACCATTAATGCCATCATTTTCTCGAAATTATAAGACTTATATGAAGTTGCGACTTTATTAATTAAATCGTCCCTCTTCTTACCAATATTAGGAATATTATATTCAAAAAGAATATTCCCATAATCATCGAAGCCTTGAATCGCTGGTGTATTAAAATAACGTTCAACAAGCTTCTGTTTCATCTTAAAGTCATCAAGCTCTTGAACCCAAAACGGAGCGAGCTTAATTCCAAACTTATAGCTTGATAGGTCAAACTCCAGAGCCGATCCAAAAGTTTGATTGAGAAGCTGTGTTAACTTTAATCGACTATCTCCTGAAGAGATGTGAGTAAATTTTTTAAAAAGCATTAATTTATAAACTTCATCTATACTTGAGTTATTTACAATATCAAATACTTTAATAAGAGCGGCCTCATATCGAGCTCTGGCCTGCTTTGGAATATTATCATTGATCCATACAGGGTAAAGTTCGATATTCCTCTTTAGAAGGTCGATGATAACTCCTGTAAGCCACTCTCCCTTATTAAGAGAAGATGCTATAACAATCTCTTGCACAAGTTGATGAAAATTACTTCTTTCTAACTTTTTTAAAAACTTTTGATGAGCAATATTCTTACTATCAAATTTAATTTTGAGAGCTTTTTCTAGTTCTTCAACCTTCTTCATTGAGCGGACTTCTCCTTTATTCTGCATAATAATATCAGAATAGAAAAGCTGCTGGCATTTGGCCTGAAACTCAATCCACTGATTTGAAGACTGACCAGATGTAGTGAAGGCATAGATTAAATTAAATTCAAACTTTGAGATATTTGAACAATTAGCTGGCGGTGATTTTACAAACTCTGGCTTATATTCAACACCACTCAAAGATAAGTTGTATGAAATATTAACGTAGTTTAAAAATATCTTTTTTTTTTATCTGCTTGAAACTCTTGGGCAAATACCGTTGTTATCGGCATCTTGAATTGCACTTGAGAAAAAAGATCTTTCCCTACTAGCTTTGAGTAAAACTTAGAGATAAAGAAAAGTAAAATAATGAGAACACCAATCGCTACATAAACGAAGCTATAATCACTCTTTCTTTTTTTCTTCTTGGATTTTCCAGACTTTTTCTTAGTTTTCTTTTTTTTAGGTCGAGGCATTTCAACGGCCTTCATAGGCTGAATAACGTCCTCTTCCTCATTTAGATCGGGAGCTGATTTTGGTAGCTCGGCTAACTTCTCTCTCTCAAGAGCAAGCCTAGCATCTTCAGCAATATCATCAAGGTCAGACTTTGCCTCAACCTCAGAATCTTCATTCTGCGAGATAGCTTCTGCTTCAGCTTCCGCTACTAAGAGATCAATTTGGCTACCAGTAGAGGGTGCTTCTTCAATCTCTTCTCCTTTGACTAGTGAGATTGTAGATTGGCTACTGCCTATATCAGGAAAATCTAAATCATCATCACTTGGTAGAATTACTTCTTCCTCTTCAACATTCATGGCCGAGGCCACTTCTGACATGCTTACGCCAGAGTCCATATCCTTTAGAGGACTTGGGCTTACTGGAGCGTCGTGCTGTGGAAGAGTGTTATTGCTATAATCAATTGGCTCAGGAAAATCGAGATCACCATCTTCAGGTAACACGATCTCTTCACCATCTTCATTTGTATTGATCGAAATCGTTCCACTCGTTGGAACTTCAACTTCTGGAGTTGGAGGCGTCGATGGAATTTCATCTTCTGAATCTTTCATCTTATCAACGATACCAGTGGTCTTTACTAGTTTTGTTACACTAGAGGCCACTTTCGTTTTTGCTTCAGAAACTGGATTGAAATTTTGCTCTTCTTCGCCAAATAAATAACGATTTAATAAGTCCTCTTCTTTAATCCAAAACCAATAACCGTTCCCACTACAGATTTCATCTTCATCCGTTAGAGTTCCATCTTGAACAAATTCGATAACTTTTTGTTTCGAAAGTGGGCCAAGAATCTTATTTGATTTTGTGCGAATTAGCCAATTTCTATTGTCCATCATCATCTATTTACTACATCCTATAGAAAAATTCCTATGAGTCCTTTTAAGTCCTCATCATTAAATTTTAGACCAAGACTGTAAACCGCATGTGGGTCATTAATTAAATCTTCACCTTCGATTTTACCATAAAGAACGTTCCAAAGTTGTAAATCTAGACCAACACGAATATTTGGCCCTACATCTTCTCTGTAATCAAAAATTTCTAGTGTCGATACCAGACCATAGTCATCAAAATTATAATCTACAGCAAAACCACCATAAGATTCAATTAGACCACCACGGAATGTCCAATTATCAATTCGACGTCCAAGCTGAAGATTAAGAAGAACATCATTATACTTTCTCTTCTTCTCATCAACGATAGTTGTCGTTCCACCAACTGTTGTTTCCGTGACCTTTCTTTTTTCTGGCCCAAACTCAGTTGTTGTTACCCCAAGTAAGTAGAAGCGACCAGGAGAAGGAAAAATTCTAAGTTCAGCAGTTGTGTCAGTTTGCCCTGTTCCAGTATTTGCTCCAGTGTAAACAGAGAATTGAGTGCGGATACTATCAACACGTCCAATAACTTTTTGAACACTTGCTAGAGTTGTTTTAACTTCATCAGCAATCTCTTCTTCAACTAAAAGCTTACCAACAGTCCCCTTCCCATCTTTAATATCTCTTACAAGATCTTGTAGATCGGCCATCATGCGATCAGTTTTCTTTAAGATTTCCTTTACGTCCGCTACAGCACTCTCTGGCTCATTGGCATCTGTTTGAAAAGCAATCTGATCAGAAAAGGCTTCTAAGTTATTAACAATATTTTGAATCTTTTCATTATTACGTCCAACGATATCATTTAGTTTGGCCGTCATCTCACGAGTATTTTCTAGAGTAAGCTGAACATCGCGAATGATCTTCTTCATGGCAGGCTCGCCACCTTCAGGAACAAATGATTCTTTGATACTACCGACAAGAGTCTTCACATCTTGCATAACTTCTGTTGCATCTTTTAAGAGAGTTTCAATACCTGCTTTTTCTTCTGCAATAATCTCAGAACCATCAGGAAGTATCTCTTTTGCATTTTCAATATAAATTTCGAGATACTTATCACCAAGGAAACCAACTGAGCGAATCTTAAGTTTAGATCCCTTTGTAATCCCTACTCTTGAAAGAACTTCAAAAGTAATTTCCGCTTTATTTCCAATAAGACGAATATCCTTAATACGACCGGCATTGATACCGGCAACCTTAATTGGTGTTTTTGGAAAAATACCAGATGCATCACTAACTGTTGTGTAGTACTCATTATATGTTCCAAATCCTGATTGATTTGAAGTTACAACAAGTGACATGACAACAACTGCTATCATGGCAGTTAGGGCCATCAACCCTACTTTAAATTCATTCATTTTAACCCTCTTCCCTAGGCTTAGTACTTACAGATTAATAAACTCTTGCACGAGTGGGTGCTTTGAATTTCTAAACTCTTTTGCAGGTAAGTACTCAACAATATTACCACGATTTAGGAAGGCAACGTAGTCGGAAATTTCCAGCGTTGCTTTTACATCGTGAGAAATAATAATTGACGTTAATCCTATATCTTTATGTTTATGGCTTGTATCGACGATTAAGTCGTTGACCATTTTTGTCGTAATTGGATCTAAACCAGTAGTTGGTTCATCATAGAGCATTACTTGTGGGCTCAATGCCAATGCCCTCGCTAGACCAACTCTCTTTCTCATCCCACCCGAAAGTTCACTTGGTAATTTATCAAATGAAATTTCTTGAAGGCCAACAGACTTCAATAGTCCAAATACCTTCTCTTCAATTTCCTTAGGACTCATTTTTGTGAATTCTTCTAATGGAAAGGCTACATTTTCATAAGTAGTCTTAGAGTCAAATAGGGCCGCATATTGAAAAAGCATTCCGTAATTTTGACGGAATCTTCTAAGCTCATCTTCTTCTAAAAGAGAAAGGTCCTTACCTAAAACTTCAATCTTTCCAGAGGTTGGATGGTGGAGTCCTAGGATATGTTTTAAAAGAGTCGATTTTCCAGCTCCTGAGAATCCCAGGATTGTTGTAATACTTCCTCTTTCAATATCAAAGCTAAGATCATTTAAAACAGTATGCTTTCCAAAAGTCTTAGTTAAGTTAAATATTTTTACTGACGAATCTTCAAAGTGTAACATTCTACATCACCTGCACTAAAAAGCTCGTTAAGAAATAGTCAAGAACGAGTACCGAGATCATTCCCCAAACAACAGCTAAGTTTGTTCCCTTACCTACCCCTTGGGCACCTTTTGTAACAGAAAAACCAAAGTATGTTCCAATAACAGAAATAACAAAGCCAAATACTGTTGCTTTAATAATTCCTTGGAAAATATCTGAGACATACATGAACTGACCAAGTTTTGAGAGATAAATTGCATCATCAATTTTTAGTGCAATCGTTCCTACAATATAAGAACCAATATTTCCAACAAGTAAAAAGAAAATTGAAAGTAGTGGAAGAGAAAGTGTACCAGCAACAATTCTTGGTACAGCAAGAAATTGAACACTACTGATCCCCATAACTTCTAGAGCATCAATTTGTTCGGTTACCTTCATCGTTCCAATCTGGGCGGCCATAGCCGCTCCAGCACGTCCAGCAACGATGAGTCCTGTTAAAACAGGTGCAAGCTCTTTTGCTAAAGTAATAGCAACAACAGGTCCAACTAATGAATCAACATTAATTAACTTGAAACCAAAATAGGTCTGATAGGCCATTACCATTCCTGTAAATGATCCGGCCAAAAATATAATGAATAAACTTTTATTGCCAATAAAGTCCATCTGCTCAAAAAATAATTTAAAGCGATAAGGCCTTCTTGTTGCCCAATAAAAAAAGTTAACGATAAAGTTCATTATCGTACCTAGGCCCGCAATATTTTTTATAAAGATGCGACCTAAGTTTTCATTAAAGATTACAAAACTTCTAAGTAAATAATTCATTAATGAAATTTTAAAGGAAAAAGAGTGAAACTGCTACTTACTGTCGATAAATTTTGGGAATTCTTTCTGTTAAGTGAATGAACACTTCATAAGGAATTGTCTTAGACTCGAGGCAAATATTAGAAAAGTTCTCACCTTCCTGATCCCAAACCACAAACCTCTCCCCATTTTTGATTTCGAGATCTTGATTATTAAACAAAATTTGTCCCATATCCATATTCACTCGTCCTACAATCTGTCCAACTTCACTACCGTGTCTTAAGTGAACATTTTGATAACGAGTTGAGAATCCATCACCATAGCCAAGGGCAAATATTCCAACGACCCCATCCGTTGGACATGGAGTTGCTCCGTATCCTATTGGAGTTCCGCGATCAACTTTGAAGCTATTAATAAAAGTAGTTTCGAGCCTTGAAATTAACTTTCCTTGCCAACAACTTAAATGACTATATTGAGGAAGAAGCGAGGTTGGCCCATACATCATAAGTCCAGGTCTGACATGAGTTTCTTCTAGTCCTACTTTCTGCTCAATTGCACCAGAGTTTGCTAGCGAGGACTTATCAATTTCAATTCCTGCTGCAGTTAATTGAGACTTCAAATCTCGCCAATTTTCCTTCTGCGCAAGATTCCTCTTATTCTTTATCATTGATAAACTTGAACTCGAGAAGTGAGACATTAAATGATAAATACTTTTTCTTCCGGATGCTTTAATTAGTTTAACCACTTCATCAACTCGATCAAGCCTTAGACCAAGACGATTCATTCCTGTATTAAATTTTAAACACAGTGGAAAGTATCTAAAGTCTTCTTGCTCTAAGAAGTACTTCAAATTCGACTCATTAGATAAAACTGGAATGATACGGTTATTTAGATAAATATCAGCTGCTTCTTGAAGGTCGAGATTCACGTCAGAGAAAACGTAAACTTCAAACTCTCCGTTTGGTATTTCTTCACGAAGTCTTAAGGCTTCGCCAATGCTAGCACAGCCAAACTCTTTTATTCCCAATTCAAAGTATGCAAACTTAACGATAGGAACCATTCCATGGCCATATGCATTTGCTTTAACCATAAAAAGGGCTTCATTATTTGGACAAATTTCTTTTAGTAGTTGATAGTTACTTGCAAGATTTGAGACGTTAATCTCCATGCAACTTTTTATTCTCATAACGTGCTTTCTTGAAACGATCTCTTAGTTTTCAATTTTCTTGCAGTTGTTACCATTGAATATTGAGAATATGGAACTTCAAATACATTTAAAGACATCGAAAGAATTAAGCTCTTATCCTTACCTGAGAAGTACTTTGCTAAACGGATATTCTTACAAAGATCTTTCGTTGCTGCAAAGCTCTCATCAAAGAAGTCATTTTCAACATCTAAAATAATTGATTCAAAAGAGATATTATAAATATTTGATAAATTAGTTACCTGCGATAAGTTAATCTTCATATCGCGCCAAAATGTTTCCCAATCAAAATCAAAGTCAGATCTTAACTCTAGAAGGTCTGTAATTTCAGACGTATCTACTGCAATTAAGTTTCTCCCATGAGTTGTTTGAGATATTTGCCCTAGTAGCTCAAATGGCCCTTGAGCACTTGCCACTGCCGCAGAGTGAGTATTTGCATTCACAAGTTGAGAGTAAACTCCACTTAGCAGAGACTCCACGACTTGCCAGTTAAAGTTAAATAAATAATCGCGATCGACTTCAAGTGCAACAACAGTTGTAATATCTTCGGCGTTAGCAGACATTGCAAGAGTGACAACAGGGTTATGAACAAGATTAGAAACAATATTCTTAACCATATTCATTCCATTCTCATTAACACCACTTAGCTTAATATGACCAAGCCAAATATCTGGGACATTAATATTTTTCATCCCATCGTACTTAACAGCACATAACTTATTTGTTTTACGATTAAAGTCAAAGACCGTAATACTTGTTACGAATTCTTGTGGTTCAAATACATTTGCAATTAATGATTTAAAGTCACTATTATCCTTATTAAAGTTTATCGAATCACAAACTTCAAAAAAGTCCTTTCCATACAGAGTCTTTGTTCTTTCACTTTCAAGACTAGCAACTAGTGCTTCTTGCTTATGACGATACTTATCGTGGAAAGCTTCAAACTGGCTCACCTGTCTCATTAGTGCTGTTTTACGATTGTATTGATCGAGAACCCCTCGAACCTGAACAAGCAGGTCGAGTTCTGTAAAAATCGAGCCAAGGCTTTCAATTTTTGCAACAGACTTAAGGTCAGAATTTGAGGCAACGATAAACACTCTTTCAACTTTCTTTAGCTCAGGGCGATCAAATAGAGATTGGCCTTCATAGTCCACATCTTGAGCACGCACTAAAACTAAGTCATATTGTCTTTGAATATGAGATATTAGAAACGCATTAGCGTCATCAAATGAATCGATAAGAATATTGATATTTTTAAAGATTTTAGAAAATCCCTTACAATCTTCAATCATTGAAGAAAGAACGGCTACTTTTGGACTATTCATTGTCATGGCGCAAAAACTCCTTCTAAGGACATAACATCGTCTAAAATCGTATCAAAATACAAGGGTTATAGCAATTTTAAGAGCTCTTCCACTGTATTTATTTCTTGAATTTGGGACTGTGTTAGAAATAGATCACTTTTTTCATAACGTGGAATTCGTTTTTCATAAAGATCCTTCATGAAAACCATGCCATTCTTTGCCAGCGGACGATTACCATCTTTTTTAAGCCTCTCCCAACACTCTTCAAAAGTACTTTGAATATAAACAAGTTTTCCGCCAACTTCAGAGATAAAATCAATAACATCTTGCTCATCAAGTGCACCGGCCCCTAGTGAAACGAGGTAATTATCTTTCATATTCTGGTGAAGTAGCTTAATCATATCAATTTCGTCTTTGCGAAATTCATCGATTCCAATGTCTTGGATATACTCAGCTAATGAGTCATAACCTGTACCCATGCGATTAAAGATTTCTTCATCTAAGTCAAATACTTGAAATTGATCGTCCTTAGATAACTTCTCACCAAATGTTGTTTTGCCGGCTCCAGAAAAGCCCGTTAGAAAGATTCTCATAAGTAAAAAAGTACACGATTGCGTTCATAATGTCCCAATTTTCTTGCCTTTTGGCCCTTCGCAATATAAACAGAGAGTTCAAACGACAGAGGAAAAAATGCAAATCGTAAATAAAGATAATACATTCTTGAAAGACTCAACGATTCTTATCTCTCGTGTTGGCGACGAGTTTGAAACTTATCAACTAACAGATAAGAATAATGAATGGGTAAAATCAATTCTTGATGGCATCACAAAGGACTTCGATCCGGAAGTTAAGCCAGAAGGTTTTGAGCACTTAAATGTTGAGCTTCAACTTAAGAATGCGCGTGATTATACTTTTGGAGAGCACCTTATTGTGAAAGGAAAAGCTTCTGGAGCCTATACAGCAACTTGTGTTCGCTGTCTACTAGACACTCCCCAAGAGTTTGAAACTGAATTTACATGTGCCTTCATCAATAAGAGATATGAAGACGATCCAGAATATGAAGAAGTTGATGAAATTTATATTTCGGATGAAACGGCCGATATGTTTTTTCATGAAAGAGGTAAGGCAGATCTGAAAGAAGCAGTAGCTGAAAACTGCTTTTTGGCCATAAATCACTACCCAGTTCATGACGCAGATTGCAAAGGTCTTTGTCAAACTTGTGGAGTCGACCTAAATACAGACAGTTGCGGACATAGCAATTAATTAGGCCTAACTTTTAGGCTTGTAATAATGAAGTGAGTAAGGTAATAAAGTAAGCTCATAATTGTAGTTAAAAATTGAAGTTGAATATAACGGAGTAGAAAATGGCAGTACCTAAGAAGAAGACAAGTGTTTCAAGAAAAGGCCTAAGAAGAGCTGGACAAACACACAAGCTTTACGCGAACAATGTAGTTGTAGCTGATTCAACAACTGGTGAACTAACTAAGAAGGGATGTATTTCTCCATCTGGTTACTGGAAAGGTAAGAAAATCTTCGCTACAAAAGCAGACGCAGAAGAAGTAGAAGAATAAGATAATTCATTATTTTTCATATAAAAAAGCCCACTCTTCGAGTGGGCTTTTTGCGCTTTAACTGATTTGAATAAAATATAGCGAAAATAAGTTTGACCCATCAAACTCTTTCTTAGTATATATTTATGTACATAAACTAAGAGAGAGACCATGAGATTACTTTTAACAATTGCATTCGTATTTAATACATTTGCATTATCACCTCTAGATGAAGCACTTTCTAAGCTCATCACAAAACACAACTTAACTTCCTTACCTGAATCACAATTACAAAATCAAAATGAAGTGATTCTAGGTTCACGATTATTTGCAGAGGTTCGCCTTAGTGGAAATAAAGATATTACATGCATGCACTGTCATCATCCAATGCTGGGAACAGGAGATAATATCCCCTTCTCGATTGGAACAGGTGGCGCAGGACTTGGAAAAAGTCGTATTCAAGATGGAAAAGGCCTTATTATCAAGCGCCATGCACCAGCATTAATCAATCTTGGCTATGATGAAATCACTGATATGTTTTGGGATGGACGAGTTCATGTTGACTGGACCAAGGGAGAATTTAAAACTCCAAGTAGCGAGCTAAATGCCAAGACAGAATTAAATAGGAAAATTCGCAATGCGCTTGCTGCGCAAGTTATCTTCCCACTACTATCAGTAGAAGAGATGTTAGGAAAGGATAATGAAATCGCTTCTCAAAAAGGCGACCTAGCAAAATGGGATGCATATGTTGATCGTCTATTAAATGGATCTAAAAGTGCCATGTACCAAAACCTCTTTAAGAGAGCATATCCGAAAGACTTTAAGGCCGGTAAAATTGATATCTCACACGTTGCCAACGCACTTGCGGCCTTCATCACAAGAAACTTCAATCTTACAGATACGCCTTACGATGAATACTTAAATGGTGATTTAAGTGCATTAAATGAGTCTGAAAAAAGAGGACTTAAAACTTTCTTAGATAAAGGTGCTTGTATCAATTGCCACAGTGGCCAGCATCTAACAGACTGGGATTATAAGTCAATTGGTCTACCGCAAATTGGGCCAATAAGTGCAACGGCCACTTTAAATGACAAGGGACGTTTCGAAGTAACAGGTAATAAAGCAGATCAATATAATTTCAGGACACCACCACTCAGAAATATACACTTATCTGCTCCTTATATGCACAACGGTGTTTACGAGACCCTAGAAGAGGTTGTTGATCACTATAATCACACTCGCCCAGCTATTAAAAACTATATTGTTAACGAAGTAACTCAAGGTCATTACGAAGAAAAAATCGTTAAAGATGAAAATTTTATTAACAATAAATTGCGATATCAGTTAATAAGCGATGACGATATTAGGCGTCCTCTACAGCTAACAGAGGATGAAAAGGCAGATCTTGTTCAATTCCTAAAGACAGGATTGGCTTCACGCCGTCTACAAAGGCTTGAAGAAGCTTCAAAACTTTTAAAATGAACACAGGGCCACGAATGTGGCCTTTTTATGTAAATTTGACCAAAAAACACACAGTGTCAAATAATAACGCCCCTGCCCTTCCCCATCATTGTTATACTCAATAAAATAGGCGCAATTTTTTATTACCAAGATTAGGAATTTAAATGGATATTAAAGTAAAGATTAAAGGAACTGGAATCTACGCTCCAAAAGAAGTTAGAACAAATGTCGATCTCGAAAGTATGGTCGAAACAAGTGATGAATGGATTTATGAAAGAACGGGAATTCGTCAACGTCATATATGCTCAACAGAAGGTGGCGAGTGGCCAAGTGACATGGCCTACCATGCAACTCAAGATGCACTAAAAGCAGCAAACCTTGAACCGAATGATATTGATATGATTATCTTCGCTTCAGTTACTCCAGATTATAAACTTCCAAATACAGCTTGTATTCTTCAACAAAAGTTAGGAATCACAAATAAATGTGCTGCCATTGATATTGCAGCAGCTTGTTCTGGATTTGTTTACGGTTTAAATATGGTAACAGGACTAATTCGCATGGGTGCAATCAAGAATGCACTTGTCGTAGGTTCTGAAATGCTATCAAGAGAAGTTAACTGGGAAGATCGTAACACTTGTATTCTTTTTGGAGATGGTTGTGGTGTTGCCATTGTTGGTGCAAACGAAGATGGTGATGATTCAGATATTCTATCACTTGAACTGGGTGCAGATGGTGCAGGGAAGGAATTCTTTGACCAACCAGTAGGTGGAGCAGTTGACCCAATTACGCCTCAACACTTAAACGAAAGAACTCACTATATGCAAATGAAAGGTAAAGAAATGTTCCGTGTAGCAACGAGAACTCTTGCCGAAAATGCAAAGAAAGTTTTAGAAAAAGCAGGTAAAGACCTCGAAGAAGTTGACTGGTTAATTCCTCACCAAGCAAATGTGAGAATTATCGAAACAACAGGTAAACTTCTAGGAATCAACCCTGAAAAAGTTATTGTTAATATTGATAAATATGCAAATACATCAGCTGCAACTATTCCAATCGCAATGCACGAAGCAATTGTTGATGGAAGAATCAAACGAGGTCAGCTATTATTACTAGATGCATTTGGTGCAGGTTTAACTAGTGGAGCAACTCTACTTAGGTATTAATTAAGGTTTTATATTATGAAAAAAGTTGTTTTGATTTTCCCTGGTCAGGGATCACAATACGTAGGAATGGGAAAGAGTCTTGAAGGACACCCATCATTTGAATTACTTGAAAAAGCAAACAGTGCTCTTGGCTATAACCTTTCAAAGATTATGCTTGAAGGCCTTGAAGAAGAGCTTACACTTACTCAAAATACACAACCAGCAATCCTAACATACTCAATTGGTCTTTTCCAAAAAGCTAAAGAGATTTTAGATGAAGCGGGCATTGAAGTTTCGTGTGTTCTTGGACACTCTGTTGGTGAATACCCTGCTCTAGTTGCAGCAGGTGCGCTAAGCTTTGAAGACGCTCTAAGATCTGTTCATAATCGTGGAAAATATATGCAAGAAGCTGTTCCTGCGGGAATGGGAAAAATGTATGCCGTTATGAGAGTTCCTGCTGAAATCGTTGAAAAGGCATGTAAAGAAGTTTCAACAGAGGGTAACGAGGTTATGCCTGCCAACTTTAATGAGCCAGGGCAAATCGTTATTTCAGGACATGCAGATGCCTGTGATAAGGCCGTTGCTTGGATCTCTGAAAACTTCTCAGACCCACATAAGACAGTTGAGTTAAAAGTTAGTGCACCATTCCACTCTAGCCTCATGAAGCCGGCCAGAGAGAATATGGCAGCATTTTTTAATGACGTAACTTTTAATAAAACGACAATTCCTTATATTGCCAATATTGACGCCAAAAAGTATCAAATTGGTACAGACGGTGAAGTTGTAAAAGAGAACCTGATCAAACAAATTGATGGTTCAGTTCTTTGGACTCAAAGTTTTGCAAGCCTAGACGATGACACTCTTTGTGTTGAGGTTGGGCCAGGACGAGTCCTAATGGGACTAGCAAGAAAGATTAACCGTAACATCAAAGTTATCTCACTTGATAAAGAAGGTGCTTTTGATGACCTTAGGGAAGCTTTAAACTCATAGGAGCAAATATGATTGCAACTTATAATGATTTAAAAAATAAAAGAGTATTAGTAACTGGCGCAAGCCGTGGGATTGGGCTAGATATTGCAAAATCACTAGCTGCCCAAGGTGCTCACGTTATCTTCAACTACCGTGAAGGAAAAGAAGATGTTGCTAAAGAAGTAGAGTCTCAACTTAAAGAACTAGGTGCTTCAAATGTAACAGGACTAATGTTTGATCTTAATAATGAAGAACAAATGAAAACGGCCGTAAATGACTTCGTAAAGGAATTTGGTCCAATTGAAGGTCTTGTAAACAACGCAGGTGTTTCAAAAGACACTCTTCTTCTAAGAACGAGAAAAGCTGATCTTGACGCAGTAATTGATACAAACCTTAAAGGTGCAATCATGCTAACAAGTATCTGTTCACGTGGATTCTTAAAAGCTGAAAACGTATCGATTGTAAATATGAGCTCAGTTGTTGGTCTTATGGGAAATGTTTCTCAAACAGCTTATGCAGCTTCTAAGGCAGGTTTAATTGGTGCAACGAAGTCGATTGCTAAAGAATTAGCTAGCCGCAACATTCGCTGTAACGCAATTTGTCCAGGTTTTATCCAAACAGATATGACTGATGCCCTTGAAGAAAAGGCCAAAGAAGCCTATATTGCTTCGATTCCAACTTCACGCTTTGGGTCAACTGAAGATGTATCAAATCTTGTGTGCTTTCTACTTAGCCAAGCGTCAGGATATATTACAGGTGAAGTTATTAAAATTGACGGTGGACTTTATATCTAGAAAAATATTAATATACTAAAATTAAATTTTTATATAAGAGAGAGAAATTGAGTTTATAACTTAATATATTTATTAGGAGACAAATATGGAACAAAAAGTAATTCAACTAGTAGCGGATCAAACAAAAATCGATATCGCAAAAATCAATGCTACAACTTCATTCGTAGACGATCTAAACCTAGACTCACTAGACATCGTTGAGCTTATGATGAAAATGGAAGACGAATTTGATATTCAAATTCCAGAAGAAGATGCAGAAGGTCTTAAGTCTGTTCAAGACGTTGTTAAGTACCTAGAGTCTAAGCAATAATCAAAAAATTAATTCTTAGATAAAAAAAGCCTGCAATATGCAGGCTTTCTTTTTATAAATTTTTACAATTTTTAATTTGAAAAGTTTTGTAATCGTACTTTATCTCAACCTTCTCTTTTGAATTAATAGCCTTTTGAAAGCACTTCGCATCTTTTTTACTCGCTCGGTAAAAGGGAGCACTCTCCACGAAGCTAACAGTAATTTCATCCTTCTCTAACTTAAAAGTTGAGACATGATATTGTGATGTTGCCAGATTGGCCGCATGAGCAGATATAAAACTTAATAACATACAAAGAAATATTTTTTTCATTTTATTTATTCCTAAAGAATTCTCTTCTCATAATTTGCTAACAGTTCTTTCGCTGCCTTTGATCTAGCTTCACGACTCATCATATTCGCCGCAGTTTGTGGGTGATAAGACTCCCTACTAGCAATTCCAAAAGCAGTCTTCCCTACACTCACAGCATCTAAGCTTGGAGGAAAGCCCACGTGATCGACCTTAGAAGCATCTGCTCCCATTGTTTCCAGCCACTCATTTACATGAATCGGCTTTGAAGCAATAGCAGGATCAATGATCATCTTTGATACTCCACCTCTTCCATTATCAACATAAACAACAGGGGCCGTATGATAACTCCAGTAAGGAAATTGTTGATTAGGAATTTTAAGTTTTCCTGAAGCCCAGGCCTTATCTGCGATAACCCCTTCTTCTTCAAACATATTAACCATGAGTTCAGAACGAGCATAGCATCCATCTTGAACGTACTGCCATGCCATCCCTTCCATTGCACGGGCCTTTTTGAAAAGCTCATTTGCTTTTTGAATCGAGATAACACCACTAGCGCGTGGACGATAGTCTTGAACTTTTTCATATGAATCAGATGCAAAGTAGCTATCACCATCACGACAGCTATTCTTTGGTAAGAACTGGCGGTTGATATACTGACTATTAATATTTCCATTTACGACATCAACAAGATGAACGAAATCTAAATTATCTCTTTCGCGAACCGATTGCCTGCCAAGGCCTATAATATCTCCCTGGATATCTTTAGGACAATGTGGAAGAACAGTTTTTAAATAATCACTAAATCCTGCATCCTGCATGCTAAAGAAAGTTGTGGAGTTATGCCCCATGGCTTCAGGAGCCTTTCTTTGAACAGTTAGACGAGATTTCTCATACTCTTCATTTCTCTCAATAACAGCGCCACCCATAGTACGAGCATACTTGATATAGCTGTCATTCTTAGTGAACTGAGCATTACCTCTCGTATCACGAGAGTAATTGATAGGCATATACACATTACGGGCCGGATCAAAAATTATGTAGTGATTATCTCCACACTTTTTAATGGTACACTTTGTGGCCATCTCACATTGATGATTTTTATTATTATTATCTTGGACCCACATCTTTGTGTATGCTTGAGTCACCTTTTCATTTTGATTTTCAATATCATCTTCAACACCTTCTAAGATGTTTTGTAAGCTATCCCTAATTTCTTTCTGAGAAGGATCTATATTTCTTATAAGTGAGAAGATAGATTTTTGGGCCTCATCCATTGCTTGTATACGCGCGGCCGGTGTATCAAACTCTTGCACTGCTCTTTGAGAAACAAATTGTTTACTATTGGCATTATGAAAAATAATTTCTTTTCCATCACTAATTGTTTTAACAGGGAATAGCTCTGTTTCTTTAGTACTTCCATTACGGTAAATTCCAAATAAGTGACCGCTTTGGTTTCTTTGAAGGACAACTTGAGAGTCGCCATCCTCACAAATAACTACTGGTACTTCAACTGGAGCATTACAGCTATCAAAACGCATATCGTTGGCAAACTCAACAGAAACCTTTGCGCCAAAAGTGTAAACAGATAAAATTGATAAAATTAATAGGTTAATCTTTTTCATGGCAGTCTTATCGTATAAGTCGTTAAAAATATTAAGTTATTAATGATAAAAATGAATAAGGTGTTCAACCTATTGAAATTGCGTTAAATATTAAACAGTAATCCTTGAAAAGCGTAAAAATTAAGACCCTCTACGCCTTGTCAAAATGCCTGCAAAATTATCAAATACTAGGAAAAAAACTTAGAAGAATTGAATAAAAAATAAAGGAAGATAAAGGAATATATATGAGTAACAAAAGTAATAAACGTGTTGTTATCACAGGCCTTGGAACAATTTGTGGATTAGGTCACAACACGCAAGAAGTTTGGAATGGTTTAATTGAAGGAAAGTCAGGAATCTCAGAAGCTGAAAGCTTCCCTATTCCAGATCTTGCAATTAAGATTGCCGGCGAAGTTAAGAACTTCGAATTAGATGAAAGCATCATGGAAGCTCGTGAGGCAAAGAAATATGACCGCTTCATTCACTTCGCACTTCATGCCACAGAAGAAGCGCTAAAAGACTCAGGTGCAAACCTAGAAGATTTTGATAAGTATAAAGTTGGTGCAATTCTAGGTGTTGGTATTGGTGGTTTTCCAATCACAGAAGAAACAGCAAGGACATTTGTTGAGCGCGGTCCTCGTCGTATTTCACCTTTCTTCATTCCAGCAATTATCCCAAATATGGCATCTGGTGTTCTAAGTATCAGACACGGTTTTATGGGAGTTAACTATACAGTTTCTTCAGCATGTGCATCTTCGTGTCACGCTATCTCAAATGCAGTTGAAGAAATTCGCTCAGGACGTCACGACCTTATGATCACTGGTGGTGCCGAAGCTGTTATCTGCAACCTTGGTATGGGTGGCTTCATTAACATGAAAGCATTCTCAAAACGCGTTGATGAGCCAACTAAAGCATCACGCCCATTTGATGTTGATCGTGATGGATTTGTTATGGGTGAAGGTGCAGGTGTCCTAATTCTTGAAGACTATGACAGTGCTGTTAAAAGAGGTGCTAAGATTTATGCTGAAATCGTAGGCCATGGAGCAACTTCTGATGCTCACCATATTACAGCTCCACATCCAGAGGGAGACGGTGCTTATGGTTGTATGAAAAAAGCAATCGAAGATGCTGGGATAAAGCCAGAAGATATTGATTATGTAAATGCACACGGAACTTCTACTCCACTTGGAGATGTTGCTGAGACTGGTGCGATTAAAAGAGTTCTTGGAGAGGAACATGCTAAGAAAATCAACATCTCTTCAACGAAGTCAATGACTGGTCACCTTCTTGGTGCAGCAGGTGGTGTTGAAACTGTTTTTACAGCTCTTGCCCTTCACCACGGAATCATTCCTCCAACGATTAACTTAGAGAATCAAGATCCAAAATGTGATCTTAACTACACTGCAAACACTGCAGTTAAGAAAGATATTAAATACGCCCTAAATAACTCATTTGGTTTTGGGTCGACTAACTCTTCACTAGTACTGAAGAAAATCGAGGAATAAAGAATGTTTCATAAAAACGCCAATAGCTTAGAAAAAATGGATGAGGAAATTTTCTCATTAACAAATAAAGAATTAGCAAGACAAGAAGAAGGACTAGAATTAATTGCTTCTGAAAACTATACATCAAAAGCAGTAATGGAAGCACAAGGTTCAGTGCTTACAAATAAGTATGCAGAAGGTTTACCAAATAAGCGCTACTACGGTGGTTGTGAAGTTGTTGATTCAGTTGAGCAACTTGCAATTAATCGTCTATGTGAATTATTTGGATGTAAATTTGCAAACGTACAACCACACTCAGGTTCAAGTGCGAATATGGCCGCATATTTTTCAATCATTGCTCCAGGAGATAAAATTCTTGGAATGGACCTTTCTGAAGGTGGTCACTTAACTCATGGCTCACCTGTTAACTTCTCGGGAAAATATTTTGACGTGAAGTTTTATGGACTAAATCCAGAAACAGAAATGATCGATTACGATGATGTAAGAAGAGCAGCTAAAGAACACCAACCAAAAGTGATCGTTGCTGGTGCATCGGCTTACCCAAGAACAATTGATTTTGCTAAGTTTAGAGAAATTGCAGATGAAGTTGGTGCTTACTTAATGGTTGATATGGCCCACATTGCAGGATTAGTTGCTGCAGGTCTTCACCCTTCACCATTTCCTCATGCACATATTGTTACATCTACGACTCACAAAACACTACGTGGACCACGTGGTGGGATTATCCTGACTAACGATGAAGAGCTTGCAAAGAAAATTAACTTCAATGTTTTCCCAGGAATTCAAGGTGGACCTCTAGAGCATGTTATTGCAGCAAAAGCAGTTTCATTTAAAGAAGCACTTGATCCCCAATATAAGGATTACCAAAAACAAGTTATTACTAATGCCCAAGCGCTAGCAAAGCAGCTTACTGATCTTGGAATGGAAATTGTTTCTGGTGGTACTGACAACCACCTAATCCTAATGAAAACAGACCCTGCTGGTGTTACTGGTAAGGTTGCTGAAAAGGCCCTAGAAGAAGCCGGGATTACTTGTAATAAGAATATGATTCCAGGTGACACGAGATCTCCATTTGTCACAAGTGGAATTCGTCTTGGAACACCTGCTCTAACAACTCGTGGAATGGGTGAAGAACAAATGAAACAAATTGGAACTTGGATTGTTGAAGCACTTAAAAATGCTGAAAATGAAGCTGTCCTTAAAGACATCAAAGGCCAAGTTGAAAAACTTTGTAAAGAGTTTCCTGTTTACTAATTTCAATACTTTATGGAGGATAGTTTCCTGCTATCCTCCTATATTAATAAAATCTTACTAATCTTCCGATAACTAAATGTGATTTAGTATATGGGGATACTGTGAGAAAGTTTCATTCAAAATTTATTTCGGCCATTTTAGTTTCAACTCTTCTGTCGTCTTGTGCTTCAACTGTCGACCAAATTGAAATGGTGTACGATCAGTATTCTGCCGCAGTTTCTCGCTATATCGCTTCAACAACAACAGATTACAATCCATCTAAATTTGAAATCAATAAAGACAACTTATACAAGCTACAAGAATCTGTTGAAAAGAATCTCGTGTGGCGCATGGAATTTGCGAAGGCCGAAAAGAAGAAAGGACAGAATTCCTTAAAATTTATCTCTCCATACTTCGATTCAAATCAAAAAATCACTGCAGAACTTAATACATTTTTAAAAAATATTTCATGGGTAACTGATCCAACAACTCGCTTTGAGATTCGCACAAATCAAACGACTCAAGTTGAGCAACGCCGTGAAATTTATTTCACAGGAAATCGTAAACTTAAAAGACGAGAACGCGATGTGGACTTTGCCATTGTTAACCCTTACGACCTTAAAGGGAGTGAGATTATCAAGGCATTAAAAGTTGGCTATATAGCCAATATTGCAATCTACGAAAATCATCTTCTTTTAAAGAATAAAATTCGTGAAACACTTAAAAACGAAAAAGACATAACATTGCATAAAGAGTTAGGTGATTATTATAAGCGCCTCGTTCAAAAGCTTGTTAAATCCCCTTCTCACAAGAGGCTTGCTAGACTTGCCACAATTTATCGAGATATTAAAATTTTTGAAGAGGTAAAAAATAAAACAAGAATTTCTTATTACATCAATCCACTTATTGAAGAAACACTTGTCTACAATGAATTGATTAAGAACTATAATAAGAAAAAGAGATGGAATGAAATACAACCTTCAATCCAAAACACAATCTCTTCAATGGCACTAAAGGATAAGAGCTACTATGTAGGCTATTTTAATAAGGCCATTAAATTTGAAAATTTAAAAGGTGGCCAAGTTACCTATATTGGTAAAACAGAGAAGGCACACTTAGCCTATCAACTAAGACCAATGGATATTGTCTTTACCCATAACAAGAATAGTTTTAATAACGCTGTTGTCGATCGCTTTTGGGATAATGTTGGCATTTGGATTGGATCTTGGGATGAGATTGTAAAGCTTGGCCTATCTAAACATCCCTACGTCATCAAATATCGAAAGGATATTCAATCAAAGAAGCTTAACTTTATAACGACAACGCGAGAAGGCATTAAACTTAAAAGCATCGATTCAATGTATAACCAAGATGATCTTGCAGTTATCAGAAAGAGAAAGCTCTCTTATCAAGAAACAACACAAGGTATTATTTTGGCCCTCAGTAATATTGGGAAGCCATACGACTATAAGATGGATCCATCAGATACAAGTCGCGTCTCTTTTGCGCAGCTCGTCTTTGAATCCTTTCCACAAATTAAATGGGATAAGTCTCATGCCTATAAACAAGAAGCTGTTTCTCCATATAAAATTACACAGCGCACAGGAGAAAAACAAGAGTTCTTCACTGTTATGTTGTATCGAGATGGTATCGAGGTCCTAGAGGATCTAGAAGACAACTTCAGGCAGATCTCTTCCCTACAGTAATTATTCACACCTACAAAATCAGAATATGCAATGCATTCATAATATGCTAGAAATAGATATGTATTGCCCAAGTTGCCAAACACCAAACACAAAAGTTATTGATTCGAGACACCTGTCCGACGGACTCGCTGTTCGTCGTCGTAGAGCATGTCTTAACTGTGACTTTCGTTATACGACTTATGAGAAGCTCCAGCTTCAAGTACCGGCACTTGTAAAGAACGATAAAAGACGTGAGCCTTATAACCGCGAAAAAATTTCGAAAGGGATCAATAAGGCCTGTCAAAAAAGACCTTTAACTACGGCACAAATCAACCGATTAATTGACGATGTCGAAATGACTCTCTCGCAAATGAACAATATTGAAGTTCCTGCTAAAATCGTTGGTGAAGTTGTTATGGAGAAGCTCTACGAGCTAGACCCTGTTGCCTACGTTAGATATGCTTCATTCTATTGGAACTTCAAAGATATTGATGGATTCATTGAGAGTTTACAAAAGAGCATTGGTCAATTTGGAAATTTAAAAGAAAAGTTTTTATTAAATAAGGATTCAACTAGTGAAAAACCAAGCATTCAACAATAAGTCAGCAGCACGTCGTTTTGCTTTTAAATTTATCTATAAATTATTTTTAAAGGACTTCAAAGCAGAGCTTGAAGAGTACAAAAATGATATTGGAAAACTTAAGGCCGATATTGAAATGTTTGAAGAATCTTACATGAAAGAAGATGAAGAACACCATGATAATGATATCAATCCAAGTGTTCAAAACTTTGGTAACAAACTAATCACTGGTGTTATTAAAAACTTTCCAGAGATTAAGGAAACTGCTTCTACTTATATTCTAAAGAGAAGCTTTGACTCTGTTGATGCTATCGAAAGAGCAATTCTTTGTCTTGGTACTTACGAAATCAAATTTGAAGAAACTCCAAATAACGTAGCAATTAATGAGTACATCAATCTTGTTAAGAGTTATGGAAAAGAAGAATCAAAGAGCTTTGTAAACGGTATCCTAGATAAAATCAGTAAAGCACAATAATAATGGCACTAAAACACGAACTCTTCACATTGATAAATGAAAGAATTGGCGCAGTCATTTGCCTTTACGATCAACAACAAGAGAGTTCGTCCCAAGTCCTTGAGGCCATGAATCACCTTGTTGATGGCACTCTAGAAGAAAGAATCTTAAAATCAAAGAATAAAGACCTAATTAAAGATGGGGCAAGTCACTTCTTCTTTTCGAAGAACTATGGTGAACAACTCAATATCATCTTTAGCTCAATCCCTAACACTCCATCACAAAATGAGTTAAAGCAATTTATCAGTGTCTTAGATGCTCAGAAAAAAACTCATATTGAGGAAAAAGAGATTGTCGTGATAAAACCAAAAGGACACGCCTTTAAGTTTCATCACCCATCATTTCAAATAAATCATTTTGAATACTAGCGAATAACAACAGTCGCTTGAGAGACCTTAGACCAGAAACGCTTCTTTTCTTTAAGATTACCATTTGGTGCTTTTCGACCAGTAATCTTCTCTAAAGTTTCAGAGATTTCTCTGTGGATATCAGAATACTTTTCTTTTTGGATCATTGATAAAAGAGGCTTCTTAGCTTTCTCAAATTTTAAATCCCCTATTGTTGTAATAATCTCTTTTACAATATGGGCCCTCTTAGTCGATTTAAGCTTTTCATTAATGTGATAATTTCTCTTATCATAGAGCATTGCCCAAATATTTGGAGCTAGATCAGTAAGGTTCATTCTCTTCACATTCTCCAGTGCTTGATAGCGAACAATAAGAGAATTATCCTTTAAAGACTGCTTATATACATCTTTATAATCTGTTTGGTTTAATGCCAGAAGTGACTTTAGAGCGGCCATTCTCATGACCCAATTAGGATGTTTTGCAAACTTAGAAATAAAAGGAGCTGACTTTTTCCCCATAACTCGACCAAGTAAGAAAGTTGCCATCCAACGGTTTTTCTCAGGATACTTTTCATCTTTCATTACATTGATAAGGGCAGCAACAGACTTGCCTTTAAGCTTTAAAACTTGCTTCTTAAGCTTTTCCATATCAGCTGATTTTAAATTGTATTTGAATTGTCTTTCGAGCTTCTGTGTTAGCACCGCTTGATGGGCCTTATGATTTACAGCAGAGAACGAGTTAAAACTAACAATTAATGTTGCAATAAGAAGTAGTTTTTTCAAAAGACATCCTTGTCTAAGTTATTCTATTTTTTTTAAAGATTATTTTTAACCAAGCATTTTTTCAAATTCGCTTAAAAGCTCTTCTGCCGATTTCTGATCTGCTGCTTCATTCTCAGGAGCTTTCTCCCCTGCAACTTCAGCTGCGGCCGCAGCTGGAGCCTCAGCTTCTTCAATTGGCTCAGGAGCTGCTTCCATTGTCGCTTCTTCAATTGGTTCTTCAAAGAACTCAGAAGCTTCGGCCATTAAGTTATCAGGTGCTGGCTCTGGAACCTCAACTGGTTCAGGAGCTTCAACTGGTGCTTCATCTGGAGCAACAACTTCTTCTGGTTCAGGAGAGAGATCAACTTCAGGTTCAGCATCAGGAGTTAAGTCAACTTCAGGTGCTGGCTTAGACGGAGTTCCTCCACCTTCTGCTAATTGTGCCTTTAGTTGTTCGTTTTCTTGCTTAAATTTTCTAAGGTCAGCAAGATCACCTTCAATCATTTCATATTCTTTAAGTCTTGCCTGTAGCTCATCTCTTTCTGATGAAAGAGCAGATAATTCTGCACTACTATCGCCAGCAGATTCACTTGCTGCTTTCAATGTTTCGATTTGCGATTTAAGTTGGGCAATTTCAGAATTTAGATTTGTTATGATTTGAGCAGAATCTGAATTATCTCCCGATTGCTCAACAGCACCCAGTTGTGCTTCAAGGTCTCTAATAAGAGAATCTTTATTTGCGATCTGTCCATTTAGTGCAGCAATTTCAGCATTCTTACTTGCTAACTGAGCTCCGTCAACATTACCCGTTGGTAAGCTTCCACCAGGAACAACAGAAGGAATCCCCTCTCCTGTCTCTAGTCCACCACCTCTAAATAGAGAAGATTTTAAAGCGTTTGAATTTTGAATAACTGAGTCGAGATAGCTTTTTAAAACATTCGCTGGAATTTGATGTTGTAACTCCTGCATACGTTTTCGTGTATAAAACCAATAAACGACGATGACACAAATTAAAAGTATAAGAATAGAGAATAAAATATAAAAAACGTTGTCACTAACGTACATCATTTCTCTTGATAATCTCGTGATAGAATTCGTCACTTTTTAATCCTTTTAATATATAAACCTTTGATTATTTTAACATAATCAGCGCCATTTAAAAGATATGAAAAAATAGCAAAAATGAACCGATAATGTAGGAAATAAGTAGAGTCTTTTAGTCAGAGACCATTTCATTTAACTTCTCATAAAGCGGATTTCTGCCCACAATAATTGTCTTTGAGAAGATATTATGATCTTGATCATTATACTCAGTTACTTTAGCACCAGCTTCTGTACAAATAATCTTTCCAGCGGCCACATCCCAAGGAGCAAGCCCCTTCTCCCAGAAACCATCAAAAATCCCGCGAGCGACATAGCACAGATCAATGGCCGCTGAACCAAGTCTGCGAACAGCAGAAATATTAATCATGACTTTTTTAAATTTTTTGAACTCATCATTGAATGGTTTTCCCTTTTCAGTAGCAAAGCCAGTTGCCAATAGGAAGCCACGGTCTCTTGAACGTGTTTTCTTAAGTCGAGTTTTTTCTTTCCCCTTAATAAGATAGGCTCCATTGCCCTTTGTCGCACAATAGAATTCCCCTTTTTCAGGAATATAAATCACACCAACAACTGGTTGTAGCTTATAAGTTAGAGAAAGGCATACACAGTAGTGCTCTAATCCGTGGACAAAATTATTTGTTCCATCTAGTGGATCAATAACCCAAAGATAGTCACTATCTTGGTATTCCTTTAGGTGTTTATAATCACCTTGATACTTGTGGTAGAAGTCTTCTTCTGCCAGCACAGGAATATCTGCTCGAAGCTTATAGAGTTGGTTAATAATATAGCCTTCAGACGCATGGTCAGCTGCAGAGACTGCTCCTTGAGCATCTTTGTAGCTAATCGAAAGATTTGAAAGATCTTTTTGAAAAGGTTTTAAAATTCTTCCGGCACCACGTGCGATCTTTATTAATTCACCTTCTATGGCAATAAGTTCACTCTTAGTAATCTTCTTCATCCTGTCTCTTTTTAATGACGGCCTCTAAGTCAGAATCAGAAAGAGGCTCCTGACTAGCAACTGTATAATTCTCTGTAAGCCACATTCCTAAATCAACCATCTTACATTTTTCACTACAAAATGGGCGGAAATCACTTGAATAATAATTAAACTCTTTTGAGCATTCAGGACATTTAACCTTCAAAACTTTTGTCACCAAATTTCTCCGTAAAACTCATTAACTAAACTTTTAATCTCTGTATCTTCAGTATATGCTACTTCGTTGATAGTTGAAATATGCCTAATGCCATTAAATGAACTTGTTGTGAAACAACTATCAAACTCATGCAACTCGGCTGCATGAACGCGCATCTCTTTCAGGGGGCGTCCTAGCTTTTCTAACATGAATTTTACCCTCTCAAGAGAGATTCCATCAAGTACACCAAACTCTGCAACTGGAGTTATATAGTCATCCCCTTTCTTGAGAATAATATTGGCCGTCGGAAGTTCCAATAGATAAGACTCTGGATCAAGTAGGAGGACATCATCATAGCCAAGTGCGAGACTCTCCCTTCTTAACTGAAATTGGTATTGGTAATTACTTCGCTTTAAAAAGTCGGGAAAATTTTGATCTGGATAATAGCAATGGGAATTCAACTTTAATGAACTTTTAAGCTGATCTTTTTCAACGGCCCATATCCAAAATTGTATTGCTCCAGAGAGTTCTCGATAAAAAGTGATCCTAAGATAAGCGTGAGGGATTGAGCTGAAATCATCAAGTATTTTTGCCGTGGCCAGCTGAACTTCATCAATTATTGAGTTATTAAAATCGTTAGGCCAACAATATTGAAATGACTTCTCCAATCTTTGACGATGCTGATCCCAAAAGATGGCCTTGCCACCTTTTACAAGTATTGTCGTAAAGAAAGAATTCCCCCAAAGATTTCCCTCATTAATTAATGCATCACGTGCAGTTAAACCTTTCTTAGAAAAATAGATTACTTCCTGTGCCATAACTTCCCTTATTGTTTCAATCCATGATATCTAATTTTTATGATGAAAAATAGTAGCGATAATATTTCTAATGATATTTTAATTATTGGTTTTGGCTCTCAAGCTAAGTCTTGGTCATTAAACCTTAGAGACTCTGGTAGAGAAGTTACTATCGGCCTACGCCAAAATAGTAGCTCAACTTCTTTAGCAAATAAAATGGGCCTGCCAACAATTGATATTACAAATAACAAAATTGCTAATTTCAAATTTATCATCATCCTTACACCAGATGATACCCATGAAGAAATCTTAACTTCTCTTCAATTCTCTGATACGAATTTTAAGCAAAGATTGGTTTACGGTCACGGCTATAGTGTCATGTACCAAGACCTACGAGCAAAGTTTCCTGCGTATCAGCACTTTCTTTTAGCGCCTAAGGCCATTGCAAGTGAGCTACGATTTGGTTATGAAACGAAGGCTCCCCTAACTGCAGTTGTAAACTGTGATGATGAAAGCCTCTTAAAGCTTGCAAAGGATCTGGGAATTAATGTTGGCCCAATCGAAAGTAGTTTTGAAGAAGAAACAATCTGTGATCTCTTTTCAGAGCAATCGATACTCTGCTCGGTTATTCCACAGGCAGCAAGACTGTCTTTTGAGACTCTTGTCAAAAAAGGTCACTCCCCTGAAATTGCCTATATCGAATGCTGGCATGAGGTAAAACTTATTGCTGATGCCATGATAAAATTTGGCCCTACAGAGTTTATGAAGCTTATCTCCCCTAATGCCTTCATGGGAGGAGAAATGGCCAAGTCATTGATATTTGATAATGAATATCAGAACAAACTCAATAAAATCTACAAAAATATCGAAAATGGCACTTTTGCCCGTGAAATTCTTCATACCGATTTCCAAAAGCAGCTCTCTCAGGTTATAAGTGAGTGGAATAACTTAGATATCACCAAAGTTTACAATAACTTTGGAAAGAAATTGGTTCATGGGAATGAAGAAGCTAACAACTCGAATAATTAGAAAATCAAAACTTTCTGAAACAAGAAAATCACTTCAAGTTCTTACTTGCTATGATTATCAGACAGCTCAAATGTTAAACGAGACAGAACTTGATATGATTCTTGTAGGAGACAGTCTTGGAAATGTTGTTCTTGGCTACGATACGACAGTTCAAGTTAGCTTAACAGAAATGGCCATTTTTGGAGCAGCAGTAAGAAGAGGTGCACCAAATAAATTTGTGATTGTTGATATGCCCTTTGGTACTTATACAACTTTTGACAAGGCCCTTGAGAATGCTACGAAGCTCTTTCAAGACACTCAGGCAGAGGCCCTGAAGCTTGAAGGTGCCTATCCTCACCAACTCGATATTATCAAAAGATTAACTCAATCTGGTATTCCTGTGATGGGACATATTGGCCTGACTCCACAAAGTGTTCATGAGCAAGGTGGATACTATACTCACGGCAAAGATGACTCAGATAAGGCAAGACTTCTAGCAGAAGCAAAGCTTTTAGAAGAGGCCGGATGTTTTGCAATTGTTCTCGAATGTGTCACTGATGAGATTGCCACAATCATTACAAGAGAGCTTTCAATCCCGACAATTGGGATTGGTGCAGGAAAGAACACTGATGGACAAGTTCTTGTTATTAATGATCTTCTGAAAATGGGACCAGGAAAATACCCGAATTTTTGTACACCTATTGCTAACTTCTTTGATCAAAAGCTTAAGCTAATTAGTGAGTATATTCTAAAGAATAAGAACGTGGATGATACAGACGATGCAGACCTACACCATTGATAGTGGTAACACTTTTCTTAAAATTGGTGTTTTTCAAAGTGACACTCTTACAGATGTTAAGAAATTAAGCATTCGAAACTTTGATTTTACATTTAAAGAGAACTCTTCTGTCATCTATTCAAATGTCTCTAAAGAAATAACGCCACTTCTTCCAGCAAGTGCAATTAATGCAAACGACCTAATCAAAGATTTCAAAACATCTTATGATCCAAAAAAACTAGGAATTGATCGTAAAGTCATCTCTTACTTTCTGCAAAAGAAATTTCCAAATGAGAAGCTCCTTCTCGTTGATTTGGGAAGCTTTATCACATTTGATGAAATTACTAATGGAACTCATCTTGGTGGCCCCATTTTTCTAGGTTTAAATAATTACTTAAAGTCATATCCTAAATTTTCCGCCAATCTTCCCCTACTTAGCGAAATAGACTTAACAGACATGACCAATACGAAACAGGCCATCTCCCACGCGTACGCAGCCTATACAGAAATGATCATCCTTCAAGTAAGGAAATACAATCAACACAGAGTTATTTTAACGGGTGGAGATTCAGAGAAGCTGAAGGACTACGGTGAAATTCAGAACAACCTCATTCACCAAGCTCTATTTAACTTACAAAATTCTTTTTAAAATTAGCCGGAATTTCGATGGCACGATACTTCTTGCCATTAGATAGACGTAGCCAATAACCTTCCTTAACATCACCATCCATAACGATATTAATAGGCTTCATTGACACGATATGATCGTAATTTATGTAGATGAGTTCTAGCGTATCACCTAGTGCTTGTACGTCACGTTGTGAGATGATTGAGAACTTACCAAATTTCATAAACTTACCTTTGTTACTTATTACACGGGCCTTCCGAATACCTTCAGATATTTCAAATTCAATGGCCTAAATCCTTAAAAACATATATAAGATAGACACATAGTATTAACAACCAGAAAGTTAAATATATGAAAATATTAGTAGGTGTATGTGGCTCAGTTTCCGCTTACAAGTCAATTGAGTTTGTAAGAGGACTGGTTAAAAAGGGCCACGAGGTAAAGGTTATCTTAACAGGCGGAGCAACGAAATTTGTTCAGGCAGACCTCTACACTTACCTTGGTGCGGCCGAAGTTTACAGCGCTCAATCCGACTTTAGTGCCAGTGTAGAAACGAAGTCAGTGCTTCATATTGAATTGGCAAAATGGGCCGACTCACTTCATATCTACCCTGCGAGTGCCAATACTATTGCCAATCTTGCCATGGGAAAGGCTGATGATCTTCTAACCTCTGTCTTCTTAGCAGGATGGGATAAGTTTCAAACAGTAATTTATCCGGCCATGAATACGTCGATGTGGACAAATCCAATCACACAAGAAAATATTGATCTATTGGCCCGCCTAAATAAGCAAAGTAATGTCTTTATTTATCCACCAGCATCTGGTGAACTTGCATGCGGCGATGTCGGTGCAGGTAAAATCCCAGCAGTTGAAGAGGTCTTAGCAAATTTTGATGCCATTAATCCTTCAATTAATGAATCCTCAAAAAGAGTGGTTATTACAGCTGGTGCAACAGTTGCTCCTATTGATCCAGTTCGCTTCGTCACAAATCCTTCATCTGGAAAAACGGGTTATGAGATTGCAAAAGAATCACTTCGCCTAGGGAATCAAACTGTAATCTTACTTGGGCAAAACTCTTGTCCAGAGTTTCAATACCTAAGAAGTCTTCCTGGAGTTAAGATTATTTCTGTTCGAACAACAGATGAAATGTATGAAGCAGTTCTTGCTCTTAAGAATCAATTTGATACTTATATCTCAACGGCCGCCATTAGTGATCTGAAGTTTAAAACAGCAGAAGGTAAGCTAAAAAAAGAGGCCCTTTCTTCAAACCTTGAGTTTGAAAAGGCCCAGGATATTCTTGCATATGTTGTTGCCAATAAACTGGACCATCAAATAATCGTTGGTTTTGCTGCAGAGACAGATCTTTCAAAAGAAGTTTTAGAATCAAAATATAATCGTAAACCAACAAAGCTCCTAGTTGGAACACATGTCAATAGTGGCCTTTGTAAAACTGAGCGAAAAGGTTTCGGAAATAATGAAGCTAACTACACAATCCTTAACAATGGTGAAATGGCCTTTACTGGCGAGCTATCAAAAATCGAGTTAGCAAAAGAAATATTTAAAAGGATTAAAGCTTGAAGTTAATTCAAACGCGATCAGATTTAATTGCAACAATGAAGGAAGTGTCTCACGACTCACTTGGCCTTGTTGCAACAATGGGTAACTTACATGCGGGTCACATGAGCCTTCTGACAAGTGCACTTGAAACTTGTGAGAAAGTAGTTGTTACCATTTTCGTAAATCCAAAACAATTTGGAGAAAACGAAGACCTCGATAGCTACCCTCGTACACCAGAACAAGACCTTGAATTAATTAGAGAAACTGCTGGTAATCGTGTTAATGACATCGTGGTTTTTCTTCCAAAAGATAATAGTGAGGTCTACCCTGCGGGCTTTAATACGACAGTCTCAGTTGAAGGAATTACCCAGAAGCTATGCGGTCAGAGTCGCCCTACTCACTTCAGTGGAGTAACGACTGTAGTCTACCAACTCTTCACTTTAATTAAACCAAGTCAGGCCTTTTTTGGACAAAAAGACTACCAACAAGTTTGTGTCATTAGAAAAATGGCCCATGACTTAAACCTTGAAATTGATATTACAACCGTACCAATTAAGCGTGAAGAAAGTGGACTTGCCCTATCATCTCGTAATGGTTACTTAACAAAAGAAGAAAAAGAGTACGCTCTTCTTCTTCCTAATAAACTTGATGAATTAGAAAATCTTCTAATGAGAACTACTTGGGTTGATGCTCAAGCTCAGTTAAATGAAATCCTTGAAGAAACCCTTAAGGATTCTAATTGGGACTATCTTGAAATTCTTGATAGCGCCAATCTAGAAGATGTTGAATCAAATACAAAAGAAATTGTTATCGCTGGAGCTTACTTCGTAGGAAGTAAACCAACACGTCTTATCGATAACAGATTAGTGGAAATTACTTATGCTTGATAATGAATTTTTTATTTCACGTGAGGCAAAGGCCTCTCTCGTCTCATTAGTTTGTCCCAAGTTCAAAGAACATGCGACAGAAAAAGACACTCTCCGCTCACTTGGAGAGCTGAGAGAACTAATGCGCACACTCGATATTGAAACAGGTGAACAGTACATTCAAAATAAGAAAACTGTTGATCCGGGAACAATCCTTGGAACAGGTAAACTGGAAGAAATCGCAATGGATGCAAAAGCAGAAGGTTCTACTCTTCTAGTTTTTGACTGTGAGTTAACTTCTTCACAAATTAGAAATATTAAGAAGCTAACAGGAATGTCTGTAGTTGATCGTTGCCACATTATTCTGGAGATTTTCTCTGAGCATGCACGTACGAAAGAAGCGCGTATTCAAATTGAAATCTCACGTCTACAGTACATTCTTCCACGTCTTGCTGGTTTCTGGTCTCACCTCGGCCGTCAAAAAGGTGGTATTGGTGTTCGCGGTGGTGAAGGAGAGCAACAGATTGAGCTCGACCGTCGTATCATTCGTGAGCGTATTGAGTTCTATAAAAAAGAACTTAAAGAAGTTGAAAAGTCTCGTATTGAGCAAAAGAAGAAACGTTCAAAGAAAGCAATTACAACGGCCCTCGTTGGCTATACAAATGCTGGAAAGTCATCTCTTATGAATCGTCTGTGCCGAGTTAATGTACTTGAAGAAGATAAGTTATTCGCAACTCTTGATTCAACATTTAGAATGCTAAACCCAGATACAAAACCACCAATGATTCTCATTGATACGGTAGGTTTCTTATCGAACCTCCCTAACACTCTAATTGATGGTTTCAAGACAACTCTTGAATCAGCACTTGAGGCTGACCTACTCATTATAGCTTGTGATATCAGTGACCCTAATTATGAGAAGCACCTTGAAGTAACAAATAACGTATTTGATGAACTAGGCCTAAGTGATAAAGAGCGCTTTATCGTCTTTAACAAGAAAGACAAATTAAATGATAAGATCACTGAAACGATTATAAAGAGAAAACACCCTAATAGCTTTGTGATCTCAAGTTTTAATACTGAAGAAATTGATGAGTTACGCGAGTATATTGTTAACTTCTTTTTAGAGAAACAAAATAACTACGATCTCTTTATTCCATATGATGCAGGGGCGGCCCATTCAATCGTCGTTTCAAAAACTAACGTTATTAGAACAAGTAATCACGAAAAAGGGATCTACTATCAAGTAAGAGTACCTGACTTTATTTATAACCCATTAGGGTTACAAAAGTTTGAACTAGGGCCTCATGATCCCCTTCTAGACGAAGTCTAAGTAAAAAACTAAATATAAATTTTACTATTCCGAAGAGCGAGTATGAACAAAATCATACTCGCACTAATTTTATCTATGTTATCTTGGTCTGCTCTTGCAGGTGTAAAAACGATCGAGGTTGAATCTTATTTTAAAACAGATATGGACTTCATGTTTTCCATCAAAAATAAGAATTACGATAAAGTCATTCTAGACTGCCAAGGATTTATCAACGGATTAAATCTTTATAGCTCTCGCGGACATGATATTTTCACACTTCCAGGTTATGGGCATTGCATGGCCATTCATAATGAAATTATTAAGAATATCAAAAATGAAAAAAAGTCTTGCTTGGTCTTAAATGATAAGGAAGGACAAATAGTCGTTCTGGACAACAAGTGCCCAGAACAAAAATAAAAGACGCTTAAGAAATTCTCTTAATTAGGTGGTAACCAAATTGCGTGCGAACGACTGGAGAAAGCTCTCCAACTTCTAGAGCAAATGCCGCCTTTTCAAATGGTGCCACCATCATTCCCTTACCAAACTCACCAAGATCTCCACCTTGCTGACCAGAAGGACAATTTGAAAAGTCTTTTGCAAGCTCTTCAAAAGTTTTTCCATCTTCTAATTTCTTTAATAAATCTTTCGCTTCATACTCTTGATCAACAAGAATGTGAGCACAACGAATCTTAGACATAGTTTTTCCTTTGAATATATTTTTTAAGAATGAAATCGCCAATAGTATGTTCCTATGATTACAAGAAGTATGATGGCCAGGCCAAGATACATGTATAACTCATCCCTCTCCATTGAAATCTCCACAAATTCGATCTAGATTTGAAAGAAGATTTGCAATATCTAGAGGTGCCTCAATAACACGTTGAGCACCCTCTTCTCCCTTTGTCACAAGCTGAACCACAGGAATATTCTGACAGAATTCTGATTCGATTTTCCCTATTGTATCGGCCGTAATTGTTGAAAGGTCCACGAGAATGACTTCAGGCACAATATCTCTAATAAAGTGAAAGGCCTCTTCTTCATTAGAAAGAGTGAAGAAATCTCCGCCAACTTCCTTACCTAACGCCTCGATAGCTGTGATCATCATTTGGTTATTAGACAAAAAGAATAGTTTTTTAATTTTCACGATTAAGCCTTCATATGTTACATTTAATCAATAAGTGTAATGGGAGTCCACATGTCTAGCCGCATTAAAATTATTGATAACCTATCCAATTCTACCTTATATGAGTTTTCAATGGAAGACGCAGATCGTGCATATCAAAAATCGGAAGAGCTAGAAGAGATGGGACTTGATATCAAACTAGTTATCCCTTCTGTATCACAGACACTTATCGAATCCCTTGGTGCCTCAAGTGAAACAATTGAGAAATTAAAAGAAATGATGGATGAAGAAATTGCCTCTCATATCAACGAAGAAGATGGTGGTTGTTCAATTTGTCTTCCCGATGGAAAGATCCACCAATAAAGACTATCTAAAACTCTTCATTTAGAAGTTTTTCCATCCTCTTAGTACTTTCCTGCAGAGACTTAAGAGATTCCATTGCCTTTTTTAGCTCAGGATTATTATCCACGGCCTTGTTAATATCTTCTTGTGATATTGCCTGCCCTGTTTTTTGAGCGGCCTCATTAACTGAGTCTTCAAACGCTTTATTATAATCACTCTTCGTCGACAATTCATTATTTGCGGACTCTTGCTTAGATGTTCCGGCATCAGTAGTCCCCTCATTATTAGGCCCTGAGGCGGAATTAGACTTAGCAGTTTCAGAAGAGCTTGAAGATGTATTCATAAATGGAATCTTAGGAAGATATAGCCCTCCAAGAACTCCACAATCTTCAACTCGATTTGAGTCATTAACAAAGAGATCAACTTCAAAGCGTTTAATAATAGTTTTGCCACCATATGCATTATCATTCATACGACTTAGTTCAAGATTTAACTTAAGCTCTGCACGATGGAAATCCTGGCCCTCAACTTTATTCACGTAGAAGTTTGTAATATACATTGAAGAAAGAACGAAATTCGTTCCGTTTACTTTATCCCCTATTGTGTACTTGGCCTTACCATCAGGCCTTACAATCTCATCCAAGATAAGATCGTTCTCTAGCTTACCAAGCTTCCCTAGTGATCTCTTACAGATCCCAGGTTTTCCCATATATGCCTTAATAGCATTGGCATAATTATTTAGTTCTGTTTGATTGATGGCCGTTTTTGTCGACTTCATCTGAGTCTTCATAAAACGCGCGAAACCTAGCGCAATGATGGCCAAGAGACCTGCGGCCATAACAATTTCAAGCAGAGTAAAACCAGAGTTATTTTTAGTGAATTTATGCATAAATATATTTTAAGGGAAGTTGGGATTTAAAGAAAGAATGAATATTAGTCTGTTTTAGAGGTGTGGTTTCAGGGGGTTGGACGATAATCACTTCGTGATTGCGTGGGCCGTGCCCTCTTTTGGAGCTTGTCGCGATCGGCTGCGCCTGCGTGGGTGGGTTTTCGCGATCGGCTGCGCCTACGCGGGTTTCTTTCCGCGATCGGCTGCGCCTACGCGGGTTTCTTTCCGCGATCGGCTGCGCCTACTCGGGTTGGTTTTCGCGATCGGCTGCGCCTACGCGGGTTGGTTTTCGCGATCGGCTGCGCCTACGCGGGTGGGTAATAAAAAAGGCCACCTTTCGGTGGCCTCATATATCTTTTTATATAAGATATTTTATTTGTAATCACTTCGTGATTACTTGCTCCTGCTGCGAACCGCTCGGGCTTGAACCCTCGCTCTCGACACCAAACTCTAGCTAAAGAGATGGGGAGCTAGCATAGCGTCCAATAGTTTGCCTTTGGGCAAACAATGACGCTATTCTTTACCTAGGTTGAAGCCCTTAAGAACGTCACCAAGAGTTGCAGACTTAACTACTTCTTGTTGCATTCCCTGAGTATCAGAGTTTAGAGCAGATTTCATAGAAAGAGCGATTTTCTTCGCATCTTTATCTAGAGAGATAACCATAGCTTTAACTACGTCACCTTTCTTAACTACGTCTTCTGGCTTCTCAACTCTATCTTCAGATAGTTCAGAAATGTGAACTAGACCTTCGATACCAGTTTCAAGTTCAACGAAAGCACCAAAATCAGTTACTCTAACGATTTGAGCTTCAACGATTGTACCAACTGGAAGTCTTGTTTCAATTTTCTTCCAAGGATCTTCTTTAAGTTGTTTAACACCTAGACAGAATTTTTGGTTTTCTTTATCAACTGAAACTACTGCAGCTTCAATATCATCACCAACTTTGTAATCGTCGTTTAGGTTGATATTTTTCTTAGTCCAAGAGAAATCAGATACGTGAATTAGAGCATCAACTTCTTCACCAAGGTCAACGAAGATACCAAATTCTACGATTGATTTAACTTTACCAGTTACTTTTGAACCTACAGGGAACTTAGCTTCTAGAGCATCCCATGGGTTTTCTTGAAGTTGCTTGATACCAAGAGAGATTCTCTTGTTTTCTACGTCAACTTCTAGTACTTGAGCTTCAACGATTTCACCTACAGTGAAGTGCTTCGTTGGGTTCTTGATAGAGTTTGTCCATGACATTTCAGAAACGTGGATTAGACCTTCGATTCCGTCATCAAGTTCAATGAAGATACCGTAATCTTTAACAGATACGATCTCACCTTTAACTTTTGTACCAGCAACATACTTCTCGTGTGCAGCTTCCCAAGGATTTTCTTGAACTTGCTTAAGACCAAGAGATACTCTTTCTTTTTCTTTATCAAACTTAAGGATCTTAACTTCGATTTCGTCACCAAGAGTAAGGATATTTGATGGGTGCTTAACACGTCCCCATGACATATCAGTGATGTGTAGAAGACCGTCAATTCCACCTAGATCGATGAATGCACCGTAATCAGTGATGTTCTTAACGATACCTTTAACAACCATTCCTTCTTCAATTTGAGAAAGAACTTCACCACGTAGTTTACCTCTTTCTTCTTGAAGAATAGCTCTTCTAGAAAGAACGATGTTTCCACGTTTCTTGTTGAATTTGATAACTTTGAATTCCATCTTCTTACCGATGAACTTATCAAGGTTTCTAGTTGGTCTAACATCAATTTGTGAACCAGGTAAGAAAGCCTTAACACCGATATCAACAGAAAGACCACCCTTAACTTTTGCTACAACTGTACCAGTAACTGGAGTACCGTCTTCACATGCTTCAGAAATTTTATCCCAAGCTTTAAGGATTTGAGCTTTGTCCATTGAAAGAACTAGGTTACCTAGGTGAGACTCTAGTTTATCAAGATAAACTTCAATTTCGTCACCAAGTGCAACTTTTAGAGAACCATCGTAGTTAGTGAATTCTCTTTTTGGAACAAGACCTTCTTGCTTGTATCCAATGTCAACAAGTACGTAATCAGGTGAGATGTTTACAATTTTACCTTTGAAAACTTCACCTTCTGTAAATGTTGGAGTTTCTGTCGAATCTAATAGCTTCGAAAACTCTGTTTCATCTCTTGTCTCAACGTCTTCGCCAAGAACAACTTCGTAACCTTGCATCCAAGATTGTTTTAGATTGTTTAAATCTGTCATAATTTACCTCACGGCAGACAACTGAAAGTGTCCAATCAGTGCCTTAATTTTTGATATCTAAAGGCAAGGCCTTTAGTGTAAATCTCTTCTACTGAAGACAATTTACTTTAAAATGATTTTGCGCATCTTATTATTTACGGGGCCCTACGTCAACAATAAAAACTTATTAATTATAGAACCTTAGGCGTTTATTCAGGTGTTTCTCGTACAGTTTAAATAGGTTATATTTATAACCATCGATACCATGCTCATTCCAAAGCTCATCGCGAGACTTTAGACATGATTCCTTGTACTTAGCATTGTTTTGGACAATATCCTTAACCTTGGCCCTTAACTCCCTAGCATCGCCCTGACGATAGGTAGCAAGTGAGCCATGATAGATACGATGCAACTCTTCAGTTGTGGCATTTCTTGGCACCGCAGTAGGAATACCTTTTAAAATTGCAAGAAGTGCATAATCTTCAATTGGCGATTTTGATGTATATGAAATCCAAATATCAGAGCGAACTTCATAAATATTATCATGCTCATGAAATTCAACGTAATTTTCAAGTTTGTACTCAGCAATCCTATCTTTAATGGGATTGTAGAGAATATTTCTCTCCCACTTTCGATTTGAGAAAATATGTAGCTTAAATCTCTTTGGTAGCTCATTATCTAAATTTAGTGCCCACAAAGATTCTAAGCATACAGAGAGGTCGTTTAGTTCAACTTCGTGATCATTTACCCAACAAGAAAGGTGAATGAGATTTTCTTCGTCAAAAGTATATTTTTTTTCAAAGTTAATCTTATCAACGCCAAGGCCTGAAGAATAAATCTTGCGAATAGGAACATCCATATGAGTATTGATAGAGTCAATCATCTCTCTAAAAGGGATAAAAATGAGATCAATTCTTCCTATCAGGCGGCGATACCAAAATTGCTTATAGAACTTACTAACTTCAAAGTTGATCGTGAAAAAGAGTGCAGTTAAGTTTCTCTTTCTTAAAAACGAGGCCAGTGGCCATAGGAAATTAAGTTGGTAGCAGTGAACGATATTGATATCATAGCGCTTAATAATGCCTCTTAGCTTTGAAAGCTTGTACCAATTCCATACACGAAGTTTAGTTGTCCCTGTGTGGAAGATACAATCGATTCCGGCCTTCTTACACTCACGATGGAGAAATGAATCCTTCAGACAGTAGATAAAGATATTATGGCCAATTTCTTTTAACAAAATACTATCTCTTAAAAGCATACGTTCCTTCGAACCTGAACTATAGGTTGGAGAAACATAGAGAATATTCTGTTGTTTTCTAAAAATATTAACCATTAATTTTACTTACCAGTATCCTTTCCTGCTTTATGAGAGATTAGCTCTCCTTTAACTGTTCCAATTTTAACCTTTGCAGAGAACTTTAGTACAGTTCTACTTTCATCCGTTGAGATCCAAAAGTTAATATCTCCCGACTTCTTTAAAACACCAGGGAATTCAGTTTGTGCCGTAATCTTATAGGCTTTATATAGCTTCCCCATCACTGTAATGTTTTCGATTTCATCAACAGTTGCCTTAAGAAGCCATGCCTTACCTCTTGTGATAATTGGAAAGTCAAAACTTGTTCCAATTTCCATAGGAATACCACGAATAAAATAAAGGGCCGAAAAAGAATCAGTAAAATAGCGTGGCAGATACTCAACTTTTTTTACTTTTTTCGTCTTCCCTTTCTTTAATCGGTTATAGAAAAAATATGTCTTTAATTCATCGTGATCAAATAGCTGAAGATCATCAACAATTTGACCAGACTCACGTTGCTTCATCTCATATTTTAAAGAAGAAAACTTCCCCTTATCAGCATCAACATAGACATCAAGAGTATCTTTCAGTTTATAAATTCCTTCAAAGTATTCAGCAGATTCTAAAAGTGCATTTACATGAAGAACATCTTTATCACCAATCTTTGCCATTGGTTGCGTACTAATAGTAGCAATACCGGCCTTAAAGATTGACCAGCTAATTTCATACTTAAATTCTTCACCAACAAAGAAGATAGGCTTGTAACTCTCCCAGTATTTTTTAGATTCTTTATCAAAATTTAAAAATACATTTGGATAGTCCTCACTTTCTTGAGGATTTAGTTTTACCTTTGGAGCTTCTACTACTTTCTTTGGTTTCTTCGCAACGGCCTTTGCCTCTTTCTTTTCAACCTTCTCAATTTCTTTCTCTTCGATAGAAGAAGAAAATGGCGGAGGAGTAGGCTTTGGCTGCTCAACTTCAGTCGTTTTAAATTTATCTAGAGTCTCACTTTCTTCTGTGGAGAAGATCTCCACAAGATCCACATCATCACTATCACTTTTCATGAGTGCACCGGCACAACCGAAAAGGAGTAAGGCAATAAGACTTAAAGAAAAAATATTTTTCACTCTAACCTCTAACAACCGAGTTGATTTTATCTTTTACAAATTGCTCGCCTTTTATAAATTCGATACCAATTTGTAGGTAGTGAATTTTATCACTACTTGAACACCTCTTCATTTTAACAATATCTTTCTCAGTTGTAAGAATGATGGCATCCTTTTCTTGTGCTAATTCGACAAGTCCATCTAACTCACTAACTTTATAGAGGTGGTGGTCAGGGAAATTAAAATCGTCAACTATATTTGCATCAAGTTGCTTAACTAATTTTAAGAATGCTTCCGGAGAAGCAAGTCCAGAAACACAGATTACACTTTTTCCTTTTAGGTCAGTTAAAGCATACTCTTCTTCGTGAAGAAGGTTCTTGATTGCACTAGGTGCATATTTGAAAAAGCCACTTGGTGTATTTGCCTTACAATTATCTAAAATATATGACTCAAGTGTATCAAGTTTTTCTTCGCTAACAAGATCGGCCCTACCAAATAGAACGATATCAGCTTCTCTTAATGCACTTACACCTTCTCTCAAGTATCCTCTAGGCGGACAATGATATTTTGACATTGGAAGAAGTGAATCAAAGAGTACAATATTTAAGTTTCTATTAATCTTTAAGTGTTGAAAGCCATCATCTAGAAGAACAACATCTGCTTTTTCTTCTTCATAATATCTTCTTAAGTTGTCACTTCGGTCCGCACCAACAACAACGCTTGCATTTTTTAAGTTTCGGCTTAAAACGAGGGCCTCATCACCAAAGACAAAAGGGTTCTCGCTGATCTTCTTGCCTGTTTTTATTATTCCACTCGATTTCTCAAGCTCACCTTTGTATCCTCTTGTTAAAACCATCGTTTTCTTATTTAGAATATCATTCAAATAATTTCCGATCCAAAGAGTAAAAGGTGTTTTACCTGTACCACCAAGAGAGAGGTTTCCAATACTAATAATTGGCACCTCAAACGATGATGATTTAAAAATCCCCATCTTAAATGCGAATCTTCTTAGGCGATAGATCCACTCCCATAGAAAACTAATTGGAGTCAGGGCCACAGAAAAGAAGTTAATGAGTTTTATATTAATATTATTCATGATTCCTCATTATAAATAAGCACTTTTAATTTTATCGAGAAGATATTGAGAAACTTCGATATCCTCACCTTCTGTTAAGTCTCTTAGTTTTTGAAGTTCACTAAGAACAAGCTCGTAGCGATTCTTATCATCAAATAGTTCTTTGGCCTTACGGACAAGATTATATTCACTAAAACCTTCACCTAGGAGTTCTGGATAAACCTCATGTCCTAGAATCAAATTTGGAATTGAAACAAAGCCCTTATACTTAACAATATTTTCAGCGATAAACGTATTGAATAGATTGAGATCATACGCAATCACACTAGGAACACTATATAAGGCCAATGAAAGGTTTACAGTTCCACTTGTTGCAAATGAAAAGTCCGCTTCCTTAAGAGCTGTATCTAATTCACGATCCTCATAAACCCTATCAAACTCACCTTCGAAGCGAGAAAATAGCTCCTCATCAACAGAGCTGGCCTTAACAATAGAAAGCTTAAAATTATAATTTTCTTTTAGCTTTCGACAGGCCCTAATAAACTGAGGTAACATGAATTCAATCTCAAAGCGTCGACTTCCAGGCAGAAGAAGAATATTAAATTCTCCATTTTTAAAGTCAACTTCATGTCTTTTAAATCCCTCAAGAAGAGGCTTCGTTTTCTTTAGAAGTGGGTGTTCAATTGTAATGGCCTTACTTACACCACGATCCATAAACCACTTTTTTTCAAATGGAAGGATACAAAAAAGTGTATCAACAGAAGCCTGAAGGTATTTTGTACGCCACTCTTTCCAAACCCATGCTTGAGGTGCCACATAGTAGAGAACCTTGACTCCAAGCTTTTCAAGCTTCATGGCCAATTTCAGATTAAATGTTTGGAAATCAATTAAGATAGCAACTTTCGTTCCTCGTTTCTTTACTTCATCAATAATGTGATTATAAGCACCATAGTAAAAAGGAACTTTTTTAACTGCTTCTGTTATTCCCCAGGTAGAAAAATCTTTTAGATCATAAAGTAATTCAACTCCTTGCTCTTTCATAAGTTCTCCCCCTACTCCGTAGAATTGAGTATCAGGAGCTCCCTTTGTAAGAGTCTCAAGGAATGTCATTGCATGTTCTTCACCAGATTTTTCACCAGCAATTATTAAGCAGCTTTTCAATTAAGTTCTACCTCAATATTCTTTTCAAGCGATTCATTAACGGCCGCAATTAATTCCATTGCAGCAATTCCATCATCAATTGTTACAAATTCTTTTGTGTCATTTAAGATGGCATTATAGAAACGCTCTTGTTCGATTAGTAAATGATCACGTTTTTCGTAATCAAATTCATTAATAACTTGCTCCTCACCAGCTTTAATATCTGTTGAGTAAGAAGCTTTATTATTTAATAGGTCAACTCTAAGAATTCCCTTCGCAGAATTGATTTGTACACTTCTTTCAGTCTTTACATCGTTTCTTGAGTTTTCAATTGTTACGAGACGATCGCCATAACTTAGTAGCGCCTTCACATGATCAAATTTATCAGTAAGAACTTTCATCCCATAAGCTCTGATACTTTTAGGTTTTCCAAAAAGCATAAGGGCCAGATCGAGGTCGTGAATCATAAGATCTTCCACAACACCAACATCTGCGGCCCTTCCTTTAAATGGCGAATTTCTTACAATTGTAGCAACACTAGAATTTTCAGTAATGTCTTTAAACTCTTCAAGACGCTCCCAGACTTGATGGCATCTTTCACTATGTCCAACTTGTAACTTAACACCCTTCTCATTAGCAATTGACTTTAAATTCCTTGCCTCTTCTACTGTAACAGTAACTGGCTTTTCACAAAAAACATGCTTGCCTTCTTCAAGTAAGAACTTAGCAATTTCGAAGTGAAAGCTTGTTGGTGTTGCAATTACGGCGGCATCAATTTCACCAATGACTTCTTTAATATCAGAGACAATCTTGATATCAGGGTATTTTTCTTTTGCTTTTTCTTGATTAGCGGCAAAAGGCTCAACAATTGCAATTAACTCACAATTATCTAGATTATATGCTTTCTGAGCATGCCATTGACCTAAGTGTCCATAACCAATTGAAGCAACTTTTACTTTAGACATAATTAATCCCTATTAGCTTAAAAACGGCGCAATTCCCATTTTTGTCGTTACAATATGCTCTTTAATGCGCTCGATAATTTCATTATTTGCATATGGCTTCATTAGCTCTTCAGTTTCAACGAATGTACGTGGTGAGTAAGTTGAAGCTTCCATATCACGGAAGAAGTCAACAATTTCAGAAATAGCATTTCTTTCAACACCTGCACGACGAAGACCGATAATATTGATCCCACGAAGCTTTGCACGGTTACCATAAGCAGTACAATAAAGTGGAATATCCTTATCGATAGCTGAAGCACCTCCGATATAAGCACCTTCTGCAACTTTTACAAATTGAGAAATATTAGTTCCACCACCGATGATAACTTTATTACCAACTTTTACGTGACCTGCAAGGTTTGTTGAGTTTGCCATAATAACACGATCACCAACCACAACATCGTGACCTAAGTGAACTTTCGCCATTAGAAGACAGTTGTTACCAAGAGTCGTTTTTTGACGATCCTTCATTGTACCTCTGTGAATTGATACATATTCACGAAGAACATTATTATCACCAATCTCAACTTCTGTTGGATCTTCGCTATAAGTTAAGTCTTGTGGTTCTTCACCAATTGAACAGAATTGATAGATTTTATTATTGTCACCAATTCTTGTAATACCATTAATGATTACGTGGTTACGAATGTCACAATTTTTTCCAATTTTAACTTTTGGACCGATGATACAGTATGCACCAACAGTTGTTCCTTCTCCAATTTCAGCAGACTCGTGAATAATTGCAGTTGGATGAAATCTCTCGCTCATGGAGGCTCCTTCTTAATTATCTTTTACTTTAAAAGATGCAAGAACCTGACACTGGCTTACTAGGTCGCCTTCGTGAAAGATTTTGCAATCGTTTTGTAAGAAACCAGTACGCATTTTTGTACATACAGTTTCAATATCTAATTTCATACCAGGGTGAACTGGTTTTCTAAACTTTGCGCCCTCAATTGATAATAGCGCAACTTCGAATTCACCTTCTTCTAAATTTTTATAATAAAGCTTTAATTGAAATGAAGTGAATTGTGCCATCATTTCGACCTGTACAACACCAGGAAGAATTGGGTTTCCAGGAAAGTGTCCTGCGAAGATTGGGTGATCTTCACGAGTGGTATAATTTCCTTTTACAACTGCACCAACGAGATCTTTTAACTCGTTCACTTCACCTACAGCTTCTACACTTGTAATCTCATCCACGAATAAAAATGGTTCGCGATGAGGGAGAATTTGCATTACTTGTTCTTTGTTTAATTGCATACGTTACCTTCCGTTAAATATTCTTTCGTAAAAAAGCAATTCCTCGTAAAAATTCACGCATAGGTCTTGCCGGGTATCCACCAACGATTTCCTTCGGCTTCACGTTTCCAATAGCGACACTGCCACCTGCAAGTTGAGCGGCCATCCCGACTTCTAAATTGTCAGCGACAGCGGCCTTTCCTCCAAGAACAGCGTAATCTCCAATCTTTGTGCTGCCACCAAGTCCTGCTTGTCCACAGAGAATAACTCCATTACCAAGCTGAACGTTGTGTGCAACTTGCACTAGATTATCAATTTTAGCGCCATTGCCAATACGTGTCGGTGAAAATGTTCCTTGGTCAATACTCGTATTTGAACCAATTTCAACATCATCACCAATTACAACTCCACCGAAGTGCCAAATCTTATGATGAACACCTTGATGAAAGTTATAACCGAATCCATCACTACCTATAGTCGTACCGGAGTGGATTCGACAATTCTTTCCAATGACAGTTTGAGGATAAATTGTCACGTTAGGATAAATTGTACAATTTTCGGCAATTTTAACATTTGGTAAAATCACACAACCGGGCATGATTGTGCAATCAGCAGCAATTTCGACACCTTCTCCAATAAAAATATTCTCAGCTATTTTTACAGAAGGATGAATTGTGGCCATGCCACTTTTTCGGCCATCAAGATCATAGCTAAGTGAACCAAGTTTTTCGTCGAAAAATATTTTAGATGCTTTTGTAATTGAGATAGGAATATTCGTTGAAGAAATTAACACCTTTGAACTATCTTCAAGTTCTTTCTTTTGAGAGTCCTCTAGTGACTCAAAGAGTTTTGCATCGACAATTAATGCAAGATTCTCACTAGCTTTCGCTTCTTGGTACTTTGCTAAAAATTTCTTAGCACCAATAAAGAGAATTCTTCCTTCAATAATCTCTTCCATCGAAGAAATTCCTGTTACTTCGTAATCAGAATTTCCAGATAGAAAACTCATATCGCTATCGTTTTCAATAATATTTTTAATAAGAATGGACATATTATCCCCTCCTTTAAAACGACAAAAGGGAATACCTACGTATTCCCTTCATGAGTCTTTTTTAATTAGCAAATTACTTATGTTTTTTATCGTAAGCTTTAATTACATCTTCAGTAATGTCAGTTACTTTTTTGATGTAAAGAATTGGAGTTGTTGATGTTTCATAAGTCCAGTCTAGACCTTTGCTTTTTGATACTTCTTCAACAACACCTTTAATTTTATTTAAAATTGGTCCCTTTGCAGTTTGTTCCATTTTTGCAAGCTCACCTTGATACTTCTGCATTTTTTGTTGGAAACCGAAGAACTTCTTTTGTAGTTCTTGACCTTTTTGTTGCTTAGTTTTTTCATTCATAACAAGAGCTTGTTTTTCAAACTTCTCTTTTTCTTTTACTAGAGCTTCTTCTTCTTTCTTAAGCTCAGCCTGCTTCTTATCAATTTCTTTTTGCAGCTTATCTTTGATCTTTTTAGATTCTTTAACTGTTAAAAGAACTTTTTGAACATCAACACGACCAATATTCATTGCCGATGCAGTTAATGAAGAGAAAAGTAATCCAATCACTAATAAATTTTTCATATCGTCTCCTTACGAATTAGAATAATTGTCCAATATCAAAGTGGAATTTAGTCCCGCTATTCATATCTGGGTCAGGGTTAATAGGAACCCCCCACTCAAATCTTAGAACACCAATTGGTGAGAACCAACGGAAACCAAAACCATAATCCATATATATCTTATCGATATCTTCTAGTCTCTTTGCTGTACCAGCATCGAAGAAAGTAACAAATTTAAGACCTGCTTCTTTTGCAAGAGGGTGCTCAAGCTCAAGAGTTGTAAAAGCAGTAAATGGAGCACCAATATTAAATGACTCTGTTTTATCTGGAGTTCCTGGATCATTATCGTGATCATATGTTACAGACTCTTTAGGCCCAATATCTTCAATATCATAACCACGTAGGTTTCTAGCACCACCAAGAGAGAACTTCTCATTTCTAGGTACTGGAACACCTTGCTTCTCTTCGATTTTACCAGTGTAGAATCGACTTCTAAATACTAGCTCTTTCCATACAGGATAGAAGTAGCGTAAATCAATTTCGTTCTTCCACCACTTCTTATCTCCACCTAAACCAGCGTACTCAGTTGCAAGGTTCCAGTAGTATCCGTCCGTAGGCTCAAAGCGGTTATTTCTCTTATCTTTTACAACGGCAACACGAACAGAAGATGTAACACCATCTTCATTCTCATCGACTGTCGGATCTTTAATATCTGTTAACTCAGTTTCTTCAAGTTTATAAGTTGTATAAAGTCTTGTGTAATCGAAGATTGGATAACCAATACGAGCAGCAAAACCATGTTTCTTATAATCATATGAGTCTAATTGAGTATCTACAGTTCTAAAGACCTCGCCTCCTAGAGTCCACTTAGAGTCCATAAAGTATGGCTCCGTAAATGAAAGAGAAAAATTTTGTTGCTCTTTTGCAATATTAGTTGAGAACGATAGTTGTTGTCCTAAACCTCTAAAGTTATTCTGAGAAATCGAAGCTTGAAAGAATCCACCTGTCGCAGTTGAATAACCAGCACCAAGTGAAATTTGCCCTGTACTCTTTTCTTTAACACTAATTTCCACATCAAGAACATCATCTTGCCCAGGAGAAGAAACCGTATTGAAGATAACACTTCCTGGCTCAAAGAAACCTAGGCGGTTAACATTCTCTTTTGACTCACGAAGACCAGAACCAGAATATTTTCCACCCTCGTGAATCTTAAGTTCACGGCGAATTACCTTGTCACGAGTCTTTGTATTTCCAGTTACCGAGATACGTCCAAACTTAGCTAGTTTCCCTTTTTCAAATGAGTATTGGATATCAACTCTATTCTCACCTGGAACTAATTGGATATTTCTAATTACGTTGGCAAAGGCATAGCCAAGGTCTTGGTATGACTCAGTAAGTGTTTGAATATCACGTCTTAATAACTCTTCTGAATAAACTTCACCGGCCTTAAGTTTAGTCTTCTCTCTTAGCTCATCTTCTGTAAAAAGAAGCTCACCTTGAAAGTACACATCACGTACATCAAATTTTGGACCTTCTTTAATTTTAACAGTAATGAAAACCCATTTCTTATCTTCAGAAACAGTAACTTCAGGAACGGCCACGTTAACTTGTAGGTAACCTTTCGTTGAATAGAAGTATTTAATTCTTTCGATATCTGTTTTGAAATTAAGTTCTTTAAAATTTCCTGAACCCGAAAGGAATGAGAATAGACTCTCCTCTCTTGTTTCCATAATTGATTTAACTTCTTCTTCAGCAAAAGCAGTTAACCCTAGAAACGTAACCTTTTTAACTCGAACCTTATCGTATTCACTAATATTATAAACAAGGTGAACGTTCTCTTTATCAACTTGTCTAATTTCATATGAAACATTAGCTAGGTAGAAGCCCTTCTCTTCATAGGTCTTTTCCATCTGGCGAACATCGGCTTGAATCGAGTTAATATCAAGAATTGAATATTCTCTCGTTTTAAGGCCTTCGCTTAAATCGTCCTTATCAACCTCATCATTACCTCTAAAAACAATCTTAGCGATAATAGGCTTTTCAACAACTTTAAAGATTAGCTTATTTCCATCTTGATGCGCTTCTACTGATTCGAAGTACTTTAGATTATAGATAGTCTTGATATCATCAAAGAGTGTTTCATTCGTTAGAGTAAGGCCCGCACGAGAGCGTAGCTTATCGAGTACAGCTTCCTTCTCTACTTTCTTTAAACCTTGAACTTCAACACTTGAGATTTTAAATAGACGTACACGTGGTCCAATTTCACTTGCTTGAATACTTAAGGTAATTGAAAAAACAATAATATATATAAAACTCTTCCAAGAGTTAATCATCTAGTCTCCATGATCCAGCGATCTTGCCATGTGTGTGTGTGCAGACAAAAAATACTTGAGTAAAAAAATATCAATAATCTTACAAAGTTACAAAAAGAAAAACGAACATCCTGCACAAAAAAGTGACCAACTAATGCAGGATCCCATCGATCATCGTGTGAACACGACTAAACTTTCGAGACATTTCCTCATCATGAGTGACCACAAGAAGGGTTGTTCCAAGCTCTCTTGAAAGCTCAAAAATAAGGTCGGCCACAATTTTAGAATTCTTCGAATCGAGATTCCCAGTAGGCTCATCGCACAATAAAAGCTTAGGACGCAATGATAGAGCACGAATCAGATTTATACGCTGCTGCTGACCACCAGAAATTTCATACGGGTACCTTTTGAGGCACTCAGCAACTCCTAGGGTCTTGGCGAGTGAAAGAATATACTTCTTCACTTTTGACACATCATGTCCCCCTAAGCGTGCCGGTAGAAGAATATTTTCTAGGCAAGTAAGAGATGAGAGTAAAAAGTGAAATTGGAAAACAAATCCTATTTTGGAATTACGATAATTTGCTAGCTTTGCATCATTCATTTGGCCAATATTTAAGTTGTCGACTGTAATTTGACCGGAAGTAATATTTTCGAGGCCGCCAATCAAGTACAAAAGAGTCGACTTCCCACAACCAGATGAGCCTTTGATAACACATTGCTCGCCTTGAGATAATTCGAGATCAACACCCTTTAGGATATGGGAGTTTCCAAAGTCTTTGTAAACATTCGATACATTTAAAACTGCCATTTACGAAAACTCCTCTCTAAGACCTTGGGCCATTGATTTTGAATCTAGTCTTTTAAGAACTATAAAAGTTAAAAATATAATAAAGATAAATGAAATAAATCCAACAATAAAAATATCTCTTAATGATAAGAATAGCTCAATGCGATTTAGGTGATAGACATCTGTAGGAAGAGAGAAGATATCAAGCGTCCCTAAGAAGTAGTCAAAGACTTCAACACAAATAAGCGAGCCCATAAAGGCAAGAAACCAGATCCCAATATTTTGAACTAGCCATAGCGTTCTAAACTTCTTTGGAGAAAGTCCTATTGCGTAGAGTAAGAATATTTCTTGAGAGCGTCTTTCCTTAGAAAAAATAATAAAAGCAAGACAGTTGAAAATGGCCAAAACAACCACAATTGAAAAGACAATTGAAATCATATACTTTTCAAATTCGACGGCCTTAAGAAATGTTGCAAAATCACTCCAATACGGAGCAATATTGTATTCATAGTAGAAGACACTCTTCATATCTGCCACCACTTCATTAATCTTGGCCAGACTTCGATATTCAGGCTTTAGTCTTAGGCTCATTAAATTGATTCGACCCTTAACCCCTAAAAGGGTTTGAATCTTTTTTAAATTCACATAAACAAAACGGCTTCGATACTCATGGATCTTGAAAGTTTTAATATCTTTAATTTTTAAGACGGCATTGGTTGGTAAGTAACGCTCACCTAATTTCCCTGCAGAAAAACTAAACTTCAGAGTATCACCAACTTTAACTTTTAGATCTTGCGCAAGTAGATCACCGATAATAACTTCATTTTCTTGTGGCTCAACAAGACCATTATCTAATTGATTGATTTGTTCATTAACACCAACAACAAAGACGGCCTTTCCCTTTTCATCTTTGTTAACAAAAGATTGGGTACGTAGCATTGGTATCTTTGTTTCGATTGGAAAATTATTAAGATCTTTTTGTTCGTTTTCGTTTAATTCAAAAAATCCATTTGTGGCCGTAAGAATAACTTCACCACTTCCAGCATTTAATGATTTTTTAAGCGTAACTCCAAAGCCATCCATAAGAGCTAAGCTACAAAGGATGACAGCTAAAGAAAACATTAAGCCCAGTATTGTGGCGGTTATAAAATAGCGCGAAGATCGATCACGAAAAAAAAGTAATTGGAAATCTTTAAAAAGATAGAAAAAACTCAATTTACTCTTCCTTCATCCCATCAACTGACCATCTTAAGTAGGCATCCATAAAACCATCGATATCACCATCTAAAACTTTTTCAGCTTGTGATGATTCAAAATTCGTTCTGTGGTCCTTAACCATCTTATAAGGATGTAGAACATAAGAGCGAATCTGCGCTCCCCATCCAATTTCTTTCTTATTAGCTTCTTCTTCTGCAGCTGCTGCTCTTTGCTTTTCTAGTTCTAACTCATATAAACGAGACTTAAGAACTTTCATTGCTTGAATTTTATTTTGCAGCTGTGATCTTTCATTTTGACAAGTAACAACTAAACCTGTTGGAAAGTGGGTAATCCTAACGGCTGAGTCAGTTGTGTTAACCGACTGACCTCCAGCTCCACCTGAGCGGTAAACATCGATTCGAATATCTTTATCAGCAACTTCAATTTCAATATCGTCATCCACTTCTGGAGAGACAAAGATCGAAGCAAACGAAGTATGGCGACGATTTGCTGAATCAAATGGCGAAATACGAACAAGGCGATGAACACCAGTTTCAGACTTTAGATTTCCGTAGGCGTAATTACCTTCAATTAGCATCGTAGCAGATTTAATTCCTGCACTATCACCATCTTGTACATCAAGAACTTGAACTTTAAAGTTCTTGTGTTCGGCCCAGCGATTAACCATCCTAAAGAGCATACTTGCCCAGTCACATGATTCAGTCCCACCGGCACCAGCATTAATACTGACAATAGCATTATTTGAATCGGCATCATCAGAAAGAAGAACCTTCAGTTCTGCCTTATTGAATTCATCGACAAATTCATCAGCAATCTCAATCGCCCCAGTTGCAGAATCTTCATCCCCTTCAGCTGCGTACTCAATTAAAATTTCGAATTCATCATATAGGTCTTTTAATTTTGTATAAGTATTAACGACATCTTCTAAAAGGTTTTTTTCCTTTTGAACTTTGGCAGCGTTCTGATTGTCGTCCCAGAAACCAGGCATGGCCTCCATATCTTGAATTTCACTTATGCGTGCTGACTTTTGGTCAACATCAAAGTGACCTCCTTAGACTAGCAAGCTTATCATCGTAACTTGCCATTAGTGATTTCTTCTCACCAAGGGCTATGCGAGTACTTTCTTCCATCTCTACTTTCCTATTTCTTCTGCCTAGATTTTTTAATTTTAGTTAAAATCTCTTTTTCAAGAGCTTCCATAATTTCTTCTTCCTCTTGTGAGATTTCGTGATCATATCCTAACAAATGAAGAAGTCCGTGACAAAATAAGTGAATGACCTCTTGCTCAAGTTCAAGATCAAACTCTTTTGCTTGCTTTGCTGCCACATTTCGACTGATGATAATATCACCAAGCATAACAGGCCCAGGAAGAACGAAATCCGTACTGTCGGGACGCAAACTCTCATACATAGGAAAAGAAAGAACATCTGTCGTTTTATCTTTACCTCGATGATCGCGATTAATTTGTTTCATACGAGAGTCACCACAAAAGTGAAGATCGACTTCAATCTCTTCGTGAACCTTCTTGTCTAAACAAGTGTTCTTTGAATAAAGAAAGTTACTTAAGACAACAAGTGAGTCTTTTAGCATATTTTCACAGGCCGTAAGTCCCCAATCACTTCTAGAATTGTCAGCTAAGTTAACAATAAGTCTTGATTTGTTCACTTGAATAGTTGCGCTATAGGCCATTATTTCCAATCTCTTTTTAAGGGTGTATTATTCTGTCTTAAGTTACATAGATTATATTACCAAGGCAAAGTTATGTCACTAAGCGAAATGGAAAGATTAAGAGAAGTTGTTGCAAAGTTAAGAGATCCTAAAGACGGTTGTCCATGGGATCTAGAACAAACTCATAAGTCCCTTCTAAAGTATTTGATGGAAGAGTCATATGAGTTCATGCATGCAGTTGAAGATGGTAACTACAAAAAGATGGAAGACGAATTAGGTGATGTTCTTCTTCAAGTTGTCCTTCACTCTCAATTAGCAAGTGAAGAGTCTAAGTTTGATCTTAACTCTGTTGCTAAGACAATCGCTGATAAAATGGTAAGACGCCACCCCCATGTGTTTACGGACAACAAGGCAAAAGATGTTGCGGAAATTAAACAACGTTGGGAAGAAATAAAGAAGGCGGAAAAAGCAAATGAAGAAAGCCTTAAGAAATATGAAATTTGTAATGAACTCCTCTCTTTTCCGGCCCTTACAAGTGCTGCAAAAATTGGAAAGAAAACGAATAAAATAAACTTTGACTGGGAAGATTACACGCAAGTAATGTATAAAGTCGAAGAGGAGTGGCAGGAGCTAAAAGAAGAACTCACTCCAGGGCGCGAGCTCAATAAAGAAAGAGTCCAAGAAGAAATGGGAGATCTTTTATTTTCAGTTGCACAACTTGCAAGACATCTCGATCTAGATCCAGAAATCACATTGCGAGAAGCAAACTTAAAATTTAAAAGACGCTTTAATCAGCTTGAAGACATTGCCAGAGAAGAAGGTATTGTCATTCGTGAAAGCTCTCAGGACGAACTTGAAACTCTCTGGTCTCGTGTTAAAGAAATCGAAAAAAGCAACTAGTTATGAAAGCATCACCTATTAAGCTAAAAAAAGAATTTATCACTCTAAAAAAAGATAAGCGTCTTTATCAAATGCCTTGTCCTGTTGTTGGACTAACAGGAGGTATCGCCACAGGAAAATCCACAGTATCTAAGTTACTACGTGAAAAAGGCTTCCCTATCATCGATGCAGATGCTCTTGTCAAAGAAGTATATAAGACACAAGAGTCTCTTGAGCACTTACAAAATTATTACCCACGTGTTGTCGAAGAAGATAACACAATTAACTTTAAGTTACTGCGTGAATACTTTTTTCAAGATATTCAAATCCAAAATGATATTGAAAGCTTAATCTATCGTCAGCTTCCCGAAGCTTTCTTAAAAGCTTTTAAAGATCTCGGTTCTCCAAAGGTTGTGATCTATGATGTTCCTCTTTTATTTGAAAAGAATCTCGATTCTTTCATTGATCACAAGGCCGTTGTTTACTGCCCACGTGCAAAACAAGTTGAACGCCTAATGGCCCGTGATGGAATAGAAAAAGATCTAGCCTGTAAGATTCTAGCAAAACAAATCGACATCGAAGAAAAAGCAAAGCTTGCTGACACTGTCATCGATAATTCAGGAGAACCTGAAGACTTGAATTTAAATATGTTTTTAGATCACTTTGATTTATAGAAATAAAAAAGGCTCCCTAAGGAGCCTTTTTTTTTACAATATAGGATTACTATCAGCAACAGTGTATTCGATCTCGCCATTTTGAGTGCGAAGATTTTGGAAACTTCCATAAAGGCCGCGAAGTGAAGAAATAAGTTCTTCGTCCTCTTCTTGAGCAAAACGTGATAGGTGTTGCGTTTGAGTTGCAACATCATTAATTTCACTTCTAATTGCCTTGAAAGTATCTTTAATGGCACTAACATCAGGCACTTCTTTACTATCCATAATGATTTGAACTTTAGAAAGCCCAACATCTAGTTGTGTTGAAACTTTTGAGAAACTACCAAGAGTCGAGTTAAATTCTTTTAGCTCACCAGCAAACTTCCCAACAGTTGTCTCACTAGCAACTCCTCGTTGGATTTGATCGATAATTTGAGAACTTCTCGCTCTAAACAACTCAACTTGTGACTTTAATGATTTAAATTGGTCACGTGACCTTACAAGTCCTGCATAAGCTGCTTTATTCTCATTAATAATTTCAACAATCTCACCTGATCGTGTTGCTAATTCAATTTCTTCGTCAAATAAGCGGTTTGTCATTTCGATCATATAACGATTCATTTCTTCAAACTTAGCTCTCATTTCAACAACTGATACAATTTTATCTTTTGCAATTTTGAATTTATTAATCGCATCTTTTTGTAAATCTTTCTGACCTTCAAAAATAATTCTAACGTCATCAATAATTTTATATTGTTCAAATAAGTTATTTTCCAGAAGCTCAATCTCCTTCAAGAATGAAGCTTTCTGCATTAAGAAGTGATCATTAACTTTAGTGAATTTTTCATATACATTATCAATCCCAGCAGCTGAAAAATCTTGTTGCAACTTTTCTCTAAACTCACCATTGAATTTATCCTCAATGAGAGCATCAAGAGACTTCCAAACCGGAGAAACAACTGACTTCATTTGATTAGATAACGTCTCCTCTAAACTTCTTAAAGGATAGAAGATAACCATAATACGTTTTTGATCTGCATACTCTACTGGAGAAACGTACATTTCAAATGGTGCTGCTTCTTTATCATTTTCTGTTTTTACTTGAATCTGATAAATTCCTGCCACACCGTCTCTTACAGCACTTATGACAGGGTCATTTTCACCGAGATTTGTAAATGTACTTAAATAGTCCCAAGTGATACTCATATCTTTTTTAGCACTATCGATACTCCAGTGCTCATAGAATAAAGAGTTGGCCCAAACAGCATTAAGATTTGAATCTAAAAGGAGTGATGAGAAAGGCATCGCATCTTGAAAGATCGAACCAAAGCTCATTCTCTTGTGAATATAGCCACGGTATTTTTCAATCTCTTCTTTAAATGGATGTGACCAATCTCCTTTAAGAGATGCTTTCACTGGTATTACTCCATCTTTAATAAGATCAAGTGAAGTAGCTTCTAGTAATTTCTTTGCTCTTTTTTCAGAGTAAGCGAACATAAAAAGTCCACCTGCAAAAATTGTAACTAAAATTCCGATAATTGCGACAAGTCCATATAAAGTTGTTTGAGAAGTTTGATTTAATTCAATTTTTTGATAAGTCAGTTTTGGACCAAACTTCTCACTCCATGCAAGATAGCTCTTATTTGTAGTCTTCCAAATACTATCAAAGTCACGAAGTGTATTAAGAGATTTCTCTAAAAGATTTAATTCAGTTCTTAAAGTTCCAAGACGAACAACAATAAGGTTCTTATCTTCATCCGAAAGAACTGATCTCATTGTTACCTTTTCCATATAGTCCACATCACCTGCTATCGAAGCATGTAGACGTTTTAAATTTCCGTAACTGTAAAAATTAGAACTCTTAGTTGTTCCCACTGAAATTTTAGTTTTAATTTTATTTGAAATTCTTGTTAAAGTTCTCCACTGATTATGGACAACGAAATTTTGGAAACCAATCATCTTCGTTCTAAGAACATTAATAAGTGTTGATTTATTTGCAGAAGTTGTAATGTCATCTAATTTCTTTCTCAGATCAGAGAAATTATTATGTAGGGCCTCATATTCAGCAATGTTTACGATTTCATTTAGTTCTTTAATTGAAGTTTGAAATCTTTCGAATTCAGATGTTGCCTCTTTTGTACGATCAACTCTTACTAACTCTTTAATATCTTCAAGAGTATTGGAATTCTTCACCTCTTCAAATTTAGAAGTTGATTCATAGACCATTGTCATGCGATCAAAATTAGCTGGGCCATTCTTCCAAAAGGACCAAACACCGTATGAAATAAGTGCTGTCGTTAGAATAAGAGAAACAGAGAAATAGATAAACAACGGCTTACTGAAACGAAGCTTCATTATAGGTCTCCTAAATGTCGGAATGGGAAAATCACTTCCATATGTTAACGGTCCTTCACATCCTGTGAACGTAAGAATTTCTAAATCTATTATGCAATTTTTTAATTGAATTTTAAAGGCTTAATTAATTTATTTTATAGGCAAACAAAGGCCCTTTAATTGAAAGGGCCTGAGTAAAAAAGTATGTTTTTAAAATTGTATTGTGATTAGCTAACTAGTTCTTCATAACCTTCGAACATAGTTTGTAGCTTAGCTTTAAGTTTCATTACTGCTTGAGTGTGTAATTGAGAAACACGTGATTCAGTTACATCTAGTACCTGACCAATTTCCTTAAGGTTAAGATCTTCATAGTAGTAAAGAGAAAGAACAAGTCTTTGCTTTTCTGGAAGTTGCTCAATCCCCTCTTTAATTTTGTCTCTGAAGTTTTTATTTGAAACAGCAGTGAATGGATTCATTGCCTTACTGTCTTCATTTAGTCCTGCCATTGCACGCTTGTCATTGCGATTAAATGTCGCTGAGTCATCAATATTCAGGATAGAGACAGACTTTGCCTTATTTAGCATTGTGTGAAATTCTTCTTTAGAACACTCTAGCTCTTTACACATTTCATCATCAGTTGCTGGACGGCCAAGTTCAGATTCTAGCTTAGAGTATGCGCGGTCAATTAGCTTGGCCTTCTCTCTTACAGAACGAGGTACCCAGTCTTGTGAACGAAGTTCATCTAGGATAGCTCCTCTAATTCTAAATTCTGCATAAGTTTTAAACTTATTATCACGTGAAGGATCAAATTTCTCGATCGCATCCATTAGCCCAATAACACCACATGAAATTAGATCATCTAATTCAATATTTGATGGTAGGCGTGAAGCAATTTTTTGCGCAATATACTTAATTAGTGGAGCGTATTCCACTACGATCTCATCTTTTACTTTTGGATCAACAGTTGATCTGTAATCTTTTAAATTCTTTAATTTTTTGGCCAACGATGACATCTCTCTCACTCCTTGATTAAGCTAGTTGCTGTGGGTTACTACCAGCACGACTGAATCCCTTCAGCAACGCAGGCGCGACTCGACTAGTACTGTCCTCGTCGGTAAATTTATTAATGATGTTAGTGTAATATTTCGAAAGGGAATTCTTTTCCGTTTTTAAAAGTGCGTGATCAAATTTGTCAGATGGAATTTCTAAATTCTTCACACCACCTAATACACTAAGATTAGCTTGCATAAAGCTAGCAACAGTATCCACTAGAGACTTAACAACTTTTCTATACTGTTGATTTGAATCAACTCTATTTACAATGAGGTGATTATTTTTAATTTGATATTTTTGATTTAGGATTTTAATTAAGGCATAAGTATCTGTGATTGATGAACGGTCAGGATTAACAACCATAAAACGATAATCGGCATAGGCCTGTAGATTTATCGTCTCTTTATTAACACCTGCTGGGCAATCAAGGATTACATGATCATATTCACTTCTATGGGCCGCGATAATATCAATAATAAATTTATCGTGCTCGAAGCTAGTATCGAATAAGTCACTATTACCATTACAACCACTTAGAAGGTGAATATTTCCAAGCTTGTATAGACATTCATCGAATGATTTTTCTAAAGAGAGCAGTGAATAGAAGTTATCGTTTAGAGGTAGTCCTAACTTCACGGCAGTATTTGAAAGGTTATAATCACAATCGATTAAAAGAACCTTCTTGCCTTTAGCACTTAGCTCGTTGGCTATCATTAAAGCGGTAGTAGTCTTCCCTACACCACCTTTACCTGATCCAACTGCAATAATTTCACATTCTTCATTAAGGTAACTAAGAGGGGTTTTAACATTCAATTCGCAGCTATCGTCACTACGGTGCGATAACAACCATGTTGAAAGATCGTTTCTGGACATCCTGTCTCCTAAACAAAACTTATAAATTTAATCTAATAACAAAAAAAGCTACAGCTTAAAAATACCGGCCAAAATCCTTTCGGCGGTTGCAGCTTCTAGGTCATCAGGAACAATCTCACCCGTTCCAAAAAATTTGTAAGGTAACGAGCTAAAGTCAATTGCAAGATTAAAGAGTGACCCATAATTCAAGCACTGATCTAAGTGTGTTACCACTAAACCATTTGCAATATTTGCATAACGATTTAGTACTTTTCTATTATACAACTCTGTATTGATTCCCGATAGACAGATTAAAATTTCCACATTTTCAAAACTACGTCTTAATCCATCAACGAACTTCTTGATTTCATTGATTTCTTGATTTGTTGCCTTGTAGTCGATAAAAACATTTTTCTTTGTTTCTATTGATTTTCTTGTTTGGGCAACAATTTCAGAAATTGATTCACAGATATTTGATTCAACATTAAAAAACTTCTCAGAGAAAGAAGTATTATCTTTAAAGCCAGTGTTGGCCTTGTTTCTGATAATTACAGAATCCTGTTTAAGAGCAGAAAGCTTCGTTAGCATTGAGCTCTGTCCACATGAAGCATCAGAAATAATTACTGTAACCGTTTTAGACTCTTCATTATCGACAGATGAAAAGAGTGGCATTGCTGTTCTAACTTCACCCATCATTTCTTTTAAAGCAAATTCAAATACTGTATCAGGATTTTCTTTTTCTTCATCAGATAATTCAAAATTTGCTTTACGAACAACCTTTTGAATATATCTTTCTTCGATATCTAAGCTTCTAAAGATTGTCACCATCTCTTTAACACCAAGGGCCTGAGGTTTAGTCATCCCCTGCACACTTTGAGTTAATTCAAAGATTTTCTTTTCAAGCTCATCAATTTTATTTCTTTGAGTTTCCATTAACTCATTTACTTCTTCGTTATTTGCACGAGTTTCATGATAAGACTGAGATTGAACTGGTCTTGCTTGTTGAACTTGTGGTCTTTCAACAATTACCTCTTCCTGAATTTCTTCTTCAAGAGAAAAGTCACCATTTAAGAAATCATTAAAGTGTTCAGACTCAGCATTTGCAGTCGCCTTCTTCACTTCTTCACGGTCAATTGAATTTAGAAAATCATCAAGTCCAGAGTTAGCTTGTGAAGAGTTTTCTTCAACAGCACTTACCTTTCGGTTAAGGCCTAAACTTCCATATCCATTTAGTGAGTTAGCTTGTGATTGTCCATTAGTGTTTTGATCGTGTGAATTTATCATATTTGCAATATAAGATGAGTTATTTTTATAAAATGAATCTTTTTGTTCCGAGTTTAGAACGTTATCAACCTTGGCCTTTTTAGTGTAGTTTTTCTCAGAAATAGCAGCAGTAATTTCAATCTTTTTCTTTTTGAAAGCGCCCTTAATTCCCTTATTAGTCTGTGTCTTAAGAATAATTGCGTCAGGTCCTAGTTCGGCCTTAATATTCGCTAATGCCTCATCTAAAGAATCTGCTTCAAATTTTCTCACGTACATCCTATAACCTCACCGTTCCAAGTGACCTAATATTCACATCCGGACTTAATTCATTATGACTTACTACAATCAAGTTTGGTATGAATTTTTCTGTCAATTTCTTAAAGTGACCGCGAATAACTGGTGAACAAAGAACAATCATCTTTTCTCCCATGTTTGTGGCCTCCTCTATTTTCTCATTTAAACTGGCCAAAATCGATTGGGTAATTCTTGGGTCTAAAGAAACTTGTTGACCATTTTCTGTTTGTATGAGATTGCCAGCAACCTGTTCTTCTATTTTACGATCTAACGTAAATATCGGCAAATCACCATTGGCAGACTTTATAGACTCAGTGATAGTGCGGTATAGCGATTGTCTGACATTTTCAGTCAAGAGATCTGTATCCTTGATTCTTGTTCCATGTTCAGAAAGAGACTCTAAGATCGTACGAAGGTCTCTGATGGAAACATTTTCCCTTAAAAGATTCTGTAACACCTTTAAAACTGCCCCTAGAGGAAGGATTTCAGGAACAAGATCCGCAACAATTTTTGGATAGTGTTCTTTAAAATTATCCATAACTCGAACAAGTTCTTGGCGGCCAAATAATTCATGTAAGTTAGTTCTTAGAATCTCAGTTAAGTGAGTTGCTAGAACAGTTGAGAGATCTACTACAGTATAACCATTAAATCCTGCATCATCCTTCTGGTCTTCAGTAATCCATACAGCAGGAAGTCCAAATACTGGTTCAATTGTTTCAATTCCATCAATTGGCTCAATCACACTTCCTGGGTCCATTGCTAGGTAGTGATCAGGAACGAGCTCTCCTTGAGCAACTTCAACACCTTTAATTTTTAGAGAGTAACCACCTGGCGCAAGCTCAAGATTGTCCTTAATTCGTACAGATGGAATGATAACACCCCAATCAAGAGCAAATTGCTTTCTCATATATGTGATACGCTCAAGAAGATCACCGTTTTGAGATGAATCAACTAAATTGACTAGCCCATAACCAACCTCAAGCTCAACAAGCTCAAGATTAAGAAGATCTTCAAGAGACTCAGGAGTTGATTTCTTTTCTTCTTCAACAACTGTTTCAGCAGCAAGCTTCTCTTGTACAATTTCGTTTTCCATTTTATTTGAAACATATACTAGAGCTAGCCCAACAGTAATAAATGGTAGTTTTGGTAGCCCTGGAATCATTGCAAAGATTAGGAGTACACATCCAGCAATTAGAACAGCTTTTGGGTGAAGCTTAAACTGCTTACTCATTTGAGCACCAAGATTATCTTCACTTGTATTTCTTGTTGCAATAATACCGGCAGCAGTTGAAATAATTAGAGCAGGAATTTGTGAAACAAGTCCATCTCCTACCGTAAGAAGAGTATATGTTTCAGCAGCACTTCCAAAACTCATCTTGTATTGACCAACACCAACGATGATCCCACCGATAATATTAATTGCTGTAATTAAAATACCAGCAATGGCATCCCCTCGAACGAACTTTGAAGCACCATCCATAGACCCGTAAAAGTCTGCTTCCTCAGCAACTTCAGCACGTCTTCTCTTTGCATCTTCATCGTTAATTAGGCCAGCATTTAAGTCCGCATCGATGGCCATCTGCTTACCAGGCATTGCATCGAGAGTAAACCTTGCCCCTACTTCTGCAACCCTTCCAGCACCTTTCGTAATTACCATAAAGTTGATAATAACAAGAATGATAAAGACAATAATACCAACAACAAAATTACCTTCAACAACGAATTCACCGAAACTTCTGATGATCTCACCAGCTGCACTTGTTCCCTCACTTCCTGAACGAAGTAAAATATTACGAGTTGAAGCAACGTTTAGTGAAAGTCTAAAAAGAGTCGTTACGAGAAGAACTGCTGGAAATGTAGAGAAATCTAAAGGTTTCTTCGTATAAACAGAAACTAAAAGAATAATAATTGCGAATGATAGTGTAATTGCTAAAAGTAAATCGAGTACCACTGGAGGTACTGGAATAATCATAACAGCAAGAACTGCTAGAATACCGATCGCTACTGCGAGGTCTGAATTCTCTGTTAAAACTTTTAATCTTTTAAAGATATCATCCATGATATTTTCCTAAACTCTAATTAGCTAATCGCTTTTTGCTTCTTTTTAAGCTTATAAACAAACGCTAGTACTTCAGCGACTGCTTTATATAAAGTACGAGGGACTCCTTCCCCTACTTTAACTGATTTATATAGTGCTCTTGCTAAAGGAACATTTTCAACAATTGGAATATTATGTTCTTTCGCAATTTCTCTGATTCTTAATGCAAGGTGATCAGCACCTTTCCCAACAATACCTGGAGCAATCATCGTCTCTTGGTCATATTTAATAACGATAGAAATGTGAGTTGGGTTTGTCACAATAACATCTGCAGTTTGGATATCAGCAAGCATTCTCTTTTGTGCTTGTTCACGTTGAATTTGACGAATTCGTTGTTTTACCTCAGGAGAACCATCTTGCTCTTTTGACTCTCGCTTTGCTTCTTCTTTTGTCATCATAAGTTTTTTCTTATGAGCATATTTTTGATAAGCAAAATCCCCAGCGGCAACGACGATAAGCCCAGCAAGAATTGAATAACCAAGCTTTACAAGAATATCTTTACCAATAACAAACGCTTGAAGGAAGTCAACGTGTAGGAAGCCTACAAATTGCGTAATATCATCCTTCATATATAAGTAAACAATTCCAAGAACAATAATAAACTTGAAAACACCTTTAATCGCCTCAACAACGGCCTTCATCGAAAATAAATTTTTAGTCCCTTTAATCGGGTCAATTCTTTCTGGTTTAAACTCCAGAACTTCAGGTGCGTAGATAAATCCAATTTGAGCAACATTTGCAATAATACCTGCACATAGCGAAACGATACACACAGGTGCAGCACATACTAGTGCAGTCGTTGCCGTTTTATTTGCTATAGTTTTTAGTGATTTTTCAGTAAAGGCCGTTGCTGGATTAAGGTGCATAATCCATCTAATAAACTCTTCCATTTCTTGATAAATAAAAAGAAGAGAAAGAGCTAGAGTCATGATACAAGCAGCCAGCACTAACACACTCGTTAGTTCTTTTGAGGATGCAACCTCCCCCTTTCTTCTCGATTCGTCAATTCGATGCTGGGAAGGGTCTTCCGTTTTTTCTTGATCTGTATCTTCGGCCACGACTTACCCCTTAAATGATAAAGTTAAACCACTCGCCAAGTCTTTCCGTATACATTCTAAATGCTACTTGAAAGAACTCATCGCTTGTTGCCGTAAATACTAGTAGACCTAGGCCAATATTGACGACAAAGCTAACCATAATGATATTCATTTGTGGAACAGTACGAGCAATAATTCCTAGAACCGTACTGATGAGCATATTTGTAAAAATTAATGGTGTAGCCAGCATAATCGCTGCAATAAAAATTGATTTGAACGCTTCGATATAGAAGATATGCGACTTTGCAAATACACCAAAATCATAAATATGAATCGTATAAAAAGATTGAAAAATCCCTTTAAACATTGGTAATAAAGCACCTGATGAAACAACCATAACGAGAACAGTCCATTGTATTAGCCTTTCGAAAGGACCTACTTGCTGACCCGAAGATGGATCGAAGTAGCGAATGGCCGCAAATCCAATTTGCTGGGTAATGATACTACCTGCCGACAGGAAGATACCCATAATTGATTTTACCAAATATCCAATTATCAATCCAATAAGTGTGTAAATAATAGTGAGGGCCCAAAACTGGTCCTTACCCACAAACATAATATCTTTGATAACTTCACCCTGAATATATGGGTAGAAGCAAAAGCTCATTACTAGTGTTGATAAGATCTTAACAATCATAGGAATCGGTAAGTTATCGTAAATAGGAAGTTGAAAATTAATGGCCAGCAGCCTGGTAAAAATTAACCAGAATGCAATGATTGGGACAATGTCAGTTATTTGAATTGTCATCTAATTTGACCTACCTTCCATTAACAAGACTTGGAATAGAAATGATTAGATCTTTCGTAAAAGTTGTTAGTTGATCCGTCATCCACGGAGCAGTTAGAACAAGGGCCCCAACAATTACTAAGATCTTAGGTATAAATGAAAGTGTTTGTTCATTGATTTGGGTTACAGCTTGGAATATTGAAACCAAGATACCCATAATAAGAGCACCTGCTAACATCGGTGCTGATATCATTAATCCTATTGTGATTGCTTGTCTTGCGATGTCAGAAAAAAAGTCCATGATTACTCCTAATTAAACGAACGTAAAAGTGATCCAGTAACAAGTTGCCAACCGTCCACAAGAACAAATAGTAAAAGTTTAAATGGTAATGAAATAACAACCGGAGGAAGCATCATCATCCCCATGGCCATTAGAACAGATGCCACAACCATATCTAGAATTAGAAATGGAATATAAAGTAAGAATCCAATTTGAAATGCTGTCTTTAATTCAGAAATAATGAATGCCGGAATTAAAAAGTGAATAGGTACGTCATCAATTGATTGTGGTGCCTGACGATTCGTTACATCATAAAAAAGTCCAATATCGGCTTTACGAACCTGCTTATTCATAAACTTTCTCAGTGAACCTTCAATACGATCAACTGCTAAAGTCGTCGTTATTTTCTTATCCATATATGGCTTTACTGCATTAGCATAAATCTCTTCACCTGTAGGCTGCATAACAAAGACAGAAAGGAAAAGAGCAAAACCGATGAGAAGTTGATTTGGTGGCATACTTTGCGTACCAATTGCTTGTCTCATGAATGATAGAACAACGATGATTCTTGTAAAACAAGTACAAAGAATTAAAACCGCCGGTGCAAGAGTAAGTACTGTAAATAGAATAGTTAATTCGATCGTATCAACAAGATCAACTCCCTGTCCAAAATTAACAGAAAGACCTGGAAGGCCCAGGTTAGTTGATTGTTGAGCAAAGATCGTACTTAGCCATCCCCCAATACTAAATATTAATAATGCTCTTAAAAAATTCTTCATCCAACTTCCTATTGAATTGATTTTAATAAAATTATTGTAAAGACTTCATGTCCTTAACTTTCTTCTTAATTTGTGCTGTTAAGCTTACTTTCTCTTCTTGAGTCGCTTGTCCAGCAAGACTATTTAAGATGTCTTGTTGTGATGAAGCTGTCGAGTTACTTGCTTCTTTCATATTCTGAGCAACTTCTTTTAGCTTAAATTCTTTAGAACCAGAGTTTGCCGTATCTAAATTTGTATCAAAATTAGATCCCGTTAGCGCCTTCTCACCTTCTTTAAAAAATTCTGTTGTATCTTGAATTTCAGTTAAGAAGTCCATACCCTTTTCAGACTGGGCCATTAGGAAAACTTGCTTTTGAACTCTAACAACAAGAAGACTTCTCTTTGGAGCAAGGTAAGTTGTCGATAGAACCTCAACCATTTTTGCATTTGAGAACAGACCAAGTCCACCCTTCTTTAACATTCCCTTTCTAAAGAAATTCATTAAAAAGAAGATACCTGCTGCAAATAGAGCAAAGAACCCAATAAATTTAAAAATATAAGTCGACATCTGAAATCCACCTTTTTCAACACCTGAAGAAAGATTGCTTACAGTGTCTTCAATCTGCTCATTCTTTTCTTTGGCAAGAGCTAGTAAAGACTCACTAGTCTTTTCAAGCTTTACATTATTCTTATTTTTGTTATTAGTTACTTCTTCTTTATCTTTTAGTAGCTTTGCAAGGTAGCTTTCATCATAAGCTTCAGCATTTTTTTGCTTTACAGGAGCTCTCTTAGTAGGAGCAGCTTTAGTTACTGCAACTTGTTTCTTATTCGCAGTAATTGGAAAGTACATCTTAATTTCATTATCACTAACTTCTAAACTTACTTTATCTTCGTTACCCTTAATGTCGTACGGGAGAATTGCACGAACACGAGCTACATCCTTCGTAAATTGATATGCTAGAAGTTTCGTATCAAATTTTTCATTAACAGATACTTGTTTTTCAATCTTTGGCCATACGATTGTATCTTTTAACGCTACTTGAATAATATCATCTTTAATTGTTAACTCAGGAGTTGTATCAAACTTTCCTTTAAGCCCAACCGTAACAATACCTGTTGAACCATTTTTAGTTAACTTAACCTTCCCGACTTCAACTCTAGCAAATGCATTCGTTGTCATAAGTGAAAGTGCTAAAAATAATAATTTAAGTTGTCTGGCCATAATTAATTCCTACGTTTCTCTACTACTTTAGATTTTCAATTCTCTCGATTGGCGAAATAATATCAGTTAAACGAATACCAAATTTTTCGTTTACAACAACAACTTCACCTTTTGCTACTAACTTTCCATTAACTAGGATCTCAAGAGGCTCACCTGCTAGTTTATCAAGTTCTAGTACTGAACCTTGTCCTAATTGTAGAAGGTCTTTAATAATTACTTCTGTTCTACCTAGCTCTACTGTTACTTTCAGTGGAATATCTAGGATAAAGTCTAGGTTTTGAACCTTAAGCTTATTAATGGCATCGTCACCTGCTCTGATTTCATCAGCAAGTTTTTCAACTTCCATTGTGTTGAAGTTCTCTAGCCCTTGTGTTTGGTTATTTAGTTCTGTTTGATCACTCATTTATATCTCCCTTAATTATTCGACTTCAATATCCATAGAAACTTTAGGTGTCTTATCAACGTGAGTTACTTGCACCGCTCTGTTTCCTTTGTATGTTCCAATAAGACACTTCAACTTTTCTACACCTTGAATTGCTCCCTTAACCTCGCTTGATGCTTCCTGATTAAGAGGAATAATATCTCCAGTTTGTAGAGTTAAAAGATCTCCTACAGTCATTTCAGCTTCACCAAGCTTTACAACAATCTCGGCCTTCGTATCTTTAATGTGCTCATTCATAGCACTAGTCCAGATACTATCTGCCATGTCATTATCTGTTTGGTAATTTGATGAAAGTTTTTGCTTAATCGGCTCAATCGTTGAGTAAGGAACAACGATCATAATCGTTCCCGAAGCTGATTCAAATTCAACTTCAAGAGTTGTCGCGATAATTACATCTGATGGAGGAACAACACCAACGAATTGTGGGTTAATTTCAGTTCTAACGTATTGAGCATCAATACGGTGAACCTGTGCCCATGCCTCTTCAAGGTCAGCAATGGCCATATCCATAACCTTTCTCATGAAAGAAAGTTCAATCGCTGTAAATTCTTTTCCTTCGATCTTTGTGAAAGGACGATCTGTACCACCAAAGTATGAATCGATAATTGCATAAGCAAGCTTTGATTCAAATACTAGTAGAGCAGGACCTCTTAGTTCATTAAACTTCATGATACACATACACGATGGAATCGGAAGCGTGTTTACAAACTCACCAAACTTTAAAAGGTCTGTTGAGATCATTGAAATCGTCGAGATCTTTCTTAGAGAGTTTGAAAGTGATACACGAAATGAACGAATGAATCTTTCGTAGATGATTTCAAGAATAGGCATTCGCCCACGAATGACTCGGTCTTGATTTGTTAAGTCATAGGGCTGAATATTCTCGTCTTCAGCTTCATCATCGAAATCCCCACCTTCACCTAGAAAATCATCTGCGTCACCATCGTTTACAGCGTTTAATAGAGCGTCGACTTCGTCTTGACTTAAAACCTGTGCCATCGTTCCCCTCCTAGGATTTGATGATCTTGGCATCCTGCCAAAAATTAAACTTAATACTTTATATTAACTAGTTGATCTGGAAACCAACGTAGTAAACATCTAAAACTTTTCCATCAACTAAGTATGAGTTGATAGCTGATTTGATCTCTTCTTTTAGGTATTCCTTACCTTGTACTTTAAGGAGATCATTTGGCCTCTTAGAGTTCAAAATACTAATGATTGAATCTCTAATCTGAGGCTTTCTTGCCTTGTATTCTTCTTCCTTCGCATTCAGAGAAAGCTTAAGAACAGCATTTAATCTAATATAGCGTTGAGGGCCATCACCTTGTGCAAGGTTGGCCGTGAAGCTATCAAGTGGAAATAGCTTTCCTTCTTCTTCCTGTGCTTCACCAGTCTGTACAACCTCTTTATCTTGAGATTGTTCGGCCATTTGTGCCTTAACGATATCTTCCACAGACGACTGCTCTGAGATCTTTAAATGTGTTTGGTACTGAAAGTAAGCGATAACACCCATTAAAACGATATTCAGTAGTAGAGCTACTGTTAGTAGAGGGTTCTTTCCACTTCCTTGGTATGAATTGTCAGCACTTCCATCTGCCATAATCTATAAATCCTTTACTTCACACAGAAAAAAATTCCTTTAAAAACTGTGCCTCGTCAAAAATTATACATCTAGCGGCCATTTTCTACAAGATAGTAAAGTGTGTTCCGGAAGATTCTGCCCATTAATTTTGAAATTTTAAGACTTTATGAGGAATGTAAAAAAGTAGTGGTGTCAAAATGTCGACGTTTTCTTGACGCTAGAGAGAGTTGATAGGCAAAAAATACCCCTAAAAATAAGAAAGCCTCCGTAATGGAGGCTTCTTATTATGAAACTAATTTCAAACAAAAATTAGAACATTTCCTTCCAAGCTTTACCTGGCTTGAATTTTGGAAGTGTCTTAGCTTTGATTTTGATTTTTTCACCAGTTGCTGGGTTGATACCAGTTCTAGCTGCTCTTCTTACTTTTGTGAAAGTACCAAAACCGATTAGTGAAACATCGTCACCTTTCTTAACTGCTTTCTTGATTGTCTCAAGAGTAGTAGATACGAATGCATCTGCATCTTTCTTTGTTAGGTGGCTAAGTTCTTTGTTTTTTAAGATTGCTTCTACAAGTTCTTTTCTGTTCATTTTAACTCCAAATAGTTAGTTATTTAGTTGTTGTAGAAATAGGATGAAGTTTGAAACACGCTTTGACAAGGCTTTTTAGCGTTTTTTTTAACTTTTGAAGGTTTTTTTTATTTTCATGCTTATTTTAAGTTTTTTTCTTGCCAAACTACTATCTCTTCCTCTAGTGCGATTCTCACGGCTTTTAGCCACTCTCCTTCAAGTTCTTTATGATCTTCAAGGTCTTTAATTTCAACAAAAAGTTGAATAAAGACTGGACCTAGTTGTTGATAGAAAGTTTCCATTTTTGGAATATTAATATCGACAGGAAGACGATGAGCAAGCTTATCCAAGCTTTTTTCAAGCTCTAAAATCTCTTGTGCTAAATCAAAAATAGAATTGATTTTTAACAAAGATGATAAATGATTAATGTAAGCAACATCTAAAACATTTTGTTCTAATAAAGAATGTGGAATATCATCGTGAAGAAAATCTTCAATTGTATAATCAATTTGTCTTGCTGATTCACGAAAGAATTCTTTGTTAACTTTCACTTGATTATGATCAAAGAAGTTCACCATTTTAACCTCCAATGATCATATTATAACACGGAAAAATAAAAAGGCCCACCTAGTGGCGGGCCTTCATATTTAAACTGAACTTGATCAGTGATTAGATATCAAGTTTACCTTTTTCTTTAAGAAGACCAAGGATCATCTCAAAGTGAGAAAGTGGGTAAGCACCTTTAACAGGTACACCATTGATTACGAAACCAGGAGTTCCTTGAATCTCAAACTTTCTTGCTTCAGCTTCGTCTTGTGCAATTCTTTTTTCAACTGCTTCAGACTTAACATCTTTTGCAAGTTTAGTCATGTTAACACCTAGATCTTTCGCTGTTTTCTTTAGGTATTTTTCTTTTAGATTTCTTAGCTTTTGCTGACCTTCTTGAGTAAAAAGAATGTCGTGAAATTTGAATGCTTTTTCTTCAGATTGAAGTCTAATTGCTTCGTAATAAGCAGCTGCGATTCTAGCTTCTGAGTGGAAAGAAAGTGGAAGGTGCTTATAAACAAATTGAACCTTTCCTTTGTACTTTTCAAGCATTGGTTTAACAACATTATCAAACCCTCTTGTACAGTAAGGACACTGAAAGTCAGAGTATTCAACTAAAGTAATGATTCCACCTTTAGTACCTCTAACTGATTCGTCTTCTCTGATTTGTGGCTTTAGAGGGTTTTCAATAAACTCGTGAAGTTTTTTGTTTTCCTCTTCTTCTCTTTTCTTCGCCATTGCTTCTTTTGCGTTTTGAGCTGCAACTTGAAGAGCTTCCATAACTTCAGCAGGGTTAGCTTTAATTGCTTCTGCTAAAATCGTTGGATCATCTTTTAATGCTTTTTTGATTTCATCTTTACCTACACAACTCGTAAGTAAAACTAATGACATTACAATGCCTAATGCTTTTTTCATTACTATCCCTTTTGTTATTATGAACAAATTTCACATCAAATTATTATTATGATTTTACTTGAACAAAGTTAAATACTCAATCATCTTTTACTGAGTACTCTTTTTCCATATAGTCCAAATACTTGTTGATGGCACGCGTCTGATGACGAACGTACTTGTAACCGATAAGGTGAACTCTTGATGTATATCGTCCACTAATAAAAGATCGCATTGTTGCAAAAATACCAAATGCTGGCGTTGCAACTTTGTTATAAAGATAGCCCATGAAAAAGCCATAAGAAATAATATTGATAATAATCGTAATCCCTACAATATCATCCTGAATTAAGGCCATGTTACTAAAGTAATCTTTAGCAATTTTACCATTCGTAAAGACTTCGTTAACCACAGAAATCACAGCATCAAAAAGAGCATAGTTAATAATTAGAATGATCATTCCAGTTAGAATACATGTAATAGCAACGTAGATACTTTTATGGACAAAGAACATCGTCTCAAAGACAGGTTTATGTATCCTCTTGTATTTAGCGGGAACTTCAATTTGAGTTAATTTCCCACTCATGCGCAGAGTTGAAGTCGTTGTAAAGAACCAATCACTAAAACTAGACAGTAATCTTAACTCAGATTTAAGTTCTCCGTCGAAAGAATTTACTTTTTCTTCAGATCCTAGAAAGTCCAAACAGTACTGTGCAATCTCATCAAATGGCCGAAGTATTAATTGCGCAAGAACAATTCCCGCAACTAATAAGAAGGCAATGGAAATAATCATCCAAGGTAGAACTTCTAATAAACCAATTTGAAGGTAGTCATAAATTAGTGAATCAATAATATAATCAATATCCTTACGATAAGTCGTAATATAGATAATTGTTGATTTTAAAAGTATCCAGTTAAGTATAAATCCTACGATAATTGAAATAAATGGAATGATCGCAAAGATGAGCCCCATCTTTAAACGAAACTTGGCCTGATCATCCTTTTTAAAATCTTTAAAGGATCCAGTGATAATCTTAAACGTTGATTCTTTTACTTGTTCATAAGCTGTCATAATTACTTACTATTTCGGTTAATTTGAAAAAATTCTTAATTAATTTTATCAATTTCTAAAGAAATCCTTAATCCTCTCCGATACAAGTAATAGCGTGAAAACTAATATTTGAGGATATTATGAAAAAGTTTAAGTTATTAATGGTTGTGACAATTGCTTCAATGCTTGTAACAAGCTGTGGACAAGACTCTAAAAGTAGTAGTGGTGGTTACTACTCAGGTTGGGGTAATGGCGGAAGCGGTTCAAATACAGGATCAACTGGAATGGACTCTCAAGGTCAGGCCTTATTTGATAGTCTTGTGAATGCTCAAGCTTTTAGTTGTCAGTACGGCCGATACGACAGTAATAATCTAAATAATTATGGCCAGTCTTATCTTAGGCTCGGACAAAGAAGAGGAACGATTGTTGCTAATATTCCAGCTGGTTACTCTTATAATAATGATGTCGTTGCAGGTCCACTACAAGAAGGAATGCTACCAAATGAATCAAACCAACACCACGTTGGAGTCAATAGCTTTGGGGACATTCTTATCATTACAAAAGTACTCAATGGTAGTAATCTAACTGGTTATAATATTCGCCTTTCTCTTTGCTCACGTTCATTTACAGATGGCCGCTATAGCTACCCAATTATTGGTGATGATCGTGGACTTCAGGGAATTAGCCTACAGCAGTCTGGAGCGGTTCTAGGTTCAGGAACGAATTGTCCAGCAGCAACAGTTGATTCAGCTCACTTTCAAGTTATTGCAGCTCCATACCAATATTCACAACCAACTCAAGGAACTCTTCAACCAGTTGGTTTAAATATTAGTTTTTCAACACCATGTCCTTAATGATTTAAAAGAACTAATAAAGTTTCAAAACATTTAATTTCGGAAAATAATGGGCCAGAATTTCACGATGGCCCTTTCCTTTTTGAGCAAGACCTAAAGAGCCTACCTGACATAGACCAACTCCGTGACCATTGCCCTTTCCAACAAAGTGAAGACCTGCTCCACCTACATCAACCATATAGAAATGATTTGAAGGAAATTCGACTCGACCAAAGTAGCGACGGAATAAACTTTTTTTGATTTTGATCTTCTTTACACCATTTTGAACATAAAGGTTTTTTTGATCTCTTTTATCTGGATATAAGAATAGTTTTTTCTTTAAGCTTTGTTTCTCAATAAACTTCTTTCTCATTGCCCATTTAAGAAATTTCTTAAAGCGAAGTTTTGTAATTTTTGAATCCCAATTTTTCTTCTTCTGACAGTAATCACATTTTACCGTCGAATAACCATGAACATCATTTCTCCACACATCAGAAGGAACTAATGTCGTTCCTCCACAACTTGCATGAAAGAATGCGGGAACAAGATTTCCCTTTCCATTTGTAAGAACTAATCCTGCTGTATCTTTTGCGGCCTCAAGAGTACTGGCCGTCACATCATTAAATGTTCCATTTACTTGATGTTTTTCAGAATTTTCTAAATCATAAAGTGTGTCATTCTTAAGCCCTGAAATCATCATGTGGTGAAGAGCATAAGTACGAGCCGCTACGGCCTGTGCCTTTAAGGCTTCAATTGGCCAAGATGCATTCATTTCTTTTGCAAGTAGAGTTGCAATATAGTCATCAAGGTCCATCTCATTAACAACATCACACGAGTTACCATCAGCACTCGTCACAATATGCATCTGTCCCATGAATTGTTTACGCTCAAAACTAATAAGTCCTGTTTGTGATGTTAGAGATGCTAAGTATTGTGGTTTTACAGATTTAACTGATTGTAGATTTTGACAATTAACTTTTATCTTTTTAAAGCCTTTAAAACTTTTTCGACTTCTTGTTGCTACTACCTTACGAGTAAGATCAACGCCTTCTAGAAGAACGTTATCAAGATCTTTTGCAACCCTCACCTTTATTGTGTGACCTGATCGTATATTTTGTAATGGGCTAATTCTCGCAAGAGAATTCCATGAAGAAAGTATAATGATAGAGATAAGTAAATTTCTCAACGAATATCGTCCTGATTTGTGCGGCATCCTTGCCCTGCAACTTCTCTAGTAAAATGATATATGATTTTACTAAGCTACTCAACTTGTGAGAAATTTTATCGCTTTTTGCATATCTGTCCATGCCGTTTTCTTCATGGACTCATTTACCTCTAGTAATTTAGGATGAAATAGTGGCATGACGTCTATTAACTGAGCATTTCCATCAACTTCTATTTGAATTGAGTGAAACTCTCCATGAACGTTTGCAAGACGAACACGTTTATCTAGACATAAGTTTGTAGCAGCTGCACCAAGACTAATAAGTAGTCTAGGCTTAAAGTGAGCACAACAAGTGAAAAGGAATTCACGAGCATCTTTTTTAATAAATGGAACACGAATAAAGCGGCCACTTGAAATCTTCATGGCCTTAATCATACGTCCCATTATATCTTGATCAGATTCAATCATTGATAAAGGTAGGAAGTCTGGAAGCTCCCCTTCTTCAATCTCATCCAGTCCAAAGAAGATAATATCCACTTCACCTTGATAGTCTTTGTAGCCAGGAATTGATTCAAGCTCCCAAGAAGTACTATACAGTGAAAGAAATTTATTGATATCGTTGTTAACTTTGATAGAGCGAGAGGATTCAGCTGAGCTTGAAGCTGCTGCAATATCAATCTTGCGCTTCGGAGGTGTAATAGGAACCTCTATTTTAGGCGCTAAGACTGTTTGCTCTACTGTTGCAGCTTCTTGCTGAGGAACAACGACCGTCGGCTTAGGTGCTTGACTAGGAGCTTCAGTCACTTCTTGTGAAGCCTTACTAGAAGTAAGCTTGCGCTCTTTTAGCTTAGGATACCAAAGTGTATTTTCAAATAATTTGGCATAGTAATTCGGCTTCTCATCTCGTGAGAGTTTTAAAACGTTATTAAAATCTTTAGTTAATTTAGTTAAAAATTGCGCCATTACTTTATTTCCTATGGGTAAAATATCCCTAAGTCATTAAAAAAAAAAGCATAAATTTCAGAACATTGTTAAGCCTCCGATAAATCAACTACATCCACTGCTTGGGACACTCTGCACAATTTCAAATCCCTAGTAGTAATTATTATTTAAAGGAGTTGCTACAATGTCATTCGATCCAGATTTCCAATTTGAAAACTTTGAAGAGTTATTTGGTGATGCCGATCAAGTACATAAGGTTTTAAATGATTGTCCTGTATGTGGCTCTAAGATGGTTCACACACACCTATCGGATTATAAAAACTTGTACATACACGAGAATTCGAGATGTACTGATTGCGGGCACGGCAATCGTAAAAAAATCCACCACCTAAACTAGACAATTATTTCTGAGAGAATTCGGCCATAAGCTTGGCATGAATTCTCTCAGCAATGCCTTCCTTAATATCCAATTTATGACTAATTTCAATTACCGATAACTGTGATAACTCTTTAAGATTCAAGTCCATATTTTCGTGAATCGTTTTTAGCGTCTTCTCACCAATCCCTTCGATATCATCAAACCATGAAGTAAAAATACGATCTCTCTCCTTCTTATGATGAAGTTTGCGAGAAAAACGGTGCGCCTCATCTCTCATTTGCACAACAATTCTCATAAGAGATGGTGTCTTCTTTAAAATATAAGGATTAATTCGATTAGGTATAATTAGCCTTTCATCAGAACTTGAAACCTCTTTATCTCTGAATGACTCCTGTTTACTTGTTTTAATCTTTGCAATTCCCACAACAGGAATCTCAAGTTTAAAATCTTCAAGAACGGCCAAGAAACTTGAGACTTGTCCTTTCCCACCATCAACAATAAAGACATCGGGAAGTTTTCCTTTCTTTAACCTTCGTGCAAGAACTTCTTTCATCATGGCAAAGTCGTTATTTCCTTCAGGTCTTTCTTCCAAGTGATAATAGCGATACTGTGTCTTATCTGGTTTTCCATCGCGAAAGACAATCTGAGAAGCCGTTGGAGACTTCCCTTGCCAAATGGCAACGTCAAAACATTCAAGGATTTTTGGCGTCTCTTTTAAGTTTAAAAGCTCTTTTAGTTTATTTAAACCAATCCATGGGCCATCAAGGTTTTTCACTCTAAAGCGCTGGTGTTCTCTTGCATGATCAAGTGTTAAATCATAAAGAGTTTTCATCTTTCCAATAGGTTTTTGTACTTCAACTTCTTGATCAAGAACTTCATTAAAAGCTTCACTAATCATTGATAGGTCAGCTTTTTTCTCATCGAGATAAATACGACTTGGAAGCTTTTCTTTCGTATTTGAATAATATTGAAAAAGGAATGTTTGAAAGAGTTCATGATTTTCACTCTCACTATCGCCTTTCCCAAAGTGATAATTTTTATGCCCTAGAAGAATTCCTGATCTCATCATATAGATTGAGATATCAACTTCTAACTCTCCAACGTGATAAGCAACAATATCAAAGTCTCTTTCCGTAGATAATTCGACGTTTTGTTTCTCATAGCTTTGAGAGAAAGACTTTAACTCTTCAATGCTATCGCGAATTTCTGCTGCCCTTTCAAAGTGTTCACTTTCAGCAGCAGCAAACATCTTTTCTTCTAAAATCTTTAAAACATTTCTGCTTTGCCCCTCAAAGAAGTTAATTACGTAATTAAGATCCTTGAAATAATCTTTCTCAGAAATATAATCCACACAAGGAGCCGAACATTGCTTCATCTGATAAATAAGGCACGGACGTTTTCTCTTTCGCATCTCCTCTACTGAGCAGTCTCTCAATGTAAACGACTTTGTTAAGATGCGAGATATTTTTAAAATATTACTTCCCGTTGTAAAAGGCCCAAATAACTTAATTTTCTTTTTTCTCTTTGGCCTTCTTGTGTAAACAAGACGTGGGAATTTTTCGTTCAAATCAATCTGAATATAGGGATAACTTTTATCGTCTTTTAGCTGAATATTATATTTGGGAATATGCTTTTTAATTAAGTTATTTTCTAAGATATATGCTTCGGCATCAGTCTTAGTCATGATAAAGTCAAAGTCTTGAATATGAGAGACAAGGATTTGGGTTTTAGGTGACTTTTCTGAACTGTTAAAATAGCTGGAAACTCGACTACGAAGGTTTTTCGCCTTTCCAATATAAAGAATTTCTTCGATGCCAGCACGTTTTCGCTTCATCAAATAGCATCCAGATTTTGTCGGTAAATGTTTTGCTTTTTCCAGCAGTGCTAAAGTATTTTTCTTCATTATAATTATCTACATATTACCTTTTATTCTCTTTACTTTAATCCTATTCGCCATTAAATTGACCTAATTAAGTAAAAGGAAGAGAGAATATGTCAAAACTAGGTGTTGGTAAGGAAATTGTAACATATTGTAGCAAATGTAAGTTAGATCTTGCTCATTTAATTGTAGCAATGAAGGATGCAGATACTCCATATAAAGTTCTGTGTAATACTTGTAAAGCAACTCATGCTTACAAGCCAAAAAAAGTAGTATCTCCAAGTGCTACTCGTCGTAAAGCTCCGACAAAGAAAAGAATTTCAACAGAAGAAAAAATCATTAATGTTTGGGAAAATGCCCTTGAGAAGCTAGAGGGTGAACCTATTTCATATAGTATTCGTCACAAATTTGAAGTTGGTGATGTACTCGCTCACCCAACTTTTGGGCCAGGGCTTGTCGAAAAAAGTCTCGATGCCAATAAGATCGAAGTACTTTTCAGAGGCTCAATCAAAATTCTTATGCATAATAAATAAATAAAAAAAGAGCTTGATAAGCTCTTTTTTTATTTATGCGTCCTTCATTTGGAATGAGGATGTACACGAGAGAAAGACCTTTAGGTCTTTCGGTTCGCAACAAACGCAATACAAAGAGCTTGATAAGCTCTTTTTTTATTTATGCGTCCTTCATTTGAAATGAGGATATACACGAGAGAAAGACCTTTAGGTCTTTCGGTTCGCAACAAACGCAATACAAAGAGCTTGATAAGCTCTTTTTTTATTT
>NZ_JBEBMJ010000001.1:0-192958 GCF_043196375.1 Halobacteriovorax sp. ZH5_bin.2 | reverse complement strand
TTTATGCGCCCCTGTTCGGTGCACATAATATTCGAGAGAGAAACCTTTAGGTTTCTCGGTTCGCCACAGGCGCTATTTTTTTTATAAAAAAAGCCTCCCATCCGGGAGGCTTTCTTATATCTCTCATCTCTTCAATTTATTTTTTAATTAGCACCCCAGTTAAACCCGGCGCCACCATTTACACCAATACTAAACTGACCATTAAGTCCTCCACCAGCAAGTGAACCATAGTTTGTACCAGAGTTATAGTAACCATTATAAGAGTTAGCATAAATATTTTGTTGAGCATTATGTAAGTTCTGATACAGAGCTTGGTTAGCATATGCTACGTTTCCTTGGTTCTGGTAATTACCTTGGGCTACAGCTTGTCCTTGAAGTCCATTGATGTAGCTTTGAAATTGTTGTGCTTGATAACCATTATTATAGCTTCCATTTGCACCCCAGTTTCCGTTGGCTCCCCAACCTCCATTAGCATTACCATTTAGGCCCCAACCGTTCCCACCGTTGACTCCCCAACCAGCGTTACCGTTAACACCCCAACCGTTATTAGCGCCAGTTCCCCAACCTCCGTTGACTCCCCAACCGCCATTGATATTTCCGTTTCCACCTGGAAATGTATTTCCACAAGCACATGGTGCTGAGATACACATACAAGCAGGGTTTCCACCACCATTGGCCCAACCGCCAGGGCCCCCCCAGTTACCGTTTCCACCGCCGTTGACTCCCCAACCGCCAGAAATAACACCACCGTTTCCAGGTCCTGGATAAGTTGGATAAACTCCACCATTATTACCCCAGCCACCGTTGGCACCGCCGTTGATTCCCCAACCTAGGTTCACACCAGCATTGATACCTGTTCCAGGATGCATTCCCCAACCAGATCCAGGGTACATTCCCCAACCTGCGCCAGTGTTCATCCCTGGGTACGCGCCAGTGCTACCAATATTAAGTCCAAAATTTAAACCAGTATTCATTCCGAAACCGTTGCCCATTCCGAAACCATTACCCATTCCAAAACCATTGCCCATCCCCATGCCAAAGTTAGCACCAAAGCCTGTTCCGAAACCTGTTCCGTAAGGGTATCCGGCCATTCCCATGCCCATTCCAAAGCCTGAGTTCATTCCGAAACCTGGGTACATTCCACCGTAGATATTTCCTGGGTACATTCCTGGGTGTCCACCCATTCCCATACCCATTCCGCCATTGATATTTACACCAAGGCCAGCATTACCACCTGTTAAAAGTCCAGCAAGGGCCGAACCAGCAAGAGAACCAAGTGGGTTCATATAAACATTAGCTTGGTAATTTCCACCAAAGCCATTGCCCATACCGTTACCCATACCATTACCCATTCCCATGCCCCATCCGGCATTTCCATAGATATTACCTCCGAAGTTTGGTCCACCCATACCTCCAAGGAATCCACCTGTGTAACCTTGTCCTAGCCAACCATTACCTACACCACCGAAAGCTCCACCAGTAAGACCAAGTCCACCAGCGTACATACCGTGGCCGTAACCATTACAAGAGCTAAGCATTGATGTTTGTTCTTTTGGAAGAACAGGGTTTGCACCTCTTTCAAGGTTATAATCTAAATAGCCATCAATTTGGCCATGACATGATTTAATTCCGTTTTCATAAGCATTTGCCCATGACTCTTGAGAATCAGCTTGGTGTTTAGTGGCGAAATAAACACTCCCCATTGCTGCAAGTGAAGGAATTGCAACTTTTGCAACTTCGGCCCACTCATTTCTTTCAGGAAGTTTAGGTAAACAATCGACACAGAAGTCATTACTTCCAGAGCTTCCACGGGATGCTCTTGTTACACATGCTTGAGCGTCATCTTCATAGCCATTGTCTCTTAAATAGATACAATCACTGATATCGATCTCAGCATATGTATTTAGCATCATCATCGCCAATAAGATGCTTTTCGTGCCAATAAGTCTTAACTTCATAGTTTTCTCCATAAAAACTTTAACAATCCTCAACTACTTAACGACACTTTATGAATGAAACTTGAGTAAACTATCGACTTTTTCTATAAACTACTGATTTAACTGATTAATATTACGTTTACGAAGCCTAAATTTAGCGATAAATTGCAAATTATGAGTAATATTTTTTGGTGGATTCTCCTCATTTGTGTATTAATTTTTGCTACTTATGCGGCATTTGTTATTAAAGGTGAAAAAAAAGTCGCCTTAAAGAATGCTGTAAGCTTCCCCTTCCATGGATTTGAAATTCCAATCCCACCTTGGTGGACTCTCACTAACGACAATAGTGAATTAAAAGTATTTGAAAGAACTGATACACGCTACGAGTGGCAATCACGCTTTAGCTTTACTGATAAAAACTATCCAGATTTACAATCGGCATTTGAAGAACTCGCAATTAATAGTGAACTTGTCTTCGATAAAGATACGACCATTATTCACGAGCCAAAATCATTTGAAAAACTTTATGAACAAGGCATCGAAACCCTTCGCGTGGAAGGTACGGCCACTAAAGGCCATGAGCTTCGTGTCTACTATGATGCAGCCTTACTAAAGACTGAAAATGGAATTGTCATTTTAGAAAGTGAAAGTTCTGTTTTGAATGGTCTGCTTGAAGGTCCGTTTTTCGAACAAAGCTTGCATAATATAAAAAAGCTCCGTTAGGAGCTTTTTTATTATCTAGTCTTAAATGTTCTAATATTTTGTACTAGGAAGTTGTGAATTTCTTCGTCAGTTCCGAAGACATCATCAATGAATTCACAATCAATTAAGAATGCAGTCATGCGGTTTGCAATATTGTGTAGTGATTCTACTAAGTATAGACCACCAATATTTTCACCACTGAATGACTTAATAATTTCTTTACGAGCATGGTTGAACATTTCAGACTCAGTTACGTCCTCAGGCATATTATCTACACCCATTTTCTCTTCAACTTCTTCGATTGCTTGATCGCGAATATCTTCATCAGTTGCAAGTGATACACCAAATTCAGTCGCCATTGATTCGATAAGTTTTTCACGATTTGCAATATCGAATTCAATAACACCCTTTTCCTTAAGTGTATTAATTGTATGACTCGCTAAATTTTCGAGTGTTTCAAAATTTGTTCTCATTTACTGCTCCAAATGTGTAATCTCTTTAAGTTTAACGACTTGCCACTCATGAAGCAAGAAAATTTATGATTACTTCCATTCTAATTTCGACGGATTATCTTATTTAAGAAGCGCTGAATTAAAACATAATCACCCAAGACACTTAGCGCAATAACATAGGCAAAAGCGCCTGCGCACGCTGCAACAACGAAGGCCGCAAGATTATCAAGAGTTGAAAAGATATTGTTTGGGAAGTATCCACGTACATACTGTGTAGCATAAAAAGCTAGTAGTGAACTCAAACCAATTTTAAAAAATCTTAGAGGAAAGAAGAATTTCAGTTTCAAGTCCAACAATTTGAATAATAGAATCGACTGAACAAGGATGATAAAAATCATCGAAATCGAAGTTCCCATCGCAAGAATTTTAAATCCATAAGTATCAACAAGTGAGAAACAGAAGATAATATTAATCCCAACAGCGATCGAAGAAATGATCACAGGAATTTTTGGCTTATCTAATGTGTAAAAGCTTGGAGAAAAGACTTTATAAAGTCCATAGAATGGTAGCCCAAATAAGTAAGCATAGAGTGCTTCCGTTACCATCTTCGTATCATCAAGGCCAAATGCTCCTCGTTGAAAAGAAATAGCGACACAGTCTTGAGCTAGAGCAAACATTAATGCCATTGCAGGCATGAGAACAAAAAGACTCGTTATATAACTTGTTTGAAGTGCACCCTTCGCTTCTTCTTCTTTACCTCCCCTCCAAAGTTCAGAGAAGTAAACAAGGTTTGAGTTTCCAATTGAAACACCAAGAATGCCGACAGGAAATTGAAAGAGCCTAAATGCATATTGAAGCCAAGAAACGGCACCGACAACTGTTCCCGTTGCTAAGAAAGTTGAGACTAAGAGATTAATTTGTGTGGCCGCAACACCAATTGTACCAATACTCATGCGTTTTAAAATTTCTTTTACATCACTTGAGAAAAGCTCAATCCCATCTAGCTTTACAAGGCCCTTTGAAAAGAGCATTGGCACTTGAATAAGCATTTGTAAGAAACCACCAATGAGAACACCTACACCAAGAGATACAATTGGGTGAAGGTTTCGTGCCTCTAAGAACTTAGGCAGCGTTATCATTGAGACGATCATGATAATATTGAATACCGCCGGGGCCATCGCTGGCGCAAAGAACATCTTATAAGTGTTAAGAACCCCCATAAATAATGCGGCCACTGAAACAAATGCTAAAAATGGCGACATCATTCTTGTCAAAAGCACAGACATTTCCAAGCGATTTACATCTGAAGTAAAAAGCTCATTTGTTAAAATCTGAATAATTTGTGGGGCGAAAATAAAAATCAATAAACAAACAATTGAAGTGATAACAAGTAAGACAATGGCCATGGACCAAAGAAGCTTACGAGCATGTTCATCACCATCCTTCTTGGCCGAAGTAAAAATTGGAACGAATGCAGATGAGAATGATCCCTCTGCAAATAAGTCACGCAACATATTTGGTATACGAAAGGCAATTTGATAGGCATCAGTAAGTCCTGAGGCACCAAAAAGTTTGGCCATTAAAATTTCTCTAGCAAAACCCAGAACACGACTTGATAGTGTCGCGATGGCCATCTTAATAGAGGATAGTAAAAAATTCTTCCTGTGTTCTCTTGTCATTCCAATATTTTGCACCACCCTATCTGACTTAACAAGCTTCCAGTAGTTGCCAAGTGAAGGATTATTAACTAATCTTGCTGCCATGAGAACAGAGCTTGAAAAGTCGATTAATCACATTCAAACAAAGAGTGCCGTAAACTGGGATGAGTACTTTATGCTTCAGGCCATTATGGCCAGCTTCAAAAGTAAGGACCCGGCCACAAAGGTAGGATGTGTATTTGTCGATGAGAACAACCACCAAATAACTTTTGGTTACAATGGCTTTGTTGCGGGAATTGATGAAACTAAACTTCCTTGGGGAAAAGAGAGGACTCTCCCTCTTGAGCAGCAGAAATATGGATACGTTGTTCACGCCGAGGCCAATGCAATTCTTCACTCTAATCACAAGCTCTCTGGAGCAACATGCTATGTGACTCTCTTTCCTTGTCACGAGTGTGCCAAGCTTCTAGCTTCTTCAAAGATCAAAGAAATCGTATACTTACAAGATAAGCATGCTGGAACTGAGTCGAATCGTATCTCTCGTCGTATCTTTGATTTAACAGGAGTCAAGTATCGCCAGCTCTCACTTGGTGAACACGTACTTGATTCACTCATTGCACACTTTACAGATGCCTTCTATCGCGAGTAACCCACCGTGTAAACATGGTTCATATCAGTAAAGAGTTCCTAGACAAGTTTGACTAATAAAACTATAGTAAGCCCATTGAGACGTATGGAGTAAAATATGGTTTTATCGAAGGTTAAAAAAGGCGTAAATGTTAAGATCCTCTCATTTGATAAGGGGCTTAAGCATAAGACAATCATGACAGGACTTGGGATTCTTCCAGGTGATGCAATTCAAGTTATCGCTCCTTCATTCCTAGGCTCCCCTCTTACTCTTAGATTAACAGATGGTGAAACAGTTGCCCTTCGTCTAAGCGAAGCAAGTCTCATCAATGTTGAGGAATTACATTAATGAGAAAAATTTTACTTATTGGCCCTGCAAACTCAGGGAAGTCGGCGATCTTCAATCTTCTATCAGGAGCAAATCGCAAGGTTGCAAATTACAACGGTATTACTGTTGATACGGCCACAGCAGGTCTTATTTCAAATGCCCGTCATGAAGAAAAATTAGCAGTTGTGGACCTTCCGGGAATATACTCACTAGTTCCTTCTTCTATTGATGAAGCTGTAACAGTTTCCACTTTAATTGGAAGAAATAATCAAGTAACAGAATTCCACGAAATCGTTTGTGTTGTTGACTGTGCTCGTCTGGACTCTTCTCTTTCACTTGCTCTTGCTGTAAAGAAGCTCTTTGGTGGAAAGATTAAAATCATCTTCAACAAGTACGACCTTGATGTAACAAAGAATTATGACTTTGATAAAATTGGTGAACATATTGGTGTTCCTTATATCAAATTCTCGACAATGAGAGACAGTGGAGCAACTCTTGAGAACTTCTTAAGAGAGAATGCTTCAGACGAAATTCTTTTACCATCAGGAAAGATTAAACTTTCAAATGAATCAACGGAATACAATCCATTTAATGTAAGCTTTGAGGAAGATCAATTTGTTGAACTTCAAAATGAAGTTTCTGCGCTTTCTCAAATTGAAAAATACCAAAGAGAAGCAAGAGATCTAAAAGCATCATATGCTATTGGTAAAAATAAGAGCTTAATTCAACTCTCAAATAAAATTGACCAATTCGTTCTTCACCCATTCTTAGGTGGAGTTATCTTTCTGGCAATGTTCTACTTAATCTTCCACTCAATTTATACATGGGCAGGTCCTGCCATGGATCTAATTGATGGCGGAGTTGGTGCATTCGGAGAATACGTTGCAACACTACTTCCAGAAGGTATGTTAAATAGCTTTATCGTTGATGGAATTATTGCAGGTGTTGGTGGAGTTGTTATCTTCCTTCCACAAATTATGATTCTCTTCTTCTTACTTAGTCTTCTTGAACAAAGTGGATATATCTCACGTGCCTCAATTATCACAGACCGCGCGATGTCTTACTTTGGACTTAATGGAAAGGCCTTCCTTCCATACCTTTCAGGGTTTGCTTGTTCTGTTCCAGCAATTATGGCAACGAGAACAATTTCAGATAAGAAAGAAAGACTTGCAACACTAATGACGATTCCACTCATCACTTGTTCTGCAAGACTACCAGTCTACATTCTTCTAATTGGGACATTTGTTCCGGAAAAGACTGTTTTTGGAATCTTTAACTCTCAAGCACTTGCCTTTTTCTTCCTTTATTTCCTAGGAAGTATTGTGGCCCTAATTATTGCAAAGATCTTTAGACTAACTCTTTATAAAGGAAGCACTACTTCATTCATTATTGAGTTACCCCTTTATCAAATGCCAACTTTAAAACCTGCTTTTAAGTCAATGTTTTTCAAAGGAAGAGTATTTCTTAAAAAGGCCGGGACGATCATCCTAGGTCTTTCAATGGTAATCTGGTTTCTTTCAACTTTTCCAAAACCAGCACAAGAGATGCTTGTTGGAAAAACAGAAGCTGAAGCTGCTGCGATCTCTCTGGAGCATTCAACAATTGGCCAATTTGGAAAGCTAATTGAACCAGTTATCAAGCCACTTGGATACAATTGGAAAATGGGAGTTGGGATCACTGTTGCAATGGGTGCCCGTGAACTCTTCGTTTCAACTCTAGGAACTATCTATGCCCTTGGTGATGTGGATGAGGAATCAACAACTCTAAGAGAAAGACTAAGAGCTGAAATTGATCCAGAAACAAATGAGCCAGTATTTAACACGGCCGTTGCTTGGTCACTACTAATCTTCTTTGCCTTTGCTATGCAATGTATCTCAACACTTGGGATTGTTCGCAGAGAAACAGATGGATGGGGACATGTCTTCCTAATGTTTGGATATATGACAATTCTCGCCTATGGTGGAGCATTTGTTACTTACCACCTACTCATTTAATTACAATTTTTATCTTTAGATACTATCGATAACCTCACGGCATCACTTAGAAGTAAGCCGATGTCGCGAGGGTCTCTTTCAAAAATCACTGTCACAACTTCATTTTCTTTAAACTCATGTTTACCTAAACCTACCCAACCACTCTTGGCCTCGGGCATATTATAACTAAGAAAAGTCGTAAAGATTTCCACATCTTCTTGAAAGATACTCACTTTAACATTCGATAGAGCACCAACAACAGTTGGACGATATATTTGTAAGCAGTAATCGGACCTCTTTGGCATGAAGTTATAAGTTGAATAGGCATATTCATCTTCACTCATGCGCACACTATTGCCTTGTGCTCCTTTAAGTTTACTATCCACCCAGTCACCATATTCGCGATAACCATCTGTTCCTTTAAAAGTTTTCTGATTAACGGCCTTCGCCACAATCGTTGCACTCTCATCAAGCTCCTTATAAATCATTCCTTGGCAATCCTCGTAATCACCGAGCTTTTTAAAGATGACCTCATCAGCTCTTAAAAGCAGCGGATCTTCAGCACCCTTTGAAATAATCACACGACTCTCCTGCCCTGAGGTAAAAGAGAATTCCCCTAGAGGATAGAGACCTTTTTCATTACTTGGAAGTCTTAGACTGAAGTTGGCCAGACCAATTTCTTCAACACCATCAAAAATATCAACGATTGCATTGTCCGTTGCATTCATTGATGGCACTCGGTAGTACCAAATACAATAAGTCGAATCACCCAAAAGATCAGTCGTGTAGATGGCCCTTGCACTTGAATCATTAGTGTAGCGACTGATGCTTCCCTGATAACCTTTCAAGGTATCCTGAAACCAATTACCTTCTTGTATAAAACCAACGCTATCATCGAGGGAGTTTGGCCTAGAGATATCAAAGAAGTTCCCAATAACGACTTCTTCTTCGCCTTCAATAAAGGTGCTGGCCGGAACCCTTGAGTTAACGCTTAGTGATTGATCAACAATTATCTCACTTCTTATTTTTCTAAGATTGTGCCCCCTTCCAAGACAGGCCACGAGAATAATGATGGCCAATAAGGGGAATAAAATAGTGAACACTCTTCGTTTCTTCATGACTGTGCCTCTGATATGTATCTTATCAGTCGTTCACAGAAATTCTAAAATGAAGAAGGGTAAATTAACTCAAGTATTATTAAGAGATCACTCTTTTATAGAGGCTACAGAATTGTTTTGTAGATCTCATAGCTTTCATCATCAAAGCAACAGAAGATCACATCATCAAATTCTTCAATAGCATCAAAGCTCTTTACTGCTGAAGTTGCTGTAATGGCCGCTTCAATTTTTGGATAGCCAAAAATTCCAGTTGAGATACATGGGAATGCAATTGACTTACATTCATTCTCAAGGGCCAGAGAGAGTGCGTAGATATAGCATTTTTCAAGTAAGTCCGCTTCACCATTTGCTCCACCTTCCCACTTTGGTCCAACAGCATGAATGATAAATTCCGCAGGAATATTAAAGGCACGAGTCAATCTTGCTTCCCCAACAGGACAACCACCTGCTTCAGCAAGTTCCTTGGCAAGTTCTTCACCACAGGCAGCATGGATGGCACCATCAACGCCCCCTCCAGCTTTAAGTTCACTATTAGCTGCATTCACAATGGCATCAACATCAAGAGTTGTAATATCGGCTTTAATTACTTGAATATTTTTCATAAGGAATTTCTAGCACGAATCAGTTTAGATTTCATCGTAAAACTTTAAGATTGTGCGTGCATACCAATATTTTCTCTCTCCAGGCTCACCATTGTAGTCAACGAGTGCCTCATAATAGTTGGCCATGAGATCATCTTGGTAATTCTTTGCCAGATAGACCTTTAAGAGGATAGCACCATACACAAGGGACAGGTCGAGATCATCTAAGAACAGCAACTTTTGCTGCGCCCAGCTCCTCTCTCGCAGCCACAAATGACTCCACTCAGGCATGCCATCTAGTAAAATATTATTTAGATAGAGTGTATTTTGTAAACTTGCATAACTTGGGCCACGTTGACCTAATTGATCAGATACTTCCTGGGCCCCAATTGATGTGAATTGAGTTAAGCCTACTGCACCAGTTGGAGAGACCGCCTCACGCATGAAATTTGACTCCATTCGAATCAAGGCAAGAAATAGCTTTGCATCAACCCCAAATTGATCAGCAACTTCAATAACTCGCTCAGTAATCAGTGTGGCCTCGGCCGCTGTAACGGCCGGATTCTGCTCTAAAATATAAGATAGGAAATCCCTTTTCGAGTACTCTTGAGTAATTTGATAATCCCTAATCATATCCTCGTGACTAACAAAGTATCCCTCAGGAATATAGGAAGCAAGAGAAGCTGATAGAAACAGTTGGCCGAATATAAGTATACCTAATAACTTCTTTAAAATTCTCATATTTTTCATACTTTTACTTTTTTGCATCATGATAATTATGGTTAACGAAAAACTAAATAGCAACTTACAAAAAGTTTCTAATATTAGGGTTACATGTAGCAAGTTGCGTTCTATAATCGCAATACAAGAAAAACTTAAAAAATCCATGGAGGCCTGAGTGAAACCATTTATCGTCGTTTGTGATGGAATGGATGCAGAAGTTTTTGCATCTCTACAAGCTATCAACGAATTAGAAGTTCACCCAAAAGCAAAATTAACTCAAGACGAGATTAAAGAATTACTACCAAAAGCAAATGCTCTTGTTATTAGATCATCAACGACAATTGGAGAAGAGTATCTTGAACTTGCTCCAAATCTTAAATATGTAATCCGCGCAGGTGCCGGAACAGATAATATTGATAAAGTTAAATGTGGCGAGCGTGGAGTAAAGGTTTCAAATACTCCAGGTGCCAATAATAACTCAGCAGCAGAACACGCTATCGCTCTTATGATGACAGTTCTAAGACATACAGCTGCTGCCGACGCCACAATGAAAAATGGCGGATGGGATAAATCAAAGTACACAGGAAATGAACTAGCTAATAAAAAAGTTGGTATCGTTGGTTTTGGTCAAATTGGAAAGATCGTTGCAAAACGTCTTCAAGGATTTGATCCACAAGTTAAATTCTTTGATCCATTTTGTGAATCAAGTGAACTTGATTATGTTTCTAAAGCAAATACTGTCGAAGAAATTTTTGAAACTTGTGACATCATCACACTTCATACTCCACTAATGGATGCAACGAAAGGAATGGTGAACAAGGACCTATTTAATAAAATGCAACCTCATGCAATTCTTGTAAACGCTTCTCGCGGTGGAATTGTTAACGAGGAAGACTTAGCTGTTGCTCTTATGGAAAGAAAATTTAAAGCAGCAGGCTTTGATGTTTTCGCAACTGAGCCATTAGAAGAAGACTCACCTCTTCGCAAGATTTCTAATCTTGTTCTTACACCACACCTAGGAGCTTCTACTGATGAAGCTCAACTAAGAGTTGGAGAGATGGCCGTAAATCAACTGAAAGAATTCTTTTTAAACGATAATTTACTACATGAGGTTAAAGCTTAATTATGAAATCACTTGCGATTATTGGCTCTCAATGGGGAGATGAAGGTAAAGGAAAAATCACAGACCTACTTGGTTTAAAATGCGATGTTGTTGTTCGCTACCAAGGAGGAAACAACGCTGGTCACACGATTATCGTTGGAACAAAGAAAGTTGTTCTCCACTTAATTCCTTCAGGTATTTTACATGATCACTGTGTCTCAGTTATTGGTCACGGTGTTGTTCTTGATCCAGAAGCATTCTCTAAAGAATTAGAAAATGTAAAAAACTCTGGGTTATCAGTTTCCCCTGAAAAGCTAAGAATATCTTCAAACACTTCTGTTATCACTTACTATAACCGTCTACTAGATGGTCAACGTGAAGCGAAGGGACCTATTAAGATTGGGACAACAGGAAAAGGAATTGGCCCAGCTTATGAAGATAAGATTTCTCGCAAGGGAATTAAAGTAAAAGATCTATTTAACAAAGAGATCCTAACTGAAAAATTAAAAGCAAATCTTTTAGAGAAAGAAACTCTTTTTAAAAATCTCTATGAGTGCGAATACCCAAGTGTTGAAGAAGAAGTTGAAAGACTGATGACACTTGCAAAAGAAATTGAACCATTTGTTTGCGATACATTTAGTTTCCTCGATGAAGCCAAACGCGCAGGTAAGAAGATCCTTTTTGAAGGAGCTCAAGGTGTGCTTCTTGATATCGACTTTGGTTCATACCCATTCGTAACATCTTCATCAACTGCATATGCAGGTATCTACTCGGGAGCAGGTCTTCCAGGTGGAACTGTTGAAGAAGTCTTAGGGATCACAAAAGCCTACACAACAAGAGTTGGAGAAGGGCCATTCCCTACTGAACTTTTTGATCAAATGGGTGAAGATATTCAAACAAAGGGTGGTGAGTTCGGTGCAACAACAGGACGTAAGAGAAGATGTGGATGGCTAGACCTTCCTCTTCTAAAATACTCTGTTAAGTGCTCAAACCTTACTTCTATCGCTTTAACTAAACTTGATGTTTTATCTGAGATGGGGCCTCTTAAAGTTTGTACAGGATATGAGTACGAAGGTCGTACGATTGATTGTGCTTATCCAGGAATTGATTTGGCCAAAGTTAAACCAATTCTAAAAGAAGTAGCAGGCTTTAACGATGACTTCAAAGGTGAACTATCACAAGAAGTTAAAGACTATATCGCTCTTATCGAAGAAGCGATTCAAATCCCTGTTGGGATCATTGCTTTCGGACCTGAAAGATCTGAAATTAAATTCCTTAAAGAATATTTCTAAGTATAAAGAACTTCGGCCCTGAGTTACCTCAGGGCCTATATCCATCTTGTGTCGGTTTTTTTGAGATGGCCGTCGCAGAAAACCATCATTGAGGCGAGTGCCTAATTCAAAGCTACTCATAGATTGTGTGTGGTATATGCTCTATCGCATCTATATAAGCGCGATGGATTTTTAATTTATAAAGCCCTTGTGCCACCGCGGGAGAGAGAGAGATGTACGCAGTAGCACAAAGATTTTTTATCAGTAAGACACTTCTTCAGATTCAGAGAGGGACTTGAGAAATTAAAATCGGCAAGTGGAGTTTTTAAAAGCAGAACAAAAAATTCTAAGGCTTGCCAACCTTGTTTCCTACTGACAAGACTAGAATATAAAACTTGGCCTACCTGAGTGTTCAAGTTGTGTTAGGAAAACGTTTTTAATTGTTAATTAATTGTCAAAAAGACCGTGAGCGCCGCAGCAATCAGCATAACTCAGCAAAAACCTTGTTGTCTTTAAACTCAATTAAGCGAACCTGATGAATTTGATTCTTTAAATCACCATCATGTGCAACTTTAACGCGAATAAAGTTCGAAGTGTAACCTTCCCATAGGCCTTGCTTGTCTTTCCTTTCAAAAAGGACCTGAGACGTTTCTCCAACGTAATCTTCAGAGAACATATTAAGCTTAGCATCTCCAAGCATCATCAGAGTCTTCACACGACTCTTCTTAACTGGGTGCTGAATATGATCTTCCATACGGGCCGCAACCGTATTCTTTCTTTTAGAATATGGAAATACGTGGAAGTGAGTGATTGGTAAATCTTTTAAAAGATTAAATGTATCTTGGAATTGTTCGTCAGTCTCTCCAGGGAAACCACAAATAACATCTGCACCAATTCCTGCGTTTGGAAAACGCGTGATAATTTTATTAATGATTGTTTTATAATCTTCAACTGAATACTTACGCTTCATATTTGTTAAGATCTCATCGTTTCCACTTTGCATTGGTACGTGGAAGTGATCAAGAAACTTAGGATTAGCTTGCATATAATCAAGAAGCTCATCAGTAATTGTATTTGGCTCAACACTCCCCAGACGAATTCTCTCTAAACCTTCAAGAGCATTTAACTCTCTTAAAAGATCTAAAAGTTTTTCACCTGAAGTTGTTTCATACTCACCAATATTTACACCAGTAAGAACAATCTCTTTAAAACCTTGAGCAACAACAGCTTTTGCTTCTTCTATTGCCTGAGCAATTGAAACTGCCTTAGAGCGTCCACGAGCAAAAGGAATGATACAGAATGAACAAACGTAATTACATCCATCTTGAATCTTCAAGAAAGCTCTCGTGTGTCCTTCTTCTTTAGAAGTAGCAGCTCCGAAAAAGTCTTTCGACTTATCAATATGAATTGTATCTGTTTCATCTTCATTTAAATAATCGAAGACTTTATATTTTTCACTTGTTCCTAAAACAAGATCAACACCTGTCATCTTTGCAATCTTTGGTGCATCCATTTGAGCGTAACAACCGGCCACAACAATCTTTCCATCAGGAGAAGAGCGATGTGCCTTACGAATAAGGTTACGACAAGTCGAGTCTGCACTATCTGTTACAGTACAAGTATTAATAAAAGTAACATCAGCTTGTTCTCCAAATTCAACAACCTTATACCCACGCTCAACAAAGCCTTGAGAAATTGTTCCTGTCTCAGAAAAATTCAAACGACAGCCTAAAGTATGAAACGCTACTTTTTTCTCACTCAAATTATCTAAATCATTTTTTGTTGAATTTACTTCTGTTGTCACTGAAGCCTACCTCTTAAAACACTAGTAATAATGGGCTAAATTAGCTCACAAGGCCTTTGATGACAAGGTGGGCGATAAAATTTCTAAGGGTAAATAAAATTAACTTCTTAAAAAAATTACACTTTTTTTTTATTTTTTTTAAATTCCCTGTTGACTTCTGAACCAAGATTACTTATATTCAATCTCACCAAAACACAGATGGTCTCTTAGCTCAGTTGGTTAGAGCATCTCCCTTTTAAGGAGAGGGTCCTGCGTTCGAGTCGCAGAGAGATCACCATTTTAAATGTTTTTTGGTTTCCAAATCCGGGAAATAAGTTAGCGCTCCCATCGTCTAGCCCGGTCTAGGACACCGCCTTTTCACGGCGGTAACAGGGGTTCGAATCCCCTTGGGAGTACCAGTTTTATATTAGGCCAGTCTGTGACTGGCCTTTTATATTTTTAAGACCTTACTTGGTCTGTTTTGGTCTGGTCGACCACCTAACCACCACATTTAAGCTCAATTTCATTTAAATATTCAAAGACATCATTTACAGCCTTCTTATTGGCCTCAGTCGGTAAACTCGCATATTGCTGAGCTACTTGAATATCCTTGTGCCTCGTTACAGCTTGGGCCATATCCACACTTCCAGTCACTCGCCTTGTGATCGTTCCCATACTATGTCTCATAATATGAGTCGAACTAAAGCGATCTGCTAGTCCTGCTTTTCTTAGGGCCTTATTGTATTGAAACTGAATCTGTCTGTAAGTTAGAGGCTCACCATCTTTATGAAAGACAAAGCCATTTTGACTAAGTGGCAATCTTCTTCTCATAATTTCCTCAATTCTCTTATTAATTGAGGCGTAACTAATTTCACCGTTCTTAGTAGTCTCTTTTAGATAGTCGAACTTCTTCGTTTTATTCGACCAGATACACACATATTGAACACGAATCTCCATTTCTTTTAAATCCACGCACTCGGCTTGAAGACCTGCAACTTCACTTACTCTTGCACCCATATAAAATTGGGTTTCAGCAAAGTCTCTCCAAAATTCAGAAAGCTCACTAAAGAAAGCAATAAGCTCCTCTGGTTTAAGCTTCTTATTTCTCATTGGAGTTTTCTTTATAAGCCCTGCTTGCTTATGCCTTGGAAGAATTGGAACGATAAACATTGCATCGTAATTAATTCGGTACCAATTTAGTAGTGCCTTAAGACATTTAAGATCATCGTTGAAGTTATAGCGTTTACTCTTTTCCTTAATGGCTTTTTCTTTGTGATCAAACATAAAGCGATCTATTAGAGACGCATTAATTTCAACCATCAGATAATCCATTAAAGGATTGTAGAAACTTAACTTAGAAAGCCTATGCTCCATTGATGACTTTTCTAAAGACGGCAAATGTAATTCCTTATACAGCTCCCATACATCTCTAAAGCGATAACCTAAGTCTTCGCCGTTTGGTTTTACATGTAGCTTTGGAATAAACAATTTCTTCCTTGGCCCTAATTCTTCACACCTAGCTTCCAATAGTTTCGCAGGAAGGGCAGGGTGAAAACTATTGCGCCAAAAAAGTGCCTGCTTTAAGGAATCGAATTTCTTCGAATACTGTTTTCCATTTAGATATTTGATAGCTAAATATCTTCCATTCTTCGTGTCTTTTTTAATTCCTGTGTAGTTTGAAAGTTTTTGATACTTACTCATTTTTTAATCTCCTTCGTAAACCCAATCAAGGATCTCCTCAGGAATAAAAAACAGTAGTCCACCTTTCTTTCTCTTTGGTATTCTCTCATCTGATACAAGATTATAGATATGCCCCTTTGTGCACTCTAGGAATCTTGCCACATCATCCACTCGCCATATTCGTTTTTTAAAGAGCTCTGAGACGCCACCAGATTGGCCAAATAAGCTATCTAAACTTACTCCCTCACCTAATATCATCTCTTGGCCATGATACCTTGATAAGCAGTATTTGCAATGTATATCAAAACTATTTTTCTTCAACTCCCCTCCTTCTAACAACTTAACTCCAAAAACCTTACCTACGAACTACATCCTTCCCCCCATGTTAGCGCCGGAAATTGACTCCATCTCTAAAAGCAACGAGAGAGAGAGGGAGTCAAATTCTCGGCGCGAATTATATGAATCATTCCCACAGCTTAACGAAGGATAAAAAAATCATATCCTCTTCATTCAAAACAACATCACATATCAATCGACATGCAATCGCTGTTCATTCGCAAAGCCAAATTTCTACATACAATGCTTAAATTCGATAAATCAATAGACTGTAACCACGGTGGTTATTTATTTTATAAGTGTGGGATTTTAGGTGGAGTGAAATGTTCACGGTGAATAAATGACAAATACATGCTTACTCAATTAAAATCATCTGATGATATATGATAAAGAATTAGACAATTTTACTTCACTTGGAAAAATCTGGTTACCAGATAATCGAAATAATGTCCTTCCAGCATTATTGAAATCTACACCAGAGGATGGTTTAACTCTCGAAGTTGCTGGCTCACTTACTATTTTAAAAGAGCTTTCTAGTTATGATGAAATTCATGGTAAGTTCATTGAATTTGGAGATATTACGCTATTTAACAATCTTGAAATAAGTAGAAAACTCCCTGATGTCACGCATATATCAAGTCTGTCTATCACCTCAGGCCATCATTTATCAGACTCTTTTATAATTGAAGGCTCAACATTAGCATTAAAAATGAACAGTCTTAAATATTGGATTGGCAACTTTGATAAGGAAGACCTCATTTGGGAAGCTTTATATTCAGAAAACGATAAAATTAGAATTATATCTAAAAATAAAAATTCAGATTTTATTGATGAAGAAAACCTAGTATTAATTGATATCCCTAGTAATATTAAAACCTTTAATGATTTTTATAGTTTTCAACTCAAAATCTTAAATCTATTTAAAATACTATTTTGTAGTGACACTAACTTCACCTTATGTTCACTATCAAAAACATTTGTAGATGTTACAAAGACAGTATCTACAGATGTATATACGCCTAGAGGGATGAATACAAAGGAGATGAATTATCATTCTCAAACTCTTCCTTTAAATTTTCAAGATATAAAAGAATCACTTCCTAATATATTCAATAACTGGATAGAGAATTATGACAATTTTATCTCATGCTTCACAGGACTTAATGTCACATGGAGCTGGGACAATATTTATAGTGAAGCAGAGATTTTAGCTTTAGTTCAAAGTTTAGAAAGTGTTACTAATCTCAATGACTATAAATCACTACCTTTCAAGAGGAATGATTTCAAAAAAATAAAAGAAGACCTCAAAAAAATCATCTTATCTAACTTTGATGAAGATACTTCTAAGGTCCTAAATAGAAACTTACGTCACTTAAATACAGCTCCTCTTTCTGAAAGAATCAATAATTTATTTGAAGACTTTCAACCTGAAGAAATTAGTAAGTTAATTGGCCCATTAAACAAAGTCATTATAGATCTTGTATCCCTAAGAAATAAAATCTCACATGGGTCGCTGTACAATAGTGAGAAAATTTCATTTTCATGGAACAATCACTCCATTCTACATATATATACAAAAAGAGCTGAAGTATTACTCTATATTAGTCTTTTACATCATCTAGGTATTGAACCTGAAAAAATCATGAGAAAACTATATAGAGTATACAGTAAGTATGACCTAGATAATAAGCCACTAATAAATAATTAAGATATTATAATTTTTCGAGTTTTCCTTCCTTAACAAAATACACCCCCTTAAGAAATTCCCACTCTGTAGGAACTAAATCGTTAGAGGCATAAGGATTACAAATCAATCTCAAACAATTTGGATTTTCAACTGTTTGAGTAAAACTTCTAACATTTGTAATTACACCGCTTATGAAATTAAATTGTTCCATAAGTAAGCCTGTTGCAGGGACATCAGTCCCTATTTCTTTTTTTATTTTCTCTCTGAAGGGATAGAATACTCTTTTATCTTCAAGATCATCTACTGAAATTGACATTGTTAGTTCACCAACTCCTAATAATGCCTTACATGAGATAGGCATTTCATCTTCATCTAAAGTATCCGCAAAATTAACACCAGATAAATCTGTAGCAATTACTAACCTATCTTTAGGACCTACTATACCTTGCTCAATATACTTCTTAAATTTATTTGCTTTTGTAAGAAATGCAGAGGTTACCCTTAATAGAATTTTCTCCGTAGGTACGTTTTGAGCCACTCCAAACATAACGGCAGGAACAGAGTCTGGTGCACCTTCTTCACCACCAGTCACTGAAATAGCCTCTATCCATGTTTTCGGCGTATCTCCAAAACATAAGTCTGGACCATGTGATTTTCCATTATTTAACGTTATATTATTATCTAGTAAAGATTTAGCAAGGAATAATTCCCACCATTTTTGGCGAAACTTATCTCTAAACTCCCTGATAAAATGAGAATCACCACAGAAGGGTTTAAAAAGTTGCCACATCTCCTCACAATTTTCTAATATGAATAATCTAGAAGGTTCATTTCGATTAAAATTATATATATCATCTAAACCATTCTCATTAGCAAAAAGTTCAGAACATTCAAGAAATTCTTTATATTTTTGATCTTCCATAAATATGCTCCACCAAGAAACTTTTATTCTTAAATAATATCTTAACCAACCATTAAAAGATTATTTTTAAGTAAAGTATTCAATTCATCAGCTTTATCATAAGTGATATCGTTTAAAACTAATCGCATATTAATAAGTTCATCATATATTTTCAGCATATCCTCGCCCTTCATACTTAATAAGCCTCTATAGACGTGATATTGGCCACTTTCAATAGACTCAGCAACTCCGACAGCTACTACAGATACAAGAAATCCATCAATGGTACGACCTTCTTTTCGAAGAGATTGTTTTAGGTTCATATCATTAATAACTGCTCGATATACTGACTCATTAAGTTTAAATAATTCTTCTGATCTATATTTTTCAGCAAGGTTATTTAATGCCTCATATGTATTATAAGCAGGTAAAGACATCATAATTTCTTCAGAGAATTCTGACGCTTTTTCAGATAGAAAATTTGAAAATGGTAATACTAAAAGAAAGCATAATTTAGACTTAAATAACAAGAATGAATTTATCATCGTAACAGCAACTTTAAAAAAGATTGTATCAAGAAAGTAGTCAGCAATATAAAAGCCAATGACTATGGAAACGGCAATATCTAAGATTGGAATTATATAGTAATTAAATTTCATCTGATTTCTTGATTTCATGGCTTTCTCCTACTACTAAATAAACAGCAAGAAGTACGCCAACATAACTATCTGAATTCACAATATATTGTGTCTTAAACCTCTACATAAGGGAAAAATTGAACACTTTTTCAACATATCTCCTTTTTTTATTATCATCTATCTCTACAGGAAAAATCCTCAGATTTTATTTACAACATCCGATAACTATCTAAAATCATATAGGAAAAATAATGGAAACAATTGTTATCGTAATCATCATAATTATAATGTTAAACATTATTGCACACATACTATTTCCCAAGGCATCAGAGAGTAAAGCAAGAGCAGTCAAAACAACTCTAGAATCTACTAAAGATAGTAAATACTCAGAAGAAGAGCTTAATAAATTATCTGAAATTCAGAGAATCAAAGATAAAGTTGTACTCTTGAAAGAGACAGCTCAAAAGCAAGAGCTAGATAAAAAAGTTTTTAAACTGTTTAATAAACTTAATTTCTTCATTAAAGAAGATCAGAGCGATGATAAAAAAGATTTGTACTTAGAAGGAATAATTAAACTTTCATATAACTGGAAGAAAAACTTAGACGTTTTATACAAAGATCAAACTATTTTATTCAGATTGGGAAAAGAAAAATATTTTGATGATACAGAATATACAGATTTGAATTTGATCTTAAATGAAGAATTGGTCTTCACCCTAACTCTCTGTCGATCTAGAACCTATGATGTATTTGTGGGATATGAAGACTGGAGTATATTAAAGATTGATTCATATATCCCAGGGGAGTGGCAAGACCTCATAAATGAAATATATGATGAGATGATTAAAGTGGAACAAAAAAGAGAAAAGAGTAGAAAACTAGATTTAACAGAGACCAATGAATTAAAAAAGAAATTTGGAATTAAGTAATATATTACATTAAAGAGATAAGCTATGTGGTACACAAGACTTCAATCACATTCAGTAGAAGGCTGGGAGATGCAATTCGCATTCTCAATTCCATTTGTATTCCTAATTGCTTATTTTGTTACTCAGATACGCTTAGCAAATGAAAAACTTTCATTTGAAAGAGATGATCAGCGAAAAATCTTCTATATAAAACGAATCAGGATAATGAAGATCGGGATGGTAATAACATTTATTCCCTGGGGAGCAGTCTTGCTTCTCGCCTAGTTTGGTCTGGTCAACACACGAAATGCCATGAAATCAAATGAAATACGATGAGAGGAAAGAAAGGTAAACGACTGATTTTACTCCTAAGTCTTTGTTAATATTGAATTAGTTTTTGCGTCTGGATATCCCCTTGGGAGTACCAGTTTTATAAAGAAGCCAGACCTAGTCTGGCTTTTTTATTTTCTAGACCTTAGTTTTCATTAAATTAAAAATTTCATAGCTCATTAACGAGAATGGAATATCTACAGACTCTAAAATAAATATTTTCTAATTAGCTCAAAAAATTATAGTTAACTATCATATTGAAATTTCACTTTAAGTAAAAAAGGAATAGATAATGAAATATTTTATTGCTGGCGCTTCCCTATTATTCACATCAATGCTTTTTGCAGAAGAGAAGAGCTTTGAAATCTCAAAAGGTATACTTACCCTTGAAAACTCTAGTGGGAATGTTTCAATTACAGGTACAGAAAGTAGCTTAATGAAGATCTCTTACACAAAAAAAAGCTGGGACGAAGGCTGCAACTTAAATATTGAACAAAGTGATAATGTTGTAAGTGTAAAGGTTCAAAAGACTAAGAAAAAGAGCTCTGGCTGGTTTTCTGTTGGGCCACAGTGTGAAGTAAACTTTAATATTACAATGCCAAAACAAGTGAGGCTATTATCGAAACTAGGCTCTGGAGATACGTCAATTACAGGCCTTAATGCCAACAGTGATCTTAGCTCAGGTAGCGGACAAATTAACATTACAAACTCAGCAATGGACTCATTAAAAGCATTCCTTGGAAGTGGAGATATAAATGCTAAAGGTCAATTTAAAGAGGTAGGCCTTGAATCAGGAAGTGGTAATATTAAGCTTATCAATCCACAGATCAAAACACTGAAGGCCAATATTAGTTCAGGTAGTGGTGACATTACAGTGATTGTCCCAAAAGGCATGAAAGTGAATTCAAAGCTAGAATCGGCCAGCGGAAAACTTACAAATAAGGCCGGAAGTAGTGACGACTCAAAAATTTCCATTAAAGCAAGTACTGGAAGTGGTGACGTTACTATCGAAAACATATAAGAAACTCAGTTTAGAAAGCGCCATGATAAAAAGTGGCGTTTTTTATTTTTAATTTTAAGATATTAAAGAGATGGTCAAACAAAGACATCATGAAATAGAACAACAAAAAACGAGAGCTATTGAAAAGAATATCTCTAAATAGTTACTGAGGAATTATGAAAAAACTTATTTTAATTTTACCAGTTATCTTAATTGCGATTTATTACTTAGTCGTAAATCCTAAACAAGCACAAGATGACACTTTAGCGACAACAACAAATGAAGTATCAAAAGAAGTACAACAGGCATCGACAGAATCATCTTCGACTCCCCTAGTGGAAAATAATATATTAAAGAAAACAGTTGATACACCGGAAGTACTAAGTGAAAAGAAAGTGCTTATAAAAAAACTTTTGAAAGAAATATCAAAAGCTAAACTTAATCAAACATTTGAAAATGCGTTTAAGAATAAAAAGTTTAATGAGCAGGCTCCTGAGAAAAAAGAGAAGCTACTAGAACTTGTGAGAAATTTTCCATTTCAAGAAAAACTTGAGAAGTCATACGAGAACTTAAGTCTTGATGAGCTTCAAGCAATCGCAGAAATTCAAGATAGTGAGACTTCTAAAAAGCTGCAAGAAAATGCACAGCAAACTCAGGATAAAATAGTCTACCACATTACCAATGGGAAAGATTACGAGCTTACAGAAGACAAAAAAGAGTTAGTGAATGGCATTATTGATGAAGCCTCTCTTCTAGAGCAATCAACTGCCTCATCTAAGAGTTTAATCCAGGCCATGATGATTCATACTGAGCAGGAAAAGAATCCTACGATGAATATAAATGAGGTCGTTGCCAATGCTCAAAAGCAAACAGATGCGATCTTGGCCGCACAGGGAAAGAATATAAAGATGGCACTCGATATGTCATACGAAAGCCTTTCAAAAGAAGAGCTTGAAGCTCACCTTCATATGCTCCAAAAAGTCGATGCAAAGAAAGCCTACCAAGCGGCCCTTAAGGCCAGCAACTCCGTTTACAAGGAGTTTATGATTGAATTCTTAAAAGTTATGAAATAAACCAAGGCCGCTTCTTTAAGCGGCTTTTTTCTTCCCTTCAAAGTCACTAAATTTACGTAAATTCTATAACTTACTAAAATTACGTTAAGTAATACTGGACTAAATATGTACTTTTTTCAAATATAATGTATTGTATAATGATTATACTTTTAAGAGGTTATAACTACTAGTCAGTTAATTATGTTTGGACAGGACAAAATTTTGGTTAATGATTATTACCATTTAGATCAGAAATATAAAGAATTCTTCGAGATGCACTTTCTCGCAGTTCTCCTAATGTCTGTTCTGTATGTCGTCTTCTATTTTTACAATATTGAACCACACCTATTAACGACGTTCAATTATATGATCGCCTTCGATTCCATTATGGCAGTCGTCTTTTATAAGAAGCTTTTTAAGAATAACCTTACGTTTGTCATCTTTTTCTCAGTTGTTGTCGAAAGTCTAATTTGGTCGATCTACCCACGCCTAGCAGACTATACTGCTACAAGCTCCCTATGCTACATTGGTGGAATCATTGTCCTCGCTTTCCATCTTCAGCATACAAATATCAAGTACTGTCTCCTACATTTTATAATTATAGCTACAAATAACTACTTTCTTGACGACCAAAATCTCGTTCTCGTAACTTTTCTTCATATTTTTATAACGACAGTTAGTTCCATTCAGTCCATCACCTTCAAGAAGAATGCTAATCAGATTTGGCACAAAAAAGAACTTCATAAAAATATTTTAAACTTAAAGAGTTACTTTACTCACAATTTATTAAATCCTATCAACAATATGCTTGCGATGATTTCTTCCGGACTAGACGATAGGGATAAGATCAAAAATAGCTTAAGGGCCAACAGTAGTCGTATGGAGGACTTTTTAAAGAAAGAGTTTGATGATGTTGATCACTTACTCGACCATCAAGTTGATATATTTAATGTACCAATTTTTAATAATTTCAAAAGGTCTTCGATCATCGTAATCCTATCGATGAGCGTCTTCTATACTTTTTTTGCAGTTGAATTATTCAGGCCAATTTCAAATATTTCTTATACTGGCCTGGCAATTGTTTTAAATTTCTTACTCTTTGCTTTTCATTTGTATAGAACAACAAATCACTTTTCGATTCAAAAGATCAGCTATATTTACCTTTTTAATGCTCAACTACTATTTACTTTTAAATTCTACTTGAGCTCAAACTCACCGATTGCGCTTCCACTGCTTTTAAGTAGTTACTTATTTACGATTGTCTTGGCCGCCAACACCAGAGTTAAATATATCTATAGTCTCACACTGACAGCATGCCTACTGTCACTTGTCGTTAATGATATTATCGACTGTATTTTATTTATATCTTTTATTGTTTATTTTTCAAAAGTTGTACTTGGCTTCTTTCATAAACAAGAATCTATTTATAAAAGTATTAAGAAACTTGTTAAGCAAGAAACTTCAATGATGTTCTCTCAAGAGATTGAACTAAGACTCCTTCCTCTTTTTCAAAAGCTTCAAGATAGTATCGACCACTATTTGTATAATGAAGAGCTTGAAAGCGATACTGAAGAAGTCATCGAAAGTGCCCATAACTTCACAGAAGTTGTCCACTTATTAAATAATGACGATCATCTTAAAAGAACACAGGATAGCCTGTAATCAATGTGGAATTAGCTTCTTTGAGAAAGGGAGATTGCTTCTTGTATTTCATTACCCTTAAATCCACGACGTTCTATATAGCGCCTAAAGAAGCCACTGGCCTTCGCAACTAAAGTCTTGCGCTTTGGGATGACGACAAGTTCCGCTCTCTCTTCAATACCACTTATGATATCAGAGACAACCTCCTCAATAGTAATCATCTTCCAAGGTCCTTCTTTATTACCGCCCCATAGTTTGTTTCCTACTGGATCACTTGTCACTCCATCCATTAATGGCGATGGAAAAAAAGTTGGGTGATAACTTCCAACATCAATTCCCAGATGCTTCACTTCCATTCTAACGCTGTTACAAACGGCATGAAGCCCTGCTTTACTAGCGGCGTATGATGCCTGAAGTGGACAATGGACAAATGAGGCCATGGAACATATTGCGGCCATATAGCCAGAACTTTCAGAAATATAAGGAAGGGCAGCTTTAAAAGTTCGCCAAGGCCCATTGAGGTTGATATCGATTACCTGTGAAAAATCTTTTTCACTTGAAGAAATCATTGGGGCCATTTTTGTAATACCTGCATTTGCAATAATGATATCGATTTTTCCAAAATGATCATTGGCCTTTGCCATAGCGGCCTCAATTGAATCCAGGCTTGTCACATCAACTTCAAGCGCTAGGCCACTTAACTCACTTGCCTGTAGCTTTAGCTTTTCAGAATCGATATCCATTAGGGCCAACAAAGCACCCTTCTTTGCTAACTCTAAACTTAGAGCTTGGCCAAGGCCTCCTGTGGAGCCCGTAATGGCAATAACTTTATTCTTTAGGCAAATTCTATTCATAGTGGGCTGCTTATAACACCGAAGTGGCGAGCAATGAGATTTATTGTAAACAATACAAGACATTCTTAATTTAGTCCCTATAACATACTAAAATTACAGAGCTTCATTTTTCTAAACAAGCAAAGTTGGCCATCTATAAGCTGTGAGATATTGAAAGTGATACAATTGTTTAATGAAGTTGCTCTTCATCTTATCCCTATTCACCTTGGCCATCTCTACTTTTGCGCAAAGTAAGCCCAATAATGAGTTTTCAATCAAGATTGATAACGATGCTGCTTTTCAGACGGACCAGTACTATTCCAATGGCCTAGAACTCATGTATCAAAGGAGATTTTACTCCCAGGGCTCCCTTACGAAGTTTCGCCTCGGTGTCTCCCACAAGATCTACACCCCAGAAGCAACATTGAGTACGACAGTTGTTGAAGGCGATCATCCATATACAGGACTCCTCTACGGAATATTAGGGTTCTCCCACGTTAATAGTAACTATTACTTCCGCGCTGATCTTTGGACAGGACAACAAGGACCAAATGCGAAGGCCGGTATCTTACAAAATCTCTTTCATAAGATGACTCCCTCTTCACAAGTGAATGGTTGGCAAAATCAAACAAGTAATCAATATTTTTTCAATGGTGAGTTTAAAATTATTAAGATAAATCGTGGCCCAATTTTTGAGTTATCTCCATGGCTACAAGGACACTATGGCGGTCTCAAACGTGACATTGAAATTGGCCTAAAACTTGGAATGAGGCTTGGCTTCTTAGAATTCTTCGCCAATGGCTCAGCTGTTGCAAATTATTTTGATGCTGTCCTTCAGGGCTCAAAGAAAGTCGATTCGGTCTATGTTATTGCAGATGAAGACATGGAAGATATTTACTATAAAGTAGATGCAGGATTTAACTTCTTCTTTAGTGCTATGAGAATCACACTAAAGGCCAACTGGCATGGACCTCAGTTTAAAGGGGCCTCTGACCACACATATGCAACCCTTGAGACATCATTTTATTTCTGATCTTAAAATTGAATAGTACTTCATATCCCAATGCTTTCCACGATGATAGATTTCACTTCGAAGAAGTCCCTCATACTTAAAACCTAGCTTTTGCATGACCTTTTCACTTTGTATATTCTCGGCCTTACAACGACACTGAATTCGCTCAATATCAAAATTCTTAAAGCAGTAATTAACAACTTCCTGGGCAGCCTCAGCAACAATCCCCTTCCCCCAAAAGTCATCATTGAGTACATAGGCAAGCTCCATGCACTTATTCTTTGTTGAAACCCAAAAACAACCAACACAACCAATTAGCTTATCATCACCTTTAAGGGTAATTGCAAATGGCTCAGGAACCTGTTGTTCGTAGTTTGAAAAAGCATACTTCTCAATAAAGTCGACACTATCTTCCACCGTCTCATGAGGCTCCCAAAGGGTATACTTGGAGATATGTGGCTTCTTTCCATATTCAAATACTGCATCCTTGTCACTGAGCCTTACTTCTCTTAGAACAAGTCTTTTTGTTTCAATTTTTGGAGGTTGCCACATAATTTATCCTTCTTTACCCGATCTTAACTGACAGATTTTATTATATCGACAAAAGTTTTACACAAAAAGTGTATTTTTTTATTGTACGGAATTTAGGAAAGGAATAATATATAACCAAGTTATATAACTAGGATATATAATTACATTATATATTTAACATAAACCAATGAGGATTAATTATGAAAAAGTTATTACTTCTAGTTCTACTATCATCAGCTTTCGTTTCTTATGCTAATGAAGATTGGTCGGATTCAGTTGCTACAGATGAATCAGCAGTAGTTGAAGAGTCTGCTCCAGCAGCTGATTGTACAGTAACTGGTGATTGTGTTGAAACAACAGAAGCTTCAGATACATCTCTAGATGCTGAACTTTCAGACGATTCTGATCTGGAAGTTGTGCAATAATTAAAAACCCTTCCGCAGCAGCTCTCCAGCTGCTGCATTAATTTACGATCGGTGTCTCCTTGGTTTATACTAAAGACGTGAAAGACCTAGAATTTTCAAGAATACTTTTAGATGTAATGCCAATCATTATCCGCTCAATTCGTAGTGAGCTCAGACAAGCGGCATCCCCTCATATATCCTATCCTCAATTTAGGGCCCTCTCTAATATTGGAAGAGGATTAAATACTGTTGGGGAATTGGCCGACCACCACGGAATTAGCCAGCCGGCCATGACTAAAACAATTAATATTTTGGTAGATGAAGACCTTGTGACTAAGAATAAATCGAGTGAAGATGCGAGATTGACGATCTTAACTCTAAGTACAAAAGGTCAGAAGCTATACAATGATGTGTGGAGCGAAGTTCAAGAAAAGATTTCACTTAAGCTAAAAGACTTTCCAATCAAAAATCGCAAAATGATGGTTGCAAATCTTCAAAAGCTAAAGAGTATTATTGATTAATTTTTTTGAAAACGATTGATATACGTACAGTGCTGACAAAATTTCTCTACACGAATATTATTATCGAAGCCCTCTCTCATTGCGACCGCTCGAGGTGAGCTTAGAATACTTTTTAAACTCTCATCTAAAACATTACCAAGTGGTATCTGGCTCTCTTTATCAAGACAGCAAGGAACAACTGTACCATCTGCATGAATTCCAATATGAGTCTTTAAAGCGTGACACTTCCCTACTTCCCCTTGGTTAGGAAGGTCCCAAGATGGCCAATCAAAATGAGAGTCAAAATGAAGATATACCTTATTCCAAATTCTCTTACTCTTTATCGATTCAACTTGCGTACGACGATTTATTTCAATATCGTAGAAACGCTCGAGAGTTTGAAAGACCTCTTCATTTTCTTTCATGATTTGTTCACTTCGCCCCAAATTCCATAAACGATAATTTACATAAGTTTCAGGAGAAACTTCATGAAGTTCTCTAGAGAAGTCTAAAATTGGTCTTAGGTATGTATTAAAATCTCGATTAGGAAAGTTATCTTTATAACTTTGGATAGAAAAATTAATCTGTCTTAAGACTTTGCTCTTTAATAAAACATCCTTACGTCCTGCAATGACAACTCCATTAGTAGTAATCTGGACAGGAACACCATTGTCTTCACAGATGGCCATTATCTTTGAAAAATTAGGATGGGCCAATGGCTCCCCCATCAAGTGAAGACATACTTGCTTTGCCAGAGGCTTGGCCTGAACGAGAATTTTTTCAAAATCCTCTGGCCCCATAACTTTCTTATCGCGCTCAACAACAGGACAAAACGTACACTGTAAGTTGCAAATATTTGAAATTTCGATAAAGATTCTATCTAGCATGGGACTTTCTAACACGCTTCATCAAGATTTGTCAGGTTTTTTTGACGAAGAAGAATTACGACTCGATAATATTTATATTAAATAAATTTAGGGGGAAAGAGGTGAAACAAATTCTATTAGTCGTGATTATATCTTTAATCGCATTTGCATCGGAGGCCAATCTTGATTCATTCTGTGCCTCTAAAAAAGGCGATACTGGCCATTATAAGTCGGGAGATAATTACTATATCTTCAAAGGGCCATTTCTTTATAAATTCGAAGAGGAACAAATTAGGTTAATCTTTTCAAAGTACGAGATTCGTTCTGTTAAAGAATATAATGGAAAGCTCTACATTCTCACTCCTGATTATATCTTTGTTCATAGTCTTAATGATTACGAGTTCATCACAAGTTTCCCATCGACAAATCAGAAAATAGTAAAGAAACATCAAACAGCTCAAGATATGACTATTATGAATGATAAACTCTTTGTCGCTCATGGCTCACTTGGACTAATTAAGATTGATCTTACTGCTTATAGTATTGAATCAATTCACAGTTTTGATCTTCCGCATGATCCAAGCCAAGTATCGACTGCAACAGGTATCGACAATGATGGAGAAAAGATCTTTGTTATGCTCGATAATGTCACTTATAATTTTTCAACTAAGAAGAGGGCCTTTGAGGGGCTTGTCGTGTTAGATAATAATATGAATCAGGATAAAGTAATATCGATTCGTCAAAATAGAGAAGCTCTACATATGCCTAAGGCGATCGTTCATGACGGATACTTAGTTTCAAAAAATATTCAAAACCTTTATTTTTATAAGATCAGTGACTTTGCAAAGGCCAAGACTCTTTGGCCTAAAAGAAGACTCTATGATTTTGCAGGTGATGACCTAGCATCAACTCCTGCAATTATCGATGGGAAAGTTATTGGCTGCTTCAATCAATATGATGGAATAAGTTTTAAATACTTTCACAGAGAATTTAAATTATAAAAAAAGCCTAGGATCACCTAGGCTTTTTTTTTATTTCAATCCGTATAATGATTCTAATTTTTGATCAAGCTCTGGCACAGTCAATTTCATCTTAATATAAGTATCTATTAAGTTGTCATTAAGAAGTAGATTTAGGTCTTCACCATTTTCAAGTTGTTCATTGATATTGTGGCGAATCAGGTCACGTAATCCCTCAAGCCCTTCAATATCACCTCTTTCAATCATCGCCTCAACTTGTGCTCTTTCTTTTCTATTGAAATCAAAAAGATGTGAGATCCCAGATGTTGCCTGAGAAACAAGATAAAAAGCAGCTCCAACACCTTCGGATGTTAAAGTGATCCCTTTACCAGTGTACTCAGTACCCTTCTCAAGATTATCAGCGCCAATTAAAAGCTCAGTTAACTTTGACGATTCAACACTTGCCTTCTCAATTAATTCCAATATCTCTTCAAGAGTCATTCCAGTGATATCAATTGGCTTCTCAAGAACCCTTGATAGAAATTCATTAAGGTCAGTTAGTAGCTCACTCCCTTTAGTTGTTCCATCCAATGCTAACTCAATTAATTTTTCAATATGAGTCATTCGTGTCGCTTTTGAAAGAAGATCAGCGATCTCTTCAGTGGCCATTGTTGAAATATCAAGAGGCTTTTCAAGAACTCGAGATAAGAATTCATTGATATCTGTCAATAGATCCGATGCTTCAGATGTTCCCTCGAATGCGAGATCAATAATCTTAGTTAAGAACTCTTCTGACTTATCTGAACTAGGCTCTAAATAAACATAGATCTTTCTTGAAACCTCAAGAGAAGACTTCGTCGCCTTACCTGAGACTTCAAAAACCATAGCAATTCCGTCTGCAGTTAAACGGAATGCCGGCTTTGAGAACTCTGAGAGGTTAACAATTTCTTTAGCAACTTTTTCCGAAGCACGATACGAAGATTGAAGTCCTTTAGAGATAAGGGCCTCTAATTTTTCACGAGAAAAGTCTGCAACTTTAATCGTTTGTCTCGTTGTACTCTTACCTGCATCATAGATAGCTTCTGAAACTTTTGAAGAAGCATCAAATGCAGCGTCTCTTATATCAGCTCCTACTGCATGAAGAGATAAAAGAGTAAATAGAATAGTCGAAGTTGTTTTTTTCATTATTAATCCCTTTATAGTTTAAATTATTTTACAATTTGGTTACCGTAGATTTCTTCTAACTTAAGATCTAGATTAGGAACTGATAGTCTAAGCTTGATATAAGTATCGATTGCATTGTCATCTAGAAGTCTATTTAGATCTTCTCCATTTACAATTTCTTCGTTGATATTGTGTCTAATTAGATCACGTAGACCTGCAAGACCGTCTACATCTCCTCTCTCAACCATTTGCTCAATTTGCTCTCTTTCTTTTCTGTTGAAATCAAATAATTGAGAAATACCTGTTGTGGCTTGAGATACAAGGTAGAATGCAGCTCCAATACCATTTGAAGTTAGAGAGATTCCTTTTCCTGAGTACTCAATACCCTTTTCAAAATTCTCTGCACCAAGAAGAAATTCTGAAGCTTCAGAAGATTTCTCGCTTGCTTTTCCAATTAACTCAAATATCTCTTCAAGAGTCATTTTTGTTACATCAATTGGCTTCTCTAGTACTCTTGAAAGAAATTCATTGATATCAGTAAGAAGCTCAGAAGCTTCTGATGTCCCTTGGAATGCAAGTTCTAGAAGCTCAGTTAAAAATTCACCTGTTGCTTCAAGTGTTGGCTCAAGGAAGATATAGATTTTTTTAGATACTTTTAAAGTTTGTTTTGTTCCCTTTCCAGAGATTTCAAATACCATAGCAAGGCCATCAGCAGTAAAACGGAAAGCTGGCTTAGAAACTTCAGATAGTTTAACGATTTCTTTTGCTAGCTTCTCTGATGCCTTATAAGACGACTCTAAGTTTTTAGAGATAAATGCCTTTAGGTGCTCACCTGTGAAGTCAGCAACTTCAACTGTCTTATCAGTTGCGCTTTTTCCCGCATCGTAGATTGCTTCAGAAACTTTAGAAGAAGCACCAAGAGTTGCATCTCTTACTTCAATAGCATTTGCTTGAAGTGCAATTAGTGTCATAAGTGTAGCTGTAGTAAGTCTTTTCATAATTTTTCTCCTTTTTTGTTTTTTTATAAATTGTTATTTGCTATATGCTTTCATTGAAATAATTCTTGCTTGATCACGAATATTTCTAATTAAATCGAGTAGTCTTGCTAGGTCCTGAACCTCTTTTTCATAATTACTTTTTACGTCTTCTAGTAGTTGATTTTCGATCTTTTCAAGCTCGGCGCTTTTAACATTATGTCTATCAAAGTCAGAGTCTCTTAAAACTAATGGAATTCCGTAACTAGAGTCATTTGCCTTCACACGACTAGACTTTCTCATTTCATTCCATTCTTGGATTCTCTTACCAAGTGGAGTTTCTTCTTCCATATTCTTGTCTAAAAAGTTCCCAACCTCTTCATCAATTGAAGACTGTTTAATTTTAAAGATTGCGCCTGTTAGAATTGAAAGATCGTTTAGCTTTCCTTCAACATCAACAGTTTCACTTAAAGCATTTAATTCTTCGAATTTTTCAAATAAACGATCGACATCAAAGTCTTCTAAGATATCTTTAATAAATTTTTCTCTTTTTACTGTTTTGTACTTATGATCACGCCCTGGAATACGACGTCTTTTAATGTTGTAGTCTGACGCCTCAGTACCAAACAAAGACTTTTTCACTTCTTTAAGAAGCTCGATATCACTTGGAAAGAACATTCCTTTCTTTTGTGCCTTCTCAAGGTTTTCTAGATCATCTTCATTTGAGAATTCACTTTCAGTGAACTTATCGAGAAGTGAATAAGGTAGAATAACTCTTTCATAAGCAAATTCATTATTTGGTAGAGCTGATTGAAATAGCTCATTTGATTCTGATGCACAGTTATTAGTGATAAATTTATAATCACCTTCGTACTCCCAATAAATCTCTAAAACTTTATTGATGAAGTCCTTCTTTTGTTCCTCTGATAAATAGATTGGCTGACTAATAAGATCTCTTAACTCTCCACCGTTATACTCATTAATAACCTCAGGGAAAGAGAGCATGAATAAAACTGAGTCATATCCACCAAGAACACCTTTTAACATGTCACTTTTAATATCTGTTACGTTGGCACGGTAAGAAAGAACGACATGATAGAGCTTATCTTTTAAACATTTCTCGTCTACCTTCTTTCTAAAAGGAGCACAAAGAACTATTCTAAACATTGAGTGACCAAACCCAGAGATCATTGAGTCACCTTTTGAAGCCAGTAGGTAATCAATTCGATATACACGACTTGGATCGATATCTCTCGTCACCTTTAGGTCATCCAGAACGATCTCAGAAAAAATCTTACAGTCGTAATTAGGAAATGGAACATGATTAAGTAGTTCACTATAGAACTTGTAGTAAGATGGCCTTCTACACTTATACTCTTTATCCATTAGGAAGAACTCAAAGTTAACAGCATTATGCTCTTTTAAGTTTTCAAATTCATATGCATCCACAGATCTCTTCGACGAAAGATTCTTTGTCTTCTTAGAAAAGAAGCCTTTCTTCCAATTTGCAAGTTTGTAGAATGAAAACAATCCACTAATCGAGTTTCGATTCGTATCTTGGGAAAGAACTGCACGACACTCATCACTTAAATGATTGCGCTCTTCTTTTTCGTTACGACAAACTCTTGCTTTTTGCTTATGCTCTTTTGTTCTAACCTTTTTTAGATCATAGAGGTGTGCTAGCTCGTGTAAAATCGTTGCCTGTGCTTTTCTCACATAATTCTTATGGCCACAGTTAAACTGTTCAATACTTTCATCACCGTTAATAATTTCTTTGATAAACAGAGACGTAATCTTGATCTCATCGCGATTAAAATAACTCACACTTCCGTACTTAATAGGTACAGATTCGTTACAACGATCTTTTGGAAAATTTCTAATATTTTTATTCTCTTTAAAATCAGAGAAAGTTACTTCAACTTTTTCACCAATAGCATCTCTTACTGAAGCAGGAATTTTTTCATCAACCTGAGTGATAAATACTTCAAGAGTTTTCACAAATTCTTTTGGAACGCTATCCTTATTAAGCTTAAGAACTTGCCCACTATAAGCAAATGTCGCCCCCGTTAATAAAGTAGTCAGTAAACTCTTGAAAATTAGGTTTCGCATAATATTCCTTAAACAGTTGTACAAAGTTTGTTCAGCAATTAAGTCGATAGAAGGCTGTAACTTCGTTCAATTTCTTTTATTTGGAATATTATGTTGCAATAGGTATGCCAGTTTTGAATTGGTTCATTGCTATTTAGTAAAGACGAATTCGATCACTCTTCAATGTACTTAGCTCTTCACCGCAAATATTGATTGGTGCTTGCCCTTGCGGCCCGAGAGGAACTGTTTCCAAAAGGGTTCCCTCTACATCTCTCTCATCAACGTGCCCTCGGCATTCGATTGCACTAGATGTATATGAAATAACTTTATACTGGTAAATGCTAGCAGGTGCTCTTAGGGGGGAATCCACTCCCTCATTAAAACATGATAATAAGAGAATGATGAAGAATACAATTGAGAATATTTTCTTGAGTGACATAATCACTATTTCGGACAGCTTGCGATATGAGCAGACTTAATTAAAGTAAAAAGGGAGCCATAGCTCCCTTATTATTAATTCGAATTAAGTCCACCTAGTAAGTGGCGCGAAGTGAAGCGTATATAATCAATACTCTCCTCTGCTCCAAAGGAAGAAGTGTAAGCATGAAAGCTTGATAGGAAATGATGCCAAAGCATTCTTCTAAAACCTTCTTCCTCTTCAGTGCGAATAATAATTCCAGCACTTCTAAACAGTGGTTGCACCCACCCCCAATAAAGATCAACGATCTGTGGAGTCAACCTCGCAGCAACAGAGTCACTATCGGCCATATTCTTAGTATTGTACGCAAGAGATAAAAATTCATCAGCGATATTCTTATGAATCATTAATTCTTGAAAAATCGCTTTGTAATTATTTGCAAGATTATCTGCGTTTGTTTCATTTTCTTCAACGCGGAAAGGCTTGTTAGTAATTGCAGAATTTAAATTTTCTCTAAATAGACTGAAAATGACATCCTCTTTCGACTTAAAGTAATTATAGTAAGTTCCAATCCCCAATCCACACACCTGGGCCAATTCTCGCATTCCTACTTCATCAACCCCTTTTTGAGTAAATAATTCCATTGAGTTCTTTAGAATCATTTCTCGCGTTCTCTGTTTCTTGATTTCTCGTAAACCTGCCATAACACCTCCTTCATGGTCAGCGTAGAACAAGTAGCTCCCGAGCTAATTGGTCGAGAACTCTTTCTATTTTGATCATAGTCGATTCATGGATGACGCTCATCTTAATTAAGTTAAAAGATGGTAATTCGTAGGTAAAAATTTAGTCAGCTGATCTTCATCATTGCCCATTATATGGACTTTTTGAGAAGTTATTGTCTAACATATAAACACTGGTTTTTTTTAAATTGCTTAATTTACGAAGAATCTTAATTTTGAGATAATGGTTAAATGTCTATATTATTAAAGTTAGTTCCTACATTAGTTTCTTGGTACCTAAGATTTGTTAAATTCACATCAAAAGTTGTTGTTCTAAACCCAGAGAACTTAGATCTTGCTAAAAAGATGGGAAAGTACGGTAACTACGCTTTAGCTGTATGGCACGAGCACTACCCTACTTCAGTCTTAACAGAGCTAGACACTGGAATGGTAACAATGGCCTCTCAATCAAAAGATGGAAGCCTTGCCGCAGATACAATTTCCAAACTTGGTTTTACGCCAACTCGAGGAAGCTCTTCTCGTGGAGGGGCCAAGGCACTACAGTCCATGATTGAGCAAATTAATGAGAATAGACTCAATTCTGCCATCACTGTCGACGGCCCTCGTGGACCAAGCTATGTTCCCAAAAAAGGAATACTAGTCGTTAGTCACGAATGCGAAGCACCGGTTCTTTGCATCCAGTCAATATCAACTCGTCGTTTTTGTATTAGCAAAAGCTGGGATAAAACGAAGATTCCAAAACCATTTGGTCGCATTTATGTTGCCTATGGCCGTCCATTTCAGGTAGAAAACCTAAATAATGACTATTTAAAAACTTATAGCGAGCAAATTGTCACAACGCAACAAGCTCTTGCAGAGCAAATTCGTAAGCATGTAGAATACTAAGTCATTGAAATCATATTAAATTGTCGAGATTTTTTGATGAATTAAGTCGTGAAATAATGTGTCGTTAGTGGTACAAATTTAAGTTACTATTAAGATTTCAAAAAGATTTTATTATAATTAAGAATTGATCAATATTGTTTAAAAAGTGAGATGCTATGGCAGAGAATATGCTGGAAATTAAAAACCTTACAGTTGAATTTCAAACAGAAGATGAAAGAGTTAAGGCCGTAAAAAGCTTAAACCTAAGTATTCCTAAAGGAAAAACTGTTGGGCTTGTTGGTGAATCTGGTTCAGGTAAGTCAGTAACATCTTTAGCAATTATGGGGCTTATTCCTAACCCTCCTGGAAGAATTAGCGAAGGTGAAATTCTATTCAATGGTGAAGACCTAACAAAGGTTTCTAACGAAAGAATGAGAGAACTTCGTGGTAATAAGATTGCAATGATCTTTCAAGAGCCAATGACATCTTTAAACCCAGTTTTTACAACTGGTAATCAAATTGATGAAGTACTTATGCTTCACCAAGGAATGAATAAAGAACAAGCTCGTAAGAGAACAATTGAACTTTATGAAGAAGTCGGTATTCCTTCACCAAAAGAATCAGTTGATAAATATCCACACCAAATGTCAGGTGGTCAAAAACAACGTGTAATGATCGCAATGGCAATGGCATGTGAGCCAGAACTTCTAATTTGTGACGAGCCGACAACAGCTCTTGACGTTACAATTCAAAAGCAAGTTCTTGAGCTAATGTTTGATCTTCAAAGAAGACATAATATGAGTATGCTTTTCATTACTCACGACCTAGCAGTTATTGCTGACATTGCTGATGAAGTTGCGGTTATGTTCAGAGGTGATCTAGTTGAGCAAAATACAACAAAAGCACTTTTTGAAAATCCAAAACACCCTTATACAAAAGGTCTCCTAGCTTGTCGTCCAAGTCTAGATGAGAACCCAGTAAGGCTTCTTACTGTTGATGACTTCCTAAATGCAAAAGAAGATATTGATGTTTCATCTCTTGAAATGAAAAAACCAAGAGATATTAATGAAACTGATAACCCAGTACTTCTAGAAGTTAAGAACTTCAACAAGCACTTCCCAATTAAAGGTGGAATCTTTGGCCGTACAGTTGATTGGTTTAAGGCCGTTGACGATGTAACTCTTCAAGTAAGAAAAGGTCGTACACTTGGTCTAGTTGGTGAGTCAGGTTGTGGTAAAACAACTCTTGGCCGTACAATCCTTAGACTACTAGAACCAACAGCTGGTGAAGTAATTTACGACGGTATTAACGTAACTAATTTAAATAAAACACAAATGAGAGAGATGCGTGAGAGAATGCAGATCATTTTCCAAGACCCGTACTCTTCTCTTAACCCACGTATGACTATTGGTGACATTGTAACTGAACCAATGGTTATTCACGGTATCGGCGGAACAAAGAAAGATAGATATGCAGTGGCCGCTGACCTTCTAGAAAAAGTAGGTCTTAAAGGTGATCACCTTAACCGCTATCCACATGAGTTCTCTGGTGGTCAACGTCAAAGAATCTGTATCGCTCGTGCTCTTTCTCTTAAGCCAGAATTTATCATCTGTGATGAGTCAGTTTCAGCACTAGATGTATCTGTTCAAGCACAAGTACTTAACCTACTTCAAGATCTTCAAGATGAACTAGGTCTTACTTACATCTTCATTTCACACGACTTATCTGTTGTTAAGTACATCTCTGATGAAATTGGTGTAATGAACAAAGGTAAAATTGTTGAATACGGTCCAGCACACGAGGTTTACCGTAACCCACAAGATGAGTATACGAAGAAGCTTCTAAGCGCTATTCCTAGAGGCGTTCCAAAAGAGCTACTTTAATTAATTTTCTAAACTAAATTTTAGATAAATTTATAAGAAAGGAGGTCAATGACCTCCTTTTTTTATTTTCACTTTTTGCGCTATAATACGGAGATGGAGGAAACGAAATGCCTGTTATCGAATCAAGCTATACTTGTCATCAGTCTCTACAAAATGGTCACCTACAAACGATCATTCCATTCTTTATTAGAAGAACTCCAAAGCATAAATTTGAAAAGAGAACTCTAACGACACCAGATGGTGACTTTCTTCGATATTATAAATCATCAACTGACTCTCCTCTTGAGAAAAGACACCTTATCATCATCTCTCATGGACTAGAGGGTAACGGCCGCGATCGATACATTCTCGATATGATGAAGAAGTTTAACTCTCAAGGTTATGATGTCATCTCCTGGGATATGCGTTCTTGTGGAGGTACCCTAAACCGCACTCAAAAGTTTTATAATGCTCAAGACTATCATGACTTAAAATTTCTCGTTGATAGTGTTTCTGAAGACTACGATCATGTTTCTCTCATGGGTATAAGCCTTGGTGGTGCTATAACAGCAAACTACCTAGGACGACACCCAGAGCTCGTAAATCACAAGATTTACCGTGGCTTTATTCTCTCTTCTCCTATGGATTTAAATGGCTGTTCAGTGAAATTAAAAACTGAAATTTCACGCCATATTTATCGACATGTCTTTGTTTATTCCATGAGAAAAAAGGTTATTGAAAAGGCCAAGCTCATGGAGCTACCAGTAGATCTGAATAAAGTAAAAAATATTAAGCATATTGATGATTTTGATGAGTATGTTACTGCCCCAATTTACGGCTATCGCGATGGTTATCACTATCGTGAAGAGGCTTCACCTATCTCTCACTTGGAAAAGATTCGCGTCCCAATCTACATACTGAATGCTTACGATGATCCCTTCCTATCGGAAGAAAGTTATCCCTATGAGCTGGCACAAAGGAAAAGTAATTTATTCCTCGAGGTCCCAAGAAATGGTGGTCACGTGGGCTTTATCAAATCTCCTTCAGAGAAATATTATTGGTATGAACAGCGAATATTAGATTTTTTAAAAATGAAGATATAAGAAAGGCCTCCGATTGGAGGCCTTATTTTATTTTTTAAATTGAACTTTATATTTTGCTTTTGCTCCCGCGTAACCATAAACCTTGATATAGTAAGTATTAGAAGAATTCACTCTTAATCTCACGGCCTCATTGTCACTTGACGATTCTTTACGAGAGACAACTTTAAAAGATGATCCCATTTTCTTAAGAACTTCAAAGTCTAGATCACCTTCGCTGTGTGAGAAGAAGATTCTAAAGTCTAAAACTTCACCTGCTTTCATTTCAGCTTTATAGAAATCAACATCTTCTTCACTGTCGATTTCAACATTTTCAGAGAATCCTGAACCTAACTCTGTTGCCGTTTGTGCTGTATCATTATCAGAGCTTGGCTTATCTGTTGAATCGCTATCATCTTGATCTTGCGCTAAAACACTTGGGAAGTTTTCTAGGATAAATGGAACAATTCGACTCATTGATACTGCACCATTATAAACTCCGCGTCCTCCCCATCCGCCGTAACCAGCATGGTGGATAGCATATACCTTATCAGAGTCTGCATTAAATACTGGTGAACCAGATGAGCCTCCTAAAGTGTCAGCATCGTATAAAACATCTCCTCTAAGTCCTACAACCTTTCCTTCAGATACTTTCTTCGTCCAGTCACAGTTGTAATCAGTATAGTAATCACAGTTTTGGTGGATAACATAAACGCTATCTCCCTCTACTGGTTCAGTTGTATCTAAAACAACCTTACCGTAAGTCTGACCTGGCGTCCCTTCACACTTAACAAGTGCAAAATCTAATTCCTCATCATTACCGATGAACTCATCACATGTGATCTCACCTTGGCCTGACTTTGAAACACCTTTTTCATGTTTCATAAAAACTTTCATTCCCACAACATCTGCTGCACTTGTGATGCAGTGATGATTTGTCATTAGAACGTTATCCGAGATTAAAAAGCCAGTACAACGGCCAGTGTTTGAAAATTGAATATCAGCTACTGCTTTTGAGTTTTTTCTAATATCTGAAGAATCATCAAAAGCTATTACTTCTTGCCAGTTAACATCGCCAACAATGATTGAGCCTGTTGCTACATCTGCATCCGCTGAAGCTGGAACACTTTTCCCACATGAAACTGTTAAGAATGTGGAAACAACTACTAATAAAAACATGGAACTTCTTACTGACATTACCCTCTCCTCCAATCTTCCTTATGGAATCTTTCAAGCTCTTTTGTGAACTTGTTGATTGAGTAATTTATAGAAAAATAAACATGATATAAGAACCTGGGTGTCTTTTTTATAGGCCCATAATGCCTAAAGTTAAGCAAATGTAAGAAATTAACCAAAAATTACAACAAGCAGAGGTGTTAAAATGTCACCTAATCAATAGGAATTATTGAAAAATCGGCGTTTTTAAAGCTCTTAAGCTCTTTTGGAATAACTTTAAGGATCATTCCTTCCAGTACATCAATAACCTTCTCTTTGTAGAAGATTCGGCCGTAAACTATTGAAACTTCACGAGTTGGTACCGGAGGCGTAAATGAGCGAATCATTTTCTTTCGAACACCTGTTAAATCAAGCATATCGAGATGAGGAATAATCGTATATCCACTATCCTTGGCCACAAGGTTCTTAATTGTCTCAAGGGATCCACTTTCAAAGTGCTGAAAGCCTTTAACTTTCTGGCAAAGATTTAAGACCTGGCCACGTAGACAATGACCTTCTTGAAGGAGCCAGAGCCCATCTTTGTCTAGGTCAGAATATTCTAATTGGCTCTTGTGATAGAGTTCGTGATCTTTTGCAATAAAGCCATAGAGTGGTTCATAAAACAAAACTCTTTCAACAAGCTGATTATTATGAAGTGGAGTAACAAGAAGTCCTGCATCTAATTCGTCTCGATCAAGTTTTTCAATAATTTCATCAGTCGTTCTCTCTTCAATAATAAGATCAACTTTTGGAAATTCTTTTACGAAGCGACTTAAAAAAAGAGGTACAAGATACGGTGCTAAAGTTGGAATTACACCTAGTTTGAACTCGCCTTCTATACCGACTATTGGATCACTTGCAATATCTTTTAGTTTTTTAAATTCTTTATTAACAACTCTAGCTTGAGCAATAAAAGTTTCACCTTCAATAGTTGGAACGATAGGATTCTTAGAGCGATCAAATATAACAAAACCTAAGCTATCTTCTAGCTTCTGAATTTGCATACTCAATGTTGGTTGAGAAACATGACACTCTTCAGATGCCTTTCTAAAGTGACGGTGTTTATCGACTGCTAATACATATTCCAGTTGAGTTATTGTCATAACAAGAGTTCCTGAAGGTTGATTTATAATTTCTATACTATATCATACTCCATAATCGGAGACTATATGAACAACAGCATTGATTTATTTCAAAGTCTATCATCTTTAGACTTATTTATATTTTTTGCCATTTTAGGCTTAACTATAGCCAGTGTTATTTACGGTCAATATCGCATGAATAAATCCACAGAAAAAGAGTCATTCCTCGATCTTCTGATCATGGGAAGAAGACTCACCCTACCTCTTTTTGTCGCAACACTTGTTGCAACTTGGTACGGTGGAATATTTGGAGTAACTGAGATTGCCTTCAATCAGGGGATTTACAACTTTATCACTCAAGGTGTTTTCTGGTACATCGCCTATATTATTTTTGCATTCTTTCTCATTGATAAAATTGAGCCTTATCACGCGGTTACTCTACCTGATTTAGTTGAAAAAATGTTTGGGCCACGCTCAGCAAAACTCACCGCAGTTTTCAACTTCTTCAATGTTCTCCCAATTGCTTACGGAATTAGTTTAGGTATTTTTCTGCAACTAATTTTTGGAGGATCGCTATTACTTAACACAAGTCTTGGCGTTGGATTTGTTGTTCTCTACTCTATGTGGGGAGGGCTAAGGTCAGTTGTATTTTCCGACCTCATTCAATTCTTTGTTATGTGTCTTGCAGTTGCTTTAGTTCTTGGATTCTCTTTCTTTGAGTTTGGTGGCATCTCCTATTTAAAAGCAAATCTACCTGAGTCCTACTGGTCTTTAACGGGTAAAAACTCATTAGCAACAACTTTTGTCTGGGGTTTTATTGCCCTCTCAACTCTAGTTGATCCAAACTTTTATCAACGCTGTTTTTCTGCCACAAGTGGAGAAGTTTCAAAGAAGGGTATTCTGATCTCAACTTTCATCTGGTTTTGTTTCGATATCTGTACGACGTTTGGAGCGATGTATGCAAAAGCCGCAATACCAGATGCACAGAGTGCACATGCTTACCTAACATATGCAATTCAAATCCTGCCTCATGGACTTAAAGGATTTTTATTAGCGGGAATTCTTGCAACAATATTATCAACACTCGATTCCTACCTATTTATCGCTGGAACAAACCTGGCCTATGACCTTGCACCAAAGAAATACAAGGGTCGCATTTGGATTCACCACTTTGGAGTTATTTTTGTTGCCGTTTTAACAGTGATTATGTCTGAATACTTCCAGGGAAATATAAAATCTGTTTGGAAGACTCTTGGTTCATTTTCTGCATCATGTCTATTGCTGCCAGTTGTCTATGGTTACCTCTTTCCGAAACGAATTAGTGATAACCAGTTTGTGACGGCCTGTCTGGTAGGAGTTGTCTCAACGGCCACGTGGCGTCATATTTCAAAATCTGGCTTCTACGCCAATATTGACGAGCTCTATATTGGTATTATTGCAACAAGTCTAACTCTGTTCATTTATCACCTAATTAGGGATAAAAAACTAGTCGGATAAGGGCCAACAAGTGTATCCTTTGTACTTAATTTCGTAGGATTTTAAGTTCAAAGGATTACATATGACTGATAATAAAAAAGTCACAGACAAATCGAGCGCGGACGCTCAAAAAATTCAGAAGGCCCTTGATTACCACTCAATGGGTAAACCAGGAAAGATTGAAGTAGTTGCAACAAAGCCATGTTTAACTGCTTCTGATCTAACAAAGGCATACTCGCCAGGTGTAGCTCACCCATGTTTAGAAATTGCGAAAAACCCTGATGATGTTTACAAGTACACTGCTAAAGGTAACCTTGTTGGTGTTGTTTCAAATGGTACGGCCGTTCTTGGTCTAGGAAATATTGGAGCAGCTGCAGGTAAACCAGTAATGGAAGGAAAAGGGATTCTTTTCAAGCGCTTTGCTGACATCGATGTTTTCGATATCGAAGTTGAGGAATCAACTGTTGAAGGTATGGTAAATGTTGTTAAAGCACTTGAGCCAACTTTTGGTGGTATTAACCTTGAAGATATTAAAGCACCAGAGTGTTTTGAAATTGAAAAGCAGCTAATTGAAAAAATGGATATTCCTGTTTTCCATGATGACCAACATGGAACTGCAATTATTGCAGCAGCTGGGTTCCTTAACGCTCTTGAGTTATCTAAGAAGAAAATTGAAGAAGTAAAGGTTGTCTTCTCAGGTGCAGGTGCTGCTTCAATGGCATGTGCAAACATCTTCTTCGCTCTTGGAGTGAAGAATGAAAATCTTTTAATGACTGACTCTCGCGGTGTTATCTATAAAGGCCGTGCAGATGGAATGAATGAATATAAAGAAAAATATGCAGTAGAAACTGATGCAAGAACTCTAGGTGATGCAATGGTGGATGCTGATGTTTTCATCGGTTGTTCAGCTAAGGGTGTTTTAACAAAAGAAATGGTTAAAACAATGGCAAAGAGCCCAATCATTTTTGCAATGGCAAACCCAGATCCTGAAATTCTACCAAGTGAAGTTGAAGAAGTACGTGATGATGCAATTATGGCTACAGGACGCTCTGACTTCCCTAACCAAGTTAATAACGTACTAGGTTTCCCTTCAATCTTTAGAGGTGCACTAGATGTTCGTGCTCGTAAGATCAATGAAGAAATGAAACTTGCGGCAGTTCACGCTCTTGCTGATCTTGCAAAAGAAGAAGTACCTGATGAAGTTAAACTTGCTTACCAAGGTGAGGACTTCAAATATGGAAAAAATTACATTATTCCAAAGCCATTTGATACACGAGTTCTTGTTAGACTTGCTCCTGCTGTTGCAAAAGCTGCAATGGATACAGGAGTTGCAAGAAGTCAGATTACTGACCTTCAAGAATACTCAGAGCACTTAGCAAGTCGCCTATCGGCCTCTGGTGCATTCATGAAAACTGTTCGTGACCGTCTCGCTTCACAAATTAAAGCTCGTGATGGAAAAAAAGTTAGAATGGTTTTTGCAGAAGGTGTAAACACAAGAATTCTTCATGTTGCAAAAACTCTTGCTGAAGGTGATACAATTCAACCAATTCTTCTTGGACATCCAGATGATATTAGAGCAAAAATCAAGTCACTAAGCCTTGATGAGGTTCTAGATGAAAGTATAGAAATCATCCGTCCACGTAAGGCACCTAACTTTAAAGAGTTCTACACTGAATACTGTGAAATGAAACAAAGAGAGGGTGTCTCTTTAAGTGCAGCTGAAGACCTAATGATCCAAGAAAACTACTATGGATCAATGATGGTTAAGAAAGGGCTAGCAGACGCTTTTATTGCTGGACCAACTCTAAACTACAGTGACTGTCTAAAGCCAGCTCTAAGTGTAATAGGGGCCCAAGCAGGAAAGAAAGCTGCCGGTGTTTTCATCTTAGTATTTAAAGACCGTGTTCTATTCCTAGCTGATACGACAGTACAACCAGACCCTTCAGCTGAAGATCTTGTTGAAATTGCGAAATCAACTCAGCATCTTTACAAGTCACTAATGAGAAGAGAGCCAAGAATTGCTTTCCTAAGTTACTCAAACTTTGGGGATTCAAAACTTCCAGGTGCAAGGAAGATGAAGAATGCAACAAAGATGGCAAAGGAAAAATACCCAGAGCTTATCATTGAAGGTGAAATGCAAGCAGACGTTGCAGTTAATGCTGGAATCATGGATCACCTATTTGACTTTAGTGAGCTTGGTGGTTCGGCCGATATTCTTATCTTCCCTGAACTTAACTCGGCAAATATCTCTTACAAGCTACTTGCTCAACTGAGTGAAGCTTCTGCTATTGGGCCAATTCTTGCTCCAATGAATCAGACAGTTAATATCATTCAAAGAACAGCTTCAATTAAAGAGATCGTTGACTCTTGTCGCTTAACGGCCCTTAGGTCATTAGAAGAGCCAAAGCACGACTAATAGGAAGGATTATTATATGAGCTTTAAAAAGAATATTATTGCAACAGATAAGGCACCAAGCGCAGTAGGAACATACTCTCAAGGTGTTGAATATAACGGAACTTACTTCTTTTCTGGTCAAATTGGAATTGATCCAGCGACTAGTGAATTACAAGAAGGATTTGTTCCTCAACTAAATCAAATTATGAAGAATATTGATGGTCTTCTAGAGTCTCAAAACCTAACTCGTGAGCACATCATCAAAACTTCAATTTTTGTTACTGACCTGGCCAATTTTGGTGAGGTTAATGCTGCTTATGAAGCTTACTTTACAGCTCCATACCCAGCAAGAAGCTGTGTTCAAGTTCCAGCACTTCCTAAGGGAGCTGTGGTAGAAATTGAAGTTATCGCAGCGAAAGGATAGATAATACTGTTTTATGTTTGATAAGAAGTATGTATTTGAAACAAAACAAACAAGATCTTGGAGAAAGGCCCTCGAGCTTTTCTCCAAGTTTGTTATTTTCATCCTAGGCTACTCACTTCTTTCATATACCCTCATCCTCTACTCTCAAAATGAAAATGTTAAAACTAAAGAAACTTTCTATAAGAAGCGACCTGATATTATCGTCGTCTTTACTGGAGATAGAGGCCGTATTCAAGAAGCAATTCGCTTAGCGAAGGAATATAATCAAGAGAATATTCTCATTTCAGGAGTTCATACAAAGAATAATGTAAGTACTCTTATTCAAAGTCATCAAATCACTGATGAGATAAACCATGATTTTCTCGACATTGATTACAATGCGAAAAATACATATGAGAACGTATTAGAAACACTACAAGCTCTTCGCAAAAAGAGTAATATTGATTCAGTATTGATTGTGTCACATGATTACCATATTCTTCGAATCAAATCGATAATCGAATATCGTCGTCGTAAGAACGATCACTACAAGTTCTATTTCTGGGGAGTGAAGTCACCACTTACCTCTTTCAGAAGTCTTAAAATTATCTACAAAGAAGTATTTAAATACTTCAGAACACTTACTTACTTGGCCTTGGCCAGTGAAGATTAAAATTTAAATAGGAGGAATAATGAATATCGTTCCATCAATCATGGCAACTAAGAAAAGTGGCCCAAAAACACTTCGTTCAACAGTAACGAGAATTTACTTACTAACAGCTAGTGCATTAGAAGAAAGTAATATCACTCATTCTGAGCATATCCCTGAGTGGATCATTGACAGAATTGGAGAAGAGAAAGAAGTTAGTATCCTTGGTAGTGAAGGACCTATTATCTTCAAGGTTATTGAAGAAGTTAAAACTGAAGAGCAACATTATAATCTTATTGCGGATAGCAACTACTCTCTTGCAAGAGAGGCCCTAGGATCTCTTGTTGGTCAAATCACAAAAGAGAGATCAAAGAAAGTAGAAGTTAACTTCTACGGACTTGATAAAGAAATGATTACTGGTGCAATCGTAGGATTAGAACTCGCCCTTTACCGCTTTAAAGAAGAACTTAGCTTTGGTGCTATCTCTTTCTTTGACGACGGAAAGAAAGTAACGAAATCAACTGTAGACTCAGCTCTATCAGTGGCACAATCAATTAATACAGCAAGACACCTCGTTAACCTTCCAGCAAATATGCTAAATCCTGTAACTTATGCAAATGCTGTTAAGAAGTATTTTGCAAAATCAACGACAATGAAGGTTGCTATTTATGACGAGAAGAAACTTGCCAAAGAAAATTGTGGGCTAATTCTAAGCGTTGGACAAGCATCTGCAACTCCTCCAAGAATTGTTCACCTTAAATACAGGCCAGCAGGAGCAAAGGGGAAACCTACTGCAATCGTTGGAAAAGGAATCACATTTGACTGTGGTGGTTTAAATGTTAAAAGTGGCGCCGGTATGGGCGTAATGAAAAAAGACATGGGTGGTTCAGCTACAGTTATGGGCTTTGCTACTTGGCTTGAAAAATCAGGCGTGAAAAAGAAGATAGACCTTTACCTAGCACTTGCAGAAAACTCAATTAATGAATTAGCTTCTCGTCCAGGCGATATCTATACTTCTCGCAATGGCCTAAAAGTTGAAATTGGTAATACTGATGCAGAAGGAAGACTAGCTCTTGCGGATGCTATGGATATTGCAATCACTCAAAAAGAAAAGCCAGAAGTTTTAATTGATTTTGCAACATTAACAGGAGCCGCAAAAGTCTCGATGGGTGATTTTGTCACAAGTATGTTTGCAAACGATGACGAGCTTGCAGACAAACTTCTAAAGGCTTCACAAAAGAACGGTGACCTTTCTTGGCGTATGCCTTTATATAGACCTTACTACAAAGGCTTCAAATCGAATTTTGCCGATATGAATAATATGTCTAAGGTAAAAGGCGGCTCAATTGGTGCAGCACTTTTCCTAGAGAAATTTATTGGTGACACTAAGTGGGCACACTTTGATATCTTTGGTTGGACAAGTGGATTTAGACCTTCACTGGCCCAAGAAGGTGGTTCTGGTCAAGGTGTTGAAACTTTAATTGGATACTTTCAAGATTAATTGCATAAGAGGAGCTTTCCCATTACTCCTCAGACAACAAAGCCGGGCTTGAACCCGGCTTGTTGAATATAAATTTCATTTTATTGCGATGGTTCGCTATCCTCTTGTAACAGAGATCACGGAGTCTAGTGCTTCAAGTCCAGAAATCGTCTTAAGAAGTTCCGAATAATCCTTAACTTCAATTTCAAAAATTAAGCTACCCTTTCTATCTTGCGTTGACTTCGCCATCGCTGAGCGAATATTAACACCAAGATTTCCAATTTCTTTAGAGATCATTGAAAGAATACCTGGACGATCATGAGTAAGAACTCTGATATTTACTGGATGCTTGAATGTGAAATTCTCATTCCATTCAACGGCAATCTGTCTTCCAACATCACCTACATCGTAGCGAGTACAGTCTGAACGATGAATTGTAATTCCACGTCCACGAGTAATATAACCAATTATCGGATCACCAGGAATTGGATTACAGCAACGGGCCATACGTACCATTAAGTCATCCATCCCATCAACAATTACTGCATTATCTTTATGGGCACGCTTCTTAGCTGTACGAGAAATAGTTGAAGTAAGAGATGAGATCTCCTTCTTTTTCGCATCATCAACTTTTTCGTCTTTAAGACCTGGAATACATTCGATAACCTTATCAACATGAAGTTTTCCAGCACCTACGTTATTATAGATTTCACTATATGTTTTTACATTCGTTAAATTTTCTTTCGCATAATCAAGCTCGTTACGCTTTAAAACTGCTTTTAAAGTCGTACCAAGTACCTTGAATGCCTTATCAAGAGTTTCTTTACCAACTTCAATATTGCGCTCTCTTTCGGCCTTGAGAAGCCATGATTTAATCTTGGCCTTTGCCTTAGAAGACTTAACAATATTAAGCCAATCTTTATTAGGTGTTTGAGTTTTAGAAGTTAAGATCTCAATCGTATCACCTGAGCGAAGAACGTACTTTAATGGTACCATTCTGCCGTTTACTTTCGCACCAACACAACGATGTCCAATATCGGTGTGGACACGATAGGCAAAGTCTAGTGGTGTTGAGTTATCTTGCAATTCAAAAACATCTCCATTAGGAGTGAAAACAAAAACTCCACCAACATCTAAGTCATTCTTAACATGTGACATGAACTCAGAACTATTGTCAGTATCTTTATTATACTCAAGAAGTTCTTGTACCCAATCTAGTTTCGTCTTACCAGAAGACATCCCTTCTTTATACTTCCAGTGAGCAGCAATCCCTCGTTCAGCAACTTCATGCATCTCTTGGGTACGAATCTGTATTTCAATTCTTTCTGCCTTAGGCCCAACAACAGTCGTGTGAAGAGACTGGTAGTTGTTAACCTTTGGAATCGCAATATAGTCTTTAAAGCGGCCAGGAATAGGAGTGAATGCAGAATGAATTACACCAAGGGCCTTGTAGCACTCTGTAATATTATTAACTATAATTCTAAAAGCTAGAATATCGTGAATTTGTTCGAAATCAACACCACGAGAAACCATCTTCTTATAAATTGAATAGAAGTGTTTAGAACGCCCTGTAATATCGGCCTTCACCGAGTATTCGAAAAGCTTTTCAGTTACGACACCAATCGTGTCTCCAATATAGATTTCACGATCACTCTTTTTCATCGCAACTTTTTCGGCCAAACGATAATAAACATCCGGGTGTAAGTAGCGAAGACAAATATCTTCAAGTTCAATCTTAACTGAGTTGATACCTAGTCTCGATGCTAAAGGAACATAGATATCAAGTGTTTCTTCCGCAATACGCTTTTGTTTTTCTTCACGTACATACTGAAGGGTTTTCATATTGTGCATACGATCTGCAAGCTTAACAATAATAACTCGTAAGTCTTGTGCCATCGCAACAACCATTTTACGGAAGTTTTCCGCTTGTGATTGTTCCTTAGACTTAAACTTCATTTTAGAGATCTTAGTTAGGCCAACAACAATTTGAGCAATTTCAGTCGTAAATTCTTTTTCAATTTCTTCAGGAGTGACACTGCAATCTTCCACGACATCGTGAAGAAGGCCTGCAATAATCGTATCAAGGTCCATATGAAGCTTAACTAAAGTTGCAGCAACATTCAGCGGGTGAATGATATACTTCTCTCCAGAGCTTCGCATTTGTCCCTCATGGGACTTTTCTGCAAAGAGATAAGCTTTTCTTAAAAGAGTGAAATCCGCGTCTGGATAATAAGTTTCGACACGTCGACAAAGTTCATCAATATTTAATTCGCGCTCATGGGCGAAATCGAGTTGCTGGTACATTACTTTCTTAAGATTCCTTCAAAAATATCTTTTAATTCAATATATGCCGTCTCAAGGTCGTCATTAACCACAAGATAATCGTAATCATTCTTTCTTAGTAATTCACGTTTTGCATTATCAAGACGAATATTTAAACTTTCATCTGTCTCTGTACCGCGGCCACGAAGCCTTTGCTCTAATGCTTCAACACTAGGTGGTGCAATAAAGATCACACGTGCTCGGTCACCAAAGTATTCCTTAAATGAGTCAGTACCCTGAACATCAAGATCGAAAAGTAGATTATGCCCTTTGGCAATTTCACTCTCCACGAACTCTTTTGATGTACCGTAATAATTTCCGTGAACTTGTGCCCACTCTAAGAATGCATCTTGCTCTTTCATAGCAAGAAACTTTTCTTCCGTAATAAAGTTATAGTGCTGTCCATTTTCTTCACCTTCACGTGCCTTACGTGTTGTAAAAGAAACAGATTCCAAAAGATCGTGGAATTCATTTTTAATTCTCTTAATCAGAGTTGATTTCCCTGATCCAGATGGTGCAACAATAACTATAATTTTACCTTCACTCATAATACTACTCGAGGTTTAAACCTTGCTCTCGAATCTTTTCTAACTGAACCTTCATTTGAACAACGGCTTCAGAGATCTCTTGAAGAGTTGACTTCGATCCCGTTGTATTCGTTTCACGGTTAAGTTCTTGAATAAGAAAATCTATTTGACGGCCAACTTCTCCACCTTTTGTAAGGAGATCATTAAGTTTAGAAAGGTGGGCATTAATACGATTAATTTCTTCGTGAATATCCATCTTTTCTAAGTAGAAGATTACCTCTTGCATAAAGCGAGGTTCATCTACTGGCATCGCCGTTTTATATTCATCAAATCGCTTCTCAAGCCTTTCCTTTACGGCCGCTTGGAATTCATCTGACTTATCATTTACAATATTAAAAAACTCTTCATAAGATTGCTGATGCTTCTTAATAACATCGACCATTTTCTGACCTTCAACCTTACGAGACTCTTTTAAATTTTCAATGGCACCCTTTAGGGCATCAATTGCAAATGTATTCATCTCATCAATTGAAGACTCATCGACTTCTTTCATAAATTCATTACGTAAAAAATCAGTTGGCTTAATATCAAGTTGAACATCATTCTTATCGGCCAGATGCTTCATCGAGCTGATAAAAGCGTTCACTTTTTCAGTATCAATATCATCAAAACGTGATTTCGTTTCTAGGCGTTTATAACTAACGTTTATATCAAAGCTTCCGCGTTTGAAATTTTGTGAAATAAGATTTCTCATTTCAAGTTCAACACTATTGAATAGTGAAGACATTTTAAATCGAATATCTTTAAAACGATGATTTACAGTCTTGATCTCGACTGTAACCTGAAGGCTTTCACTACCTGCTTCGGCCTTACCAAAGCCAGTCATTGAATAAATATTTTTGGCCATTTCCTCTCCCAATGAATGACTTTTTTAACTCAAATACACAGCGATATCAACCGCTAGAAGTAATAATATTCGATATTTATTATACTTCCTTAACTATTGGCCAGACTACTCCAGAGACCAACCTTCAACCTTTCCTTGGCTAAAGTAGACATATTTACGGTCTCCATTTTCAAAGAAGGTCCATCGCTCATTTTCAAGCTGTGGATTACCTGCTGTGTCAACGCGATGAGGGTTACCCCATCTATCAATTACATTCTTTTTATCCATTCCCAGAGCTATTTCGCGGTGGGCCTGAGCTCTTGGTGAATAGTGAAAAATTGAAGCAGGCTTACGTGCCTCAAACTTTCTTTGTCTCTCGTACTGCACAAGAGTTTTTCCATATTGATGCTGCTCAACTCTGGTCAAAGTTAAGTAGTAGAGCTTCTGTGAGTCATTATCAAACATCCTTTCCTTGCGACGAAAAGCTTCTCGATCTTCCGGGCGCATACTATCTAGTTTTGCTTGAAGCTCCATTTTTAATCGCTTTTCTTGCGACCATGCAGGATAATCCTCCTCACTAGATGGCGTTCTTTTCATCATCTCATCCCTACTATATTTAACATAGCTTGGGTCTCCACCAACCGTATCAAAGGCCTGACCGGGGCTAAATAGTGAGAATCCCTCATCTTCTTCTCCCATAACATCAAGAAACTGGCGATCTATCGAGATCGGCCCACATGAAACAATGGCCAAAAGTGAAAGTAATGTTAATGCTCTAAGCATGTCTTCTCCTTAAATAATTCTCCCCATCACCCTTCTTTACGGTGTAATTATTGGGATTTCTTAAGAATCCATTCAGCTTCCTCCACATCCAGAAAAAACTTCCTAGCCTATTAAATTACTCAGGAATTGACTCCACAGACTCAGGTATTTTGACCACTTGCCGATAAGCACTATAGAGATAGATTTGGGGATATTTCGTAATGATGAATAAATGGCTAAAAATTGAAAAATATTTAAATGGTTTGCTTACAAATCTGGCCAATTTCTTTACGGGAATCACACCTGACAAGATCAAGCATCTCTATCGTAATTTCTTGGCCACAATTACCGGCCTTATCAAAAAGATTTTATCTCTACCAGAGTTTCTGACTGGACCAGCGAGGAAATGGTTTAGGCTTAAGCTTGCTGCATTCGTCACATTCATGCTGGCAAAGAAGCAAAGTTTGGCCACTATTGGCGAGGCCTTCAAAAACTTTAAGCTTTCCGGAGAAATTCCTCATATGGCATACAATGCAGCCAAGGGATTTTGGTCAAAGAATGTAGCGATGAAGCTTGCAGCAATCTCACCAGCAAAGGCCGTTGGTATAACTTGTACCCTAACAGTGTTTTCACTCACAGGGATTTCTGTTTATCAGAATATTCAGGAAATCTCAGATAAAACTTCTCCTAAGCAAGAAAGAAAAATCGCAAGTGCAGATGAACTTGAAAAAGCTAAATGGGGCCGTTCTCGTTACCGTCTTGCAAATAAGAGAACCATCTTTTTGAGAAACGTGGATGTTCCTATTTATATTAAGAATAGAAATGGAATGAAGTCTCTTCTTATTGATGTACTTCTAGAGACTAATAACCGCTACACAGCACAATATTTCTATAAACCAGAAAATGAGATTTTAATACGTGACCGTCTTAATGAGTCACTTCAAGCAGTTGTACCGAACTTTCCCCTTGAGCCTGAAGGTAAGAAGATCATCAAAGAGAAAGTACGCTACGAAGTCAACAAATTGATAGAGGACTTAAAAATCGACGGCCACGTTGAAAGAGTTTATATCGATTCAATTCTAAATGGATAAAACAGTTCGAAGTGTCTGATTTGTAACTCCTAAGACCTTTGCTGAAGCTTTAATATTCTGATCACAATGATTATATATTTTTAGAAAGTAATGATACTTCATTTCTCGATAGGAATAAAAATGATGATCATCTTGAGATACCATTTCCATTTGATTTAGCTTCATGAGAGATTCATCGATCTCACAATAAGTCAGAAGATTAGTCTTCCCTTTCAAGTGCTTCTTTCTAAGGTGAGCATTGAGTTGTCTAATATTTCCAGGCCATGAATAATTTTGGTAAAACCTTTTTAGTTTCGGATGAATCGTAATACCATGTTTAAATTCATATGAGTTAAGCAGTTGATCTAAACGCTTCTCACAATCACGTAAAGAATCAAGTCTGATCACTTCCTCCGAAGACACTCGAAAGAAAAAGTCGGCCCTCATCTGCCCTTGCTGGACTAGTTTTTCAAGAGGACGACCAGAGGCAACGATAACCCTTGTCTTTATAAATTCAGCTTGATTTGATCCAACAGGATAAAAAAGCCCATCATCGAGAAATAAGAGCAGCTTAGCTTGTGTCTCTTTTGAAATTGAGTCAATTTCATCTAAGAATAACGTCCCTCCACTTGCAATTTTTAATGCTCCATCTTTATCACTTAAAGCACCTGTAAATGCCCCTTTCTTATGGCCAAATAATTCTGATTCTAAAATGTTTTGAGAATATGAACTCAAGTTTAAGTGCACAAAATTTCCACAGACTCCACTTTGCTCGTGTAGACTTTTTGCTAAGTGTGTTTTCCCTGTTCCAGTTTCACCTTCAATTAATACGTTAAGCTTTGGATGAACTCGATAGTCCAGGCCAATTTCCTGCTCAACATCATCACTTAAGCAGCGAATACGATTACGGCCAAAGGCGACTTCATCACCTTTTCTTAAATAGGCATGTGATGAAAAAGTGCCATTGATTCTAAATGTCGCTCCATTTATACCTGAAAGACAGAATGTATCACCAACATTAGTCTTCACAATTGATAAATTAAACTCGGCCTCCTCATTTTCTGATAGTATTGGTAGAGTGATTCTTAAGGGCCCTACAATGAGATCTTTTCCTGTTAAATCAATATGATAGGCTGTTCGATTCAATAAAATTCGACGTTTTGGGCCAAATAAAGGTGTAATCTCTATAGAATTTCCATGGGCACAAAATGTGTCTTTTACAAGCTTGTCTAACTTTGGTACTTCTAGCATATATAACTCCTTAGAATTTAAGCAGAATCGTTGATAAACGGAAGAGAAGTAAAATGGAATATAAAATTGCCAAAGGGACAACTCAATTCAGATACGGAATGACAGACGTTAACCAATTAATCGAATGGTTAAACGCAGAGAAACCAATTGGTGTAAGTTTTATTGGCCGCTCTAATGCGGGGAAGTCATCAACAATTAACTCTTTATTCGGTAAGAGCACAGCTGTTACTTCTAAGACTCCAGGACGTACACGCCAAGTTAATATTTTTTCTTTTCAGTTAGAAAAAGAAGGTAAGATTGTAGATAATATTCCACCGTTTTACCTATTTGACCTTCCAGGTTATGGACACGCGAAAGTATCAAAAGAGATCCATGCTCATTGGGCAAATCTAATGGATGAGTTCTTCAGAAATTGTGGGGAACAAAACCTAATGCTTAACCTGCAAGATGCTCGTCACCCTAACCAAAAGGCCGACCTAGTTTTTAGAGACTACCTAAGTCCATTTGGTCATGAAGCATTTTTATTATTTAATAAGCTTGATAAACTTAAGACACAAAAAGATAGAGCGGCTTTAAATAAGTTAAAACCAGCAATCTTTAAAGAGCACAAGTGGGTAACTCAGATTCACTTTATTTCGGCACTGAAAGGACAAGGTGTTCCTCAACTAGAAAATGCCATCATTAATTATCTGTTATTACAATATGAGCTAGCAAATACTCAACGAGACTAAACTACTCTTTTGAGCATTTGGACTTAATATTAGAGACATCTTCTTCCATGAGGTGAAGTTGATCTTCATATTCCTTAATTTCTTTTAAGAGCTCATCAACCCTTGGGTTTTCCCACTCAAGAATCCCAGACTTTAAGTGCTTAGCGGCCAGTTGTCCCAACTCTTGATACTTCTCATTAAGCAAAGTATTTGTATGGGATGCCGTAAGCATCTTCTTTCCAATTACAGTTGCCTTTGATAGTTCCTGAGAACACTCGTCAACTATTTTCTTAAGCTTGGTTTTCCATTCCTCTTTTTGCATAATTCACTCTTTCAGATAGAATAAATAATAGATCGTCCCCTATTTTACAAAAAGATAAGTATGATTTCATTAGATTTTTTAGCAAAAAAATTTTCTTCTTTTGAACAGGTTCTTGAAAGCAAGCTTGCAAGTTACAAGGACATGCTCACTAATGAAGAAAAAGATAATCTTGAAAAAACTTATCAAAGTCTATTGGAACTATATGGACAAAGTGAAGATCCATGGGGACTTAGTATACCTAAAGCGCGTAAAAGCTTTGAGATCCTCTACACCATTTATCGCCACTACTTTAAGGTGCGTCTTTTTGGAAAAGAGAATATCAAAGATGAACAGTATATGGTCATTTCAAACCACTCCGGTCAAATTGCCATTGATGGCCTAATGATAGGATGTGCCTTTGCGTTCGAAAATGAACCACCACGAGTTCTTAGGCCAATGGTTGAACGCTTCTTTACCGCCCTACCATTTATCAACAAGTGGTCTTCAGAATGTGGCGCAGTTCTTGGTGATCGCGATAATTGCCTAAATCTTTTAAAGCGCGGGGAATCTCTTCTCATCTTTCCAGAAGGAGTTAGAGGAGTTTCAAAAAGCACAAGTAACTTTTATAATGTCCAAGAATTCACACCAGGCTTCTTTCGCATGGCCCTTAAAAGTGGAGTAAAGATTCTTCCCGTTGCCGTAGTCGGTGCTGAAGAAATCTTTCCTTATGTCTATCAGGCAAGCTCTGTTGCGAAGTTTTTAAAATTACCAGCTCTTCCAATAAGTGCTAATTACTTTCCACTACCGTCTCCTATTGATATTCACGTAGGGAAACCAATTGAATTACCAACTGATATCAATTCAGACAGTGAAGACAGCTTAATCAATCCACATATTCGTGAATTAGAGCGAGTTATCCAATCAATGCTTAATGAAGGAAGAAAGACTCGTAGGCCATGGGCCTTTACAAAGAAAGTGACAAAGGAAGAGGCCGATGAATAGCAAACGTTCAATCCTGATCATCGGTGCTTCAGGTGGCCTTTCAAATATTCTCTGTGGGCTACTCGCAAAGAGAATTCCTGATGCGAGAATTATTGGAATTGACTCAAGAAGAATGAAGAATGAAGTAGATTTTGAAAATTTCACTTTTCATCGCATGCGCTATACTCGTAGAAATTTTGAAAAACTATTTCGTGAAAATAGATTTGAAACAATTTATCAGATCGGTAGAATAACTCCACCAGGAGGAAGTGCCGAAGAACGCTTAAGCTTTAGCCTTATCAACACAAGTAAGGTCTTAGAACTTGCTGAGAAGTATTCTATAAAGAAATTCATTATGCTTAGTACCTTCCATGTCTACGGTGCCCAAGCTGATAACCCAGTCTTTATTAATGAAGACTATCCTTTAAAAGTTAGTATCAAGCATCCAGAACTTCGAGATGTGACAGAAGTCGATGCTCTTTGTACAAACTGGATGTGGAAAAATAGAGAAAATATTGAAACCGTTGTTCTTAGGCCATGCAATATTATTGGGCCACAAATTGATAATACGATATCAAGATACCTTACCTCTAATATGACTCCAGTACCTATCGATTTCAATCCAATGATGCAATTCATTCATGAATATGACATGGCAAATATTTTATTTCAATCTCTCGACAAGCTACCAACAGGTGTCTACAACGTTGCCCCTAGTGAGACAATCTCTCTGCAAGAGGCAAAGAAAATAACTGGCACTAGAGACTTTCCATTTCCTGTTTTTACCTTGGAAGTACTATCGAAAGCGATTCGAAAGATCTGGCCATTTCCTAGCTACTTCATCGATTTTGTTATGTACTCATGTATTATTGATAACTCAAAAATAAACCAATTTATCCCTGAAGATATTTATCAATATAACAGCAGAAAAACCCTTTCGCTAATACGAAAGGGCTAAGTCTATTTATTCCTCTTCACTTGCAAGAGTTCTTTCTTTTACTGTATTTAAAGCTGGATCGTTTTCCCAATCATATATAACATCGAAATTAGAAAAGGCTTCAACAACTTCTTCTCTTGTCCCCTTTTCAATTCCTATATCAGCAGAAGCAATAAAGTCATCGACTGTACCGAAATTATTATACAGCTTTGTAAATGTATCTTTATTCATATGAACTTCCAGATCTTTCATCTTATCAATTTTTCTTCTATCACTTACAAAGTCAACTACTGCATTTCTAATATGTAGGCCGTATTTTTCACCATAACCAAGATTAATGGCAATGAATTTATCTGTCCCTTGCGCTCGACCTGGGTTAATTCTAATACGATAATTATTCACAAATGAACTAGCATTACCTCTTACTTGATTAAATGTAGCTGGAGCATTCTTAATAATTGCAACCTTTCCTTCTGCAGCTCTGGCCTGGCTTAATGCCCAACTTCGTGCAGTTGTTGCAAGGCTTCGATAACCAATTTGTTTTAAACAATTTGCTTTAATTTGATTATTGTCACTGCTCTTATTTACGCGAACTAAGTAATTCGCAAGCTGACAAGACCACTGGTAGTCTCCATCTTTGTATGCATAATCCGCAAGGGACTTGACTCTAGTTTCCCCTCCCATAGCAAGAACGATCCTCTTCGCCTCATCATCAGGGTGAAGACGGTAGAGAGTTGTTGCATCACGATTAAATTGTCCAAAAATGGCATTATAAATTCGTGGTGGCATTGAAGAAATTGGACCATAATTTTCAATCAATGTTGGTTCTGTTTTTAGGTAGTCTGGAATTGTCACAAAGTATCTTAGCTCATCCGGACCCATACCCAGTGAAATACCTTTTAGAGTTTGATCTAAAACAAAAGAAAGCCCGTCTTGGTAATTTTGTAAGCGTTGAGCAACCCTATCGCTACCTTTTATACTCGTAGAATGTGTACTCATTAGGATTTCAGGTTTTAGCTTCTTAATAAACTCAACAGACCTTTTCCAATCTTCAGGGTTTCGATACTTTCCGCCACGAAGACTATAAATATTTGGAAACCATCCCCACATGACATTATTGAGAACGGCCTTCTTCGAAGGTATATGTACTAAAACTTGGTTAGAAGTATCTGTCCCAATATCTTTCGTATAAAATGTCATTCCAATGCCTGCTATCGTTAACTTTTGGCCATTTCTCACAGGTGTGTTTACTGGAACAAAACCATTATTATCGGGGATGATCGTATTCTTAAATCGCGCATCGTCTCCCTTATCCGGTAAATAAAGATTGAATTGCTCAACTGACCTGGCCATCAGCACTCCACCAACTTCAGGATGAAGGGCCTCAACACCACCAGAAACGGCCATAACTTTATTCGTATTTGGGTGGCCAATAATCTTGATATTTTGATTCCCTCGTCGCCTTTCTTGATCAACAAAGAGCTTGGCACCAAGGCTATAATGCTCATGAGAATAGATGATTGCCCTAACAGGAAGTCTTGTTACCTTTCTCATTTCGTTATAGAAAACATTAGCATCGTGCTCATTATCACCAGTGTCGTACACAATCACGCCATCTTTACCGATAATGAAATGCGAGTTAACAATGCTGTCACTTCCAACAGTGAAGAGTCCGCTTCCTAAGTTAACGGTTGTTAATTTATCATAGGAGCCACGCTTTTCACTTTCCTGTGCTAAATTCCAATAATTCATCGTCTCGCTATCAACAAGTGCACCATTTTCAAGTTTTGATAACTTCTTATCTTTGGCCTTCATCATAGGATTATCGTGGATGAGGGTATTTACACTAAGAGCACTTCCCATAAAGGATGTCCCTCTTCCCACAAAAAATGAGATTGCACACAGAATAAAAACGAGAAATCCAACTTTCATAATTCTTCCTTTGTAGAGTTTCTTCAATGAGTCTTTCGACATCTAACAAAGAAAGAAGAACCTAAGTTCAGTTAACAATAGTGAATTAATTTTAAGCACCACAGAGAAGACACAGGGCAAAAATAAAAGTTAGAAATTATTAATAATTGACTGATTTCCATGAAATGAATAGACTTATTCTATTCTCAATGGCCCGGTGGTGGAATGGTAGACACAGCGGATTCAAAATCCGCCGGTAGCAATACTGTGCGAGTTCAAGTCTCGCCCGGGCCACCATTAAAAAGACCTTAGGTATGAGCGTAGCGATTATCTAAGGTCTTTTTTATTGTTGCGTGGGTAATAGATCTTTAACTTGATTCGAGTTTAGGAGCAGGATGCGACGTATGTCAGCGAAGGCAGGAGCCGAAGCTGACCAAGTCTCGCCAGCATAAAGACAAGCCCCTACTCTAAATCATCAAATGAGATAGTCCACTTGTAAGGATTAAATCCACAAGAAGAACCAGTAATTGTCGCTTTTGAAACTTGTGTAAATGAGTTAATCATTACCGAAGGAACTTCGACACGATCAAAAAGATATACTAGGCCAGTCGCTTCACTATCTTCTAAAAGATAAGTCATATAGCCTGCATTTAAGCTCCATACAGCTGGATTGTATCCTTTAATACTATCGATAATATTAAATTCAACCTTAGTACATGGGCCACTTACTTGAAGCTCAACTTTATATTGGTTAGCAAGATTAACGACAAGTTGAGTTTCTTCATTAGTTAAATTCTTTGTTACAGACTTTGCCATAACATTTACTGATACTAGTGAAATTAGAGCTATGATCATTGATTTCATCAATTATCTCCTGATTTAAGTATTAATAATATTTTGTGACTTATAGCACGCAAGAACAGTTAAACAAGACACCCTAAATAAAATACATATAAAAAAAGGCCAGCTAATGCTGGCCCCTAATTATCTTGAAATTGTCGAAAGGTTTGAACATTTATGGACTTTATAGAATTTTTGAAGCCCAACTGTTTTGTCACGATTATTAATGATTTCCATCATAATCTGACCAAGTCGATCTCCTCTTAATCCCTTTTGCCCAAATTTATTATCAAGGTAGTCCTGCGCTTCTTCTAGCGTAAGACTCTTCCCATAAAATTCAATATTACGAACAACACCTTCTGCTTCTGTAAGAGAGTATTTCTTTCCTTCAACTTCAACATCTTCACGCCCAAGCTCTCTTTGCATTGCAATCTTCTTTAGGTAGTTTCTTGCTGTGATAATACGACGAGCAAGGATGGCCGAATCATTATGTGACTTAATTCTCTTTCTATCAGCATTGTCTGCATCACCAAAGATATCGTTATTTGTTGCAATGAAGTCATAACCAAGCTCAGAAAGCTTTTGAGCATAAACCCAAATCTCTCTCGTTGTCTGTACATCAACACAAGCATTTAATTGTGCATCTTCGCCAAGATCTGCTGAGTCACCAGAATTAGTGATTTCGTAATTCTTTTCTAGGTCTTTATACTTTTGATTAAAGTTTTTATTTTGCTCTTCTGAAAGACTTCTCATCTTATCTAAGAACTCACGTCCATACTTTCCATAGACGTGATTGCGAACGATATCAAGAGACTTAATAATTTCTCTAAGGTCACCATCTTTTGAATCTTCAGAAGAATACTCTTTCTTTGCAATAATGGCCGCTAAACGATTATCAACTTCTGCAATTGCATTATAAGCGTCAGTAATTCCCTTTTCTCTCTTTTTAAGATCATCACTCTTTAGAAGTTCTTTATACTCTTTAACTGAGATACTTTCTTCACCAAGTGAAATCATATAAGTATCATCGAAGTTATCACGGGCCTTTTTTCTCTTTTCTTCAATATTGTTTAGAACACGATTAAATGAGCTGGCCATATCTGTAAGAAATTGCTGATTGAAATCCTTTACACTTAACTCCATTAACTCCATTGCATTGTCTAGCTTACTTAACTTCTGCTTAAATAGCATATTTAAGAAACGATCCGCACCTTGAGATTCTGCGATATATTCATCTAAGTACTCTTCTAGTAGTGGTTTAGAGTAAGCAAGCTCTCCAAGGATTTCAGCTTGTTGATATGTAGCTGATTTTCCCGGCTTATCAGAAAGAGGACTTTTCATTTTTTCATATAGACCAGCAATTAGCTTCTCAACGTCAGCATCAACTTTAGCAACTTCAGCTTCCTTGATCTTTTCGAACTCGACTTCAACACTGTCTTTAGCTTTCTTCAGTGACTCTAGCTCTTTCTTCACTTGAGCAACAAGTGCCTTTGATATTTCTTTGTCTGTATAGTGTCTATCAGTATCAATATCAAAAACCTCAAGTGCTTTTACTTGGTTTCTAACATCATAGTATGCACAATTAAGTTTAACGAAAGTATTGATATCTTCTTCGTTTTCAAACTGGAAACGGTCATTAAAAATATTATTCACAAATCTTAGAATTGAAGCGACTGCTAAACCACCATAAGCAACTGTTACACCAGATGGAGAATAGAGACCGAATTGTGAAAATGTCTGAATAACATCAGCAGAGCGTTCTAGGAAAGAAGTACGATCAAGGCTTGAACACTTATTATTTGAAAAGAGTGTGTTTACTCCATTCATAACCTGCATTAGAGGAATACCATTGATATCAACTTCATCAGCAGAAGGAATCACATCAACTGTTTCTTTCCCCTGTTCTTCTTTTAACTTATTTAATTCCTCTTCAAGTTCATTTGAACTATTAAGCACTTGCTCAATTAAGGATTCGTTTCCATCAAAACAATCGTCTTTGAAAACTGTAACAATTGCCTTTAGGCTACTTAGGGCCTCTTCATAAGAGCGCGTATTATTTAAAGGACAAAACTCTGGACGAGTAAGTGGAAGCTTATTGCGAGTAACAATATTCTTAATATCTCCACCAAGCTTAGAGTCGAGCTTGCTATACTTTAAGGTTTTTACATAATTCTCAAAATCACCGGCCGTCGCACTAACTGATGTGACCAATAAAAGTGACGACAGAAATGTAGACATTACTCTTTTCATAATTATCTTCCTCCAAAATTACGCATAGCGCGATTATGCCAGTTTTATGAACGATAATTAGAAAATAAGAGTTATGCTGTAATTATTACTAAAGATAAACAGCTGAAATTGCGTACTTTCAAGTACTTAACTGAGTTAAATAAGAGGTTTACTCTTTGTTCATTAGAACTTTAACTTCCTTGAGAACCTTTCGGATTTCGCTATCATTTAAGTTCAATGCCTTCAGGCACGCCCGATTAATATGCTTAATAATAACAATTCCCTTGTCCAATAATTGCTTTTTTTCTCGTGCTCTAAGGGTAGACAAGACAGTAATAGGATAAATTCGATAGCGCTGGATTAAATGACAGAATGTATTCTTCTTTGGGTAATTCATTGAAAAGAGAAGTAGGTCTACACCCTTAGCATACTTAATTGCATCTTCTGAGAATTGTGTATTTGAGATTAGAGCATATTTAAAATTCAATTCAGGATTGGCCTCTTTAATATCTAAGTAGCGGGCATGAACATAAAGAGGTATCTTCACATCATTTTTATAATACTTTCGATTATGAAATTTACATTCACAGTAAATATCACCGTCAGGCCTAGTTGCAACAACATCAACCTCATGGCTAACAAACTTACCTTTCTTAATAACAGAAACTTTTGTTTTATAACCTTTCGATTTTAACATCTCAGCACAAAGTATTTCAAAAGGATAACCTGTAGGCCCTAATTTATAGATGGCCCTTTTGATATTATAATTAGCTGCATCTAATTTAGACCTCTTCCTCAGAGCTTGATAAGTCTTCTGGTGGATGGCATTAGTTGTTGAAAATGGGTCCAACTCTTCTGAGATCTTCTTAACAATTTCTTGAGTAGCTTCTTCAGAAACCCCGGCCGCCTCTAAGCTTTTCTTAAACTTTTTCTTATCAAATTCTTCAAAAGTACGATTCACCTTTTGAACGATAAATTTTAATTTCTTAGCTTTCTTGCTCTTTTTCGTGCTTTTCATTATTTAACAACTGTTTTCAAAATCTCAACACCACTTATGATTTTATCCATAAATGACTTTTTGCTATCAACAAAGTAAAAGTTCGGATGAACAGACCAAATCTCTTTTAGCTTATGATCTAATTCAATTGCCTGACGATTTGTTTCACTACGATAGATATTATTACTCGTGATATCACCACCAGAGTTTGCACCAGTTTCAAAAAAAATAACGGCGTCATAACGATTTAGTTCGTGATCATAAGTTGAATTGATTTTATCAAAGAATGATCCACATTCATCTGGCCAATAGGCCATTCCATCAAGGGTTCCACGGTCACAGAGTAAAATCTTATCAGGATTCTGTTTCTCATATATTGATTCTAGATTCACTTGATAGTCATAGATCATTTTTTGAATATCTTTTACAACTTCAGGTCTCTTATCTCTAGCAACACCACTTTGAAAAACAGAAGTTGCAGCTTCAGGAACAACAACAATATTTTCTACTAACTCTCTTTTAAAAAGATCAAGCGCTGTAGTTTTTCCTCCACCAGGACCACCAGTAACAACAATTTTCATTATTCCCCCAAAATATAATCGATACCATCTTCAACATTGACGGCCTCAAATCCTAAGCTCTCTTGAATAGTCTTTACAAAGTTTTCGACAACAGGCTCTTCACCGTGATTAACAAAAACTTTCTTTAAACTAGTTCCTGAGTTTTTAATATAATCTAATAATTCATCGCGATCGGCATGGGCCGAAACAGATTCCAGTTTTTCAATATGTGCTCTAACATTCATCGTGTGACCTAAGAGGTAAATCTCTCTTTCATCATCCACAAGTTTACGCCCAATAGTTCCCTCTCCTTGAAAGCCAGTGATGAGAACAGTGTTATTTTCATGTTTTGCGTACATATCCATATACTTTAAAATTTTACCACCGCTAATCATTCCGGAAGAACTGATTAAAATAAATGGCTTTTTCGCTCGTGCAAGTTTCTTTGAATCACTACTATATTCAACAAAACGAACCTTTTTCATGGCATCGATAAAGCGCTTTGAATCAACTTTTAACTTCTCAGCTTCTTGCATATATAACCTAGTTACTCGCACCCCCATCGGAGTGTCGAGATAGATAGGAATTTCAATTTCAGGATATTTTTCAAAAAGCTCAAATAGCTCATAGATAATGACTTGCGTTCGGGCCACTGCAAAGGCAGGGACCAAAAGCACACCTTGTGTCGAGATGATTCTTTTAATATGTTTTTTTAGTACCGATTGCGTATCTACTTTCTTATGAAGACGATCTCCATAAGTCGATTCAATAACGAGATAGTCGGCCTCTGTTTCCTTATGTGGTGGCAGGTGAATCAAGTCATCCTTACGTCCAACATCACCAGAAAAACAAATCTTAGAATCACCATTATCAAAAGTAATACTAGTGGCCCCTAAGATATGGCCGGCCTCTTCAAAGATATAGCGAAAGTCCTCACCTAGCCATTTGCCTTTCTCAACCACTCTAAAGTGAGTCATGGTTTTATCGACATCATCTAAATCATAAAGAACTTCACTTATTTTCTTTTCTTTGAAATCATTTTCTTGAATATTAGCTGAATCCCTTAGAATTATTTCAACAATCTTCTTCGTCACTTCTGTACAATATATCTTTCCCCTGAATCCATTTTTTACTAATACAGGAAGATAACCAGAGTGATCATAGTGAGCATGAGTAAGGAAGATCGAATCAATTTCCGCAATATCAAAATCAGGAAGTTTACTATTTAACTTATTAGAGTCTTTTCCACCTTGAAACATTCCACTATCAATAAGAATATTCTTACGATTAATTGTTAGAAAGGTTTTAGAACCAGTGACAGTAGATGTCGCGCCATAAAATCTTAGTTTCATTTTATCCATGAGGATAATTATATCGACAATTCACTCAAATTCAAAACTAAAGTAAACAAAAAAGGGCCCGAAGGCCCTCTCTTAAACTAATATCTTAAGAAATTAAGTGTTTTAGATGATCTTCGATAAAAGAAGCGATGAAGTAGTAACTATGATCATAACCTTCACGGTAATTAACAACTAATTCCTGATTAAAATCAGCGCAAACATTCTCGAAATTCTTAGTTTTTAACTGTTCTTCAAAGAATTCGTCAGCAAGACCTTGTTCTATTAAGATCTTTTTAGAGTGAGTTTTCCCACTTCTAATTAGTTCACAAGCATCGTATTGTTTCCAATCTTCTTTATTATCTCCGAGATAGCCTGCAAAAGCTTTCTTTCCCCAAGGAACTTGAGTAGGATTAACAATTGGAGAAAATGCAGAGATAGCATGAAATAACTCTGGGTTATTTAGGCCTATAACAAGTGCTCCATGTCCTCCCATTGAGTGTCCAGTAATAGAAAATCTCACATCACCATAAGACTCTTTAAGCATTGGTATAAATTCACTAACGATATATTCATACATCTTATAATGATCTTTATAACCTTCTGTCGTTGCATTGAGATAGAAGCCTGCACCTGAGCCAAAGTCGTAACTATCGTGTTCACCTGGTAGGTCAAGTCCACGAGGAGAAGTATCTGGACAAACAATCATTGTCTTACTATCAGCAAGATAGGCCTGTGCTCCAGCTTTTGTAATAAAGTTTTCTTCCGTACATGTTAGACCTGATAACCAGATAATTATATTTTCAATTTTATCACTAGCAGGCTTGAAGTATGAAAACTTCATCTCTGTCTTTGTTATATTTGAAGTGTGAAGACAAAAAGCCGTCTCCCCACCAAATGATTTATGTGATTTCAATTTTTCAAATTTCATAATAATCCTACATTGTGTAATCAATTACAGTTCTAATTGCCTTTCCTTCGTGCATTAGATCAAATGCCTTATTGATCTCTTCTAATGGTAACTTAAATGTTACAAGATCATCTAGGTTAATTTCACCAGACATATAACGATCAACATAACCAGGAAGCTCTGTTCTTCCTTTTACGCCACCAAAAGCACTACCACGCCAAACGCGTCCAGTTACTAGTTGGAATGGACGAGTACTGATCTCTTGTCCAGCTCCGGCAACACCAATAATAATTGATTCTCCCCAACCTTTATGACAACACTCAAGGGCCGATCTCATTAAATTTACATTACCAACACATTCGAATGAGTAATCAACTCCACCGTCAGTTAATTCAACAATAACTTCTTGAATCGGCTTATCGTAATTTTTTGGATTAATGAAATCTGTTGCACCAAATTTCATGGCCATTTCTTTCTTGTCGTCATTAATATCAATAGCAATGATTCTGCCAGCTTTGGCCATCTTTGCACCTTGAAGAACTGATAGACCAATTCCTCCCATACCAAATACTGCAATAGTTGCACCTTCTTCTACTTTGGCAGTGTTGAAAACAGCACCAATACCAGTTGTAACACCACAACCGAGAAGACATACTTTATCAAGAGGAGCTTCTTTACTTACTTTTGCAAGAGAGACTTCAGCAACAACTGTGTACTCGGCAAAAGTAGAAGTTCCCATATAGTGATGAATCATTTTTCCATCTTTAGAGAAGCGACTTGTCCCATCTGGCATAAGTCCTCTACCTTGAGTTTCACGAACAGATGAACATAGATTTGTCTTTCCAGACTTACACATCTTACACTCACCACATTCAGCAGTGTATAGAGGGATAACGTGATCACCGACTTCCACACTTGTTACACCTTCACCTACTTCAACAACAACACCGCCACCTTCGTGACCGAGGATAACTGGGAATAAACCTTCAGGATCGGCCCCCGAAAGAGTAAATGCATCAGTATGACATACACCAGTAGCATGCATCTTAACTAGAACTTCACCTTTCTTTGGTCCCTCTAGATCGACTTCTTCAATTTTAAGTGGCTCATTTGGTCCCCAAGCAACAGCTGCTTTTACTTTCATATTTAGTACCTCCGGTATTTGTTAATTAATTGATCTATTTTAGGCCCATTTTAGATTGTTGACAATCGTGACGTTACTCGACAAATTGTTTACATATGGAAACAATAAAAGACCTAAGTCATATCTATAGTTTTATAAAAGTTGCACAATATCGATCATTTACAAAGGCAGCTGATGCCCTAAATGTGTCACGTTCACATTTAAGCAAGGCGGTTAAAGAACTTGAGGACAAGTTAGGACAACCACTCCTTAAGAGAAATACGCGCTTCATCGACTTTACTGACTTTGGTAAAAATTACTATGAAATTTGTGCGAATCATATCCAAGAAATAGAAAGATTTACTAAGCAATCTAAAGAAAGTTTTGAGGCGACTAAAGATAAAATAAGAATCTCTTTGGCCGGTGCATATGGAGAGGATATCATTGCTCCGATGATCTCAAATATTATGATGAAACATCCTGGTATTGAGGCCGAATTAGTTTTCTCTACTGAGTTAATTGATATTACTTCTCATGAGTTTGATCTTGCCATTCGAGTAACCTCTAAAAAACCAAAGAAAGGCTTTGCAATTCAAATCGCTGATCGTATGGAGTTTGTTTGTGCTTCACCAAATTATATTAATAAATTTGGACAGCCAAAGAAACCAAAGGATCTTAACTCCCACAATTGTCTAATTGGAAATAACGATACTTGGCAATTTTCCAATGATGGCCAAAAAGAAAGTATAAAAATTAAAGGGAATTTTAAAAGTTCTAATGGACGTGCTCAAATGAATGCTGCCTTACAAGGCCTAGGCATTTGTAAACTTCCGGCTGTCTATGTTTTAGATCATATTAGAAATAAGACTTTACTGCCTTTGCTTAGTGAGTACACAAATCAGTCAATTCCAATTTGGGCAGTAACGCCGTCAAAGAAGTCAATTTCACCTACAGTGAAATTGATTCTTCAAGAGTTTGGTGTTGTACTTTTCTAGATAGCGGCACCATTTCTATTTTCATAATTTGAAAGAAATGAATACATAACTTCATTTTCGTAATTCATATGCCTACAGAGATTATCAACGGCCTTCCTTACTTTCTTATAAAGGCCTTCCCATTCAGGACAAGTCTTTTCTTGAAGCTCATAATCTTGTACCATTTTAATCAGGCCTCTAAGTTCTTCCTCTTGTTCCATATGCTCTTGAGTCATTTCTTTAATATACTCATATGCATCACTACAATTTCCCCTAAGTATTAAAGGGAAAATATACCTTTCTTCATTTTGCATATCTGCTTCAAGGGTTATCCAAAATCTTAATAGAAATTCTGAGATCCCACGAGGGGCCCCTGGCCTATCTTTTGAAGATTCCCCTACTGCCTGCGATAAAATAATTAGACTTTTAAATTCTGTACGAATTTGTTGATGAAAAGAAACAAGCTTATCGACTTGCTCTTTAAAATTTGAAACTTTACTCACTTACTTTACCCCTGCAGTAATAACTAAACTTCTAATAAGTATAGCAACCTACGCAGGGCGCAACATGATTTACATCAGCTTTGTGATTTTATGACATAAATCAACTTGTCGTATTTAGTGTTTTCTTGATCTATTTAAAGATATCTAATTTAAGGTCTAAAATTTCACCCATCCACAGAGTATTTTGAGTATGATCAAGATAATCATTTCCCGTATTAGCATGTGTAAAAACAGTTAAGTCATCTCTATTTTCAAGTAACCAAGGAATCATCTCGTTTAATTTATCCGCGGCAAAAAGAAACTGACAGCTCCAACGCGGGTGTGGCCCAACCTCTTTCTGGTGCGCTCTTCCGACTTGAACATAATCTAAAGTCTTAACTTTCTCTATAACCTGTAAGGCCTTCTCATAAGTCGATTCATCGTAATATAAATGTGCATGATATGATGTAATTTCCATGACCGCATCTTCTTAAATTTTTTCTTAAATTGCAACATTCTCATCATCACCATTAAAATTAATTTATTTAAAAGGGAAAGCTATCATGAAATATGAAGTAAAAATCATTAGGCTTATTTGCGTTATTGCAATTGGTGCATTCATTTGGAGTCGATCGATACCGGACGGCCTTGAACCAAAAGCATGGCATCTCTTTGCCATATTCTTAAGTACGATTTTAGGAATTATCATTAAGGCCATGCCCATGGGATCGATGTGTATAGCGGGACTTTCAATAGGTCTACTGACACAGACACTTAAGATAAAGGGTGAGGCCCTGACAGGCTTTTCCAATAGCACCATATGGTTAATTGTTACGGCCTTTTTTATTGCACAAGGCTTTGTCAAAACAAGACTTGGATCTCGTATTGCCTACTACTTCGTCTACCTACTTGGAAGAAGAACACTAGGCCTTGCTTACGGCCTAGCAATAAGTGACTTGATTCTTGCACCTGCAACACCTTCTAATACAGCAAGAGGTGGAGGAATTATTTTTCCAATCATGAAGTCTTTAAGCCTCAGCTATGATTCGAAACCCAACGATCCTACCAATCGTAAAATTGGACACTACTTAACTCTTAGTTGCTTTCAAGTTTGCATGGTGACGTCTGCAATGTTTATTACTTCAATGGCGGCCAATCCACTTATCCAACAATTTGCCGCAGATAATGGAGTCAAGATAACATGGGGAGGTTGGGCCCTTGCTGCCATTGTACCAGGTATTGTTTCCTTAATTATTGTTCCTCTAGCTATCTACTTTGTTTATCCACCAACAATAAAAGAAACTCCTGGTGCACAAGAAATTGCAAAAATGAAACTTGAAGAAATGGGTCGCATGAGCAAGCAAGAATGGATTATGATAGCGACTTTTATTTTCCTTATCACTTTTTGGATCTTAGGCAGTACATTGAAAATAAATGCAACAACAACTGCCTTTGGGGGCCTATCGATTCTTCTTATTACTGGCGTATTAAATTGGGATGACATCAAGTCAGAAAAGGGAGCTTGGGATACGCTAATTTGGTTTGGTGTCCTTGTCATGATGGCCGACTACTTAAATAAGTTTGGCTTTGTCCCGTGGTTTAGTAAGTATGTGGCAATGGAAGTGTCTGCTCTCACTTGGACACTTGCCTTTCCCATTTTAGCAGGGATTTACTTCTACTCGCACTATTTCTTTGCATCGGCCACGGCCCACGTCACAGCAATGGCAGCAGTCTTTATAGGAGTCGGAGTGCAAGTAGGGGTGCCTCCCTACTTAATGGCAATAACTCTTGGTTTTTTCTCAAACCTCTTTGGTTCACTAACACACTATGGGTCAGGACCTGCCCCAGTCTTCTTTGGCTCAGGATATGTTGAGCTATCGGACTGGTGGAAGATGGGATTTCTTATTTCCATCATAAATATCTTAATCTGGATGATTATTGGCGGTACCTGGTGGAAGCTACTTGGACTATTTTAAGACCTTAGCTTTTAAAAGATTAAAATTCATCCTCGCAATATTTGAGATTGAAATTCCTTCAGGACATTCAATTTCACATGCACCAGTAAAAGAGCAGTGACCAAATTCCTCTAACTCCATTTGCTTCGTCATTGCCAGTGTTCTTCTACCTTCTTCAACCTTTCCCTGGGGGAGGAGGTTTAGGTGAGTTAATTTCGCTGAGGTAAAAAGAGCAGCGGATGAATTCTTACAAGTTGCGATACAAGCTCCACACCCAATACAAGCGGCTGAGTCCATTGATAGGTCAGCAACTTCTTTTCCAATTAAAATTGAGTTAGCTTCAGGAGCAGTTCCTGTTTTAGCAGTGATATAACCACCACTTTCAATAATGCGATCAAGAGCACTTCTATCGACAACTAAATCCTTTACAACCGGAAATGACTTTGCTCTCCATGGCTCGACAACAATTACTACATCATCAGTAAAACTTCTCATATGTAATTGGCAAGTTGTTGTATTAGCATGTGGCCCATGAGCTCTACCATTGATAAAAACTCCACACTGGCCACAGATCCCCTCACGACAATCATAATCATATGCAATAACCTTCTCGCCTTTTAAAACGAGACTTTCATTTAACATATCGAGGGCCTCTAAAAAGGACATATCTTCAGTAACGTTATCAAGCTCATACTCGACAAATTGTCCTTCTGACTTTGAATTTTCTTGACGCCAAATCTTAAAAGTTACTTTCATTATTACCTACTTATATGATCTAATCGTTGGTTGTATATATTCAAACTCAAGTTCTTCACGATGCAGTCGATAGTCTCCATCATTATATTCCCAGGCCGACACATAACTATAGTCATCATCATTACGAACGGCTTCACCTTCAGAGCTTTGAAATTCTTCCCTGAAATGTGCTCCACATGACTCTTCCCTTTGAAGGGCATCCACACACATCAATTCGCCAAGTTCAAGAAAGTCGGCCAAGCGTAGCGCCTTTTCGAGCTCTGGATTTAGCTCCTCATTAGCACCAGTTACTTTAACATTCTTCCAAAACTCTTCTTTTAAATCTCTAATTTGAGAAATTGCCTTTTCTAAACCACTACGGTTTCTACTCATGGCACATTCTTGCCACATTATTTTCCCAAGTTCTCTGTGATAATGATCGACAGTTTTCACTCCATCAATCATTAGTAGTTTCTTAATTCTTTCTGATACCTTCTCGATACATCGATCAAACTCATCATGAGAAATATCCGGTTGCTCACTCTTCATTTCATCTGCAAGATAATTATTGATTGTGTTTGGCAGAATAAAGTAGCCATCAATACTCGCTTGTAATAATGAATTTGCTCCGAGGCGATTTGCTCCATGATCTGAATAGTTACACTCCCCCACTGCATAGAGCCCTGGAATAGTAGTCATTAATTCGTAATCGACCCATAGTCCGCCCATTGAGAAGTGAGCAGCAGGAGAAATCTTCATCGGCTCTTTATAAGCATTGATGCCTGTAATCTTCTCATACATTTGAAAGAGATTACCGTAGCGATCTTTAATAACGTCAACTCCGAGCCTTTCAATCGCATGCTTAAAATCTAAATAAACAGCATTCTTTAAGGCCCCAACTCCGTGGCCAGCATCTATTTGTTCCTTAGCTGAACGTGAAGAAATATCTCTCGGTGCCAAGTTTCCAAAACTTGGATACTTTCTCTCTAAATAATAATCTCTGTCTTCTTCTGGGATATCATTTGCATCGCGACTATCCCCTGCTTTCTTAGGAACCCAAATTCGTCCATCATTTCGTAAAGACTCTGACATAAGAGTAAGTTTTGATTGTAACTCACTTGACTGCGGTAAGGCGGTAGGATGAATTTGTGTAAAGCTTGGAGCAGCAAAGAAAGCACCTTTTTTATGAGCGGCCCATATAGCAGACCCATTACAACCAATAGCAAGTGTAGAAAGCCTAAAAACTCGTGAGTAACCACCGGTTGCGAGAACGACAGCATTTGCCATAAACTTCTTAATTTCACCTGACTCTAAGTTTCTTGTGATAATCCCTTTGGCCTTCCCATCGATAACAACGAGATCAAGCATCTCTGTACGTGGATACATCTTAACATTTCCTGCTTTGACCATTTTTGAAAGTTGAGAATAAGCGGCCAAAAGAAGCTGTTGACCGGTTTGACCTCTGGCATAGAATGTTCGTTGAACTTGAACTCCACCAAAACTACGATTAGTTAAAACACCACCATACTCTCTAGCGAAGGGAACACCTTGCTGGGTAAAGTGATCGATAAGAGGGGCCGACAATTCAGCTAAACGATAGACATTGGCCTCTCGAGAACGAAAGTCACCACCCTTTAAAGTATCGTAGAACATTCTCCAAACACTATCACCATCATGTTGATAATTCTTTGCTGCATTTACTCCACCTTGTGCTGCAACAGAGTGTGCACGTCGAGCAGAATCTTGATAGCAGAAACAATCAACATTATAACCAAGTTCACCGAGGGTAGCGGCAGCTCCTGCTCCGGCCAAACCAGAGCCGACAACTATGATTGAGACTTTCTTACGATTTGCGGGATTAAGAAGCTTGCTCTCAGCTTGATAGTTAGACCACTTCTCCTTCAAATTTCCTTTAGGGACTTTAGGATTTAGCATTACATAACCTCCCTAATGAAGATAACAATGGGAATGAGAACAAAACCGATTGTGATAAAGTATGAGAACATTTTTGCACTACAGTCTATTATACGAATATGACTTAAACGATAAAAGCCTAGAGTTTTAAAGGCACTTGATAGCCCATGGTTTAAATGCGCTCCTAAAGGAACCATTAAAACACAATAGAAGATCACATAGAATGGATTCCTAAATAATGTCGTCGTTAAAAGATAAACATCTTTATATCCATTTGAGTCAGGATAAAGACTTCCTCCAAGACCAAATTTAATTTTCGCCCAGAAATTTGCCATGTGAACAACGATAAATAATAAAATGAAAAAGCCTAAGAAACCCATATTTTGAGAGGTCCAAGTTGAGATTTCTCTATTATCCTTAAGAGCATACTCAACACCCTGTGAGCGAGAATTCTTTAAGGTAATAACAATGGCCATATAGGTATGAAGAGCAATAGCAAAATAAAGAATAAATGAAACGGCCTTTATAAATATATTTTCGGCCAAAGTATGGGAATAAAGATTATACAAAGAATGTGCATATTCTTGTGGTAATAAGAGTATTAAATTTCCGCAGAGATGAATGAGTAAAAACAGGCATAAGAATAGCCCAGTAACTGCTAAAACATACTTTCTAAAAAACAACATACAAACATCCCTTCTTTACATTAATTATAAAATAGAGAGTTCATAAAACCTAGATAAAATATGGTAAAAAAAAGGGCACAACAAATGTGCCCTTCTTCTATTTAAGATATTTAAAACTTTATGCTGCTTTCTTTGTCTCAGTTTCTCTTTTAGTCTTATGAAAATTAACGACATTATTAACTGCACGTCTCGCAGACTTTATTTGAGCAATTATTAACCCTTTTAGATCTGTGATATCCTCACCAATATGATTAACCGATTGGCTTAGCTCAGTTGAGGCAGCATTTAAGTCATGTGCTGATTGACTTGTTAAGCTTGCAGAACTTGAAATTTCTTGCATCGCCTTACTTACTTCTTCAACACCAATTAGCTGTTCTTTTGAAGCATTAGCAACTTCATTTGAGTTTGCAGAAACTTCATCAAAATTTCTAAGTACCTGAGTAAAGACTTCTTGACACTGATTACTGATCTCAACACTTTTATTAATTTTATCTCTACTCATATTTAAAGATTCATTAACATCACGACTTGAGATATCAACAATATCTGTAACCTTCTTTAAGCTATCGACAAGTAGCTTTGAAATCTCATCAGCAGATTCACCACTCATCTTAGCAAGGTTACCTACTTCTTCGGCCACGACAGAGAAGCCTTTCCCATTTTCACCAGCTCTTGCTGCTTCAACAGAGGCGTTGAATGAAAGTAGCTTAGTTTGAAAAACGATATCATTAATAACTTGAGTTTTAACATTAATCTCTTCAAATACTTTAACGATTTCATTTAATTCACTATTACTTTTCTCAACTGTATTTGCTAGTGCTGTTGTACTATTATCGACATCTTTAACACCACGTCCTAGATCTCCTAGAGACTTTACACCATCAGTTACTAAGTCCTGACTTTTCTTAATTAGAGAAGCAACATTATTAGAACCATCTGTATTGCTCTTAATCATTTGAGAAATCTCATGTAAAGAGCTTGATGTTTCTGTTGCTGCCGCAGAAAGTTGTTCAGAAATAGAACTTAGTGCGACAGACTTATTCTTAAACGTATTTGAAACATTCTCTAGGTTTTGACCTTCATTAGAAATTGACTCAACGATATTATTGATTCGTCCATCAATTCGTCTTGCCATAAAAATACAGATCCCAACAGAACCAAATAAACTAATAATTGAAATAATCGACATTAAAAAGATTGAATCAGAGTAAGTCTGATCTGCTTCTTTAAATTCTTCATCACCCATTCCAAGAATTAACTCTTGAAGTTGATCAAGGCTATCTCTAGCTCCTTCAAACTTAGAGTTCACTGGACCTAATGAGTTTTTAATAAGTTCTGTTCTAGTGAACTTACGAAGATGTCCTTCTTTATCTAGAGGAAACTTATCTGCTGCCGTCTTTTCAAAAGCTTCTAACTCTTCATTAAATTTCTTAGAAATTTCAATTTCTTTAGGTGAGTCACCTAAGACAGTATACTTTTTAAAACGATCAACAACTTGTTGCTTATTAGTAAAGTAGTCATCGGCCAAAGATTTTCTCTGTTTATCTGATAATCCCTCAAGAAGTAGTGTTCTTTCGGCCACTAGCATCTGCTGAAAGTCTCGATCAGCTTGTACTAGACTGTTGATACTTGGAAGTCTTTTTGAAAACACTGTATACAAGTGCGACTTCACTGATGTTAATGATTGATAACCAACAAATGCAATAATCAGCTGAATGGTAAGCATTGTAGCTGATAGAGCAATTAATTGTTTCTTAATTGTCCATTGTCCCTTCATAAATAACCCTCAAACTCCCTCAAAATTCTATTTCTTCGCAACCCTCGTTAAGATTTGCTCAGTAATTTTATCCAGCGGTAGTGAAATACACGAAGCACCTAATTCAAATGCTTTCTTTGGCATTCCATAAACAACTGAACTCTCCTCATCTTGTGTAATAGTAAAAGTATCATTCTCTTTCAACTTAAGAAGCCCTTTGGCCCCATCTGCTCCCATTCCCGTTAGAAGTGCTGCTGTTACTCGATGCCCTTTTAGTTGGGCAAGATTTTCGAATAAGTAGTCAACGCTTGGACGGTGTCCAGAATATATCGGAGTTTCACTGTCTAACTTGATCATTAATTTACTCTTTCCAACAACTCCCATATGAATTCCACCTGGGGCAATATAGACAGTATTATGCCTTACCTCTTCTCCGTCTGTTGCTTCGACGACGTCAAACGGACATAACTCGTTTAGACGATTAGCAAATGCTGTCGAAAATACTGGAGGTATATGCTGAACGATAAGAACTGGTGGAAACTCTTTTGGGAAGCGCATTAGTAGTTGCTTAATCGCTTCCGTCCCTCCTGTTGAGGCACCAATTGTAATTAACTGACTTCCAGAGAAATCGAAGTTATTAGACCCAACCCAGCTTGTGAGCTTTTGTCTCTTTGACTTAACAATACTATGATAAGCAAGGTCAATTTTTTCGAGTAAGGCCTTCTTGAATTTAAAGATATCGTCAAAAGATGGCTTCTTTAAATAATCAAACGCACCATCTTCAAGACATCTCATTACGATATCACCATCGCTCTTGCTTACAGAACTAATCATGATCGCCTGTAGCGACTGATCCTTTGGTAGATTTTTAAGAACGTCATGCCCGCTCATTTTTGGCATATTAATATCTAAGGTAATAACGTCTGGCTTAAGTGCTTTAATCTTTTCTAATCCATCTTGTCCGTCGACAGCTTCACCTACGACCTCATAGCCTGGATCACCAGTAAGACACTTCTTAATTAGCTTTCTTACAGTACCAGAGTCATCGATAATGAGAATCTTCTTCACCTGAGCTTCTTTCACTCTAAGACTTCTTTTTGTTTCATGATTTGTCTTAAAATAAATTGACTGACCAAGACTTTGGAAGCCTTCATGTCGTCTTAGGGTTTCAGAAATCCCAATTAAAAGATATCCCTTATTTGTGACACAGTTTGAGAACTTTTTGATAACTTTATCAATTTGTTCTTCATTAAAGTAGATAAAGACATTACGACATAGAATCAGGTCGTATTTGTCACGATACTCAGGACTATTTTGATCTATTAAATTATGAACCTTAAATTTACAAAATTTTTTAAGATCATCACTGACTTTAACAAAGGGTGCGATCTCGCCGCTGCCTCGATACCAGTTGCCTTCGAGATATTCCTTAGGAACCTTCTGAAGTTCTTTCCAGTAATAAACACCTTTCTTTGCGTGCTTAATTGATTTCTCACAAATGTCAGTAGCAATAATTTCAAATTTAAAGCTAGGATCAATCTCTTTGATATGTTTTTTAAGAATCATAGCAAGACTATAAACTTCATCACCCTTGCTACAGGCCGCACACCAAATCTTTAATGTGTCACGCCCACTATTTTTTACTCGTTCAACCATCTTAGGAAGGGACTTGATGATAAAATCAAATTGATTTCTCTCTCTCATAAAGAACGTGTAGTGCGTTGTCAGAAGTGATATTAGCTCAGTCTTTTCCTGATTACCCGGAGATTTAATTAACGTTAAGTACTCATCAGCATCTTTTAAACGAAGCTCGACAATTCTCTTGTCAATACGGGACTTTACCATTGCATCATTTTGCGCTGTAAAGTGTGTCCCTGTCTCCTGTGACATCATTTGAGCTATTTCAATATAACTTCTAGCAAGATTACTCATTCAATCTCTTCCTAATTTAAATTAATTATTTTTAAACGGCCTTATCAAACCTAGCATCGTTCTCACTTGGGTATTCATCAGAATCCACTTCTAGTACTGGATCATCAAATCCCATATCATCAGCTACTGGCCCAGCCTTCGCAACGACCTTAGCAGGCTCGCGTTTTACAACTTCAGCAACCGGTGTCTTTTCAAAGACAGGAAAGTCTTCAACAACCTCTTTCTTCGCTACAGTATGAGACTTAACTGGTGTCGATGAGATCGAATCGATTAATGCATTTCTATCAACTGAAAGGTTTTGAATCTTACCTAAGACCTCACTTTCAAGCTCTTCAACAATCCCATTTAGAATTGACGTCTGCTCAGATAAACTTTCTGCAAAGCCAGATGTTTCTTGTGCAATTGTCGAGTTAGTATGTGTTACTTCATCAAGCTCATTCATTGCATCCGAAATATTATTAATTCCTTCAGCTTGCTCTTCAGAAGCAGTTGAGATCTCAGTCATCATTTTTGTTACAGCATCAACATTTTCAACAACACTATCTAGGATCTTTCCACAGTTTTCAGAAACATCCACACCTTTAGTGATACTTGTCTGTGCTTCAGAAATAAGTTTTTTTACATTCACTTGAGTTTCATCAACGATTGATTGAACCTTTTTAATTGATCCACCAAGTAGCTCTTCAATCTCAAGAGCAGCATTCCCACTCATTTGAGCAAGGTTTCCTACTTCCTCTGCAACAACTGCGAATCCCTTACCATGCTCACCAGCTCTGGCCGCCTCTACTGAAGCGTTAAAAGAGAGAAGCTTTGTTTGGAATACAATATCGTTGATAACTTTAGTCTTTTCAGAGATTTCATTAATAACATCGACAATCTTTACGATTTCTTCGTTATTGCGATTCATCTCTTTCATAATATCTTCGTTATTGCCGTTAATTTGTCCAATGGCCTCAACCATTTCATTAACAGCGCTCTTCCCTTGAAGGGCAACACGTTGAGACTCGTCTGCTTTCTGGCTTGATACCTTAGCATTCTCAACACTCTTATTTACCATTGCAGTAATCTCATTAAGGGTCGCTACTGTTTCTTGAATAGCGCTTGCCTGTTGAGTTACAGATGATGACACTTTTGATGAGGCCATGCTCATATTAGTTGAAGACTTTTCAGTAACTTGTGATGAGTCACGAAGTCTCTCACTAAGGCCAATGATCTTCTTAATTGACTTAGAGAAGTTGTATTGAAATCCGTATGCAAAAGCTGCAATAATTGCAAAAAGAATTGGGATATAGAAGCTAATCTTCTCTTCAAGAGCAGTAGTTGCTTCAATTTTCTCACCTGTTTTTCTATCAATTAAGGAAACATCTTTTTGAATTAATTGAATAATATTCGTTGACTCTTTAACTGCTACGGCCATATGCTTCTCAAGTGTTAGTTGATTTGCATACAGCTTATTAAATGTCTTTACATAATTATCAACAGACTTACTTACATCGTTATAAACATATTGCTTATACTTTCGTGCAACTAACTCTTTTTTTATTTTTTGACCTTCTACTTTTGCTTTATCTACATATTTCTTTGTTCTTCTTAAAAGAAAGTCTTTTTCATGACGACGAAGCGTTAAAAGAGAAACCATAAAACTTGGGTTTAAGTCATATTTTTTGATCTTAGATTCAATATCGTGAGCATAGCTACGTAATTCACCTCTTAAACCATTCTTAGAGTCACCTTCAGTTTTTAATACACTACGAGTGTGATCAAAGTTTTTTGAGTATAGCCCATAATGCTTTGTCAGATCATCCCAACTGATTTCATCAGAATAATCAATTTTTAAGTTCTTCATCCCCTCAAAAATCTCATCGTTAATTTTTTCTAGTTCAACAAAGCGTTTCACTTCAGCAGGGTTTTGTGAAATCATATACTGCTTTTCATTAGAAATTTGCACTGCAAGATTAGCTGCAATCGTTCTCATCGAATCTTTCATTCGAAGATCATTTTGCACTGTATGCTTTAAACTCTCTACGAGTCCATAGTAAGAGTAAATTGAAATGGCCAGTCCTATACCAAACATTGTAAAGATACCAAGAAAACTTAGAATCGTTTTTTTGTTCATTGACATTCTTGTCTGTTTCATTATTATCCCCCGGTGCATTAGGCACCACTCTCTACTAAGCTGCTTTCTTTACAAGGCCATTAATTTCATCGATGTTTAAAATTGACTCTAGGTCAACTAGCTGAATTAATGCCTCGTTATTGCGGTATACTCTATTAAGACGATCACGTTTTTTTGTTTCAACTGAAGCGACTTCTTGAATTTGTTCTTCATCTACTGAAAGAACCTTACAAATATTATCCACAACAATCCCTAAGCAAAGCTGTCCAAATTCCACAATAATAACTGCTTCTTCATTTGATTCAGCTGGCTTAACACCTAAACGAGTACGTAGATCAATAATTGAAATAACCTGTCCACGTAGGTTCATGATCCCTACATAATAAGTTGGACTAAAAGGTACATTAGTTGTTTCAGGAACAGAGATTAGCTCTCTAACTTGCAGAAGTGGAATTGCATAGTGCTCATCTCCAAGTTTAAACTCTAGGTATCTTTTTGTTACATCAGTTGTTTCATTTTCCATATTATCCCCACATATCAAGTTATATATTTTAATTATGCCGCGTTACTTACTGGTCTTTGGCCTTTCGTTTTACTTACTTTATTAACAACAAGTTCTTTTAAATCTAAGATTAGAGCTGGTCGTCCATTTCCAAGAATCGAACTTCCCATAAAACCTTGAGTATTCTTAATATCATTCCCAAGACTCTTGATAACAACTTGCTGACGTCTAAGAACATCATCGACTACGATTGCAAAATCCATATCTTCAGTTCTTACAACAAGAGCAATCTCATTTACCGAAGGCTCTTTAACATTATGTTTTAAAAGTTTACTTAGCCTAAATGCAGGTAGAACTTGTCCTCTTAGAACAATACAGCCACCAACATTATTTACTTTCTTATAATTTTCTTCTGTAACAGAAACTGTTTCGTGAACTAGATTCAGTGGGACGACATAGTTTTCGTCACTAACTCTTGTCACCATTCCTTCGATAATTGCCATTGTCAGAGGAAGCTTAATTCTAAAGGCAGAACCTGAGCCTACTTCAGATTTAACTTCAACGGCCCCTGAAATATCTTGGATATTCTTTTTAACAACATCCATTCCAACTCCACGGCCTGAAATTTCACTTACCGCTTCTTTTGTTGAAAAGCCTGGTGCAAAAATTAAGTTAATCGCATCTTGATCACTTAATTTGTCAGCATTCTTAATAACGCCCTTTTCAATGGCCTTATTCTTTATAATATCAGGATCGATTCCCTTACCATCATCTACAACTTCAATAACAAGGCTATTCCCTTCGTGATATGCCTTAATTTGGATCTCTCCAGCATCGGACTTTCCAACAGCTTTTCGATCTTCAACACTCTTTTCAAGCCCGTGGTCAACAGCGTTTCTTACGATGTGTACTAAAGGATCCGAAAGTTGCTCAAGAATATTCTTATCAACTTCTGTCTCCTCTCCAACAATAGTAAGATTAACTTTCTTACCAAGTGCTTTTGAAGTATCTCTTACAATTCTTTGAAGTTTTGAAAATGTCGTCTTAAGCGGAACCATTCTCATCTTCATTGAAATATCTTGAATTTCTTTGGTAATCTTTGATAAGTGACTAACACTTTTTCTAACATGCTCATCAGCTACGAGATCATTACATTCACTAAGTACAGTTTGTAGAATAACAAGCTCTCCAACATAGTTATTAAGCTTTTCAACACGACTGATACCAATACGAATCGTCTCTTCTGGTTTTGCTGGCTTCTTTGGTGCAGCAGCAACAGCAGGCTTCTTTTCTTCTTTTTTTGCAGCAGTTTCTAAACTTACAACATTATCTGCTACAGGAGCTTCTTTTGGAGAAGCCGACTCATTCATAAGTGCATCGAGATCATTTGGTCCACTTGCAACAGCGGCCACTTCAACAGGCTTAACTTCTTCTGTTGAATCAAAAGACTCTCCATATAACATACGATCGAGGTCACTGATATCTGATTCACTTGGGCGCGATTCAGCAACGACTTCTTCTTCAAAACTTACAGATTCCTCATTATCGAGGATACCTTGTAATTCCTGGTCTTCGAAATCGTCTTGTTCTTCTTCGTCTTGTTCTTCTTGTTCTTCTTCGTGTGCACTAGCTTCAAACTCTGCTTCATCAGGAATATTTGAGATTCTAAGATCATCATGCTCAACATCAGCACTAGAGACATCTTTAATTAACTGGATAATATCGTCTGAATTAAACTTAGCATCAATATCATCTCTAAGAGCAGAGATCATATTATTTAAATGGTCAGAACACTTGAGGAAAACATCAATAACATCAGCACAGATATCAACCTCACCCTTCTTAACCTTTAGGATGAGTTCCTCCATCTCGTGAGTAAACTCTGCAACATCACTGAACTCAACTGCTCTTGATGTTCCTTTTAGGTTGTGAGCGAGTCGAAAGATTTTATCAATATGCTCATCTGTATTATCGACACCAGATTCTAATTCTAGGAAAGATTCTTCACAGTCTTCAAGAAGCTGTACTGCTTCTTCAAGGAAATCCATCTTTAATTCTAATTCAAACTCATCCATAATCACATCTTGTCTTTTGTGTTAATATCTCTTCATTATTCGGACAATATTTTTATTTAATTAATGTTTTTAGAGGCTTACTGTAAATTTCTATAAATAATCTTAGTTTCATGACATTGATCATGTTCGTCTTTTTACAAGTACTTAATTATTCATTTGACCCTAGTAGAATGTAGATATAAAAAGAGCCCATTTTTGTCGCAAGTGGAATCATAAGAGACTCATATTTACCTAAATCAATCTCAGAAAAGTTCTCTCTAAGTAAAACCGATGGAATTGCACGATCAATAACAATTCCTCTATTTTGATTCAAATTGGCCTTTGCTTGTCCTAAGGTAATATTTGTAAACTCTGCAATTGCATCCTTCACATCGTCGTTAAGCTCAGTATAGTCTTCACCAAAAATTTGGTTATAAATATTGATGAAAACAATATCTGGGAAACAAATAAGAAGCCTTCCATTAAATTGCTCATTTTGAACATCAATGGAACCAATTAACCCAATTTCATAGCTTTCAAAATCTTTTGCTTTGGAAACTTTTCCTGGCAATACTTTTAAATTCGCCTGAACACCAAAAGTATCAATTGCCGCTTGAATAAAAGGGTTTACAAAGTTTACGTCTAATTCAATTCTTTTCTTTTTAAGATTTAGCTCTTGTAGTCTTTTTGAAATCGAATCAGTAAAGTTGAAACGCTCATCAACATAATCACTCTTGAGTTCTCTAACAAGTTTAGAGCGTGCATTAATTGTATATATTAAAATTGACTTCTCTTCAGCTGACTTGAATAACCTAAAAATTTCGTTATAAATTTTTGGAGAAACATACTCAACGCTCTTAAAATCTAAAATTATTAACTTATCTTTCTCATCCTCTAATATCGCATCAAAGATCATCGACAATGACTTGACACAGTCTTGATCGATATCGCCCGAGAAGGCCAAAACTGAGAAGTGAGATTTTGTAATTCTCTCTACCATACCCATGAAAGCCTCCTATTAACCTTGTGGAAACCTTTTCTTCATGGCCAGGGCCAACCTCTTCTTAAAAGATGCTTGATCAAATGGCTTAATTACATAACCGTCTACGTCACTAGCAATCGCCTCTTGAATTTGAGCAACATCTTGTTCGGCAGTTACCATAACGAATGGCATTTCTTTAAAATTCTCACTACCTCTAATAGTTTTTAAAAGATCTAGTCCTGTAGCATTTGGCATACTCCAGTCAGAAATAATAAATGATATCTCGTTCGGTCCACCTTTATTCTCTACAATCTTTTTAAGAGCATCTTTTCCATCAACGGCCTCAACAAATCTATCGGCCCCTAAATCACGCAGTAACTTTTTAACGATCTTTCTCATTGTGCTCATGTCATCCACAATTAAAAAAGAAAACTTTTTAAGATCTTCCATATACTCTTTCTCCTACTCAATAATCTTCAACTAATATATCACCAGGAAATTTTGCCAAATAGCGACCTTATTTTTCCCCGCAAATAAAAAAAGTTTTGATTCTCTATTTAAACTTAATATATCTAGTTAGTTATCGGCGCTTGTGATTTTTTTTTTACGCTCATTTGTGTCAAAGCTTATATTTCCCCAAAGGAAATCTATTGGATTAAAGGCCAATGATATTCAATACTTGCCAATTAAGTGCCACATAAATTAAACGCTCTAAGAAAATTCTCAACAAAGTAGGTAGTCCATCAAAAATGTTTATACTTTGTTCATACTTATAAGTATTACATTCAACGACTTTTCAAATATTTATTATGATATTAGTCATAGACATGAGTAGGTTAAAAACACTGACAATTATCCTAATTACGTCGATGAGCTTTGCAGCGAAGCAGCCGCAGACCAGTAACGTCCCCGCTCCTGAAGAAGTCATTCAAGACAGCTCACCAGGTGTATATTCGAAGTTTAAGTATTTTCTTAGAGATCACCTTTCAAAAGAGAATATTAATCGTAAGCTGATTGATGCATTCAATAGTTTGAAGATCAGTCTCGATGTGGACATTTTCAAAATCAATATCGCAGACGGACTCTCTCTTAGAGGTAAGTACGAATACGAAGTAGAAAAGTCCTATATTCAAGGAAACTATACTCGTCGCGATCAATTCAATTTCAGAATTCATCACGACACGAAGAATGCATTCTTTCCAGAACTGCAGACACCTTTCTTTCTTAAGCTTGATCGTAATAACGAAGTTGTCATTTCAAGACAATTTGAGAAGAAAACTGATGCGATGAAGGCCCTGCCTTTTAATGTGGCAAAAATCCCAATTCGCTCAAAATATGTCGATGAACTAAATCCAGGAGACTTTATCTCCATACCGGCCTCAATGGCATTAACAACAGGCTTTAGCTACAATAATGCAATTCCTCTACTAAATACTGGCCTGACAGGTTTTTACACCATGGCCGGAGACTTTCTCATTCAGGTATATAAGCTCGAAGATCAGAAAGTAAGAGTTAAGATTATCGCACAAAAGAAGAAAACTTCAGGACTAAGCTTTAAGAGTCGATTTGCCCTCGAACTTGTTAGCTTTGAAATCTTAGGACAAGAAGTTGATTATGAGTATAAACTCGACTGGTTTAAACTCGATGCTTCCCGCACAAAAGGTAATATCATTCTTGCCGACTATGTCTTTAATCTAAAAGATGACGAGGTTAGAAAGGTTTACGATAGATTATTTAATAATGTCTTTAAATTTAAAGAGGCCAAACTCTTTGCTGAATCATTAAACTCAGATCTACTTGATAAGTACTATGTCGTTAACCTTGAAGATGTTGACCGTATTGCCAGAGTTGACGAAGGCCAAGAAAACCCAAGGGTAGAAAGAGTCTTTAAAGGACACAATAGATACAAATCAAAATCGTCAGGAATTCAGCTTAATCTTGATATTTTAAAATTAAGTGCAAAGAGCCACTATGTTAACAATCGATTTAATTTTGAACGACTCGATGGTTCCACGGTAGCTTTCTACTACCCTAACTATACTAAGACTAAAGAGTCCAAGATTTCCATTGAGATTTTTGATACTAAGGAAAAAGAGATCCTCTCTTATTTTGGGCTAACTTCTTCTCATAGTGATCATAAATTTCTAAATGTTGGAATGAACTTTAATCGCATCGACAATGAATTTAGAAGACTAGAGCAAAGAAGATACTTGAGAATTCTAAAAGGGATCCTACCTTCTCTTATTCGCGATGAAGTCATTGCTCGTATTCCAAAGGAAAAACGATACGTTAACTTCAATTCAAGAGTTACGATGATATTGAAAAAAGAAGCATTCTCTTATCTGAACAAGATCCCATTTGAAGAATTCCGCTACCGCCTAGCAGAGCACCTCAGAGGAAAGAGAGTTATTCGCTCAACAAGTCATGATAAGGACTCTAGGCTTCATCCATTTGATGTACCTGAGGACGAGTACCAAAGGAAGACAAAGAAACTTGCAAAGTACTTCTACGACATCATTCATAGTGACATGCCATATAATGAGAAGGTCGATAAGTTCACATCTAAACTAAGAAGAATGAGTAATGAACAATATATTATGCAACTTTTAGTAGAGCTTCTTCCTAAAGATGATATTGAGAAGTATCTCTATCTCGATGTCTATATTGTTGATGACTCTGAGACACTTGTGGACTTAAGAATCGGAACAAATAACTACCAAGAAATCTATAATCAACTTGAGTACTTGAACCGCTATATTAGAGGGACAGGAGAAGATTTAAGAATTGATGATCGAGTTGATCGTATTGAAGATATTCAAGAATTAAATTAAGAGTACCAAATAAAAAAGCCGCTTAAAGCGGCTTTTTTTATTTAACAAATTCGACGTGAGTATGTTTTTGTTGATTTTCTTTTTTAGCAAGACGAGCCTTTTTCTTATTTTGTCTCTTCTTGAATGCTGCTTCCTTCTCTTCGTAAGCCTGTCTTCTAATCTCTTTCTCTTTTGCCTTCTTAGTTTCAGCAATTTCTTTAATCGATTTGAAGTAAGTCTCTCTTCTAAACTTAGTAAAGGCCTTATCATCGGCCGCTGTACAACCTTGGTGACCTTTCTTCTTTAAGTTTACGGACTTTTTACTTGAGATATACTCAACAGCATCTCTCGTCTTATTTCCTGCCATATCAATTCCAATAGCATTTAATAAGTTCTTTCTATTAACAAGGCGGTATGAGCCAGGAGCAATCCCCTCAACAGTTAGTCCACCAATAGCAACACGCTTTAGCTTATCAACAGTAAGACCAGCACCTTCACACATACGACGAATTTCACGGTTCTTACCTTCATTGATTCTAAACTCTAGCCAAGTTTTTGTTTCTAGCTGCTTAATAACACGAACAGCTTGTGGCTTTGTCATTACGCCATCAATATAAACACCTGCTCTTAATTTCTTAAGTAGGAATTCATTGATCGCACCAAAAACTTTTACCTCGTACACCTTAGTAATTTCAGAGCTTGGGTGAATAACAAGATTTGCGAAATCTCCGTCATTCGTCATTAGTAGAAGACCTTCTGAAAGGTAATCAAGACGGCCAACTGGATAGATTCTCTCACTGATCTCTTTACAAAGATCAATAACAGTTTCTCTTCCCTCTGGATCATTAACTGTTGTCATAACTCCACGAGGTTTATTCATAATCATGTAGATTTTTTCTACTGAACCAAGGTCGGCGGCCTTACCGTCAACTTCAACAGCATCAATAGATGGATCAACCTTAGTTCCTAGTTCACGAATAGCAATACCATTAACCTTTACACGTCCTTGAACGATTAGGTCTTCGGCCTTACGACGTGAAGTGATCCCACAATCTGCAATAAATTTTTGTAAACGTACTAATTTAGACATTTGACTCTCCTATCTGCCATCACGGCGGTTAAAAGCTATAAAGAAAAAGCTTACGTCTAAATAGAACTAAACGTAAGCTTTTACAAGTATTTAAGTAATTATTTCTTATTCAATATGAGACTCAGAATCCCCTAAGTCCTTGTTATTTAAGAAATCAAGGTCAAGATCTAGGTCTTTGGCCCCATTAATTAAATTTTGAGTTGTTTCATTGATGCTGTCATCAAGGTCAACATCCATCTCATCTTGAGGAAGAGCTGAGTCTCCACCAAATAATTTAGCAAAAGCATCATCAAGTGCTTGTGCTAGATGATCGGCCTCTTCATCAGACTTAGACTCATCAATAATAGCGATTTCTTCAACTTCTTCTGCAGCAGCTTCAATGTCTGCTTCATCATTTTCTTCGTTGATTACAATTTCTTGAGCTTCTGTATTTTCAGAAGAAAGAATAGCGTCAGCAACTTCTTCAAGTGCTTCCTCTACTGTCATATCTTTAATAACTTCACCTGAATCAAGATCGATCATTTCAAAATCATCTTCCTCTTCTTCAGGGATATTAAATGGTCCTTTTGTTAGATCAGCAATAACCTCAGGGCAAGTGATCGCAGTAAAGACTTCCGATTCTGCAGACTCTTTATTTGCACCAGTAACAAGAGAGTTATCTAGGTGTTGTTCAAGGAGATCAAAAGCAGTTAAAACAGGTGCTGCTTCTTCGCCTTCAGCTGTCTTAGCAGACTTACGTCTTCTTTCTTGAACCTTAAGAGATTTAGTAAATGCTGTTTCTGAATCAATTGATTTAATCGACATTGCGATATTATCAAGTTCTTCAATTTCATCTTGATCAAAACGTGATGCTAGATCAGCGTTTACAAGAGTCTTGATATCTTCAATTTTCCCTACACCTTGAGTAGCAATTTCAGCTAGCTCATGCTCTGGTGGTAATTGGTCTATATTTGCAAGATTAAATACTTCTAAGAACTCGGGAGTTGTCCCATAAAGAACCGGGCGTCCAACTTCTTCAGAACGGCCAACAACTTTAACAAGTCTCTTATCCATTAGACCACGTACAATGTGAGAACTATCAACCCCACGAATTTTTTCAACATCAATTTTTGAAACCGGCTGCTTATAAGCAATGATTGCTAGTACTTCAAGAGCTGTTGGAGAAAGTACTAATTCATTAATCTTAAATAGGTCTTGAACATATTTAGAGAATGTTGCCTTTGTTCTAAACTGGTAACCATTTGCAACTTCTTGTAGACGAATTCCATGGTGCTTTAATTCGTACTCATCTTGAAGACGAGTAATTGCCTCGTGAACAACACGTAGAGGGATATCTTCATCAATTAATGACTTAATCTTCATTAATGGTACAGGCTTATCACTCATGAATACAATCGTTTCAATTGCTCCACAGATTGTTTCTTCATTAAGTCCAGTTCTAGCTTTCCAAAGCTTATCTTCTTGCATCTTCTCATCAGCAAAGTCAGACTCGAGCTTTAAGTACTCCTCTGGAAACTCTAGGTCTTCATCAGTTGGCATAAGGGCCATTTCTAACTCTTCCACCATCTCTTCATCTGTTGATAGAAACTCTAGATTTGCTTCAGTAACTGTTGTGTTCTCTTCCATTTGTGTGCTCTCTCTAAGTAGCGATTAGTGCGCTACTTGTTCCATATTTTCTAATTCTTGTGTATCGATCTTATCTTTTGATTCATTCTCGTCTTCAAAACCATCGGCCTGAGTTACGTCGAAGTCATCAAGTGTTTTAACGACATCAACATAAACTTGCCCAAAGCTCTCATTTTGGAAAACCTGAACACGCTTAAGCCTTGCTAGCTCAAGAAGTGAGATAAAAGTAATTACAACGTTATCAATTGTATTCTTACCATCTGCAGACATCTTTGCAGTATCTTCACCAGTTGTCGTTGCCATACGACTATTACTATCGTTTTCAAGTAGTTCTTCTAAATTCGTTTTCTGTCCTACTTGTAGATATGTCTTTAAGAACTCTAACTTCTCTTTAATCGATAAACGGTCACGCTTAATAACCGTGTACTTACGATTTTGACGGAATATGAAGTCAATCATCGTATCCGTTAACTTCTCTAACTCCATCGGTGTAAGAATCGAGTTAACAATTTCCTTACGATTTACCTTTGGTTTAACAAAGATATCTTTCCCCGTTTGAGGAAGTTCTAAAAGCTTTTGTCCCATCTTTTGGTAGAGTGCTAACTCTTCAAGACGGCGAACTAGCTCTGCATGAGAAGTGATATTTAAAGAGCCTTCAGCACCAAGTTGATTTTGTAGCTTTGCCTGCTCTTCTTCTGTAACAGCATTTTTTGACTTTAGAAGAACTAATGTAGCTGCAAGGAATAGATAGTCACCTGCAATATCAAAGTTAAGCTCTTTCATATTCGCAAGATAGTCTAAGTACTGCTTAGTAATTTTCGTAAGGTCTAATTCCTTAATCGACATTTGCTCTTTTTGAATAAGAAGCAAAAGCAGTGAAAGTGGACCATCAAATGTATCCGTTTTAACCTTAATCGTTGTGTCTAACATGTGTTAATTCCCTCAAATCCCTCAATTAACAAATTAAGAGAGAATACCTGCAAAAGTATTCATTAATACCATTCCTAAGCTCATAACCGGTCTGATCATGTAACCGAAGATTGGTGTAAACCAAAGAATTAGAATAAAAATAAAACTAAATCTTTGAAGCTCTTCATATTTTCGTGCTGAGTTGTAATCTAAATAAGCTGCAACCATTTTCGATCCATCAAGTGGAGGAAATGGAATTAAGTTAAAGACCGCCAGTAGGATATTAATAAATACCGAGTACTGAAGCATATCCATAAATTGCGTCTTTAATGAGAACGTCGATGGAACATAGGCATAGACCATTCCAAAGAATAGCGCTGATAAAACCATAAGAATCAGGTTTGCACCTGGGCCTGCAAAGCTTACCCAAAAGATACCTGACTTCATATTCTTAAAGCGACGAACATCAACAGGGACAGGCTTGGCCCAACCAAAAGGAACACCACCAAGCATGATACCAACCATAGGAAAGATAACTGTTCCCACAAGATCAACGTGTGGAATTGGGTTCAGGGTTAGTCGACCAATTCTCTCGGCCGTATCATCACCATATCTTCTGGCCATCCAAGCGTGACCAAACTCGTGAAATGAGATAGCTAAAAGAAAGCCCGGTAGGGCCAAAGTTAATGTATTGATAATTCGCATTAAATCCATCGCAATAATCTACCAAAAACCACGGGAATCGACAAAAATTTGCGATGCAAAATGAACGGAATGTAAGACAAATTAAAGAAATTAACCTCCAAATTTGCCCAAGGCATTGAAATTAAATTTTTTTGCTATAATAAACCTATGAATACGCGTCATAAAAAGGTTCAAGTTGTCACCGTGCACAACGATTTAAGAGCAATCCTTCTATTAGAAATGAAGGAGGATCGTGGCTTTGGCTGGCAGAATGTAACAGGATCTGTTGACCCTGGAGAAGATATTTTTGATGCGGCCAAGCGAGAATTACTTGAAGAAACTTCAATTAATGAAGCTCAGATTATCGAAATTGATCAAAAATTTGAGTTTCATGACCGTTGGAATAAGGATGTGACTGAGTATTGTTTTCTTGCAAGAACAAATCAAAAAGAGATCACGATCTCCCCTCAAGAGCACCAAGGATTTAAGTGGGTGCCACTTGATCAAGTAACAAAGAAAGACTTTAAATACGAAAGTAATTTCATCGCATTTCAAAAGGCACTTGAATGTCTAGACTAATTACTCTTACTATCATTGGCCTTTTATCTCAGAAGCTTTGTTTTGCTCAAACCTCTTCAGATAAGCTATTTGAGGATCTTAGAAGAATCAGCAAGAAAGAAGAAAAAGTTAAAACAAAGGCAAAGCCACGTTTTAAGTATATAAAAAATAACCTCAGGGCCAAGACTTTTCGAAGTGTAATTCTAGCAAACTCTTTAATCGAATCACTTGATGGAAAGAGCTATTACCGTATTCAGAAGAATACTATTATTCGTACAAAAGAAGTCTCTCCTGGCTCACGCTACTTCTTCATCCTACCTAGTGACGGTAGTGAAGATAACGTGAAGTACGTTACATTAAGTACAAACCTTGATCACCTTGAAACGATTTTAACTTTTAATAATGAGAAGTTCACACCTTTTGACCAAACAAAGTTTAAGGCCATCGAATACGATAAAAAACAAATCCATACTTACACACAGCTTAGAGCAGGACTAGGCAGCTCTACTCCAAACTTCTTTTTAGATAATATATCTTTATCAAGTACAACTATTGCTGCAGAAGCAGGAGTCGAGACCTTCGAAAATATTCCAGTATTTCTTAGCGCTGAATACCTTGCTCAAAATAGTGGCCAAGAAGTTCAATTCACATCTTTTTCTGTTGGCCTAAGAACAGAGTATCGCTATCACATTAATGAAAAATCATTTCTTGCGGCCGGCCTAAGTGCGCAAAGATCACTTTATACATCAGCTACGATAAATGATTTAAAAGTTGGTTATACAATTGATTCCTTTGGCCTCAATGTTAATTACAACTATGCCAAGTACTTCATTGGCCTAGATCTTAAAAAGCAAAATTATGCATTTGATTCAAATGTAAATTTCCCAGCAGCAAATCTTACCAATGACAATTCAGCAACTGCCATTAGTATCAATATTGGGAAAGAATTTGAGGTTTCAATATGATCAGAAAGCTATTATTTATAATGCTTTTAGCAACATCGGTTTTTGCCACCGATGGAATTATTCGTGTTCATGAGGCCCCAGTCATAAGTAAGCCAAATGAAGATGGCATCATACTTATGAAGCTAAGAAAAGGGACAAAGCTCTACTTACATCCAAATTATTTAAATGAAGAAGCCTACTACGTCACACTGACAAGAGATGGGCGAAAGGCCTATATTCGAAAAGATTTCATTAAGCTTATTTTAAATAATGAGTCAGAAGATTTAGGTCATACGATCTATGTAAAAAATGATCCGACTGATTATGTTATCGCAGAGCCACTCCCAGATGAATATCCCCTAAAAGGACGCCCACTTAATCGTGCTCAATTTGATCTTATCTTCAAAAAGGGAGTTTCTTCTCGCTACGCTTATAACTCAGAAATTCAACAAGAAAGTACTGGGTTTGAAGGAAGCCTTAACGTTAAGTACTTAAGTCCAGCTACTTTTGATGATGGAAACCGTCTCTACTACGGCTTCTTTGGCGGTATCACAACAGGACAAGCGGAGTACCGATTAAGTGGAGATATTTTTACAACTGAAAGTAATATTCACTATACTTTTGGGCCTGTCGTTTCTTACACATTTCACAAAAGACAATATTTTGAAATTGAATCAATGCTACAAGTTGGGCTTAATTACCAAAGACGTTTTGTGAACCAAGACGATCAAACCAATAGCCTAGCAGAGGAAAAACTTTTTAGTGGGCTCTTCTTCAATATAAGACTTTCAGTCAACCTATCCCATAAGAAGATTTTTGACTCCCCTTCTTTCTACCTCTATCACGGGCCAGTTATCGACATCCGTCTTCCATCAACACTTGAGTCAGATGGTCAATTTGTAAATTCTCAATTATGGCCAGACAATCAAATTTCAACAAATCTTGAAGGAACGTTTGGTTATAACGTTGGATTCACCTATCGTTACTAGTATCTTGGGCCTATCGGCAAAGATTTCCGTTCATAAATAATGCTCATAATTTTTTAAAAGAAAAAATTAAAGGGACGATAAAGTTAGTGTCATTGTTTTAGCAAGGACTGCAAAACTATTTCAGGAGGAAGATTTATGACAATTCAACACAAAGGTACAGAAGTTCTTTTTCAAAAACTAGGTAACAACTGGTTTATCTTTGCAGAAATCAACAACGAAGTAATTTATTCAACAATGCCAGAAGGCATGGATCCATATTCAACAAAATTAGAATTATATGAAGTCATTGAAGAACATATGAAAAGAGTTTCTACAATGAAAAAAGGTGCAGCTGAAGCGGCTGCTTAGGAAATCTCATGGGTGTAAAAAAATATACACACTTATATAAAGGTGCTGACTCACGTGAAAACGCAGCACCTACTACCTCTCAAGCTAAAACACAGCAAAAACAAGAGGTAGAGCAACTTCAAAAGCTCATTCAAAAGCGCCTTGAGAACCCTCAAGAAGCTAAAAAAGCAGCACGCATTATCGAGCAAATGCTAAAGGGCTAATTGCGATTAAAGTTGGCAACAGCTTCAATAAGCCCCTTAAGCTCACACTGCTTTAACACCTGGACGACTTCTGTATTCACATTGTAGATCTTACAACTTTCAGCTTCATCCAAAACAAGATTCTGTCCTACAAAACTCTTAGTAAAATTATTATATGACTGACTCTCCATCTTCTTCATTCCCGATATGAGAGCGCGATAAAGTCGTTTATTTGTTTTACGTACATAGAGATAAACTGGATAGCGATAATAGATAAAGTTCTTCGTATCGATTAAGAGATTTTCTTTTTGATTAATAATTTCAATGAAGGCTTCCGACACTCCCCTAAGCGTATAATCAGCACGACTGTCAGATAAGGCCCCATAGATATCATCAAAGGTATCAACTGCAATCAATTTGAATTTATACTTTTCTAGAATTTTATAATCACGCCAATTCTTATTAAATGAAACTCGTTTTTTCTTATACTCTTCAGGAGACTTAATTGCTTCAAATTTTAAACGATCCTTATACTCGTAAACAGGTAAGCGAAGCCCCATAAGGCCTGACAAAATAGGTGCTTCAATTTTTTTGAAACCTGAGAGGTCCCAATTCTCAGATGGAGAATAGATGATATCTCCATTCTTATAGGCACCTGAGTTCACACATTCCTCTTCGTTACCGCAATCAAGTGCCGTCACTTTAAAATCACCAAAATCATTACGTGAAAGAGTTAATATCTCCTCTAAGAAATAGCGAAAGTATTGATGACGATAATGGCCTTGGAGAATCTTAACTTCGTGCTCTTTATAGATGGGAGCTGGGGCAACTGAAGCTGGCCCTCTTCTCATTGCATCGAAAGCATGAGCCGCTTGTGAGAAGAGAAATATAAGAAATAGGTGCAAAATAAACTTCATACTACAGTTTCTAAAGCTTTTGAGTAAATTAATACTTAAATATCCCTAATATTTATTTACGGAACACCTTACAAAAGCCTGTATAAAGGTTTTAAAGCCTTGCCTGAGCGCCTTCAATTTGATAACTAGGTGCAATAATCATTTAGGAGTATAAGTTGCCAGTAAAATCAGACGCTCAAGAAGCGACAAACGATCCATTTGCGTACGACCAAGACCAAGACAAGTCATTTGCTAAGGACTTCCAGTACAAGCACCGCAACCCTTACCACGATAAGTTAGAAGAATTTAATGAATTTGTTCTAAGAGACGAAGAGGCTGAAGTTCACTCTGGTAAGTGGAATAAAGAGGTGTTCTCGCAAGATGGTGAACTGTGCCTTGAGATCGGAACTGGTTATGGCCACTTTATGCTACAATATTGTGATGCTTATCGAGACCAGAATTTTGTTGGTCTGGATTATCGCTTTAAGAGAAGTTACGCATTAGCAAAGAAGCTAAAGTCACTTCCTTACCGCAATTTTAAATACTTAAGAGCTAAGGGTGAAAGAATTGAGCACCTATTTGCTGAAAATGAGTTAGATAAAGTTTTCTATTTCTTCCCTGATCCATGGCCAAAGGCCCGTCATCACAAGAAGAGACTTTTTCAACTTCCTTTCCTAGAAAGGGCATATAAAGTAATCAAACCAGGTGGATACTTCTTTGTTAAGACGGATCATGATGGTTATGCAGAGTGGATGAAAGAAGTTATCGAGAAACAAGATCTCTTTGAGCTTGAGCTTGAGACGAAAGATCTATGGAACGATGCTCCGGATCACCTACTTTGCCAATTTAAAACAAAGTTTGAGAAAATATTTATCGAGCAAGGTGTAAATATTAAAGCTTTTGTTCTAAAATCCAAGAAAGCAAAATAAAAAGCTAGGTTAGTCACACACATGTCATTACAAAGACTGCGCGAAAAGATCGTCAATGAGATCCCGATTTCTGATTTAATCGAGCGCTATGGTGTGCACTTAGTTCGCAAGGGTAATAACCTTTACGGAGTTTGCCCTTTCCACGATGACACAAACCCTTCCATGTCTGTTGTTAACGACAAGAAAATCTATAAATGCTTTTCTTGTGGTGCTGGCCACAGTCACTTTGACTTCGTTATGAATCTCCAAAGTATGGAGTTCATCGAGGCCATGAAGGATATCTGTGATAAATTTGGCATCGATTTCGACTCCTACACAAATACAAAAGAAAAGTCGAAAGAGTTCATTTATGCTGAAAAGATTCTGAAGGTCGCTACAACTATTTACTTCCAATCGGGACGTAACCTAAAGCCAGAGCAATACTTAGACTTTTTAAAGAATCGTCATTTGAGCAATGAGATCGCCGACCTCTATCAGCTCGGTTTTGCGCCAAAGAAGAATAGTATCTATGACTATATCTGTTCACTTCCGGCCAAGGATCGCGGGGAGATTCTTCAAGCGGCCCTGAAAATTGGAATCGTTAAATATAACGCTGATAATAAGTCCCATTATGATACTTTCCGTGAGCGCATAATGTTTCCGATTTGGGACCACTACGGTAAAGTTATTGGCTTCACTAGCCGACGAATTCATGAATATCAACACGCTAAGTACATGAATTCTATAGAGTCGTTCATCTTTAATAAGAGAAACCTACTCTATGGCCTCCATCTTGCAAAATCATTCATTAGAAAGCGCGATAGCGTGATTATAGTTGAAGGAAATATGGACCAAATTGCAAACTACAAGAAGGGTTTTGAAAATAGTGTCGCAATCATGGGGACGGCCCTTGGCGACAACTCTCTTCGTACGCTTAAGTCCATGACAAAGAATATTTATCTTTCCCTCGATAATGATGAAGCTGGCTTTAAGGCTTCTCAGAGGGCAAATCGCCAATTCCTAGAATCTGGCATCATACCTAAGTTTGTCGATCTAAATCCCCATAAAGATCCAGACGACTTCCTAGAAAAGGAAGGTATCATTGCTTATCAAGATAGAATCGATAATGCGGTTCCGTTCATTGATTATGAATTTTCAAAAATACTACCGGATCGCAAGATTGAGATACTCGATGAGAAATTGGCACTGCTAAGACAGGCCTTTGATCTTGTGTCCCCTCTTGGAAAAGATCTTAATGCCATTGAAAGACTCGTTGGGTGGGCAAAGCAGCTAAACCTCGAATCGAGTAAAGAAAGCATCATTGAGAATTATGAAAATTTCTTAAAAGACGAGAAATCTCAGACCTTTAAGCCGGCCGTTGTCGAAGAGACACCTCCGATGGAAATGCATGCTCCAGAGTATGACGAAGACTACATGGCAAGCTTTGTTGAAAGTGATGCAAACGAGATGCCAATAATGGATGAAGTAGAGGCTCCAATCTCACGTACAGAGAAGACTTTACTGCTTGCTATCGTTGAACATCCGGATTGTCTTGAGTATGATGAAATGACCGATCTGCTTGATTTTATGCACTCAGATAGGGTAAAAGAGTATGTTTTAAATCTGAAAAATTTAATCTTTGAAATAGATGAGAGGGAATTTAAAAATTTTGCGCTTTCGAGTTCTTCCAAGTACGGCCTACATGAAATTATAGATGATGGCATAAGAAATAAATACAAAGGAATCAAACTAGAAAAAGAGAGAGCGGTTAAAATTATTAAGGACCTCAAAGCAAAACTTGAAAGAGTTAGTCTAGAAGAAGAAAGTGATCGCTTAGTTATAGAGAAAGGAAATGTTACTACTCAAACTGAGCTTACTGAGTTGAATACAAAGATTATTGAAATCCGTAAAAAGCTTCATGCTTTAAAAAAGTAAAAGACTGGAGAAACCAAACATGTCAAGTGCTGCACAATTTTTAAAATCGAAGGGTTTCGAAAAACTTATCGCACGCGGTAAGGATCAAGACTCCCTGACTCCAGAAGAAATTAACGATGCTATCCCAGCAAGCTTAATTGCTCCTGAAGAACTTGACCTCATTATGCTAGCTATCAGTGAATCAGAAATTGAAGTTACTGAAGCCGAAGTTGAAGAGGAAGATGAAGGAATCAAACTTGACGGTACTGAAATTATTGAAGAAACGCTTTCGAAAGAAGAGAGAGCTGAACTTAGAAGTGCCTCAACTGATCCTGTAAAATTATATCTAAAGAGAATGGGATCTGTTGCCCTTCTTACAAGAGAAGGCGAAGTTGTTATCGCAAAAGAAATTGAAGAAGGTGAAAGAGAAATTATTCTTTCATCACTAAAGTCTTCTCACGCGATTGCAGAAATTATCACGCTAAAAGATAGAATCAATGAACTAGAAAACCCAACAGAGTTCGTAAGAGAGCTTGTTCGTGGTTTAGATGATGAATCGACTCAAAAAGACGTTGATAAAGTTAAGAAGACAATCATTAAGGTTTGTGACGAGCTTAAAGAAATTTATGACTCTGCACTTAACGAAGATGATGGAACTCTTGATAAGTTTTCTAAAACTGAAAAAACAAAAATGGATGCTATTGCAACTGAACTTGCAGACCTTACTTTCAATAGAAAGATCATTAATAGCTTCGTTGAGCCAGTTAAGAAATACTACCTACAATTTAAAGACCTTTACGAACAACAAGATCGTATCTTTAAGTTCCTAGAAGTTGAAACAATTGAAGCTTACCGTGACCTACATGAGAAGATCATGGAAGACGATGCATTTAAGCGTGCATTCGCAAAAGAGCTTTACACAACTGATGCAAAGGTAGAGCAACTAGTTCGTAACCAAGAAGATATTCTTAGAAAACTAAGAAGACTATCTCAAGAAGCTGGAATGAGCTTTGATGATATCGAAACAGTTTATAAGATTATCACGAATGGTGAAGAAAGAGCTGACCGTGCGAAGGCCCAACTAGTTGAAGCTAACTTAAGACTTGTTGTTTCAATTGCTAAGAAATACACAAACCGTGGTCTACAATTCCTAGATCTTATTCAGGAAGGTAACATCGGTCTTATGAAAGCAGTTGATAAATTTGAGTACCGTCGTGGTTACAAATTCTCAACTTATGCAACTTGGTGGATTCGTCAGGCCATTACTCGTGCCATTGCTGACCAAGCAAGAACAATCCGTATCCCAGTTCACATGATTGAGACAATCAACAAAATGGTAAGAACTCAAAGACAACTTATCCAAGAACTTGGGCGTGAACCTACTCCAGAAGAAATTGCTGAGAAAATGGAAATGCCAGTAGATAAAGTTAAGAAAGTTCAAAAGATCTCGAAAGAGCCAATCTCTCTAGAAACACCAATTGGTGAAGAAGAAGATTCATCTCTTGGAGACTTCATTGAAGATAAGAAAATTATTTCACCAGCAGATGCTGTAATGAGTATTACATTATCTGAGCAAACTCGTTCAGTACTTTCAACTCTTACACCAAGAGAAGAAAAGGTTCTAAGAATGAGATTTGGTATCGGTGAAAAATCTGACCACACTCTAGAAGAGGTTGGACAGGACTTCTTCGTAACTCGTGAACGTATTAGACAGATTGAAGCCAAAGCGCTTCGCAAGCTAAGACATCCTTCACGTGCGAAACTTCTTAAATCGTATATCGAAAATAACTAAGTAAATTAGGCCCCTATTCAGGGGCCTTTCTCTTAACAGAACTAAGACTATTACATTCTTTATTTTTGCGTTATAATAAGGCTTTTAGACATAAAAGTAATATATGACACAAGAACCTGGACTCGATCTAGCAAAAAAATATTTTTCAACTCTGGCAATTTCTAAGGCCAGAAAAGTTCTCAGCCTTGGGAAGGTCTCACTTTCATTTAAGAAAGGAAGTCTTGATGGTTACCTCATCACAACAGGAATCATTAAAGAAGATCGCCCTTATGAGTCTAAGGTCGTCTATAAGAAGAGGCTTGAAGGAACAGATGAATCACCACTGTCAACATCATGTGATTGTCTAGAATGGACAAAAGAAAAGCACTGCCACCATACAGCTGCTCTCTTTATGTACTATATTGCAACAAATAATGACCAATCTGATACAAGCACTCACCTCCCTCCTATTGGTGGATACGGTGTTTACCCACTTGAGTACGGGACAATTATCAGTGGTCCACACGAGTTAGAAAATGCGCCACATGGGCCAACTTACTCAACACTAAATTACTCATTAACGAATAAGAAAACGATTGAGTTTCCAATTCCTGAAAATCTCTCAGGAAAGTTAGTCTTTAATATCGCTCCAAATAAAGAACAAAGAGTTGATTTTCAAGATGACTTGAAATCTAGTATTCGCTTTGCCCTACTAGATGAGGAAGGTAAAACTCACCGTGATATCAGTATCTTTGAAAGTTTATATCTTTTTAATTGGGATACTGGTGAACTCTTTTCACTTCCAAGTGAACTAAAAGAGTTCTTCTCGACTCTAAGATCGAATTTATCAACATATAAGATCGATGATGCCTTAAATCTCGCCTACTCTGAAAGGCTAGAAAAGTACATCGCATTTGAAGTTGAGGGTAAGCAATTTGATATCACAAATATTGAGTCACCAGATTTAAGAATTTATATCAATAACTCTCAAAGAAAGGGTTATAACAATTTTTCAGTCGAGTTCTTCAATAAAGAAGAAAAGAGAACAAGGCCTCCACAGTTTATGGCCTCTCTTACATTTGAAGGTGGCTATCTCGATTTATTTCGCAAAAAGGTTGAAGCCTACCACTTCCTAAGAGAAGTTCAGCACTACTTTGAAACTGGTGTTGACGGCTATAAGAAGTCCCTTTCTGGAAAGTCGAAAAAGTCTTCATGGATTCGTCTAATTTCTGAAGTTGTTAGTAAAGACTATACACTTAGCTTTGATCACGAAAATCACAAGCTTTACAAATACGACAATAAGCTTCAACGTCTTCTATTTAAGGTCATGGTAACGGAATTTGGAGACCACTTCTTCCGCTACTCTTACCTATATCGAGACACAAACGAAGTTATTTTCCAAGTTTCAATGTCCCAAATCACTCAAGGCCTATCGAAACTATTTACAGTAACGAAGCCTTACGGTGTTGAGATTTTCTATAATAATAATGAAATTAAAAATTGGAACTCTCGTATTCGCTTTGAAAGAAAGCAAATTGGACGCTCGGGTTGGTTTGATCTTGAACTAGAAATCAATGACGTTGACCAAGAAGTACTTAAGAATGTCGACCTCGACAATAATATTGCTATTACTAAAGATGGTGTCATCTTATTAAATAATGAACAAAAAGATCTTTTGAAATTTGTTCAAAAATACACAAAGTTTGAAGCAAAAGAAGAAATTCAGGACGGAAAATTTAAAAAATTCATCCTACCTTTTTCTCGTGCCAGAATCTTTGAATTATTTGAACTTAAAAAGATTGGACTTGAAGGTGCCCTAACGGATGAAGAAATCGCACTTTGCGAAAGACTTCAAAATCTTGAAGGTATCCCTGACTACCCTATTTCAGAACATCTTGGCTCAACTCTTAGAGCATACCAAAAGACAGGTTATAACTGGCTTAAATTCCTTCATGAAAATAAGCTCGGTGCTTGTCTTGCCGATGATATGGGTCTTGGTAAGACTATCCAAACCATCGCCTTTATTGAAAGTATCTACGATAAAATTGATAAAGTTCTAATTGTTTGTCCAGTTTCCCTACTACTAAACTGGGAAAATGAATTTAAAAAGTTCTCAGATATCGATGTTCACATCTTCCACGGAGCTGATAGAGAGCTTCCAGAAGATAGTAAAGCAAAAGTAATTCTAACTTCATATGGGATTCTTAAAAGAGAGCTCGAAGCACAATTTGAAGAAACTAATTATGATGTTCTTGTTCTTGATGAGGTTCAGCACCTTAAGAATATGCGTTCTCTAGGGGCCTCTACCGCAAGAAAGATCAATGCCGACTTTAGAATCTGCTTAACAGGTACTCCTGTAGAAAATGATCTTGCTGAGTTCTTTAATATTATTGATCTAAGTATTCCTGGTATCTGGGGAGATTTAAGATTCTTAAGATCAAGCTCTACTCCTAAGTCGAGAGTATACGCAAGAAAAACGGCCGCACCGTTCATTCTTAGACGTACAAAGAACCAAGTTCTTACTGACCTACCTCCTAAGATTGAAAACAGTGTCCTTCTTAGTTTTGATGAAAGTGAAGAAGAATTTTACAAGAATAAATTACAATCGATTAAAGATAATATTCAAAATGCTCCTAAGAATAAGAAGTATGGTGAAATCCTTAAGGGACTTCTCGAACTTCGCCAGAGCTGTCTATGGCAAAACCATAGTAATAAAACAACAAAAGACATTAGAAGTCTCTCATCAACGAAAGTTGATTATCTTATTGAAAGCTTAGAGCAAATTGTAGAAGAAGGTCACCAAGTTATCGTCTTCTCTCAATTTACAACATACCTTGATATCATTGGAACGGCCTTTGATGGCCAGTGCTGGAAGTACTCTCGAATTGATGGATCGATGAACGTTAAAAAGCGTCAAGCAGCAGTTGATGAGTTCCAAAGCGGTAAAACGAAACTCTTCCTAATCTCTCTTAAGGCCGGGGGTGTTGGTCTTAACTTAACAGCAGCAAGCTACGTCTTTATTATGGACCCTTGGTGGAACCCAGCTGTTGAATCGCAAGCAATCGATAGAGCTTATCGTATTGGTCAGAAAAATACTCTAAACGTATTTAGACCTATTATTAAGGGCTCTGTTGAAGAGAAGGTTTTAAAACTTCAAGAAATCAAACGTGAACTTTTCAAAGAACTTCTTCCTGAAGATGATGAAGAATTATTCAGTGGAAAACTCACAATGAAGGATTTTGAAGATTTATTTAACTAGGACTTCTTTAAGCGATTAACTTCTTTATGGACAGCTACTTTTAATTCATCTCGACAAAAAATAAAAGGCCCTGTCAGCTTCTTGCTGGAAAGATCCTTAATTTCATCAGAATGAATCCCTCTGGAATGGCAAATAATCACTCCAGCAGCGATGTCCCAAATATTCTTATCACGAAATGAGACAACACATTCAGCTGCACCAGCAGCAAGTAGTCCTAGCTTAAAGGCAATAGATCCAAGTGGAGTAATTCTAAAGTTGTGCTTAAAATCTAATTTATTAGCACCCTTCTCCCACTCCGAGCGCGAGATCATAATATTGACCGCCTCAGCGTGAGCATGGCGACTTCCGAGCGGGTACTTAACATCACTCGTAATTTCAAACCCAGTAAATGGATTATAGATCCAGCCAAAGCTTCGATCATCGTTAATATCTGCTGAAAATAAAATGGCCAGGGAGACTGCACACTCACCATAGCCCTTTGCAAATTCACGAGTTCCATCAATTGGATCTAAGACAATCACAGGAAACTCAAAACTCTCTTGATCTTCTTCCGAGAAGAAATTGAAGTCAAAATTAGACTCATGAAAGACCTTTTTAACTTGGTCAGAAACAAAGATATCAAACTCTGTCACAATACTCTTGTCGGCCTTTCTTTCAATCGACATATCTCCCCACACCATCGTGTCGAGTTTAGTATGAATACTGTTTTTTATTTCTTCTAATTCTTTACGATACATTATTGATCCTAGCGGATATGCCTAACGAATGTGAAAGACAAACTCGTGTTTAAAAGTCTTTTCTTGCTCTAAATCAATCAGGCCTTCTTTCGTGTAGAAGTCATTATTAGAGTCTAGAGCATCTGTCACACCAAATGCCGGCGCAATCCTAACGAAATTAGCACCAGGATAAGTCCAAATTGAAAGATAAGGAATATTTCCTAAGTCTATATTAACCGACTTCTCGTTTAAAATATTCTTAAGAGCAACGCTCTTTGACTTAATATCCTTAAACACCATCTCCCCACCTCTAAAATTTTCTTGAGTGAAGAAAACACGACAGTCCTGAACAACCTTTTTATTATCGGCATCATGGAAGTTAACAAGATCATTTTCTAAGAAATAGGCTCCACGCTCTTCTTGAGTAGAGAACTCAATAAAGCAATCCTCATGACCTTCTGGACCTAGTGGAACATTGAAAGTCGGAGCAAAACCTAGAGAGAAGAACATTTCTTTCTTATCTAAATTCTTTATAACAAACGAGACTGTAAGCTTTGGCCCATAAACCATATAGGTTACTTCGATACTATAGCGAAATGGAAAGATAAGCTCTGTGTCTTGGTTATTCGTATGAACAAAAGTGATTCTGTCCTTGCGTTGATTCTTCACTTCAAATTGGAAGTCTTTTAAAAAGCCATCTTTTTGCATGTGATAATACTTACGCCCTAACCAGTACTGGTCATCTTTGAGCTTTCCTACAATTGGAAAAATAAGCTGTGGCCTCCAAGGATTTAGCGTTGGATGTCCTTGCCATAGATATTCAACATTTGATTCAAGATCAAATATTGATAACAGTCCAGCTCCCTGCTTCGTAACAGAAACTCTAATGAACTCACTTTCTAAATGGTAAATCTGATCCTTATTCATCAAATTATCCTCTACTACATAATGATATCAGTTTTTGGCCCAACGTGAAACTCATAAGCAATTGAATATAGGCAATATATTTCATTGTGGGATAGATCGCTCATTTCAAATGTGAAAAAAGTCCAAATATATTATCCCCTAGGTTAAAAACTCTACAAGTTTGAAGCATAGCTGATGCTTAAAAACTTACTAATATCCTTCCTTCAAAATTATCTAAATACTCCATTTACCCAATTCATTCGAATTAACCTAAGGCCCCAGAAAAAGGGGCCCTCGCCTTTTCTTATTGCTCATAAATGATTAAAATAAGGTAACAAATTTACACATAGGGAAATACACGAATGAAAGTTATCGAGCATATCGACAAGGCAACAAACCCACTTTTCAGTTTTGAGATTGTACCACCACCAAGAGGCAAAAATATTTCGGCCGTAACAGATATTGTTAAGCAGCTTTTGCCATTCAATCCGGCCTGGATTGATGTAACGGCCCACTCAGCAGGTGCTTACTACAATGAAAAGAATGATGGTTCGGTAGAAAGAAAAATTTATAAAAAGCGTCCAGGTACAGTTGGTATTTGTGGAGTCATTCAAAATCGCTTTAAGATTGATACGGTAACTCACCTTCTGACTCAAGGATTTACAAAAGAAGAAACTGAAGATGCTCTTATTGAGCTAAACTACCTTGGAATTCATAACGTACTTGCACTTCGTGGAGATGCTCTTAACTATAATAAGAAGTACGACCTTTCTCGCCAAAGAAATTTCTACGCTAAAGACTTAGTCGAACAAATTGATAACGTAAAAAAAGGAATCTACCTTGATGAGATTTCTAATAGCTTACCGCTAGACTTTTCAGTCGGTGTAGCTGGTTATCCTGAAAAGCACTTTGAAGCACCAAATCTTGCAACTGATATTAAGTACCTCAAAGAGAAAGTTGATGCTGGTGCCGACTATATCGTTACTCAAATGTTCTTTGATAACTCAAAGTATTTTGAATTCGTTGATAAATGTCGTGAGGCCGGCATTACATGCCCAATTGTTCCGGGAATTAAAGTGATAAAAAGTATGGGACAACTTTCCAATGTTCCAAGACACTTCTATGTCGACTTCCCTGACGAATTTGTTAATGAAGCAACTGAGAATCCAGAACATATTAAGGAAATTGGTATTAAGTGGGCAAGAAAGCAAACTGAAGAATTATTAAGTGCCAATGTTCCTTCTGTTCACTTCTATGTCATGAATGACAGTGCTAATGTTACTGAAGTTCTAAAAGGTTTATTTTAATGAGCGATATTCGTAAAGAGCTAGAATCGACACTAAAGAGTAGAATCCTTTTCTTAGACGGTGCCATGGGAACAATGGTTCAACAGTATCATCTAACAGAAGAAGACTTTCGAGGAGAACGATTTCAAGAAACAAAAATCGACTTGAAAGGAAATAACGATTTATTGAACCTGACAAAGCCAGAAATTATTAAAGAAATTCATACGAAGTACCTAGCTGCCGGTTCAGATATTATTGAAACAAATACATTCTCGGCGACTCGTATTGCTCAAGATGATTATCACTTAAGTGAAATTGCTTATGAGCTTAATGTAGAGGCGGCCAAAATTGCAAAAGCGGCCTGCCTTGATTTCATGAAAGAAAACCCTGAGCGTAAATGCTTTGTAGCAGGAGCTCTGGGACCAACGAATAAAACGGCTTCAATTTCTCCAGATGTAAATAACCCAGCTTTTAGAGGAATTACATTTGATGAGCTCGTCGATAATTACTATGAGCAAACAAAGGGGCTTATTGATGGTGGAGCGGATCTTCTTTTAGCAGAAACTTCATTTGATACCCTAAATTTAAAAGCGGCCATCTTTGCTATGAGAAAGTATCTTGATGATCATAATCTTGATACTCCGATTATGCTCTCAGTAACAATTACTGATGCTTCTGGAAGAACGCTTTCAGGTCAAACTGTTGAAGCATTCTGGAACTCGGTTGAACATGCTAGACCATTTAGTGTTGGAATTAATTGTGCTCTTGGTGCCAAAGAGATGCGCCCATATATTGAAGAGTTATCAAGAGTATCAGATTCCTTAATCTCATGTTACCCAAATGCAGGTTTACCTAATCCACTAAGTGATACAGGTTATGATGAAAAGCCAAATGAAACAGCATCGCTGTTAGAAGAATTTGCTGAGTCAGGACTCGTCAATATCGTTGGTGGCTGTTGCGGAACAACGCCAGATCATATCAATGCAATTTATAACCACTTAAAAGAAATCAAACCACGTGAAAAACACGATCTACCTAAGAATCAACGATTATCAGGTCTAGAGCCTCTTAATCTTGAGTTTACTGGTGAGCGTCCATTTATCATGGTTGGAGAGCGTACAAATGTAACAGGCTCTCCAAGATTTGCACGTTTAATTCGTGAAGAGAATTTTGAAGCAGCTTTAGATATCGCCCGTCAACAGGTTGAAAACGGTGCTAATATTATTGATATCAACTTTGATGAAGGTCTCCTCGACTCTAAAGCTTGTATGGTGAAATTTCTAAACCTAATCGCTTCTGAGCCTGATATTTGTAAAGTCCCAATTATGATTGACTCATCTAAGTGGGATGTCATCGAAGAAGGACTTAAGTGTATACAGGGAAAAGGGATTGTTAACTCAATTTCACTAAAGGAAGGCGAAGAAGTCTTCAAAGAACATGCAAGAAAAATCCTTCAATATGGAGCGGCCGTTGTTGTCATGGCCTTTGACGAGAAAGGACAAGCGGCTTCTAAGGAAGAAAAGGTTTCAATTTGCCAGCGTGCCTTTAAGATCCTCACTGAAGAAGTAGGATTCCCTGCAACAGATATTATCTTTGATCCAAACGTTCTAACAGTTGGTACAGGAATTGAAGAACATAACAACTATGCGATCAACTTCATTGAGGCCGTAAGAGAAATCAAAGAGACTTGCCCAGGCGCTTTAACAAGTGGTGGAATTTCGAATATATCTTTTTCATTTCGCGGAAATAATATTGTTCGCGAAGCAATGCATAGCTCTTTCCTCTACCATGCAATTAAAGCGGGCCTTGACATGGGAATCGTAAATGCAGGTATGCTTGAAGTTTACGAAAATGTTGAGCCTGAGCTTATGAAAAAGATCGAAGACGTGCTCTTTAATCGCTCAGAGAGTGCAACTGATGACTTAATTGAATATGCCGAAAAATTCAAAGGCGTAAAATCAAAATCCAAAGAAGATGACTTAACTTGGCGCGAAGGAAGCCTTGGAGAGCGAATCACTCACGCACTTGTAAAGGGTATCGGCAAATTCATCGAAGAAGATGTCGAACAAGCAAGACAAGAGCTAGGTATTCCTTTAAATGTTATTGAAGGTCCTCTGATGGACGGTATGAAAGTTGTCGGAGACCTCTTTGGTGCCGGTAAAATGTTTCTACCTCAAGTTGTAAAAAGTGCCCGCGTAATGAAGCAAGCAGTAGCTTATCTTGAGCCATATATGGAAAAAGGTGCAGACGGGAAAAGTAAGAAGAACACATTTGTTATTGCGACAGTAAAAGGTGACGTTCACGATATTGGAAAGAATATCGTTGGTGTTGTACTGGCATGTAATGGATATAACGTCGTTGACTTAGGTGTCATGGTAAGCTGTGAAGAGATTATAAAAGCAGCAAAAGAACATGAGGCAAAATTCATCGGCCTAAGTGGGCTTATCACTCCCTCTCTTGATGAGATGATTCACAACGTAGCTGAGTTTAATCGTCAAGGCCTTGAAGTCCCTGTACTAATTGGTGGAGCAACAACATCTAAAACTCACACTGCAGTTAAGATTGCACCAGAATGTACTAGTCCAGTTGTTCACGTTGGCGATGCCTCGCAAACGGTAGGAATCTGTAATAGTCTTTTAAGTGAAAAGCTAAAGGACGACTTCTTAAAAGATTTAAAAGATTCACAAAGAAGAACAAAAGAATATTTTGAAAATAAAAAAGATAGTGGCCAAGCTACTATTTCAATCGAAGCGGCCCGAGACCACTTAAGAGTTGACCCAACGAAAACTTTCGTCGACTTCACTCCTCCATTTATTGGAGCTAAGAAGTTTGATGATATCAGCGTTTCTGAAATTGCAAAGTATATCGACTGGTCTCCTTTCTTTTGGACTTGGGAATTAAAAGGGCTCTACCCTCATATCTTATCTCATAAAGATTATGGAGAAGAGGCCAAGAAGCTATACGATGAAGCACAAAATATTCTTGATGATATTATCGAAAATAATCGTTTATCGCCAAAAGCGGTCTTAGGCTTTTGGCCAGCTTATGCAAAAGATGAAACGGTGACTCTTCTCGATGAAAATAAGAATGAATTTGGTACTTTTAATTTTCTAAGACAACAAAAAGAAAAGACACAAAAAGATCGTCCTTATCTCTCGCTTGCTGACTACATCCTACCTCAGGGAGAAAAACAGGACTTTATCGGTTCATTCGTTGTCACAATGGGTGATCAAGTAGAGAAATATGCTAAAAGCTTTGAAGACAATGGCGATGACTATACATCAATTATGGTTAAGGCCGTTGGTGATCGTCTCGCAGAAGCCTACGCAGAGTTAATTCATGAAAGAGCACGTCAGTTGTGTGGAATTGAAGAAGAACGTAAGTTCTCACTTGATGAGCTCATTAAAGAAAAATACACAGGGATTCGTCCTGCTGCAGGCTACCCAGCATGCCCAGATCACACGGAAAAAGCAAAGCTATGGGATTATATGAATGTTAGAGAAAATACAGGAGCATATTTAACAGAAAATTTTGCGATGTATCCAGCAAGTTCAGTTTCTGGCTACATATTCTTTAACCCTTGTGCTAAGTACTTTAATATTTTAAATATTGCCCAAGACCAAATTGAGCTTTACTCAAAGGCCAAAGGTCAGGACATCGAAACTACAAAGAAATGGCTAAGGCCAATACTATAGGATTATAAAATGCATGTATGTATTCCATACCACAAAGTATTACCAGTAAAAACTTATGGCGGTGTTGAGAGACTCGTCTTTTGGCATATGAAAGAATTAATTAAATTTGGTCACCAGGTCACCTTTATTGGACCAGGGCAAAGCCAAGTAGCAGAATATGGTATCAATCATATTGCATGTGAAAAGATTGAAGAGTGGCAAAAATTCGTTCCAGATAATATCGATGTTATTCATGGCTTTGATAACATAAAAGTTGATCTTGATATTCCTTACGTTATCAATATCGGAGGCAATGGCTACCCAGGTGAAAAGTTCGACTTAAATACAGTATTTGTTTCAAAATCGCATGCTCGCCACCACGGTTCAACAAGCTATGTAAATAACTGTCTTGATATGAGTGAATACCCGGCCATTTATAAAGAAAGTAAGATTACTGAAATCAAAAGCCTACTCTTTCTTGCAAAGGCTTCTTGGCGAGTGAAAAACCTTCAACAATCTGTAAAGATTGCAAGACAAACTAATAAGCACCTCCACATTTGTGGTGGTGGTTCTAAGTTCTTTGGTTGGCACCCTTTAATTCACAACCATGGCATGGTTGGTGGCCAAGAGAAGTTAGATTATATGCGACAGTGTGATGCCCTACTCTTTGCTGTTCGTTGGCATGAGCCTTTCGGTCTTGCTATCATCGAAGCGATGACTCAAGGGCTACCAGTCTTTGGCTCAAGCTTTGGTTCACTACCTGATTTAATTGCCCCTGGCACAGGTCGTACATTCTACTCTCACGAAGAGATCATTGAATACTTTAATACAACAAAGGATGTCTATGATCGTGACTTTATTCGAGACTATGCAATCAAGAACTTCTCAATGGAAAGATTCACTTCTGACTTTATTGAAAAGTATGAAATTGTTATGTCAGGAAAAAAACTTAATGATGTAGAGCCTGAGTGGATTCACCCATTTAGAGCAGGAAAAAGGCTACCTTTCTAAGGTAGCCTTTAGTATTTTCTAAGATTTTACACTTAACTCATATAATTTCTTATACTCACCACCAAGAGTCATTAACTCCTCATGGCGACCTTGTTCAATCATTCTTCCATCTTTTAAGACAATGATTTTGTCATAATTTTGAATCGTTGAAAGCCTGTGCGCAACTGCTACAACTGTTTTATTTTTAGCAAGTTCATTAAGTGACTGCTGCACAACCTTTTCTGATTCATTATCAAGAGCAGAAGTTGCTTCATCGAATAAGAAGACATCATTATTTTGTAGGTATGCACGAGCAATTGTCAGACGTTGGGCCTGTCCTCCAGAAAGTCTTAGGCCACGATCTCCAATAACTGTTTCAAGTCCACTTGGAAGCTCATTTATATAATCTGTCGCATGAGCAACTTTCAATGCTTCTTGGATTTGCGCTTCACTTACTTCCTTACCAAGAGTTAAGTTTTCTCTTACCGTTGTATTAAATAGAAAGATATCTTGTGATACAAGGCCAAAATAGTGACGTAGGGACTTTAAAGTGAACTCACTTGAGTCTGCACCATCAATCTTATAACTTCCCTTTTTAACTGGGTATAGGCCAAGAAGAACATTAATTAGCGTTGATTTTCCAGAGCCAGAAAGCCCAACTAGTGCAACCTTCTCACCCTTATTAATATCGAAACTTAAATCGTTAATTACCTGATGATCACCATATGAGAAATCTAAGTTCTTAAATGAAATCTTATCACTTAACTCAGAGTGCTCTTTTGTTCCCGAGTCTACTTCATTGTCTACCTTTAAGAATTTAAAGATACGCTTTTCTGCTGCTTGGGCCTGGCTAATCTTAAGATTCGCTTCATTAGTTTTTCTGATCGGATCCTGGATCATGGCCATAATAGCAATAAAAGTAATAAACTCTCCTGTCGTCATTGCATTTCCAGTGATCTTTACCTGAGCAAAGACAATGACAGAAGAAAGAATTAACGTTGTCATAAACTCAACAAGAGGATGTGAAAACTGTCTCATCACTTCTGCTTTCATTTGAAAAGTAAAGAAGTCGTTTTGGTAAGACTTGAAGAAATTTCTTGTATAATCTTGAAGATTAAAGGCCTTAATAATTTTTTGTCCACCAACACCTTCGCCAATAACATGAGTCATATCTGAAAGTCTTGATTGTACATCTGCTTGGTGTGCCTTAACTCTTTTTCCAAAGAATCCAAAAATTAAAAGCATAATTGGAAGAAGTGCAAATGTGACAAGAGTAAGCTGCCAATCTAAGTAGAATGCATATCCTAATAAAACAATTAATGTGATTGGCTCCCTAATTAAAGTAAGAAGTCCACTAATTCCTTGAGAGTAAATCATCGTATCATTTAAGATCGTTGAAATAACATCACCTTGTTTTGTTGTTGTATAAAAAGAAATTGGAATATCTTGAATTTTTGAATAGATCTTCGTTCTAATTTCACAAACTGCATCGTTCATTGCAAATTGCATCCAGTAAAAGTGGAAAAAACGAACTGGTAAATTAATAAGTGCAAGTAAACAAGCAAGGCCTACAATTCCTAGGATCTCTTCAAGTGTCGACTCTGGAGAAAGCCCCTTTGTAAAAAGAGGATTAATTAGCGCCATTTGACCACCTTTAATAAGCGCCATACCAATACCGAAAATCATACTTCCGATAACTCTGGCACGATGGCGATGAATCAATGGCCATATATTTTTAATAGTTTCAAACATGAAAAACCCTTGCTAAATTAGATATAATTAACTTTGCTAGTTTAGAACAAAATAACTAGTTTGCACACCATGTTAGGCATTATGATTGAAAAGTATTTTAGAAGACTCAGAGCACAATACCCAGTGGCCTTCCTCTCAGATGCAAGGCTAAGTCTACTATTGGAGAATATTCACTCAGAAGAAGAATTGAAAATAATCTTTAGTTACCTACAAAAGCATCTAAAATCTTCACCAAGCCAGAAAGAAAATGGTGAACTCTTATTTAGCCTTATCGATAAAACTCAATACTCTGTTCGTGCTTGGATTGAGGCCATACTCACATTTGATTCATGGCTGAAAGAAAATGAAAGAGAGACAGATTTTAAAACAATGATTGGCTATATCGAATGCTCTACACTGTCTCCCGAAAATAAGATTTTAAAATATCAATTGAAAGAACTTGTGGGCAAAATGCTTAACGAGTTCGGCTATGTTGGTTAGCTAGCTTGACTTACTTTGCTAAACTTAATGAACTATTTATTAAATCACTATAATTTCCATGTCCCCACATTAAAACTTTCTGTTTCTTTACAATATTATGAGAACTCTTTTTGTGACTCCTCTGAAGCTCTTCAACAAAACTATTTAGCTGATCAAGCATTGAGTTAAGAATTAACTCTTCAGTTTTGTTAACATATACCTTTTGTAGTTTTAAGGTGCGATCATTTTTTTGATTAAAGTAGTTGGTGACCATCGAGTTTGATACTTCGTTAACTTCTTTTTTTATATTTTCAGGTGTGTTTGCAATTATTAGACTCTTTGCATTCTTATTAATTGAATATGAACTACTTTGTCTCTCTAAGATACCTTTCTTATTTAAGCGAATACAAAGACTTCCAACTAAAGATAAATCCATTCCTGTTTCATCAGAAATTTGAAAAATTGTCTTCTGAGATTTTCCACAAGCTTCTAGAATTGCTCTTTCAACCATTAATAAACGTGACATAACTTCTCCCTATAATCCGGCTAACTTTCTGATAAAAAACTTTTCTTCTAAATTACTAACGATCTCATTGCAATCGTTACGACTTAAGCTAAATGAATGCTTTTCTAAGAATTTAATTAATAAGCTCAATTCTGAAGAGTTGATTTCTAATTTTTCTTTAATTTTAAAATACTCACTTGTTCTCATTTCGGCACCATTCATCAACCTAAACAAACGAGTTGTTTGCATCTCAAAAATCTCTGCTAGTTGCTTATACGTGTGCTTTGGGAAACGTTTTCTAACTTCTTTAACTAATTGTTCTTGTTGAACCATAAGACCTCCTTAACAGGCATGTTTTTAATAAATAAGTGATTTTTTAACCACTTATGTCGATCCTGGAGTTTTCTATTTTTCTATTGATGAAAAATATGTTTTCATTAATGGAATATGTTTAATTTCACTGTAATTTCTTCAAATATTCGCTTTAATAACCCGGCCGATGGAGTTCATTCATGGGATGGAAGACGTGTCATTCTTGCCAATGCACTAAATAACTATCGTCCTGCTCTTATCGGAACACAGGAAGGTTGGGAGCCTCAACTAAGAGACTTTCAAGAACTTCTAGATGGACTAGAGATCATTGATACGAATCGAGAATGGATTGAAGATCGAATGTATCCTTCTCTATATTATCGCCCAGAAATATTTGAATTGATTAACTCTGGAGATATTTGGCTTTCTGAAACACCTTATATTGCAGCATCAAAATCGTTTGGAAGTGCCTTTCCAAGACTGTGCACATGGGCAATTTTAAAGGCAAAAGAAAATGGTAAACACTACTTCTTTGTTAATGCACATTTAGATCATCTTGAATCAAGCACGCGCCAAGAACAAATTAAAGTACTTATTAATGAAATTGAAAAAGTTAGAGCTGATTATCCACTAATTTTAACAGGTGACTTTAACGAATCTCCATTTGAAAGTGTTAGAAAAGAATTAAATGAAAGTAACTTAAATCTTACTGACCCATGGATTGATCTTGGACACGAAGAATGCGAGAGTCACCATAGCTTTAAAGGCTTTCGCGAAGACGGCTCTCGTATTGACTGGATTCTTCACTCAAAAAATTTATTAAAGTGTGAGCAGATACATCTCCACAAGGAAAGTGCTAACGGGATTTACCCATCAGATCACTTTCCAGTTTGTGCTACCTTATCTGCTAAATGAATATAAGTTTCAATTCCATTTTTAGTATTATTCAAAATATCTGAAGTAGGTGCCCACTTACCTTTTTCACCAATAACGATAACTGTTGACCCACCAAACAAGAAGTAACCTTTCTCATCACCTCTTGAAAATGTTGTTAAATCACTTGATTGAACAATACGGCCAACCATTGTTGCCCCAACCTCAACGTATGCAATTTTACCAAACTCTTTCGTTTCCATTACTGTCACTTCGCGAATATTCGTACTAAAAATATCATTCTTCTTACGAAGAGCAAGTGGATTGACTGAGTGGTACCCACCACCGATTTTGTAATAATCAATAACTTCTCCATCAAGAGGATAGTGAAATCTGTGATAATCAACAGGGCATAATCTTGCGAGTAAAAGTGGCCCGTCTTCAAAAACTCTTTCCCACTTTGAATTTTGTAGTAATTCAGTTGAATTTAAGAATTTACCTTTAACAGGAATCTTTACTTGGTTAGTAATTGACTCGTAACCAAAGTATCTAGCCTCAGCAAAAGCCGACATGGAATCAGCTTCATCAAGAAATGGCCTCTTTCCTTCTTTAAACCTACGAATAAAGAATTCATTGAAACTTCCATATGGATCATCTTTAGAGCGCCCTTCAGTTGGTAAAAACTCATCCATATTGATCTGGTAATCTTTCACAAATCTTGGAACCTTATTCTTAGTAAAGTTCATATTTTGAATTTCGCCATACATACAAGAGACGATTGATGAAGTAATTGCACCAGAGATCAGCTTTCCAAGCGGATTTCCATACAAGAAATTGATTGCGGCATCCCCGTAAACTTTCTCCACTTCCATTTGATTTGTATAACGATTAAAATAATTAATATCCACGGGTGACCTCAGAATTCTTACAGAAATTTGACATTTCTGTGTTACAAAATTTTTATACTATGATTATATATGTATAATGAGATGAGCGTCAAAAAGAGATAATGAGGAATATTATGAAAAGCAAGTTAAGGCCATTCTTTTTAATTCTTATTCTATTAACATCCTTTAATTCAAAGGCTTTGTTTGATGAAAATAAGGCCGTCTTAGAAAGTGAACGAAATACTATTTCAGTATTTGATCGTTCAGTGAACTCAGTCGTAAATATTTCAACACTTGGTCGCATGAGGACTCGAAGAGGATTCTTCTTTTCAATGACAAATAAGCAAGTTGTCAAAGGAGAAGGATCAGGTTGGGTTTGGGATGACAAGGGCCATATCATTACAAATTATCACGTCGTTGAAGGTGGAGATAACTTTTTAATAAGATTCAACAATAATAAGAAAGAGTACAAGGCGAAATTAGTTGGAACAGAGCCAGCAAAGGATATTGCCGTTCTAAAATTAATTGAAGTTCCAAGAGATATCAAACCTCTTAACCGAGGGGATTCAGACAAAGTTAGAGTTGGTCAAAAGGCCATTGCCATTGGTTCACCATTTGGACTTGATGCAACGGTTACAACAGGAATCATTTCTGCAAAGAATCGTGGAATCCAAGGAATTGGAGGCGTTGAAATTCGTGGAATGCTGCAAACGGACTCTTCTATTAATCCAGGGAACTCTGGTGGGCCACTATTTGACTCTTCAGGAAATGTAATTGGCGTCAATACAATGATTTTTTCAAACTCTGGATCATCAGCAGGTGTCGGTTTCGCTATCCCTATCAATATTGTCAGTAAAGTAGTTCCACAAATTATTAAGTATGGAATGGTAAAAAGACCAGGTCTTGGAATCGCTATTGCAGAAAAAAGAGAGCTTTCATATTTTTATGGCATTGACGTAGAAAAAGGGCTTCCTATTCAAAGTGTTCGTCCAGGTGGGCCATCTGCGAAAGCTGGCCTTAAAGGTCTAGTTCAAGATCCACGTACGAGAAGTATTATTCTTGGTGATGTCATTCTAAAGATCGATGGAAAAGAGATTAATGACTTTGATGATATTTTCAACACTCTATATGAGTACAAAGTTGGAGATAAGGTCGAAGTTCTCTACCGCAGAGGTTCAGCTCTTAAAAAGGCTATCGTCAAACTAGAAGAAATTAAAAGAAATTAAGCTTACTGCTTTTTAAATAGTTGGAGTGCCAACACTGGTGCTCCAACACATGCAGTAATCGCACCAATCGGTATAATACTATTCTCCAAAACAATTCTCGAAATAAAATCACAAAGCACTAAGAAACCACCACCTAGGATAAAGGTTGGCATTAAGCTTCTCTCATAATTAGCACTAACAAGTCTTCTTGTAATATGTGGAATAATCAAACCCACAAAGCCAATTGGTCCACATTGCCACACAACTGCTGCAATAAGAATATTTGAAATAAGAATTAATGTAGCATTAATCTTACGAGTTGGTACTCCCCTCGTCTGAGCAAAGTCTTCCCCAATAGAAATTAGAGTTAAGCTTCTCTTGTGAATGATAAAAAAGATCAATCCGAATATGTATATAGGTGCTGTATAGAATAGGCTCTCAAATCCTACAATAGAAAGGCTTCCCATCATCCAACGAATTAACCTAGCAATACTTTCATTTCCAAGCATACTTTGAACAAAGACAATTGCACTAGATGAAAAGATAGAAAGGCATACTCCAAACAACAGAACTCTTTGAGATGAGAACTTATTAAGATAAAGAAATAATAAAATAAGAAGAAAAATTGATGAAAGAGCAATATAAGCGCCTAAAGAAAAAGAGTTAAACCCTAATTCGGCAATAGCAAGCCCAAGGGCCGCCACACTTGAGAAACCAAGCGTATAAGGAGTTGCAAGAGGATTTCTAAAGATAACCTGAGTTGTACTTCCGATGACAGAAAGTATTCCACCAACGAGAAAGGCCAAATAGACACGAGGAAGCCTCAAGTTTTCTAAAATATAAAGGCCCTGTACATCTAAATCAATTATTCCCTCGCGACCTAAGAATGGAGTTAGGGCCACGGCCAAAGTAACGACTATATATAAGAGGATTGTCTTCTTCACAGAATATACCTCTTATTATCCATGATATGGTAATTAAACTTCTTATGAAATACCTTATCAAACACTTTATCTTGGAATGCCTCATCGACAGTCGAGTCAAAACTTAGTTTTGATTTTTCAAATGCCACAAGTCGATTACATATATTAATAATAAAATTGAAATCATGAGAGACAACAAAACAACTTTTCTTAAACTCTTGAAGGAAACGACTTAAGCTCTCAACATAAATTGGATCTAAGAAATTTGTTGGTTCATCTAACAACGTTAATTCACAGTCATAATAGAAAGCACAAATAAGATTTAGCCTTTGCTTCTCTCCACCGCTAAGAGTCGATACCCTTCTTAGCAAGAGGCTTTCAAAGTTAAAATGTGAAACTAGTTTTTTGAGATAATCTAAGTCTTGTGCCTTGCTACCGCGAGCATAGGTCAAAACTTCCTGAGCATTCATATCACTTTGAATAGAAGAACAATCACCACAATATGCAACATCACCTTCGACAAAGCACTTTCCTTGAAACTCGACAAGGTTTGCAATCGCCTTAAGAAAACTCGACTTACCAGCACCATTTGGTCCAATAACACCACAGTGGCCAGATTCAAACGCGAATTCCTTAACTGATAACCTATTTTGAATTGATAAATTTTCACAATGAATCACTTCAAAATCTCCCTAAAGTCTTTCACAAGTGACAATGTTCTAGGCCCTAGAACAACTGCATAATCTTTTTCGTATAGATAGATTTTATCTTTAAATAAGGAATTCTTCCAATCTTCTTCTGATTTTACTTTTCGATCAGAAATTCGAAGAATCAAGTCAAACTTTGAAGTCAGTAAGCTTTCAAGACTTCTTAGTGGATAACCCGATTCCGTTACAATATTTTTAGCACCTAATTTTGTTAATATCTCATGATAATAATTATCGACACCAATGGCCCTAACTTCGTGCAATTTACCATCTTTGAATTTTTCATCGATGACCATTAAGACCCTTTTGCCTTTTGAAATTGGCCTTAGTAGCGCATCTAGTTTATTAGCGAAGTTTAGAATCTTCTGGTCTTTATTGAGCTTAAACTTTTTATTAAAAATCTTAAGCATTTCAACGGCATCACCTAGTTTCTTGTAGGGAGTGATAATAACTTCAACACCGAGCTTCTCTAAATTCTTTTTGACTCGTCCCCCCTGAACTTCGGCCAAAAGAACAGAAGTGACTTTATCACTTACAACTTTTTCGAGGTTAATTTCAAAGGACGAACCGTAGCGAGGAAGCTTCTTTGCACCTTCTGGATAATTACAATAGTTAGAAACTCCAACAAGTAAGTCTCCAGCATCAAGATAGAACATTGATTCAGTAAAACTTGGTAGTGTTGAAAGAATTCGATAATTTTTTGCGTGAGAATTTAAGAAAAGAATGGCGGAGAATATTAAGATGAATATTCTCACGCCAACCTCATTATTTCATTTTTGGATCAAGTGCATCTCTTACTCCGTCTCCTACGAGTACAAGTAAGAATAAACTTGAGAATAGTGCAGCTGATGGGTAAACAGCTAGCCACCATGCAATTCTAAAGTTCTGGTGAGCTTGATTTAGAAGCTCTCCCCAAGAAGGTGTTGGAACTGCAAGACCAAACCCAAGATAATCTAGAGAAGCAAGACCAGAGATCCCAGCTGCAATAGAGAATGGTGCGAATGTAATAATCGGACCTAGAGAGTTTGGAAGAATATGCTTTATAATGATACGAGATGTTGATGCTCCCATACCACGTGCAGCTTCGACGAATTCTTGTTTTCTATTTTTTAAGAACTCACCACGAGCGTAATAACTAACACCCATCCAACCAAAGATTGAAGAAATGAAAATTAGAAGTGTTAACGTCGGTTTAAAGATAGAAATCATCGTAAGTAGTAGTAAGAATACTGGAACAGTACTAAAGATTTCAACGACACGCTGACCGAAGAAATCGACTTTCCCACCAAAGTATCCCATGATACCACCAAAGAAAACTCCCATAATCGTCGATAGTAGCCATACTAGAAATGCGTAAGCAATCGAATACTTATATCCATAAAGAAGACGAGTAAATACATCACGCCCTCTATCATCTGTCCCCATGATATTTTCATCACTAGGAGGAGCAGGATACTCATATACGTCTCTATTGGATTCAAATGGATCCCATTGAACTAGAGGCCAGATAACACTATCCATTTCTAGAGTTCGATAATTGGTAACGTAAACGTTAGTGATACCAAACTCTTTAGGGTGGTAGTCTTTAAATACAGGAAAGTAAGACTTTCCTTGGTAAGTCATATAAACCGGCTTGCTATTAGCAATTAATGGTGCCGATAAAGTTAAAAGTACAGAAGCAAAAAGTAGAACTACTGCAACAACAGCAGATTTTCTCTTTTTAAAGCGTCTCCATCTTTTAAGTGTAAGTTCGTTTTCAATAAATCTTTCAATCATGAGAAATCAATCCTTGGATCAACAACAGTGTAAAGAATATCACTGATTAAGTTACCTAAGAACATTAGGACAGTTTGAATAAAGAACAGTCCCATAATTACGTTATAATCTCTTTCTAGTAGTGATTGGTAACCAAGTAGGCCAATCCCATCTAGGTTAAAGATCCTTTCAATAAGAAGAGACCCTGCAAAAAATAGAGATAAGAAATGTCCAAATCCAGTTACAATTGGAATTAAGGCATTTCTAAGAGCGTGCTTATAGTAAACCATCTTATCTGATAAACCTTTTGCTCTAGCTGTACGTACATAATCTTGTGAGATAACGTCTAACATCGAGTTTCTCATAAGAAGAGTTAGTACAGTAAACTGCCCTACCATATACGCAATGAGCGGAAGGACAAAGTGCCAAACTCTATCAGAGATCTTTCCAAAGAACCCTAGCTCATCGTAATAATCTGAAACAAGGTCGCCAATCGGAAACCAATCCACAAAAGTCCCACCGGCAAAGTAAACAAGAAGTAAGATACCTAGCATAAACGGTGGAATTGAATAAAGTGCAGATAAAATAAACGATGAAGAGGCATCAAATTTAGTTCCTGCCTTAACGGCCTTTATGACCCCTAGAGGGATACATATTAAATAGGACATTATAAAGGACACTAAACCAAATTGAATTGATACAGGTAGTTTACTCATAACAACATCAATTACTGGCTCTTCATATGTAAATGACTCTCCAAAATCAAGTGTTGCAAGATTCTTTAGCCAAATCACGTAACGCACGTGAAGAGGTTTATCAAAACCATATTGTTTCTTAAGTGCCTCAACAACCTCTTGAGATACTGCCCCATTGTTAGAGCTTGTATCAGTTGTTGTTTGACCAACTCCACCAAATCTCATTTGTTGAAGCTTTTGTTCAATTGGAGAACCTGGTGCCAGGTTTACCATAACAAACATAAGGATACTGACCCCGAGCAACGTCGGGACCATAATCATTAATCTTCTTAGGATATAATTAAACAAGTCGTCTCTCCTACTTACTTAGCTGGTTTAATCGACCACTTACTTCCGTACCCAACGCCGTAAGTGTAAGTATCTTTCTCTTTTTGCATACGTTTAGTATGTCCATAGAAAGTGTAACGGTCGTTAAATAGAAAGATATATGGGTAATCTTCAGCAATTAGCTTGTATACTTTTTTAAGCATTGTCTTTCTTGCTTCTTTATCAAGAGTAAGTTGTGCTTGATCAATTAGCTTATCAACTTCTTTATTTGAATAAGAAATAAAGTTAGATCCATTATTAGCAGCTGAATCTGAGTGCCAGATTTGCTTTGGATCCCAATCTAGTGATCCACCAGACCATGCAAGAGTAACAGCATCAAAGTTTCTTTCATCAAGTGCCTTAATGAACGAGTTCCACTCGATGTACTTAACTTCAATAGCAACACCAGCTTTCTTTGCATCTTGTTGATACATAGTTAGGTATTTAGAGAAAGTTTTTGAAGGGTTTAAGATTGTGAAAGCAAGCTTTGTCTTCTTTCCATCAATCATTTTATCAAGAACAGCATCACCGTCAGAATCTTTCCAACCATCGTTCTTTAGGATCTTAATTGCTTCTTCAACATTAAATGGAATCGCTTTAACGTCTTTATTTGCATATTCAGATTGAACGTATAGTGGACCAGTTGCTAGAACAGAGTATCCAAAACGGAACTTCTTATTCATTTCTTCACGGTTCATTAAGTAGTTCATTGCTTTACGAACTTCTTTTGATTTAAAGATTGGGCTCTTAAAGTTCCAACCAACAAATCCATAACCTTTTACTGACTTATTTTCTGTTTTAACTTTTAAAACATCTTTTCCCCATCTAGGGCCATTTGTTTTTTGCTCATACTCTTCAGGTGAAAGAGCGTTAAAATCTAGATCACCCTTTTCAAGTCTTTGAATAGCAACAGAAGACTCATTGATAAATCTCATGAAGATTTCACCGTATGAGTAATCATTCTTATAAAGATCAGTCTTATATCCCCACCAGTCTTTATTTTGAACTAGAGAGATACCTTTACCTCTTCTAAGCTCTTTGAAGATATAAGGCCCCGTACCCACTAAAGTCTTGTTAAGTTCTTTTTCTTGCTCCTCAGTTGGGTTTTCATAGATATGCTTTGGAACGATTGCAAGGTATCCACCACTCGCAATTGACATTAGGTTACCAAAGTATTTTTTGCTGGCCTTAAAACGAATTGTTCTTGGGCCTTCAATAATCGCTTCTTTAAAGTTAGCGAAGTAAGACTTCATGTGAGCAGTCTTATACTTATTTTCCGGATGAGTTACCGCATCAAAAGAAAATTTTACATCTTCCACAGTAAGAGGCTTTCCATCATGCCACTTAACACCTTCTCTAATTTTGAAAACAAAATCATAACCATCATTTTCAATTGACCATGATTCAGCAAGAGCTGGTTGCCACTCATTTGTTTCAATGTCTTTAGTTAATAGACCTTCAAGTACATAACCATGAACATTAGATGAATACGCATCAGTTGATGATAACGGGTTCAGAGTTGTAGGAGTACCACTTAGATTGTAGTAAAAAGTGTTGTTTGATTTTTTAGCTCCACCGCTTTTATTACACCCTACTACTGACAATAGAAGTGTACTTAAAAGAAGTAAAAAGATTCCTTTTTTCATAAACTTATCCTTTTTATATTTAGCGAGTCACAATATAAAATTTTACACCAAATGGCTAGAATGCACATTAGGACGTACGCGTTCGTCTGTCTAGATGCTAAAATTATTTACAAAAGAGTTAATTATTTTGTGATGTAATTCCTTGGATCCAAAGACCAACGGTCTTCTTTAAGATTTTTAGACTCAATGCGATATTGCTGTAATTTATAATCGACCTCATTCAAACGAGTTTGAATGCCTTCAGTGTTACGAACAAGCTGCTGATGGTCATCTTCGAGTCGACGCAACTCATCACGCCACTCCTTCTCTAACTTCTGCCTCAATAAATCATAACGAGCGTTTATCGTTTCGACTCTTTGCGCATAGGTCGTAATATCTTGTTTATTGCGGCTAATTTTTGACTCAAGGGCCAATTTTTTCTTAGCAAGAATTTCTATTAATTCATTACCCATCGCAACATTATTAACGAGATCTTGTGAATAAAAGTTATAGTACCTTCCCGTTGAAAATGCGGACTTACGATTACAATCATCATACCTTGGAATACGTAGAAGTAAGTAATGACTCGTACGGCCCATAACGATGGCCTTACATTTTGAGGATTCTTGGTGGAGTCCCCATAAATCAACTTCATCTAATTTATTTATGTATTTGATATTATCAAAATCAACCTTGAAGCGAACTAGTCTCGCACTACCTTCAATATGTGAAACCCTGCCAGAAAAATAACCTAGCTCTTTATTGAATTCGAGAATATTTGCATAACAAACTATTCCGCTCAAGAATGTCGCAACTAAAATGAAGTACTTCACTCTTTCCATTGTGCCATATTAAATTATTTTAGATAGTTGCGGGAAAGAGCTGCCTTTTATTCAGGCTTTTGAGCGATGATTGATTGAGTTAGCTCGGCATTGTGACGTGGCTCTTCATATTTAAGAATTTTAAAATCATTGAACATACTTAATAGCTCTGCAGGTTTTAAGAAATATGAATCCACGCTCTGCTCTTTGTATTTCTTCTTGTGCTCTGTCGTGTAGCCTTCATAAATAATGACCCCACCAGGTCTAAGCCACTTCTTCAATTTCTCAGAAACTTCTCTATCAACATAGTAGAAGCAAATAATTGCATCCAGAGAGTTATTAGCGATTTTTAAATCATCAACAGATTTGTGGATTGTCTTAATACGAACACCTGCTTGTCTCGCAAGTCTTAATGATTTATCAATAGCAACAGAGCTAATATCAACACCCGTTACCTTATAACCTTTTGAAGCAAGGAAAACAGCATTTCTCCCCTCACCCATTCCGATATCTAAAACAGTCGCACCTCTAGGGATCTGCTGATAATTCTTCGCAAGAAAATTTGCAGGAGACTTTCCATAAATATAGTCATGTTGAGCAAATTTCTTATCCCACATATTTGAGGCTTTCTCTTGCACCCTTTGGCCAGTCAGTAGCTCATAGCGAGAACCAGAAATACTTTGGCGTGCAAAAGCATCCTGAAATAGACAAGATAATATAATGATGAATTTAAACACTAACGCTTTCTTCATGAGTCTCAAGCTCCGCATTTAGATAAAGATTTAATTGTTCATACTTGTTTTTCACCATTTTTACCATAGCATGGACTTTATCTTCAATAGTTGCGGGCATATCTTCTGTATGCGCAAGGTACCAATGGAGATCATCCACGGTATTGTAGAAATCTTCAAGATTAACAATCAGCTCTTCAGATAAGAGCATAAGCTGTGCAACTGTTATTGTTTTAAAGTTTGATCTAAAAATCGCATTAAAATGTTCACGAGTACGCTTCATTGACAATATTTGCAAATACTCTTTTTCACGGTGAGTGATTTTATCAGCAAGCCTGGCAGCATCTTGCCTTAGTATAATAAGTAAACGACTTACTTCTTTTGAAATCCTCATTCTCTCTCAATCCCTTTTTAATACTCAGGTAATTTTGCTCTTTTCCCACCTGGCCAGCGAGAAGAATTTGTCACAAGTTTACTGAACATCTCCTGCCCTGCACGATCTGCCATACGAAACATACTGACAGGAAGTCTTTCTTGAAAGACCTTCTTAGTTTTTAGGATGGCATCATCATGAGAAATAGCAAATGAGCTATATTCAAATAAAGTGATACTTCCCTGCCGAAGCATGAAGTTCATATATCTCTTTAATAGTTTTTGATAATTAATGAGTGCTCGAATATCTCGAACGCAACAAATAACAAATTGATGTTCCTTCATTCTTATGGACTTAAAATCATCAAGCTTCATTGGTACAAGCTTCATTCCAAATTCTGAAAAAACGCGAGACATATAGAGAAACTCTTCCCCTAGTGCTCGTTCAAATTGTAAATAGATGACATAGTTTGATTTTCTCACAATGAGCACATCGGTTCATTGCAAGTGTTAGTTAAAGGTGAAAGAGGTTGCGGAAAATAATTCCCTAGAATGTAGAAAGGCCGAGAGTACTCCTTTCTTAAAACCACACACGTTACTCTCGGCCTCTATAAGCTTTGGGTCAAATCATAGGGAGAGAGGGATGTCTCCAAAGCTTATCTATAAACTTCCATGTTTTCTTCGTGTCCTTCCGTGGACACTCTAAATAAACAACAAATTTTTAAAAGGGGCCTAGAGGTGGTTTTGATTAAGCTTCTTGCTTTTTTACAATTCTGTTGCCCTTTCCTCTAGGCCCATTTTTTCCTGAAAGCGACCTTACATTCATAAGTGTAACTCTCAGTTTCCATAGCAACGTCCTATTGCTAAATCCCAAAATCGTCCTAATCCTGGGGAGGCCCCCTGGCCTCTGGATACTTATATATAAGCAGGTTGCGTGCCAAAATTGACAAATAATAGATTCAACAACTTACAAAAACTTTACAATTGAAGTGTGCAAAATGCCCCACAGGCCGCACTATAGAAAGATTAGTGGTCCTACAAAAACAACCACTTAGCATAGGACCAAAAAGGAACTAGTACCTGAGTACTTTCCTTTGTGGCCCCATAGTGAATTTATTGTCAGGAAAATTTAAAGAGATGTACCGATTCGACTTGGTCTAAAGTGAAATGGTTTATCTGACCAAGGGTACACCATTGACATCCAAACCATGAATGCCTTACCGCGAATATTCTTCATTGGGACAAATCCCCAAACGCGAGAATCACTTGAATAGTCTCTGTTATCGCCCATAACGAAAACATGTCCATCAGGAACAGTTACCTTTTCTTGATTTAGGTGTCTAAAGAATGTTGGATTCTCACCTACTGTGAACTTCTTCTCACCAATTGTTTGATGATAGAACTTCATATCTTCAGGGTTAAGTGAAGGCTCCTTGTCATATAAGCTTCTTAGTTCTTTATCTTCTTCAGCTTCAACTGCAGTCTTCTCGACCTTCTTACCATTAATGAACAGTTCATTTTCATAAACTTCAATTGTATCCCCAGGTAGGCCAATTGTTCTTTTAACAAAAAGAATCGAAGGGTTTATCGGATATTCGAAAACAACAATATCACCACGCTCAGGAAGAGATTGTCCACCGATATAGATTGGATTAAAGAATTCTGTAAATGGCACCTTAAATCCATAAGACATCTTATTTACAACAATCGAATCACCAATCGCATTTGTTGGAAGTAGTGATCCTGTTGGTATGTGGTAGTGGTCAATAAAAGTCGATCTGAAACCAAAAACGATTAAAATAATTTTAATCCATGACAGAGCTTCGTCTTTAAACCATTTACCTGAAAGAAAAGCAGGTTTCTGCTCCTCAACTTCTTGCGTTTTATTAAACATATTTCCTCACTTTATTAACTTCAAAAATTATAACGAGTTGTCCCTAAAAAGTATAAGGCTAATTGCGTTAGACACTTTGGTTGCACATCCTTCATAAAACTGCATAAAATAATATTATTCATATAACTTTAGGGAGGAATTATGAAATCAGCTTTAGTATCGATTCTATTTTTAGTTTTTACTATTCTCAATGTGAGTGCATCAAGTGAACAGGAAAGCTATTTTCCATCACACTGTTCAAACTTCGGTGATAAGGTAAGCTACTCATTCACAAGTTGTATCAACTCAAACTTTAGGCGTGCCGAATTTGAGCTTCCTAATCTATTCCTTCAATACTGCAATAATTTTGGGGATGACCTGAGTTTCTCATTTGAAAGTTGTGTCAATAATAACTTTAGAAGAATTGAGGGTGAATTAGGGATGTTTCTTAGTCACTGTATGAATATTGGAAGAGGTGTAAGCTACTCTTTCGTCAGTTGTGTAAATCGCAATTTTAGTGATATTAGCTACGAATTAAGAAAACAAGAACGGTAGAAATTACTCATATTGTAAGCGGCCTAGAGGGCCGCTTCTTTATTTAGAACCGACTTCATTTTATCTTCTAAGACATTTGCAGAGAAAGGTTTTAATAAATAATTATTCGCACCCAACTCGATTGTCCTTTTAATAATAGAAACAGAGTTTTCTGAGCTAACCATGACTACAGGTAAATAGGCCAGTCTCTCATCCGCTCTTAATTGAAATAAAAAGTCTAGGCCATCTGAATTTGGCATATGAACATCACAAAATACAATTTGATAAGGAGAGCCATTTTCATGTGCCTCAACAACCTTGCTTAAAGCCGAAGAACCATCAACAGCTTCACTAATATCTTCGACACCGATATCATTCAAAATGCTTCTTACCGAATTTCTAATGTAATCAAGATCATCTACAACAAGTGCTTTTATGCTTGAGTAGTCCATGAAGCTTCCCCCTAAAGTGAACTCTTTCGTAATAAATATTATATCGGATTTCGATTAAAATACTTTACTTACTTAAGATAAGCGGTGTAAGGGGTTGAAAATTATGAGAGTAAAACGGAGTGGGTTTGGAAATTTGCGCCTTGAAGAGTTGGCTTTTTCCATAAGAGAGTCTGTTGCTAACTTTAGCTCCGCTAAAGTGTCGCTCTTTCATTGCAGTTGCTTTCCCATTGCTCCTGAGGCAACGAAGCCGGGCTTGAACCCGGCTTGTTGAAATAATTTTCTAGCTAAAGAATGGGGAGCTAGCGCCGCAAACAATAGCCCGCCTTTGGGCGGCCAATTTTGCGGACGCTTACCAGGCATACTGCCTGGCTGATTAGCCTTTTGAGCTTTGCTCAAAAGGCTACATCATGCCAGGCATTCCGCCCATTCCGCCACCCATTGGAGGCATCGCTGGACCGTCTTCCTTAGGAATATCAGCAATCATTGTTTCAGTTGTCAGCATAAGACCTGCAACTGAAGCAGCGTTTTGAAGAGCTGAACGAGTAACCTTAACAGGATCAATGATACCTGCAGCGATTAGATCTTCGTATCTTTCGTCACGAGCGTTAAATCCGTACTTTGCATCTTCGTTCTTCTTCACTTCGTTAACAACAACAGAACCTTCAAGGCCTGCATTAGTTGCAATTTGTCTTAGTGGAGCCTCTACAGCTCTTTGAACGATTTTAATTCCGTGCATTTCTTCTTCACGATTAGTTTTAAGATCTTTAAGAACGTTAGCTGCTTTTACAAGAGCAGATCCACCACCAACAACAATACCTTCTTCAACTGCTGCTCTTGTTGCGTTTAGTGCATCTTCAACACGGTCTTTCTTTTCTTTCATTTCTGTTTCAGTTGGAGCACCAACATTTACAACAGCTACACCACCAGAAAGCTTAGCAAGTCTTTCTTGTAGTTTTTCTCTATCGTAGTCAGAAGTTGTTTCTGCAATTTGTGCTTTGATTTGAGAAACACGTGCTTCAACAGCAGCTTCATCACCTGCACCATCAACGATCGTTGTATTTTCTTTATCAATTGAAATTTTCTTGGCCGAACCAAGGTGCTCAAGAGAAGCAGTTTCAAGGCTCATTCCAAGCTCTTCAGAGATTACAGTACCACCAGTCAGTGCTGCGATATCTTTAAGCATCTCTTTTCTTCTATCACCAAAACCTGGAGCCTTAACAGCAGCAACGTTTAATGTTCCTCTTAGCTTGTTAACAACAAGAGTAGTGATCGCCTCACCTTCTACATCTTCAGCGATGATTAGAAGTGGTCTTGAAGTTTGAACAGCTTTTTCAAGGATTGGAAGAAGCTCTTTCATATTAGAAACTTTCTTATCAGTAATTAGGATATTTGCATTATCAAATGAAACTTCCATTTTTTCTGAATTAGTTACAAAGTATGGAGAAAGGTAACCACGGTCAAATTGCATCCCTTCAACAACATCTAGAGTTGTTTCTGCAGTCTTTGACTCTTCAATAGTGATAACACCATCTTTTCCAACTTTATCCATTGCTTCAGCAAGTAGAGTTCCGATCTCTTTATCATTATTAGCTGAAATTGTTCCAACTTGCTCGATCTCTTCATTAGTCTTGATTTCTTTAGCTACAGTTCTTAGTTCAGAAACGATCTTTTCTACAGCTGTATCAATCCCTCTTTTAAGATCCATTGGGTTGTGACCTGCAGTTACAAGCTTAGCACCTTCAGTATAAATTGCTTGAGCAAGAACTGTTGCAGTTGTCGTACCGTCACCTGCATCTTCGTTTGTTTTTTGAGCAACTTCTTTAACCATTTGAGCGCCCATATTTTGGAAGTTATTTTCTAGTTCAATTTCTTTTGCAACAGAAACACCATCTTTAGTGATGTGTGGAGCACCAAATGATTTTTGGATAACTACGTTTCTACCTTTAGGCCCTAGAGTAACTCTAACAGCATTCGCTAGTTGATTTACACCTTCTAAGATTAGTCCTCTTGCTTCTTCTGAGTACTTTAATTCTTTTGCCATTTTTATCTCCTATCTATTAATCAATTTGATTAAACTAAAATTCCTAAAATATCTGATTCTTTCATAATAATGTATTCAACACCATCAAGCTTAACTTCGCTTCCGGCGTACTTACCAAAAAGAACCTTGTCACCTTCTTTCACTGCCAGTTCAGCAACTGATCCATTATCTAGACGATATCCTGGCCCAACTGCAATAACTTCACCTTCACTTGGCTTTTCAGAGTTGTTATCTGGAATATAAATTCCACCAGCTGTCTTTGTTTCATTTTCAATTCTTTTGATTAAAACTCTATCTTGTAATGGTTTAACTTGCATAAATCCTCCAGTTAAATACATTTTTTATTTAATTACTAATTATTTATACACAAGGTGGTAGTGAACGGATACATGTCAAGGTCTGCCAAAGCGAAAAAATCATATTTTTTCACATTTATCTTGGCGCAAAGCAAAATTATCCTTCACGGAAGCTTAAAACTGTGAGATATTCCAAAAAAATTAGCCAGTTAACTTATCTTTATAAGGAGTCGCTCCGATAATTAGCATATGAAACTAAAGTTTAATGAAAAACTTTTAGGTAAATTCCTGCAAAATGAAGCCGCAGAGGAAAGAACATTTTTTGTCCTTACGCTAATTACAGGTGTTACATCAGCTCTTATCGCCGTCGGTCTACAAAAAGGTGTTCACTGGATTCAACAAATCCTTCAAACAGATACAACATTTACATGGCAATCAGTCCTTCTTGGAGGAGCTGCTCTCTTTATATCTGGTTGGCTAACAACTCGTAAATTTCCTTTCTCTGAAGGATCAGGTATCCCAAAAGTTCGCGCGGCCCTTGTTGTTGATCACGGAAGAATTAGTTTAAAAGATACTTTTGCTAAAGCTGTGACAACGCTGCTTGCACTTGGCTCAGGTGTCTCTCTTGGAAGAGAAGGGCCAACCGTTACCATTGCCTCAGGTGTCGCCTCTTGGCTTGGTTATTCATTTCATATTTCAAAGAAGCGAGTAAAGGCCCTTGTTGCAGTTGGAGCAGCGGGCGGAATTGCGGCTGCATTTGCAACTCCTATTTCAGCAGTTGTTTTTACATTAGAAGAAGTCGTTGGTGATCTTAATGCCAAAGTTCTTGGTTCAATTGTTATCTCATCAGTTGTGGCATCAATTACAGGGCAAATGCTTACAGGACAGCATCACATGTTTGAGCAACTTTATTATAAGATGCACGATCATCGTGAACTTCTTTTCTATTTACTCATAGGAATAAGTTGCGCTTTCATTGGCCCACTTTGGATGAAGTCTGTTTTGGCCTTTAGAGAATTTAATCGAAAACATATGAAGAGTCACAAGCTAACTTATATGATGATTGTTTTTCTAATCATTGCATTGATGACTCAAGTTCACTCAAGTGTTATTGGAAGTGGACACGGAACTTTAGAAGACACATTACTTTCACTTATTCTCGATCCGAAAGTTTTATTTCTAATGTTCTGTTTAAAATTCCTAGCAACATCTCTATGTTACTCGGCCGGAATTTCTGGTGGTCTTTTCATGCCAACACTTTTAATGGGAGCAACATTAGGAAGTTTAATTGGTTCCCTTGCAAGTGTTTTCTTTCCAGAAATTACGACGAATACGGGTGCGTATGCACTTGTTGGGATGGGAGCATTCTTTGTAACAGTTATTCGTGCTCCATTTACTTCTATCCTAATCGTGTTTGAGTTAACGAGAGACTATAATATTATTCTGCCACTGATGATTGCAAATATCATCGCCTATATGCTCTCTTCTAAACCAACAGAGAATGAATCAATCTACGAACAAATTTCTGCACAAGATGGAATTCACTTACCAACACGTGATGATTTAGAAGTACTTGATCAACTTCATGTTGAAGATGCAATGATAAAAGATATCGTTACATACGGTGCTACTTTAACAGTTAGTGAAACATTAAAAGACATTCAAAAATACAATCCAGATCTTCAAGGCTTTCCTGTTTTAAAAAATGGAAGATTAATTGGAATGATGTCAACGTCAGAACTTAGAGTTCAAGTTGCAAAAGGAAATGGCGACATAAGGATTGAACAATTCTGTGAGAAAAAAATTATAAAAATCTATCCAGATCAAAGTTTATATATTGCTCTTCACAGATTAAAAAGATTCCAAATCTCCCGTCTACCGGTCGTTTCAAGACTTGATGAAAAAAGAATCATTGGTATTCTCACACCAAAAGATATCGTAAAACAATTCGGTTATCAGATAACAGAATCAAAAGAAAACGAAGCCAACAGTTAACCTTTTCTTAAAAGCCGGTTAATTAAGTACAAATTCAGGCCTTCCCCCCTTGACCCCTCTCGACTTTCAAAAATTCGGTTGCTACAAATTTATTCATCAATATTTTTTGTCTAACAACCTAACTAAAAAGGAGAGGGTAATGAAAAAATTACTACTAGCTTCGGCTCTTTTAATGGGAGCTTTCTCGACGCAAGCGGCTCGAGTACAATTTAATTTTGATGTATATTCATCAGGCTCATCAATTTATCCGTGTAATGCCGGTATTAAGCACAAAGAGCCAAGAGGACAAGTTTGTTATAACCCAAATACCTATGAGTCATGTACGCCGAAACGCGGTGGTGGCTATGGTGTAGCAGAGCCTCTAGTCGGAGATGGAGATGGGCTAGACAATCTTTTTGCAGGACTTGATGCTCAGCCAGAGTCTTACAACGGTTCGTGTGACCCTCAAACAGGTGAAGGCTGTGACTGTGTCTGTACAGGTGAACAAAATGGGGATCATGAAGCAACAATTGATTTCATGAAAGCAAAAATCACAAAATGGAAGGATCACGGTGATCCACAAGGTTACTCATGGTACAAGAAAGCTGTTGCAAACAATCACACTGGTAACTATGCAACACTTCTACCACACGTTAAGCAATTCGATCATAGAATCAAAGAACTTACGGTTAACCTATCTTCAGAAAGATATGGTGCAGAGTACTTCGTTGACATCTGTTACAGAGCAACTCAGATCGACTTTGGTCACAAGAAGCCAAAATACAAGTTTGAAAGAAAAGTAACAGTTACAGACCTTAAGAGTCCATATGACTACACTGGTGACAAGTTCCCACGTTATGGTGATGTATGGGCAAACCAAACTTACCAAGAACTTGCTAACCTAAAAGTTAAATCAGAAATCTTCTGTGTTGATAAAGGTTACGGTGGTCACTACTCTCTAGGTTTTGCTAAGAAAGATCTTTCTGTAAATGATATTGCAGACTTTACTGATATCTTCAACAAAAGCGACCTAAAAGGTTGTATGGTTAGATATACTTTCAAAGAAAAAACTCGTGGTAGAGATCCAATTGATACAGTAAGAAGATGGAAGCTTCACGGTGCAAACATCTGTACTGATACAGCTATCACATCTACACACTTATCTTACTAATCTAAGAATTAATTAAAAGTACACTGGGCAAGGCTAACCCCTTGCCCTCTTTTTCAAAAAATCTATGGGGTGGGGAAATGAAAATACTTATCATAACAATTATTCATACACTATTTTCAATGGCCTTTGCTTGTAAAGTCAACTCCCTTAATAAAGAGTTAAATATCACCTTCTCTCCATTTCAAAGTTCAAAGTTTATTTACAATGAAAAGGGGAGCGAACTTAAGGATGGTATTAAGTTTGATATAACTGACTGTGCAACAACGGTAGCAAACGATGAATATCTTATGATAAGCTTAGGTGTTGAAAATAATATGTTCGATGATAGTGTTCAAACTTTCAGTATTAATGACATGAACACGATAAATAGTAAAAACACAAAGTATTGTCGAATTGAAGACAAATACAATGACAACCTATCTGTTAGCGTTGATTTCTTACACAAACGTTTACTAAACAGACGAGAATTAATAAGCAAATGTACTGAGCTTAGAATAACAGATCATTCAAAAAAAGGTTTAAACATCTCTCTCAAGCAGAATGGATGTATAGTAAATAAAATCAATAACCAAACGGCAATTTTTGAAGGCTATTTTTGTTTTGCAAAGCCTCATGATGACTCGAAATTCGTGTTAGATTTCTCAGTAAAAGACGAGTGTCTAAAAGAAGAATTTTACCGAGAACGAAAAATCGAACTACAAGATGTTCTTGCAACTTTAGACTTCTATACTTCTGGAGATGATAGTGGTAGTTCACCAAAACTAAGATTCGTAGAAGACTACAAGCTAAGATTTACTGCGACTGCTGAAGGAATCATTAAGAGTGAGAAAACGGTACTCGAAAATGATCCGAAGTGGCCAATTGAGTGGCATGTTAACAATATAGAAATGGGTAAAATTAAGGTAAGTGGACATGGGAATGAATCAATAAAGCTAGATTCAAGTGTTTTCATAAACAACACATGTCAAAAAACATGCGTTAATGGCCTATGCTCATCACCATGTAGTTATACTCAACCAGTTGTTGGTGAGTACCTATTAAGCGAAGTAAAAAAAGATGGTGAAAGAGAGTTTATTAGCCTTTGGTATGATGGTGGAATTACACCAAGTAATTGGTCCGGCTTACTTAATGGAGCAGGACATCTACTACCAAAGTCAACTTTCAAAGATGATGCAGTATATGAGTTAGAAATCAATCTAGAAGATCAAGAGTTTTACTACCTCATGTTTAAAAATAGTATAACGAGTAGACTAAAATTAAATAATAAAACGATTCCTCAAATTGATAGAGAAGCTGGAGCACTTAGATCACTAAACGAATTCAATAGTATCGAACTTCTTCAATCACTTCCAGAATTTCCTGTATTCGACTATTTAAGATTTACAGGTAATACGCATATAGCTGTGAAGAATAGTGTTAATTCAATCAGTCGAGTATTTAAAGACTTCTTATGGCCACCATATATACAGAGATACTGCCATAATGAAAAATGTATAAACACTAAAGATCACCAACTTACATTAAAGGTACAATTCAAAGTATCGAAGAATGAAAATAAATTTAAAGTGGAGTATTTGACATACAACAAATTATCAAACGTACAAGGGAACAAATTAATCGAAGCTTATGAACCACCATTTTCGACATGTATGAAACCAGGTACAGATCCTAATGACGACGATGATGACTGGGATGATAACGGTGATATTGGTGACATAGACTTTTAACAGCATGGAATTGAGGAGAACAAGGATGAAAAGATTACTATTAGTATTATTAATTATGACAGCTTCTGTGTATGCAAATGATGTCGACAACATGTTTGGAGGCGGAGAGGATCAATTTGAGTTTGAAAAATTTTCAAATGAAGAAATCCTACTAAGAATTGAAGAAGACATTAAAGTTTCTTGCCGTAAGGGAGAATGTACCCTCTTCTCTACGGAGAATAAATTTGCCGGTTTTGAAGTTGGATTTAATATTGGCGAAGGAATGAATCAACAAGCTGGAAGTGGTGTAAATATCTACACTGGAGGATACGGTGGAGAGATCAGCGGAGAATACTGGGGAGTTAACGTTAGATACTACAACGGTAAGTGTACTCAACGTATTAAAGTACCTAAATCTGTTTACATTGCTATTAATCGTTATATGTATGGTCTACTTGACACAGATGGTAATACACGCCGTGGTTTCACTCCTGCTGACGAAGCAATGATCCTTTTCTATACGACGATCATAGGAAGAGCAAGTGGCTGTACAGCAAATAATGGAAGCTAAATAAATTAAGATTTTCTTTAATTGTTAAGGAAAATTCTAAGTTATAAAACCTCTCTATGATGAGAGGTTTTTTATTTCTATTTTTAATTACTTTTACCGCCCATGCGAAAATCAAATGGCATGATTGGCAACATCAAGAACTAAATGACTTGATTACGCCACTAACTACAATCGACTTAAATAACCGTGCCTCCTGTGCAATCGACTCTAAGAAGCCAACAACATCAATGTTTGTTTTCTTAAATAACACGATTCCGGCCAAAGCAGCATATCGTCTGGCAAATCGAACAGGTCAGGACAAAACAAAAGTGATTAAAGAATTAATTAGGGATTATCGAAATAAAGTAACTCGACTTCTTTATGAAATTCATCAAAAGCTAATTCATCAAGAACTCCCACTTCTCCCCTACCTAGATAGTGAAAACAATATTCCCGTCAAGTATCAAAAGATCTTAAAAGAGTGTTATGGCAAGCTAGAGTGTCCAAAACTCAATAATTACATGGATGCCCTCTGGACAAACTCTCATAAGTTAAAGCATCGACTATATGATAGCTTTGAAGACAGTAATTATATTCAGAAAAAATATGTCAAAGGAAATGAAACGTTTAAGTGCATTAGGATAAAAAAATTTGGTCCACTACAAGCAAATCTTTTCGGCCAAAAACCATCAGTTCAAGACCTTAACCGTATCGCACAAGAGTTATTAGATTTAGATGAAAGAGTATCTGATTGTCGCTTAGAAGATATCGACCAGATTGATAACCTACAAGTGTCTGGTTACCAGTTTGATATCGAGGGAATCAAAGAAAGATATTGGGAAAAAGAAGTTGGATTTGATTATTGGAACTCAATGAAACTCTATTTCGCTTGGGCAATGAGGAATTTGAAAGTTGAAAACTCTAAGTACGAACAAATCATTAGAAATTCGAATACCCAAGATTATATTCTCTTTTCTCCGAGTGGATGTAAGAGCGATATCATTCCTACTTGTAATAATAAGAGACTCGCAGAAAACTCATTTAGAGAATTCTCTCGCAAGAATTTTGAAAAGGATGCTCTAGAACTCGACATCTTAGCGCCTATTTCAGAGGGGGTTCAAAATGACCTTCTTAAAGATCCATTTGCCAGTGTCAATCAAGATATTCTCGATATCGCCTCGTATAACGATGCTGATAAGTGGATAGAGCATATATTCAAGAATCAGACTCAAACTAAGAACTACGTTAAAAATAAACTTATTGATTCATTAACTTTTTTCTCCCTCGTGAGAAATCGCCTTAGGCCAGAAGAAGTTAAAGAACAGCTCGCATTTTATTTTAGAAATCTAGATGGTAATACGATCAAAAATGATCTTTATTACTTATGTGCAGAAGCTTCTGTTATCTCGGATGATATCTTTAGTTTCACAAAGAAACATATTGAAGGCCTAAAAGGAACAGATCTCATCGATAACCTTGACCTTATTTTTTCAAAAAAGCCTTATGATGATGTTATCGATTACTATAAGTCCCTAATGGATGAAGCTCGTGCCTATTGCAAGAGTCTAGATCAAAAGAATATTTGGAATGATGAATTTGATATCGAATACGAAGGATTTCATCAGTGGTTTATCGATAAGACCAGAGCGGCAAAAACTTTTGAAACATTTCCAGAAAAGCACTACGAAAGTGATGCCCTCTCACAAGATTTTATAACGTATGAGAATGGAGACATTATTTGTCGCTCAATAAGTCATTGCTTAAGAAAATCTATTATCAATATTATTGAAACTTCTCGTGCAAGCTACTATGGTGATCTCTTCTGGAAGGCGAAGTTCTCACAAGCTTCTGCAGACTTATTTAATCCATACGCAGATCGTGTCTCTTGCAAGGTATATGATCCTTACTTTAAGACAAAGCAAGTCATGACTCAATTTGTGTCAGATATTGGCCAGGGACTGATGAGTTTCTTCACACCAGGTGTTCTATATACAAGAGTGAGCTTAACACCTGGCTACGTCACTTCTTTTAATAAGATGATTAAAGATGGCCAAATTGAATTTAATAAAGACTATGAAAAATCAAAAGTTAACGTTGAACTAATTACTGAATTTGGGCCATTAATTGGAGTTCCTTGTGCCCTCTCAATCACAGGTAGTACTAAGAGTCCAACGAATTTATATCATTTCAGAGGCATCTCTGTTGGTGCTTGCTTTGATCGTAGCGGTAGTGACATCATTGCCAATAGTGGCTCAGATGTGTCTTCACAAGACCCAACACGTAGAGCGGCATGTGCTGCTTGTCGAATCAACTTTGAAGGTATTTCAAATACACTTACTTATTTTAATTCAAAACTTGGACCTTTCTTCTATGTAGCAAGAGCTTTATATAGCTTATACAAGGGCCTAACTGATTTTGATAATATCCCTAGAAGATGGGAGCTAGACTTAGAAAAACTTAAAACGACTTATCAACGCTTTGGTGAGATTCCTAAGAGGTGCCGTTCGACTCTTTTAAATGGAAACCACTGTTTAAGTAATCAAGATGAGAAACTAGCTATAGAGGCAGTTCTTGAGAAAAACTTAACAATATTCGCCTCAAAGAGAGTTGTTAATGGTTACAAATTTAAAGTCAGAGAATGTAGAAATGATTTAACTGTTAGGGTGGAGCAAAATTTTGCGAGGTTATTTTCATCATGCGAGCAATAATACTATTATTTTTCTTACCAATTATTAGTACTTATGCATTAAGTGTTAATATTATTTGGACACAAGATTTTACAAAAGAGCTACACCTAGAGTGTTCTAATATTGGTTGTCTTGATGGCCAAAGCTCAGACGTTATTGAAGAAGCTATTTGTGATGAATGTTTTTCTGATTCAGTTAACTCTACATTTATCTTCAATAATATAACAACCTATCTTCATCCAAATGAATTGATATCTCTTGATGAGTTTATCACTTACCTTTACACAGCGGATTTTATCTCAATCAACTACAACTCTCCCTATGATCTTGTCTCAAGTCGCTCGATGGAAATTAAGAAATTACTTTATAAAGATTTGTGCCCGAATAAGCACGATGCAATTATTTTTTTTAGAAGAGGATATGCTGATACATTTTCCTCTCCAGAGCTTATTTACTGCGGAGAGGAAATATATACTGCACAATTATTTTAGATCGTACCAGTTAACACCAAATGCAGGGTCGACTTTTAGTGGAACTTTTAATTCGACGACGTTTTCCATGCCTTCTTTGACAAGAGTCTTCATTTCATCAAGCTCTGACTCAAGAACATCAAAGATAAGCTCATCGTGTACCTGAAGAATCATTTTAGACTTTAGTCCACACTTCTTCATTTCTGCATCGATATTAATCATTGCACATTTGATGATATCAGCTGCAGTCCCTTGAATTGGCGAGTTAATTGCCATACGCTCAGCATTTGCTTTGACTGTGCGATTATTAGAATGAATATCTGGAAGGAACCTCTTTCTTCCATACATTGTAATTGAATAACCTGTTTTCTCAGCATCTTCCTTAAGTCCATCTAAGAAGCCTTTGATCTTCGAAAATCTCTCAAAGTATTTTTCAATATAGGCCTTAGCATCTTTTCTAGAGATTTTAAGGGCCGAAGCTAAACCGAATGAAGACTGTCCATACATAAGACCAAAGTTTACGGCCTTTGCCTTTGAACGCTCATCACTTGTAACTTCCTCAAGAGCAATGCCATTAATTTCACTTGCCGTTTGTGCGTGAATATCCTTGTCCTCATTGAATGCCTTAATCATTGTTGGATCTTCACTGTAGTGAGCAAGGATTCTAAGTTCTACTTGAGAATAATCGGCAGCTAAAAGTAAGTTACCAGGTGTCGCAATAAATGCCTTTCTCACAAGTCGTCCTGTTTCAGAACGAATTGGAATATTCTGTAGGTTCGGATTCACACTTGAAAGTCGACCCGTTTGAGCAACGTGCTGATTAAAGCTTGTATGAACCTTGCCTGTTTTAGGATTTACGATTTCAGGAAGGGCCTTCACGTATGTCGAAAGAATCTTTCCTAATTCACGATACTGAAGAATTAAACCTGGGACCTCATTAATATTTTTTGAATCAAGCTCTTCTAATACAGAAGAATCCGTTGAGTAACCTGTTTTCGTTTTCTTAACAACAGGGAATGATAACTCATTAAATAAGAACTCCCCTACTTGTTTTGGAGAATTCAAGTTAATTGTGTCATTCATTGAATATGAATCAACTTTCTTTTGAATCTTATCTAAAGACTCTTGTAGATCTTTTGCCATTTCATAAAGATATTCCTTATTTAAATGAACACCTTCAAATTCCATTTCAGCTAAGATTGGAATAAGCTTATTGTCGATATCTTCATAAACACTAACGAGCTCTTTCTCTTTAAGCTCTTCTCTTAGCTGGTTTGCAAGCCTAAAGACTGCAATTGATCTTAGGCCAGAATAAGAAGCCTTATCTTCAATCGTTTCAAGTGAAGTAATAAAAGGAGTCTTCTTATCAAGAGTTGTTACCTTTACATTTACATTAGATGCGATAACGTCAAGATTATGTCTCGTACTTGGACTAACATTATAGTGAGCCAGTGTAACATCAAAATTATTCGCCTTAAAATCTAGTCCATGTCTAAGTAAGTGAGAGTAGTCACGCTTTGAGTGTTCACTATATACTTCTCTCGATTCATTACCCCATATTAGCTCTAACAGCTCTTTCTCATTAGAGTCATTTACTTCGACAAAGTAAGAATTATTATCATCAAATGAAATACTTATACCCACAAGATTACGAGCATGAATATCTTCACTATCAAACTCTGTTTGAACAGCAAGAGCTGTTTGATCTTTTATAAGCTTCTTAAATTCATCAAGAGTCGTAACTTTGTGCTCAAAAGGAGATGCAAGCTCTTCACCTTCTCCTTCCTCACCATCTGCAATAGAAAGTTGGTATTTGAGATCTTCCATTCTCTTAATCATTGAGTTCATACCAAGATCTTTAAGAAATGTTAGAAGCTCCTCTGAAGGATAGAACTTAATCTCAGAATCATCTGCCTTACACTCTAAATCAATATCTGTGACGATCTTAATTAGTTCTTTTGAGAGCTTTGCATCCTCAACATGTTCAGTAAAAGCAGTTGTTAACTTCTTTCCTTTGAATGTATCTGAAACTTCAAAACATTTCTCAAGAGTTCCATGCTCGGCAAGCAGTTTTGCGGCCCCCTTTGCACCGATTCCACGCATACCTGGAATATTATCCGAAGTGTCCCCCACCATTGATAAATAATCAACGATTTGATCTGGGCGTACCCCCATCTTTTCAAAGACACCCTTCTCATCGTAAGTAACGTCCTTCATCGTATCGAGCATCTTAATATTACCGCCAACAAATTGCATAAGGTCCTTATCACCTGAAGCGATTAGGATTTCATCAAAATCATCTTTCCACTGAACAACAGTTGAGCCAATAATGTCGTCGGCCTCATATGTTTCATTGGCAACATTTAGAAGACCCATCTTGTCGATAAGTTCTTTGATAAGTGCGAACTGAGGAACAAGTTCTTCAGGTGGTTCAGAACGATTGGCCTTATACTGATCATAAAGTTCATTTCTAAAAGAGCCACCCGAAGTATCGCGAGCAAGAAGCATATGTGTTGGCCTATAATTGGCCATAATTTTTAATAACATTGAAAGCACACCATAAGTGGCATTAACAGGTGTTCCGTCTGGGGCATTCATAGAACGAATTGCAAAAAATGCACGGAATATAAAGTTACTGACGTCGACGACGATTAATCTTTTCTTTGACATATAATCTCCAATTTATGCTATAAATCTAGCCAATTATGTTGAATCTGTTAATGATTAATGTGGAGAATCGATTATGGACAATGCACAAAAGATCGAAATTTATACCAGAGTGAAGCGTGATATCTTTGCTATTTGTGAAGGCGAAAGTAGCACAATTGCAAAAATGGCCACCATTTCTTGTATTTTAAAGCAGGCATTTCCCCATTACTACTGGTGTGGATTCTACATGATTGACCCTACTAAAGAGAAAGAACTTGTTGTAGGCCCTTATCAAGGAACCCTTGGTTGTCTTCGTATCCCTTTCGGCAAGGGAGTTTGTGGCACTGCCGCCCAAACATTGGAAACGCAAATCGTTGAAGATGTTCACTCTATTGAAAATCACATCACTTGTGACCCAAAGAGTCAGTCCGAAATTGTTATTCCCGTTTTAGAAAATGAAAAGTTAATTGCAGTCCTAGATGTTGATAGTGATTTACTTGCAAGCTTTAATGAAATTGATAAAAGTAATTTAGAAGAGATTATCAATACAGTCTTCGCCTAAGCTTGAGTCCCCTGGTCTTCAAACCAATTTGTTTTGCGCTTTTTAATTGCAAGCATTGTATCATCGTTTGCCATAACAGTTGTGTCGGCCATAACATCACCTAGGCGATGCCCTGAATCAAGCTTATAGAGGAGATAAAGCTCAATCCCCACAATTGGAACCCCAACGATAACCGCCATAAACCAACCAGCGACAGGGATAATGGCAAATACTAATGGAATAATAAAAGGTAGATTTCTAATAAAACTTTGCTTAAGTGAACAAGGTGTTCCGTCAACTAAAGAAATTACTCTAAAGCCAATAAATTTCTTACCAACAGACTGACCATTTTGAATTGAGTCAGCAAAAGTTAAGTAGACGATCGAAAGAAGAATACCAATTGGATACAAGAATAGAGACAAAACGACGACAATAAAAAGGTCAATTGCCTTAGCGAGTATGCGTGAATAACGTGCAACCTTAATGGCCGACTTTAAGAGGTACTTTCTATCCATATAACTATCTTATCCTATGAATTTTATTAGAAAACAAGGCATTTTTTGCACCTAGTCCAAACAATAGATATTAACTAAAGAAATGCTTAACCTCTCTATCAGTCAATAGACTTTGATTAATAGCCAAAAATAGGATTTTAATATATAACTTTAGACTGAGACTAAATAGAGCACATACGCTCTGGAGGATAATTATATGAGTACTGTTGGTAAAACTGACGTAACAAATTTTGAATCTGATGTACTAAAAAGCGCGAAGCCAGTTCTAGTGGACTTCTGGGCAGAGTGGTGTGGACCTTGTAAAACACTTGGACCTGTACTTGATGAAGTAGCATCAGAAATTGGTGAAACTGCAACAATCTTAAAAGTGAACGTTGATGATAACGGAGAACTTGCTCAACAATACGGAATTAGAGGGATCCCAACAATGATCTTCTTTAAAGACGGTCAAGCAAGCAAGACTCTAGTTGGTGTTCAAACAAAAGAAGAAATTAAGAAGTCTTTAGAAGAACTTATGTAATAAAAGCCTCTACGATAGAGGCTTTTCTTTTTTGAGAAGGAATTTATGTCTAATTTTATTTCCCACGCATTTAATCACGCCCAAGAAACTCTAACAAAATTTATCGCTAATGAAGAAAACTTCGCCACTATGGAGAAAGCGATAAACGAAATGGTTACGGCCATTAAAGGTGGAGGCCGTGTGATCAGCTGTGGAAATGGTGGTTCAATGTGCGACGCAATGCATTTCGCTGAAGAACTTACAGGACGTTTTCGTAAAGATCGCCCAGCAATGCCGGCCATTGCTATCGCGGACTCTTCTCATATCACATGTGTGGCCAACGACTATGGTTTTGAATATATCTTTTCAAAATATGTTGAGGCCCATGGACACAAAGGAGATGTCCTTCTTGCCATCTCAACTTCAGGTAATTCACCAAATTGTCTTGAGGCCGTAAAATCAGCTCATGAAAAAGGGATGAAAGTAGTCGGTCTTCTTGGAAAAGGCGGTGGTAAAATGAAGGATCTTGTGGACTTCCCTATCGTTATTGAAGCTGATCTTTCTGATCGAATTCAAGAAATGCATATTAAAATTATTCATACGTTCATAGAGGGAATTGAGCGCCAAGTTTTCCCTCAAAACTACTAAAGAATTACGAGAAAGAATCGGCAGTTTATTCCAAGTCTTTAAAATCAAGTGCTTGACGCGAATATGAGTTAAAATATTCTTAAGTTAGTACATAATTTTAAGGAGCTATAAATGGAAGGCACAGCTGTATCATCGGTAAACACGATCGCTGCTTTTTTTCAAAACGGTGGAATCTTCATGTGGATCATTCTCTTTATCTGGGCCGTTGGTCTAGCTATTGGATTAGAAAGATTCTTTAAACTAAGCTTTAAATTTGATGTTGATGGAGCATCATTTATGAATGAACTTCGTCGCTATATTATGGCAAATGATGTTGAAGGTGCCTCACGCGTATGTTCAGGATCAAACGCTGCCTTACCAAAGGTATTAAGAAGTGGACTTGAAAGAGCTTCTGCTAAGCCAGAGCAAATTCAAAACGCAATCGATGCAACTGCTTTAGAAATCATTCCAAAAGTAGAACTAAGACTTAATTACCTACAGCTAATTGCTAATATCTCAACACTATTTGGACTACTGGGAACGATCCAAGGTCTAATCGCTTCATTTGCGGCCGTTGCTGCTGCTGATCCAACGCAAAAGGCAGAGCTTCTTGCTAAAGGTATTTCACAAGCAATGAACACAACATTCCTTGGTCTACTTGTAGCGATCACTATTATGATCATTCACGCTTTCCTAAGTTCAAAGTCTGAAAAGATCATCAATGAGATCGATGAGTATTCAGTTAAGTTAATGGACATCTTAAATACAGAAGAAAGTAAGTAATTATGTATAGAAAACCGAGTCGAAAATATAAGAATAAGAAAGTTGAGAGACTGAATCTAATTCCAATTTTAGATTCGGTCTTCATCTTTATCTTCTTTCTTTTAATGTCTGCAAATTTTGTGAGAATTTATGAGATTGGATCTGATGTTCCTATCATTTCAAACTCAACTCCACCAAAGAAGCAAAAAGAGAGATTAGATCTAACTCTAAAGATCAACACGAGTAATATCACTCTACACTCTGGGCCAAATGAGAGACGTATCTTTACAGCAGGTAAAACAGCTGATGGTGAGTACGATCTATTCAAACTAAGAGAAAAGTTAATTGACCTTAAGAAGAGATATGTGGATGAGAAAGAAGTTATCTTCATCCCAAATGCAAATATCTCTTACGAAGAATTAATTAAGATCATGGATGCTGTTCGCGATATCAAGAAAACAGACCCAGAAGTTTGGACAAAGAGAGATGGACAGGACGTAAAGGTTCTAGAGCTATTTAACAATATTATTTTTGGCGATACACAATCGTAGAAATAAAGAATCAGGTTTATTATGAGAAATCGTTCAATTAGAAATAGAGGAATCAGAAGAAAGAAGGAACCGTTTGATATTGACATCACTTCCCTTCTCGACATTCTTGTTATTCTTCTTGTATTCCTAATTCGAAGCTATGATACAACAGGTGTAATTCTTAATATTCCAAAAGATATTACAATCCCACACTCTGCTTCAAAGTCTATTAATGAGCAAGGTGTTGTTGTTCAGGTTTCGACAAAGATCGTCTGGGTTGACGATAAAGAAGTCCTTAATACTGAAACCTTCAAAGGACAGCTCTACTCTCAAGGTGGGAAGCTTATTGTTCCACTTTATAACGAGCTCGTTGCAAAGAAGAAAGAAATTGATGATCTTGCAAAGATGACACCTAATGCGAAAAAATTCTCGGGTATTGTGAATCTGGTTATTGATAAGTCTTTGAAGTATAACTATGTTAAAAAGCTTATGCACACTGCTGCTGAAGCGGGTTTTCAACAGTATAAATTCGTTGTTCTTGGACAAGAGTAGTAATAAAGAAAAAGGCTCCGAAAGGAGCCTTTTTTATTTGTGCTAGAAGAATCTAGTTAAAGTCACGCCAAATTCATCATCCCCATCAAGAACATAGAGCCCTCGATTGTCGGCCTTAGCATCATCACCAATTGTCACTCCACGGAAGTTTAACTTCATCTTCCATGCGTTGTTTAGGCGGCGCTCATAGCTCAAGTAGTAAAGAGTCTCCCCTGCTCTCTCAAGGTCAATGTAGAGACCTAGCATAAACTCATTTGAGTATGCATCGTTAAGTGCTAGGCGATGACCAATAAAGAGATCATTTTGAAAAATCTGAGCTTGGCTTCTTTTATCTTTACCAACACCAAGGACGCGTTGGTATTCAGTATAGAATCCAGAACTCCAATTATTATCATAATTATATGTGTACTCGTGACCAATAGACGCTAGTTGATAGTTAAAGATCTCTCTTTGCCCACCAGTATAGTCAATAATTGAAACTGAGTCGTTTACATTAAAGTCAGAGTAAAGGTATTCGAATTTAAAAGTTTGCTCACCCCAAAAGTAAGTGGCCGCAGTACCGTAATCAGCAACATCAAGATAATACGCATTGATATTCCCTGCTAATAAATCAGGTACAGATGCTGCCGCGAAAACAGGTCTCGTACGATCAATATGGTCAATAGCAAAGACAGTAAGATCGAGATCACCAAACTGATGTGCATAGTAAACTGCGAATTGATCAAATTCATTATCTTCATCTGAGTCCGTAATTTTATTGCCTTTAACGACATTTTGTTTTTGAGGACTAAGGCCATCAAAGATTCTCATTTTAGAATCTGGATAGAAACCTTCTTTAAAATATGGCATATAGATAAACTTCATCGTTCCAATGCTTGTATAGTGACTTAGAACAACAGAAGTTTCTCCAAGTTTTTCAAAGCGTTCAATATTGCCATCATTGATACGAGAGTTGATAACATCCACAACATGGTATGCTTCAAGACGTGACCACATAAAGGTATGTTGTCCTACTGAAGCCTGCCAATTGCCAAAGCTACGCCCTAGGTTTAATTCATTGAAGTCCACATAACTATTGTCTTGATACTTCTCATCAGCACGACCGACGAGAGAAAGGTTATATTCCCACCCGCTCCAGTCACCTCTATCTTCTAAGGTAACTTTAACAAAGGCCAATTCATTAGGCTGATTCTCTCCTAAAAGAGTTTGAGCATCATCAACATAACCTCTAAAGTTTAATGAAACCTCACCTCTACCATCAGCTAAAGAACTAAGGCTTGATAGTGTAAGTGCACCTGTGATTAATCCGTATATTAGTGTTTTCAATTTACTTTAACTTCCTCTTAGTAAGATCATTCTCATTAACGGCCTTACCAATAACTCTATTTTTCCACTTAAAAATCGACTGCTTCTTATTATTAAGGTTTAACATAACAATTTTATTAGCACGCCACATCTTTCTCTTACCAACAGTGTATGATTTGAATTCATCCATTGTAGAAGTTTTAATGTGTTCATTTCTTTTATTGTAATATTCTGACTTAACTGGTGCTAAGTACTTTTGAGAAACGTAAAGCACTACTTTAGAGTAAGAACTCTTAGCCTTTGCAACTCTTTCAAGTACCCAAACTTTTTGTCCTGCAACTTTGTCATCTTTTAGATATTTATAATTGTATTTCTCAATTGTTTGACCACCAATATCCTCGAACGAGAATTCAGAACCCATAAATGAACTACCTTTTGAGCGTGAATTAATTTTCTTAACTCGCTTTAAAGACGGAAGATAAAGCCATTGGTCATCATCTTTTTCATTTTTCCATGTCCAAGTAAGTAGCTTTGTTCCTTTAACATCTAATGGTTTTTTAAACTCCATTAAACTCTTATCAACACCATCAAATTCTCCAGATGCCCCTAGCATTTCACGGATAATTTCAACACCACTTGAATCAACTAGTACAAGCTCCATCGTTGATGTATCACCAATATAACCCTTATTCGCTTGATCCATTTTCCTAGCAATCTCTAGGCCTTTATCATTAGCAAATACAGAAAGTGTTAATAACATTAATAAAAGTTTAACTATCTTCATTAGAAACCTCGTGTTTTTTCGGTATGTTTTCCCATCAGATAGTAGCATTCACAACACAATGATTGAACATTTACTCGTGATAATGACAATGGATTCATTAAATTATTGAAAATATGCCCCTTATTTTACAACAAGGGGCGTTAGTGTTTTTTAGATGAATTTAGTAAGCGCTTGAATTTAAGTTAAGTGGTACGTGAACACCAACTTCGGCCCCACCTTTTGGTCGTGGGAATTGAATTGTTTTTAAATGATTTACAACACAATTTTTAACACTTGGCGGAACACCTCGGTCTGCTTTGGCAACACTTGCCTTTGTCACGTTACCAGAGGCACCAATAACAAATTCCATTCCAAGAACTCCAGAAATACCTTTCTGTTGCACATCAAGTTCTTTCTGGTAACAATATCTAAATTGAGGAACGTTCTCCATTAGAATACGCATAATATCATTTCGATCCATTGAACCTAAAATTACCTCACGATATGGTACACCAGCAATATAAACTTGTTTCTTCTGAACAAGTCCATCTGTACCAAACGATGATGAAAGTTTTCCACTCGCCTTACTACTTAATGAACCAACTTCTGCCTTAACATCAGCTTTCTGAACTTGTGCTGAATCACCTGTCGATAGTGCAGAGTTATCATCTGCAAAGCTTTCACTTGCTCCAGAGCCAGCTTTAAAAGAATTTAGAGCTCCACCTTTGGCCATAAGTGAGTTCATTGAAGAAGTAAAAGATGTTGATTTATAAACATCAACTTTCCCGCGACTTTTTCTATTTGTCGCTAACTTCTTAACTGTAGTTTTCTTATTTGTCGTACGAGCAGGCTTAGACGCCTTCTTTTTCTTTTGTCTCACAACTTGTTTATCATTTGGCTTCCCTTGTCTCGCCTTCCCTTTCTTAGGAGTTGAAGTAGACTTTTGTCTAGGATCACCTTTACTTTTTGTTACCTTTTTAGGCTTCTCAACATTCGAAACCGCCTGTTTAACTGGTGCTTTCTTTTCAACCTTCTTTTTAACTTCATTTTTAACAACATTCTTCTTCTTAGTGACACGAAGTTGTTTTGGACGATAAAGAATTTTTGCGATTCTTTCAGGAACCTTTTCTTTTTCGATTTCTTTATCTACTTTAAAATTCAACATTCCAGCTGCAAAGACTATAAAGAAGAGAATACAGAAAATAAGATATTTTCTTAACTCTTTATCACGTCTAAAGATCGGTGCAGTCTTAACGATTGGAGGAGCTTCTGTTCCTCTTATAAAAACCTTTAGATTATCCTTTTCAAAAATATGGATATCATCTCGACGAAGTGAACTTTTAGCGTTTTTATTATTTAAGAATGTACGATGCTCAAATCCAGGAATAGTTCCAACTGCAACATCATTCTTTCTAATATCTAGAAGCTCAACTTTATCCTTCTTGCCTAGGTATGGAAATTCAATATCATTTCCACGAGCATTTGAACCCACTAAATAGAATTTCCCATCTTTGTGTGGGATATAATCTAGTGAAACGATTTTTCCATTAAATAAGATAATAACTTCCGCTGCTTCTTTATCAATGCTATATTTAAAGATTGGATAAATTTCATCTGGTTCTTCAAATATATATTCAGAGAATTTTACATTATCATCAATACTTAAAGGATAGTTAACTTGGTACTCTTCATCCTTTCTAATTCTCTCGTCATTAAACTTAGGTTGTTTTGGTAAGTTCTTCACAACCTCTTGAGGGTGAATTAGTTGCTGAGGAGGAAGTTGAGCAGTCGAATCAAAAGTGAATGAGTAATTACCAATTGTAATAGACTCCCCACCTTTTAGTTCAGTTGTAACAATTTCTTCTCCATTAACTAATACAGGTTTTGAAGAAGACATACTGTAGATAGATACCTTGTCTGCAAACTCAATTAGACAATGAATATCATCGATACCAGCACCTCTCATACGTACATCACAAGAGTCACTTGCTCCTAAGATAATACGATTTTTCTGAGGTAGACGAATATCTTTTTTACCTTTTAAATAAAATGATCTTCCTTGATCCACTTCTACTCCCTAGCGTATACGATCCAAACCTTTCATCATTTCAAGATGAAAATTTGGTTTTGAAGGTAATTTATTTTTAAATTGACGAAGGTAGCGACTCGAAACTGTAATTTCACCAGGAGCACCTAGTTCTCCATCAACACTGATCTCTTCAAGATTAAATTGTTCAAATTTCTTATATTTATAAACTACTTTTTCCTTAACAGATTTTTGTCCATAAGCTTGAGTAGTTAATAGTAATAAAATGGCAGACATTAATACTTTCATCATTACATCTTCCTAACTTGTTGATAGAAGGCCTTATCCTTAGCATTCATATCAGTAGTATCTAAATCACTTTGAATTGTAGTTGCATGTTCACTCTTTAATTGCTTCAAAGAATAGTAAAGAGCAATTTTAAGACTTGGAATATCAATATAATCCGAGTTCATTTCCTTAAGAATTGTATAAGCATACTTAGGCTTAACATCAAACAGATATGAATATACTAACGAGTTAATCACATCACGATCGTTCTTATTCACTGAATATAAACGTTTAAGCAGAGAAATCGACTTTGAATACAGGCCATATCTAATGTAGATATTAGCAAGGTTAAACATTGCCGTTTTATTATTCTTTTTAAGGATCAGAACCTGTTTAAAAGCTGCAATGGCCTTCGCATCTTTATCTTCATCTACATAGACCACACCAATATTATTAATTGCTGGAATATACTTATCATCTAAAGCAACTGCTTTATTAAAATACACTTTTGCAAGTCTCTTGTTACCAGATTTATAAGAACAAATTCCTTGTTGATTCCAATATGAAGGATTGGCCTTGTACTTCTCATACATTTGATCAAGTTGAGAAAGTCCCTCTTTCGTATTTCCCATATAACAGAGACCTACAAGTCCTGTTTTTTTAGAATCAATTTCTTCAAGTTTATCTAGCTTAACTTTATCCAGAGATTCGTCTTCTAAAACATCATCAACCAGATCATTAATTAAATGATAATCAGCTTCTGCATTATAGCGGATCTGACTCTTTGGTTTAAAATCAGCATTCGTTAGGTTTTCAATTTGCTCACCATCTTCTAATTGCTGAGTTGTCCCCTTCTTTGAAGAAGCACATGAAACAATTAGTAGCATTGAAAGAATAGCTAAATACTTCATTAACGATTCCCCCTCTTATCCATTAAGACCGGTCCTGTCATCGTTGGAAGACCTAGACCTTGTCTCGACAACGTCCCAAAGTTTACCGTTAGAACATCATTTTTATTGATTAAGTTATCTAATTCTCTTTTTAATTGACGTGACTTAGTTGCGAGATTTGCTGAAACGTTGGCCATACTTCCCTTAAAGGACTTCACATATTCAGCGGACTTGCCTGTCGGTGAAAAATTACCAACGTCAGATGAAAATTGATCAAATGAATTAATTAAAAGAGAGTAACTCTTAACCATTGCCTCACCAGACCCCATGGCCACGATTGCTGCGACTTTTCCTTGAATACGATCTAAGCGATTAAACTTTAATTTCATCGTATTATTGAATTTATTTTCAGGGAAGCTAAGAGCTATTGAATTAAAGTTATTAACTTCATTTTCTAACTTATCAACTTCCATCAGAGCGACTTCGTCTATTGTTTCAATTGCTAAGCTTTTCTTCTTTTTCACCTTACTGTAGATATAATTTAGCTCTCCTGCATAACGAGAATTATTCTTCTGGGACCTTGAAAGCTTCGAAAGTTTCCCTACATACTCAGATTTTTTATACAAGCTCTTTGTATAAGCACTTAGGCGTTGACGATATATTGTATCGGCCTTGCTTAATAGTTTAAAATCAATATAGTAATCAAAGATTTGCTCATACGATGCTAACAATGTTGAATTATTGAATCGACACTTAGATTGTGCATCCACAAAACTAACAGCAGCACTATCTTTTCGAGTAGCAAGTCCCATAACGATATAATTCTTAAGTAAGCCTTCTTTATTCTTATCTCTAATCGAACATGTTTTCGTTAACAACTTCTGAGTTAGTGCCATACCTGCATCAACTCTTTGTCTTAAAAATAATTCACTAATAATGCTATTAAAAGATTCGTAGAACTTAGTTATTTCAGAAACGAGCATTTCATCTATTGCGCGATCTAACCATTTGGACATAAGATCAACATTACCTGATTCATAGAATAGAACGGCAATATTGTAAGCAGCATTTCTTTTGGCCTCAGCAGTACTTTCTTTATCTTTATAGATAAATAGGTAACCCTTTAATGCCGTTACCTTATCACCTTTTTGATTTGCCTTTTGAATATCTGAGAACTGGGCAACAAGAATAATTTTATTTAAATGAGTAATAAAGCCTCTTCTAAGCGGAATCCCTGTTGACTTTAACTCACCAACAAAACTCATAAGTTCTGATTTATTCTTTTGAGACTTATTTAGATCGACAATTCGGCCAATCATTGCCTCATTTTTTGAAATTGCTCTTGGGTTTTCCTTGGCATAAACAAAGAATAAGTTCTGAGCTTTTTTGGCGTCTTTTTGTTCATCGACATAATAAGAGAATAGTTTTTCAACTGCTTTATTCTTTTTAACCTTTGAATCTTCATGCTTAATATATGTCGAAAAAACTTTTTCGAAGTATTTAGATCTAATTGATGCAGACGTTTTTTTATCATTTAGTACGACAATCATACCTGCTAGGGAACGCTTAAAATACACATTATTAGTCTTATCCGATGAGATAACCTTATCGTACATAAAGAGTGCTTGCTTATATTCATCAGCTGCATAGTAAGACTCACCAGCATAGAATAGCGCTCTTTCACTTAAGCTAGGGTCGACTTCTTGTGAGATGAAGTAAAGTTCTGCTGCGATACGCCCCTTAAATCTCATGACCTTTGGACGTTTCTTATTGTGTGACATTCCCAATTCTTTTTGGAGATGAGCTGCTCTCTTTGTCACATAGAAAAGTGCTTCTTTTCTTTGTTCAGGGTTTAGTTTTGTTTTAGTGATTGTACGTGCAAAAACAAGAAAATTCTTATTGTTATTATACTTATCGTAAATCTGAAGAAGTTGAACTAAAGACTTCGCCTTATATTCTTCATTATTCCCTCTAAAAGCAGATTTAAACATTCCAGCAGCTTGAGAGTACTTTTGCTTATCAAGAAGAAACATTCCCATATCGTAGAAGTTTTTCTCAGGAGTGCCTTTTTCATTTTGATAAAACTGAAGAGCTCTCTTTGTGTCGCCCTTATCTGCATAGAAATAACCAACATCACGTCCGGCCATATCTTTCTTATCAATGTATTTAGGACTCTTAGATAGGCTATGAACCTCTTTCATTTGCTTAATCGCAGTATTCTTCTTTCCGACTCTAAAGTTAGACCAAGCCAGATTGTATAAATATTTTGTATACCACTTATCATCTTTAATTTTATAGATGACAGTGTCGTAGTATCTCTTAGATTTATTAAAGTCCCCTTCTCGGTAGTAGATATCACCTAGAGCAAGGCGAGACTTCACACCAATTAAGTCATTCTTTGGCGCAGACTTAACGGACTTAACAAATAATGACTTTGCGCGATCCATTTGAACATTCTCAAGTTCATTATAAGCAAGAATATAATAGATATGTGAACGGGCCTTTGCATTTGGCCTCTTCTTCAAGATTGCTAAACCGATTTGTTGAGCACGGTTGTAGTAAGAGCTAGATTCTGCAAAGAACTTCTTGCGATCAATACGCTTCTTATCCTTAATATCTAAATTGAAGAAGTTTTCATTCTCTTGTTCACGAATGATTCGGCCCTTTTCTAAATTTAGTTCGGCCATACGTAAATCGAGCATTGTATCGTTTTTTGAGTATCGTTTCATACGCACAAGCTCTTTAAGCTCCATATCGATTACTGAAACAATACGATCTCTTTTGGTATTAAGTTTGATACCAAAAGAATTAAAACTTATAAGAGTTGCAAATAATAAAACCTTAATCATTTCTGACACTCCGATCGAAGAGCAAATACATAATCACCTAATTCATCTGCCCAAAACTCACCATTAAATGACCAAAAATATTGTTTTGAGTTTCTCTTAAGGTACTTGATGTCTCCTCTTGCACCCGTATCTGTAATTCCACTATATAAAAGTGCTTTTCTTGCATTTAAAGCTTCAAGTCTTAAGTAACTTAGACCAATGAATGACTTTTCTAATTGCGCAGAAGTTAACTTAAAAACCTTTTTTACATATGATCCTATAAGCTTCTGTTGTAAAAAGAGAGAGTCTTTCAGGTTGATTGCAAGAATCTTTCTTAGTCTTCTATTCCTTACTTTTTTAATTGTTTTAATTTCTCTAAGCCCATCTTTATAACTCTTATAAAGTTGAAGAAAAGCTGGGTCCTTTCTTACGTTTTCAAGAAGCTTATTAGTTAATGAATCGTAATACTTCTTTCCATCAACATAACTATTGATAAACTTGAAGTACCACTCAAGAGAGTGTTTCTTAGCAAGCATCTTATCAATAACTTGCTTAGACTTATCGAATTCTTTATAGTGATCATCAATGATATTGGACATATCATCATATAGGCATAGCTTATAGTAGCTCAGTGCCTTCAAAACATTAATCTCAGGATTTACAATATAGTTAAGAACAGGAGCTTTATATGTTACTAACTTACCAAGAGTCCTGTTATAGTCTCCCTTATAATAACTATTCCATGCCTCTTCAATTAGTAGCTCAGGCCAAATATATGATCTTTTATCAATATCAATAAACGCAAGTTCTGACTCTTCAAGATTTCTTTGTTCATACTTTACTCGAGCAATTCCGGCCAAGCAGTAGTCTTGATTAATCTGTAGTTGCCTTGCACGAACTTCATCATTACTACTTGTTGATTGATCAATACAATTTTCAAATGCGCCAACAGCGGCCTTGAAACTTCTTAGCATTGTAAACGCCACACCTTCAAGGTGTAAGGCAAATGGTTTAACCGGATGAGCCGATGGGATTGTACCATTTAAAGTTTGTAATGCTTCCTTGTATTTTCTTCTCTTAAGTTGCTTTTTTGCAAGTAGATACTTAAGAGTCGGTGAATCAATATTTTTCAGATAGCTTTCTGGTAACAGAATAAATTGTCTATCCCCTACTTTTGATACAACTTGTTCAAAAAGATATTCGAAATTCTTATTCGTTCTTCCTTTATATGTAACTAAGTACTCTTTCACGTAAGGTACTGCTGTGTGATACATCTCTTTATCAATTAATTGCTTAATGATATTTGGATAACGAGTAATACGGTTTTTTGATTTCGTTAAGTCAGTCCATATTGACTCAAGAGCATAGGCCTGACCCAATATTAGAAATGTTATAAGCGCTTTCTTAAACACAATAGCTTCCTTTATAAGTCAAACTGAACAGCGAAAGTAAGATCAATATTCGAATACAGTTGATCACTCTCTGAACCAGATTCCCTCGCAGGTGCTGCTTGATACAGGATTCCGTTAATATCTGCTCTAATACTCCATGATTGATTAATATAGAATTTAGTTGAAACATCCCACATTAGTCCCGTGTGAGACTCATCAATAGTTAGACCAGGGTTTGGAGATCCGGCCCTAACTTCTGGACCGTTATTTGTTTCGTTAAGTTTTGCGAAACCTAGACCAAAGATCCAGTCGACATATAAAATAGTGTTGAATGTATTAATTTTAGAATAGAAAGGTGCCCAAGTTACCATAGCACCAATATAGTCATTTACAATTCTTCTAAATGGAATAGAACCACTTCCTCCCCCATTACTATTTCTAACCGAAGCGGCCGTATCGTTTTCTTCACCTGAGTTTGAAGAATAAATAAACTCAGCACCAAGCTCTTCAGTAAAAAAATAACCGGCCCTTAACTGCATCGAAGTTGAATCAACGAATGCGCCAGAAAGGGTCTTACCAAATCCTCCACTCACAAAGAAGCGTTGCTGTTTTTTGAACTTACGATTTTGAAGTACGTAAATTTCTTTATCTTTATCAAGCCATGAAAAATTGTAGAGATCACTTTCTGCTGCGAAAGTTTTAATCGTCATAAAAGTTAAAAATAATACAAAGATCATCCTAATCATTTTAGCGTCCTGCCTTTCAAATAGTTGGATTTACAGTGATTATTTTAACATAAGATGTTAACTACAATTTAAGTCGCTTATTGGTGGCATAAATTTCCATACGTGCATGATGAACAGTGTGGAATCCTTTTTCCGACTAAGTCTGTAAGGTTTCGCCAAGTTGCAAATAAGTCAGCTTCAAGGTTGGCCACTAAGACCTCTTCCTCGATCACTCTTTTTTGGTCAAGAGCGAGGACCTTCAGCTTAATTTTTTCAGTAACTTGTTCACCAACTAATACCAGACCAAGAGCATATGTCTTTAACTGGAAGAAATATGATCGTAACTTATCATCATCAATTAAACCTGATTTGAAGTCCCAAATTTCGATTACCTGTCCGTTTTGATAGAGTAATCCATCAATAATCCCCGTGATCATCTGACCAAAGAAAGAGAATTTTATTTGGTGTTCACTTAAGATTTTATCATGGGATGATTTCTTAATTTCATCTCCAACCCATCCGACTATTTCTACTTCATCAGTATTATTGAATTTTAAATCACGTTCCTTGATTAAATTTTCTACTAAGAAGTGAAGTCTATTTCCGCGATCAACATCTGAAACACCTTGAATGTGTGGTAGCTCAATATCTTTTTCTTTTGCAAACTCTTTGAGATCATCTTCTAGTTTTAAAACCTGATTTAAGTAGAACTTTCTAGAACAAAGAGCTAGCTCCGATAGCTTCGTAACTGAAAGTTCAGAGATTAGGCCGATATCTACTTTATTTTCAATATTCTTAATCCCGAGAGGATCCAGAAAGTAAATTGGTGGTCGCGTTGCTTGAGAAACTTCATAGTCTAGTTCAAAGTCTTCAAGAGAAACTGTTTTTATTTGATAATTTCTAAGTGGAACAATCCAGCTATTATCAGAATGCTTAACATCCTCACCATTTATACTAATATCAAAATATTCGATATTTTCGACGGCCCTAGTGCAGGCAACATAGAAAAGTCTTTTCGACTCTGAAAACTCTTTTTGTTTCTTTATTAACTTTTCTAAAATCAAATTAGGTGATGAATTCAGCTTTTTACTATTGATATCTGCACTCCAAGATAATGCTCCAGGAAGCGCACCAAATTTTGATTTATCCACTACAGTTCGTCCATTAGTGTGAATACCACCTAAAATGATCGTATCGAACTCTAGTCCCTTAGAAGCGTGAGTTGTCATAATTCGAACTTTCGGTTGAGAAAGATAAGAAAAGCTCGCACTGTAAGAGTCTTTTTCTAATGATTTAAGAATTTTATATATTTGATCGATATCACCCTTTGCTCCACCAATGATTCCATTAATTTTTTCAGAGTTATTCTTGTATGCAGAGCTTGATAGGCCCAAGTCAAATACAAATGACCAAAATGCATACTCAATATTACTATTGAGAAAAATATCTTTCATCTTTATCAGATTTAATACATCTACATTTTGATATGATTCATAGTAATGGCTACAAACCCCTTCTATGATAAAGTTATAATATCGTGCTATTGCCTGAAGTCTCTTTTCATCAGCACCTTCCTTAACTCCTTCTATTAAGAAGTTTACAAAGGCCTTAAATATAATAACAAGCGGGTCTTCACCATATGGAATTTTAACTTGGGCCACAAATGGAATTGAGGCGGACATAAGATTAGAAATCAGCTGTTTTGAAGGAGCTAGTGTTCGATATAAAATACATATCTCTTCATCAGGATTTTCACTTTGCTTTCGTTTAATTAACTCACAAATTGCAGCTGCTTCAATATTGTCATAGACTGTCGAAGATTTCTTTTCTAATTCAAGCTCAAGATTTACCTTGTGACCTTTTACAATTCCAAGACCTGCTTCCTTTACATCTGGAAAATTTTGATAATCAACTTTCACACTATACTGATCATGACCTTGATACTTTTCCCCAAGACCAAAGATTGTTTCAAAAAATTGATTATTGAAATTTACAACTGCTTCCTCAGAGCGGTAATTGTTAGACATATAGAGATTTTGTGGAATAACTTTTTCCGTTTGGTTAAAGACAGCAATTTCACCACCTCTAAACCCATAGATGGCCTGCTTTCTATCACCTACACACATTAAGCGATTAAAGTTTTCACCAATAACATTTTTAATAATTTGATACTGCCCTGGAGAGGTATCCTGATACTCGTCGACAATAATATAATCAAAGTTTTCCTGGCAAAGCCTACGTGACTCTTCACTCTCCTCTAATGACTTAAGTGTTAAGTATTCAATATCCGAAAAATCAATACCAGGGTAATTATAATAATGTTCTTCAATATAATTAAATAACTCCTTATATAGAGTTAGCCACTCACGGTATATTTCTTTGTTTTCAAAGAAAGCATCATAATTTTCAGATTCCTTATCATAGAACTTCAATAAAGAATTACATTGATCAATAAGCTCTCCAACTTCTAGAGGTATTCCCTTCGATTTTCGAGGCTTATTAGACTTATATATTTCACAAAAGCGTTTTATATTTTCCCAGCTATAATTCTTAGACAAAAAGAAAGACTCTGATGCACTTAAATGCTTCCACCAAGCTTTCTTGCTATGCTCATCAGAGTAAGTATCACTTGAGTAGTGGTTACTAAAGACTTCATTGCAACCGAGTAAGCCTAATATATTATCGAAATATTCACTCTCGTTAAATGAAACATCGTCTACATCGATGCTGGACCATTCATACCTAAGCTCTGGACTTGCGAAGACAAATTGCATCGAACTGATTAGCGCATCAATATTCTTTAAAAATATCTCAATCTTTTGCTCTTTCAAGTTACGAGTAAACCACTGCTTAGTCAGTTCTTCAATTTTTACATTAATTTTAAAACGATCAACGATATCGAGATTAGCTGGTGCACCAAAAATATAGCCGCGTTTAATTAATTTTAAGCAAAAACTGTGAATAGTTGAAATCCCAAGAGACTCTAGTGCTTCATCAATTACTTTCTTCTTTGTAACATCATCCACATTTGAAAATCGATCAAACATACGAGACTGTAACTCTCCAGCCGCTTCTTTTGTAAATGTCATAACCACTATTTTAGAAAGATATGATTTTAACTGACCTAGGATATCTGTGTGTCCCACTTCAAAAAGTGCATCATACTTCTTCTCTATTAAATATGCTAAGTGTTCGATAATAACTCTAGTCTTCCCCGACCCTGCTCCAGCATTGAGAAGAACACCACCACTATGCATGACTGCTTTTTCTTGTTCTGAATTTAATTGAATGGCCATTACTGATCTCCACCTTTAGCACAAATTGGATTTGCAACGCAGAAGGTACATATACTAGAGCTTTGAGGAGTTGCCGGCCAAGACTCGGCTTCTCTCATTGAAACCATTGTTTCACTCATAAACTCATTAAACTCTTCTTTCTTATAATTCTCTATTCGATTTGTTCTTGAATGAAACTCATTAAAAAACTTTTCTTCACCTATAAATATTGAGTCTTTCAAATTTTCGAGACAAAGGTAACCGCCACCTTTTAAGTGATGCTCCACACCCCATGCTTCAAAATAGGCAAGAAGCTGGATCTTTCTAAATTCATTAATATCTGTTTTTGACGGAACCGCTCCGCCAGACGTCTTGAAATCATAAATATAATAATCACTTCCATCTTTAATAACTAAGTCGATGGATCCCTTGTAGCTTTCGTTTACTTTTGAGATATCTCTTTCAAAGAAGAACTCCACATTTGCTTCATTCTTAATTTCTAGTAGCTTATAAATAATTCCACTACAGTAAGACTCAACTGAGAGCTTTAAACTTTCAATGTCTATCTTTTCCGGAAGTAGAGACTTCTCATCAATGAATCGTTTGAAAGTATTAGAAATTAGCTCCTTAAGTACTCCTCGATCATAATGACTGTGTAGCTCTAAGTATGACTCGATAACACTGTGGTTAATAGTTCCAATATAGCGACGATCAATAAATGCTGAAGAAGAGACATCTAGATCAACTCCCTGAGCATATTTCAGATGCCATTTTTTTGGACAATCAATATAAGTCTGGATGAAGGAAGGAGATAGCTTTTCAGGAATGAAAGCTTTTTGACCATAGATAGTTTTAAAATTCTTCCTTTTACTACCTTCCATATGCCCTGGGCTTAACTCAACACCTTCAAATAAATTTTCTGCTATCGAACTCCCATGAGTTAAACCTTCTTCTAATATCAGATTTCCACCACTGTTGATAAATCGTCTTAGCTGATTTCTTAAAATTACAATATCGAGGTTCTTACTTTGCAGAGGCCCAAACGCACTAAATATAACAAGCACATCATTAGAGAATCTTTGAGAAGAGCTTAAAGCACCTAAGTCATCCTTAGATATATAGAGGTATTGTTCATCGGCATTTTCGAAAGTTAATAAATTATCTCTTGTTCCGATTGTACCAGTATCAGTCATTGAAATATTAACGACTGATGTTCTTGGAAGATTTAAACCTAGAACTTCTTTTAAAAGCTTTAAATCAGCGTTATAGATATTTTCATTCACTGTCGCCTTCTCACTAAAACTAATCACTTCTTTCTTGAAAGCTAGAATCGTTTTAAAGAGCATAAAGCCTTTTTCATTCATATGAGAAAGAGCTAGCTTATCTAGAAAAGTGATTAAGTCCTCTGCCCTTAGATGTCCTTTGTTTAAGTTAAGTTGTTCTTGAACTTTTGAAGTAAGTTGATCAACACTAGTAAAAAATAGTGCAAAGTCCGTTTTAAACCTTTTTTGCGAAAGAAGAATTGAATTAACCTGAGTTAAGTCCAATCCATTAGAAAAACTTAAAATTTGTTTTTCTCCTGAAATCAAATCACTTAAATACTCAGCACTTCTTCCCGAAGGGATTGAAATATAATCACAAGATATCCCCTCTAAATCCTCTACCTCTTTCGTTTGTTCAAGCTCAATCCAATTCGGCCAAAATATTTTACTATCACATTGATTAAAAACTGATTTCTCAAATGGCACAAAAACGTTAGCCTTTTTCCCCATCCCTTTTAACATATCAATCTGATTTGCATTTAAATGGTCAAATCCAATAAATATGTACCCCACATTCTCTTGTGGCCTAAAACTCTCACTTACTAATTGATAAGATTTTTGTTCATCAACAATATGAAATGTTTCAAGGTAAGTATGGAATCTCATTAGACCTGAAATACAATCTTTTTCAAGTGTGGCCAACTGGCTCAACTCTTCGATAAGGGAGCCACTTAAATCAAATGAGCGAACCTCTGTGAATAGCTCAAAGCAAAAATGAAACTTCTCATAATCATCATTGACGGCCGATTTCCAAAATGTCCAAAGGTCAACCATGAGTTCAGACTTTGAAAGTTTAGTTTGTTCATCAGTTAAATTAATGTGATCCGACAGAAACTTAGCAACTGTGATTGTTTCAGTATTCTTTGCATGCCCTTTACGAATAAGATAATCGCGATACAAGTCAGAACGCTGTGGAGAAGGACAGATAATTTGCCAGTTAGCAATATTTTGATTCTCTTGAAACAACTCATCAAAATGATTTTTATATAAATAGAGGTTTAACACGTAACATTACCCTTTTTAAATGACACTTTAAGCAAAAAGCGATATATACAAAGCGCCTACAAGGAGAATTTTACTGTGATTAAAGAAAGCCGTCTATTCAACTTCATTAATAAAGAGAAAACCTTCGCAATTTCTTTTCTAGAAGGTCAAAAAGTTATCCACGATCTAGCACTTATTCACAGTGTCAACAACCAGGGCTTCGGCTTCTTTAGAGATTGTACTCTTTCAATTCTTCCTCTAATTAATTTTTTAAAGCCACAAGAAAATATGGGAATCTTCATTGATTCAGACAATCCTTACTTTCGCTTTAAACTTGAAATGAACCAGGCCGGCTTTTTCAGAACACTAATTCTTCCAGAAGATCTCCCGGCAGTGCCAGAGAAAATAACAGGTAAGCTTAGAACAGCAAAACAATTTCCATATAGCAAAACTCCTTATTCAAGTATTATCAATGTCGATAATCGCTCTATTAAAGAACTTATGAATGACTTCTTTGATAAATCGTATCAGATGAAATCTCAAATTATTATCAGCGATGACAGTGACCAGGTTATGCTTGTCACAAAGCTTCCAGAAGTAAATGTTGATAAAGAAGAAGTCGTTGAGTCTATAAGCTTAAAAGATTATATCAAGCAGAACAAAGAGAGCTTCGATAATATTTTCAAACAAGCTCTAAATGAAGATAATGAAATTCAAAAAACATTTGAAGGACTAGATTTTGACTTTTTAAAGTCAACAGAGATTAAATTTAAGTGCAACTGCTCTCGTGATCGTATGGTTACAGGAGTAGCAGGAGTTGTACGCTCTAGTGGCTTTGATGATGTATTTCACAATGATGCTTCAATTGAAACGAAGTGTGATTACTGTAAAACAGCATACTTGATCACAAAAGAAGAAGTCTCTAGTATTCTAAATCTACACTAAAACGGAAGAGTCGTTTCTTCTGATCGCCAGAAGAAGCGGCTGTTTAGATCCGACTCAAGATATATCCCACAAAAATTTTCAGCGAGTGCACCATCGGCCCAAACAGGAGACATCAATTGTGATTTCTTATTTGTAGCAATTGGGATTGATTTCCACTTCTTATTAACCTTGCGCCAATCAATAGCTTTTGGAGATACCGAGCTTACTACAATCAAGTAGTCATTTGTTGTACTAACTTTCTTTCTCACCTGAACTAAAAAATTATTTAGGTATGACATATATTTCGCAAACTCCTTCGCGTCCTGTCTTTTTAAAATTTCATAAAGATCGTAATCAACAATATTTACAAAGCGACGATTTGAATCACTCATTGAGTCAAAGACATGCTCAAAGAGATTCATCGTATTTGAGAAACATTTATTACCACGACAAGACTGGTCCTTGTAAATTTCACCAACCTTGTACTCCGCTGACTTTTGAAAGTGAAAAGACTTTGCTTCCTTTAAAGTTTTGGCCCCAGAAATAAATAAACGAGTGTTTTGATAAAAGTTTGCATTACACTTATTTATCTTTCCTAAGTTCGGCGCACTACCTCGGTAGATGACCGAGTTACTATATCCAGAATTAATAAACACATCCCAAAGGCTCTTTCTTTGGTACTTATCACATGTTTGGTTAGCCAAACCATAGCCATTAACTTGGGCCAGTAGTTGATCCTCAACACTTGGAGTAATCGTCATCATATTATATGACCACATTTTTCCAAAACATGCGAAATTTTCTAGCTCAGTCTTTGCCGTATAATTTAGGTTTTTAAAATGCAGATAACCCATGTGCTCTTCGCTTAAACCGGGTATTTGAATAAAAATTAGATTTTGTGGATAGTTATTAAACGAATGTTTTTTTAAGTTAATCGTATTTACTCTTGAACATGATAAAAATATTCCGAGAAGTAATAAAAATATTAAGTTTTTTTTATCGTACATCATAATTTCCGACTCATTAAATAGGGATTCTTATGATATATTATCATATATATAAGATTGAAATTATTAAAATTAATATTCACGTTTAAAAAGTAAGCGAGGGAAGAAATGAATCAAACTCTTGATGCTGCCACGCGAGAAATTTTTTGGAATATTCCATTCTCGTTTAAGGTTGTCATGTACATCCTATTTTTTGCAGCAGTCTTTGTTATGTTCAAAGGCCTGTATCAAAAAATTCAATTTATCACTGGTAAGAAAGGTCTTGATGCCATCAAAGGCCTAAAAGAGCTTCTACCAGAGAAACTAAACTGGGGAGCATTCTTTAAGACAATGCTTCTAACTGGTAAAGTTCCACGTTTTAGAAATGTTGCAATTTTTCACGGCCTAATCTTTTGGGGATTTGTCATTTTGTGGATTGCCACGGATCTAGTTGCCATTCACGCAGATACTCCTTTTAAAATTTATAAAGGACCTGTTTATATCGTTATCTCCTTCCTAGCTGATATGGCAGGACTTATGGTTCTTGCAGGTATCGGACTTGCATACAAAAGAAGATATATTGACAAGCCTGATTACCTACAGGCCACGAGACCAAAGCAAGAATTATTTATGTACGCTATGCTAATCTGTCTTGTTGTTCTTGGATACCTGATTGAAGGTGTAAGAATTATGGGAACAGGAATGCCAGTTGGTGAAGCGACTTGGTCTCCTGTTGGCTGGTTCCTTGCAACAATCTTTTCAGCAATTCCACTTTCAGAACAAACATGGGCGTATTCATATCGCGCGATGTGGATGGTTCACATGGCAAATACAATGTTATTTGTTGCCGCATGTGGAACAACAAAGTTCTCACATATCTTCGTACTTCCATTTGCTGCTCTAGTTACACCTCCAAGACGTGGTGCTGTTCTTGAGCCAATGAATTTTGAAGACGAAACAGCAGAAACTTTTGGACTTGGAAAAATTTCAGAGCTTACTCTTAAGAACAAACTAGACCTTCTTGCATGTGTTGAGTGTGGACGTTGTACACAAGTATGTCCTGCAAACCTTGCAGAGAGACCTCTAGATCCTAAGAAGATCATTACAAAAGCTCGTGACCTTGCTTTTGAAACAGCGGCCAAAGGCGAAACAGATGCAGACTTCTGGGAAAATACAACTTACTCTTCAATCGAATTGGATTCATGTACGACATGTGGTGCATGTATGGAAGAATGTCCTGCAAATATTGAGCACGTTGATATCATCATGGGTGCTAAGAGGTACAAGACTTTAACTCTTGGTGAGATCCCAGCGGATGCTGCAACAGCAGTTCAAAAAGTTCAAATTAATGGTAACCCTTGGGGGATCTCTCAAGATGATCGCTTCAAGTGGGCCGACGGTCTTGATGTACCAGTAATCGAAGCTGGAAAGAAAGTTGATTACCTTTACTACGTTGGTTGTGCCGGTTCATACGATGCTTCTAACCAAAAAGTTGTTCAAGATACAGTTAAACTTCTTAAGAAAGCAGGTGTTTCATTTGCAGTAATGGGTAAGACTGAAAAATGTAACGGTGACCCGATCAGACGCTTCGGAGATGAGTACTCATTCTTTGAAATCGCTATTGAGAATATTGCCAATATGAGACAATACGACTTTGATAAAGTTGTAACTCACTGTCCTCACTGTCTTCACACAATTGGTAAGGAATACGCTAAGTTTGATGATGGTGACTTTACAACAGTTCACCACACAGAACTTCTTGCTGACCTACTACGTTCTGGAAAATTAAAACCAGAAAAGAAAGTCGAAGAAAATCTTACTTTCCACGATCCATGTTATCTTGGACGTCACCACGGTGAATACAATGCTCCAAGAGAAATTCTTAAGGCAGCTGGTGTTGAGATCAAAGAAATGGATAAGAAAGAAGATACTGCCCTATGCTGCGGAATGGGTGGTGGAAACATGTGGTACGAGGTTGAAGCTGGTACAGATCTAGCTGCTGGACGCCTTGAGCATGTTGGCGAAAAGAAAGTTGATAAATTAGCTACGGCCTGCTCTTTCTGTATGATAAACTTTAAGGGTGGAATTAGCGAAAAAACAGGTACAGAAAACCTTGAGATTGAAGACGTTGCTTCAATCCTTGCAAAAACTATCGATTAAATCAATTATACTAGGCTCAGTTCTAGCTGGGCCTAGCTTTTTACAAAATCAAATACTCGCCCAAAGCACTCAAGAAAATCAAACCAGTCTATTAGAAACATTTGAAGAAAAGTTAAATGCATTTCAAAATGAAGTTAATGAAAAAATCCTCAATCCACCAAGCGATAAGGTAACTTTTAGACAAAACTTTAAAGATGAAGAGAAAATTGAGTTATCGAAGAGGCAACTGAATGCCATCATTCTTTACAGTGAACAAGATTATACAGAATTGTTTCATGTGAATAAGTGCTCAATCTATACTCTTCTTAAAAATCGTCTTATTAGAATCAATAATCGACCTCTTTTAAATGTTGAAACCTCTATTACGTTGGGAAGTTCTACTTCTACGGCCCTTGTCCCAATAGATGCCTTTTTAGCACACTATTATAAAAGTAATTGTCGCCTCTCGTTTAAGCAGTCTCGTCTGTTTGAAAAAGGGCTTTTAAAAGATACATTTAAAAAACTAACTCCTAAATTCCCAAGGAATCAAACTCAGTGTCTTGACCAATACAAGGAACTTAAAAGTAATATCAATCTTGATCATATCTGTAGTGCCCCCTATACAATTGAGCTAGCAGACAAGCTTTCACAGAGGCTACGAGATAATTCTCTTAGTATTTCAGAGCGAAGCTATATCAACTCCCTAAGAAGGCAATCTAAAACCTATACTGATGAGGTTAGTGATAGAGATATTCTATACTTTAAGAATTTTTGCAGTAACTTAAGTCGTGAAGAGTTATTTTGTAAAAACTATTCTAAGCAAGACTTTTGGTCGCTAATTATAAATAAACAAAAGTCTCCTGATTACATCGAAGTTCGCTGTCGTAATATTTTAGCTAAGAGTTCTGAAGTAGATTTGAAAGATCTAGATTACTTAAAATGTATTTCTCTTTTACGAAAAGAACCAAATCGTTGCATGACTCAGGGACCAGCAACTGGATCAGTACTCTACCCTATGCCTAGCTGTAATGAGATTTCAGAAACATTAAAAATTTCAAGACTGAAGAATAACTTCAATGACTGTCCAAGAAATATTGGTAATTACGCTATCGTAAATGGTTCTCGAGTAATTAAACACTTTGCAACTAATGATATAAAGAGCAAAGATTGCGTCTTCCCTTCTTATGAAAAGATCTATGGCCTATACCTAGAATCAGATGAAGAAGAAAAGTGGCCACTTCGTATTTGCTATAATTCTAACAATGGGAAGAAGTGCTTACCTTTTATTCCAGGAAATTCAAAAGAGAATTACAATGCCCTAAATATGGTTGTAGCAAATGCACTATTCCAAACTAAAATTGTCTCTAGTCGAATCAAGTGTGAACAAGTTTCTAAAAAACAGTACAATCCACTTCGTCTAAAGTATAAGGCCGGATGCTGGATTGTTCCTCAGGAGCTGGCCTGTCGTTCTGAAAGCTGCAAATACAATGTGATGATTGATAATCGTAAAGCACTTGAGATCTGGAGTGAGGGCTCTCTTTCCTTTGACTACTTCAAGACAAAGTACAACTCTTCAGATGCTGATATTCACAGTAGAATAATATCTGTTCTAAATATTAAAGAACAAGAAATCAATTCACTTACTTCTTTGAAGTTCTTTTTGGATAACAAAAAGAATGGAATTATTCACGGTCAAGGATGTGCGGAGGATATCTATCCTTCTCATTACCAACTAAGAAAGATCGGAATTTGTACACCTATGCCATTTATTATTGATGGTTACAAAGAAATTAATAATAATACTTATCTAAGTTTTAGAAGTGCCATGGATGATATCAATTCTCCTCGCTCCATATTATGGGCGAATGCCTTTACATCACTTTCTAGGTACTCAACACTGAGCCCTTTAAAGAATTGGGAGTTATATGGCCTTTACTAAACTTACAAAGATCATTATTTCATCACTTCTTGCGACAAGTGTACTTTCAAAGTCAGCACTACTTGAGTTATCGACAAGACAAAATGTTCACAATCTTAAATACGACGATTTAAATGGGATTACCTTCTATTTAAAAGGAAAGAACGCTATTGCATATTCAGCAAAGAATCGCGCCAATACAGTTTTAGAAAAGAAGACTGATAGCGAATTTGATGTCATCAAGGCATCTGATGATCTCTACATTATCAGTGTTAAGAGTAGTCACTATAAAGATTTTTCATACATCTCTGAATCAGAAATATATTTTTATCAAATCAAAAAGAATCAATTAGACTTTGTTGGAAAAGGTAGCTATCCAAAATTTCACCATAAAAGTAATTATATCTCTTACACAAAAGAAGATGAAAGTAAGTTATATCTTGAAGTCGTAAATATTAAAAACAATCTCGATCGTTTTTCAATTCCACTAACTACAAAAGACATACTTCATCAAAGTGAAGTAGAGATTTTTGATGATAGTCTCATCTATTACACAGATAAGGGCCTTGATTTTAAAATCAATCTTAATATCTTTAATAATCGTTCTAAGAAGAAGTATCTTCTTCATCAATATGATAAGGCGAATAAGGTTGTGAGCCTCGCTAGTTCCGATAAGAAAGTATTCATACTTGAATCATCTGGTGGTAAGAATCCATATATGGACTTAACAGAGTTAGAAAAAGGAAGAGTTGATTTTACTAAAAGAACTCCACTAATTAACACACAGTCTGGTCCGGCCTTTAATTTAAATATATTAAATAATGAGCTATTCTTTATTCTGACGTTAAAGAGTGAAAACTCTAACCTCTTTAATCAAAGAGAGATTGTCGCTTACAATCTAGAAGAAAAGAAACTCTACCAAAGAACCGATTTAAACTATATTTCAAATATTGTGCTTCATAATAATTCAATCTTAGTTCCTTATAAGGACAAGATCTACTTGTTAAAAAATAAAGAAGGGAAATTCAGTATCAATAAAGAGATTAAGTCAAAACTATGAGATTTATAATTTTATTACTTATCACATTTAAAGTTTTTGCATCTGCACCAACACAACAAGAGCTTAAGTTTTCACCAAGCCTTAGCCCGATGCTTAAGAATTTAGTAACAGAACTTTATCTCAATAGTAAGATAAACCAAGAATATATTATTAACCTTAGTAAGAATCTAACCTCTCCACTTGATAATGATTTTATCGAGCTAATGATTTTAAACTCCATCCTAAATACAAAGTTAAATAAGCAGTATGAGCACGTAAATATCTCTCAAGCACTCTACAACGAGCTTGATCAGAATATTAAATCAATCGAATCTTCTCTTCCATTTTCAAAATCAATATCTTCTAAAATTTTAAAAGATATTGGTGAGTTATTAACAAATAGAAATTTAAGAGAGTACAACGCCTATATTAAAAATAGAGATCTAAAAATTTCACCGGAGCTAAAAGCATTCATGAACCGAATCAGCTACCTACAATATTGGATCGATACGCTCAAAAAGCCAACTTCTGTTCGCAATGCAACACTATTAAAAACAAACTTAGAAATTCTCAACTCCCTAAATCGCAATTTAAGTATTACGGCCGCAAGTTACAAAAAAGATAATGATATATCTTATATCTCTATAAATGACATTGATCTGATCAAGGCCAGAAGACAAGTTGATAAGCTTCTCTTTAATAACGCGCCAGATAAAGATCCTGATTACAAGGCCCCTCAAGAGCTTCCAGAGCCCGTCGAAAACTGGGAATAAAGTTAAAGGTGGCGTGTACTTTTTGGGGATTTCAACTATTTACCCATCTATTTTTAAAAGAAATAACGTGTATCCTATGATATATAATTTCAATTAGTTAAATCGAAAAAAGGAAGAAATTGTGACAAAAAATTTCGATGAGCTACCTAAAACATATAGCTCTAATGATGTAGAAAAGAAGTGGTACCAGAAATGGGAAAATGAAAAGTATTTTACTCCTAAAGCAGGAAAGACTGGTGAGTCTTTTTGCGTCATCATGCCACCTCCAAATGTCACAGGAATTCTTCACGCAGGTCACGCACTTGATATCACAACTCAAGATGCCCTTATTCGTTTTAAAAGAATGAAAGGTTATGAAACTTTATTTCTTCCAGGAATGGATCACGCAGGTATTGCAACTCAGTCAAAAGTTGAAGAGCTAATCTGGAATGAAGAAAAGAAAACTAAGCACGACTACTCACGTGAAGATTTTCTAAAGAAGATCTGGGAGTGGAAAGAACAATATGGTGGTGTTATCGCTAACCAACAAAGAGTAATGGGTGCTAGTTGTGATTGGGATTACTCAATGTTCACGATGGATCCTGAAGCAAACGAGGCCGTTCGACGCGCTTTCGTAACTCTTTACAATGAAGGTCTAATTTATCAGTCAGACTATATCGTAAACTGGGACCCAAAGCTTCAATCAGCAATCTCAGATGCAGAAGTTGATCACAAAGAAGTTAATGGTGCCTTCTACCATATCCTTTATTCTGTAAAAGACAGCGATATTAAATTAGAAGTTGCAACAACTAGACCTGAAACACTTCTTGGTGATACGGCCGTAGCAGTAAATCCAAACGATGAAAGATTCGCTCATCTAATTGGTAAGAAAGCAATCGTTCCACTTTGTAACCGTGAAGTACCAATTGTTGGTGATGAACACGTTGATATTGAAAAAGGAACTGGTTGTCTAAAAGTTACTCCAGGTCATGACTTCAATGACTTTGAAATTGGAAAGAGACACAATCTTGAAATCATCAATATCCTAAATCTAGATGGAACTCTTAATGAGCACGGTCTTGAGTGGCAGGGGCTAGCTTGTAAGAAAGCTCGTAAAGGTGTTATTGAAAAACTAAAAGAGTTAGAACTATTTGTTAAAGAAGAAAAGCACGTGCATCAAGTTGGTCACGGTGAAAGATCTGGTGTTGTTATTGAACCAATGATCTCAAAGCAATGGTTTGTAAATGTTCACGATATGGCCGCTGAAGCTGTTGCAAAAGTTGAAGATGATACAACTCGCTTCTACCCTAAGGGATGGGAGAATACTTACTTTGCTTGGCTTCGCGAGCCAAAGAACTGGTGCGTTTCTCGTCAACTTCTATGGGGACACAGAATTCCTGTATTCACATGTACATCATGTGAACACCAATGGGCGGATGAAGCTCTTGAGCCTGAATCATGTCCAAAGTGTAATTCAAAAGAGCACACACAAGATCCAGACGTTCTTGATACATGGTTCTCTTCAGGGCTATGGCCAATGTCGACACTTGGTTGGCCAAATGAGCAGAGAATGGAAGAGCGCGGTTTTGATAAGTTCTACCCAACTTCAGTTCTAATCACTGGCTTTGATATTATCTTCTTCTGGGTTGCTAGAATGATGATGATGGGAACAAAATTTTCTAACCAAGTTCCATTCGATAAGGTTTATATTCACGCAATCGTTAGAGATAAGCTCGGTCGTAAGATGAGTAAATCTCTTGGAAACGGAATTGATCCACTTGAGATGGTTGAACAATACGGGGCAGATGCATTCCGCTTCACTCTTGCTGCTGGTTCAGGTTACAACCGCGCAATTAACCTCGATCCAGAAAGAATCGCTGGTTATAGAAACTTCATTAATAAGATTTGGAATGCTTTCCGATTCATTTCTCCATTCTTAGACCTTGCTCAAAAAGAACTTCCAACTAACCTTGATGATCAAGAGAAGTGGATTCTATCGGAGCTTAACGATGCAACAAAAGTTGTGAATGAATCTCTCGATGCATTCCGCTACGACGACGCATGTTCAGAAGTTTACTCTTTTGTTTACGATAAGTTCTGTTCTTGGTTTATTGAGCTTTCAAAGAATACTCTTAACGGAGAAGACGAAGCGGCCAAAGTCCAAAGAGCGACTGTTCTTAAGTACTGCTTTAGAAAAATAACTGCCCTTCTCCACCCAATCACTCCTTTTATTACAGAAGAGCTTTGGGGTTACTTAAAAGAAGATAGTGAAGATCTACTCATCTCAGCAGACTACCCTGAATATGATACTGCTCTTAACTACCCTAGTGAGCAAGTTAAGATGAATAAGTTTATTGAAGTTGTTTCAGGAATTCGCTTTCTAAGACAATCGGTAAATATCAAACCAAAAGACGAAGTTGAAGTAGTTCTTTTAACTGACGATGAAGAAGCATCTTCTTACTTTGCAGATAATATGGCGGGTATGCAAGATCTTGCTCGTGCAAAAGATGTAACAATTGCAACAAAGTCTAGTGAAAATCCTAAAAAATGTATCATGAAGGCCACGACTCACACTGATATCTTTTTAAAGCTTGATGGTGTGATTGACCTTGATGCGCAAATCAAGCGTCTAGAGAAAGACTTTGATAAAACTCAAAAAGAATTTGATAAGATTGGAAAAAAACTTAACAACGAAAAATTTATGGCAAACGCACCTGAAGAAGTTGTTGTTGAAGTAAGACAAAAAGCAAGTGACTTTGAAGAAAAACTAAACTCACTTAAAGAACAAATCGAACAATTCAAATCATAAAAAAATAAGGCCCTTTCAAAAAGGGCCTTTTTTATATCTCAAAATAGAAATATTCTTCTTGATAGATCTCACCATTAAATTCGAAGGGAGATTCTTTTAAAACCTTTCCACCATTTTTAATAAAGAAGCCTTTTGAAGGATTATCCTTAAAAGTACAAAGGTAAAAACAATCATATCCTCGATTTTTAAAGTCTTTAATTACAGCTTCAAATAGCTTTTGTCCCATACCAGACTTCTGATACTTTTTTAAAATATAAAAGTCGTAGATTTCACCAGGAATACCATGCTCATGTTCACGAGCTGGCCCATAATCGATAAAGCCGACCACATCACCATCTGGTGCATGAAACACAAGAGTTCCACCCTCAGTGGGCCTGCGAGGAATTTTTCGCTCCCAAGTTTGTTGTACATCTGAATACTTTAATGAATAGAGATAATCCTTAGAGAGAATCCCTTTATAATTTTCCCAAAAACAATCGACATAGATTCTGGCCAATGACTTGATATCATCCACTTCCACAGGAATGATTTCAAAAGGAGCAAATGTAAGATCTTTTGCGGCCACCATAGAAATATTTTAGCAATATTATGCCGGCCTCGCAAACAAGTCTTTTTTAGAGCTATGGAACTAGTCTAAGTGATTGATAATTAACTATATAGTCTTCTAAATCCGGAAAAGTTTTTAGCTGAATTAGCTCGCTAATTCCATATGATAAAAGCGTCGATCCACTAAAACAAAGACGACCAATGGTCTCAGGCATATGCTTCCACTCTGGGATAGTCAAGTCTTCATCACCTACTAGGAAGGCGACCTGGCCACGATTACGACTCATTTGCGCAGTTGCAAGCGACTTTGTAATGACAACATCAAACTCGTCAATACGACGACGTAGAATATTTGGTGATTCACTAAATAAACTTATTCTTTTACTTACCTTTACCCCATCATAACTCTCTACTGCTTCACTTGGAATATAACCATGAAGTTTTAATGTCGGTAAGCATTCTGCTAGAAAGTTCATCCTTTCGACAAATTCAACGTCATACTTATGTGGATAATTGATAAATATATTTGAGATTTTTTTATGTGTAAAAGTGTGATCAATATTAGAATCGTTAAACTTCCCTTCCACTGCTTTTAAAGCACTTACTTTCTTTTCATCTAAGTACTCTCCACTATACTCTGGTAAAGATACTTGATAAAAGAAACTTTTTGGTCCTCCTTGTAAACCAATCTTAACATTTGCTCTAAAAGCTAGCCCTAGAACTGCCGAGTACATATCATTCACATAATCAATATAGTAATCAGTATTAAAAATTTCGTGTAAGTTTGCTGCAAATTTATGTGCTGCAAACATTGACTCCGTCTCTTTCTTTGAAATTGAATAGGCCCAACATCGCTCATGTAACCAAAAGTCATCTATCTGAGTTGCATCGGTATAAACAATTGCAACTTGATTGTCCTCATGTTCTTTAACAATGGCATTTACAACGGGTAGGATCGAAGCAATTTCTGCTTCATCACCTTTAACCCTGAGTAGGAACTTCTTCACTTGGAGTCCTCTCTTTAACTCTTAATTCACAATAAATTACTGTAAAGAAAACAACAGCAAGAGGAAGAAAGAATAGGTTTAAGATTGGAACAGAAATAAGAACCATAAATCCAACTCCACCTAGTAAATAAGGAAGAAAGCCTGATTTTACATCTCCTATGCACTCCGCAAAAGTTAAGTTATTTCTAGACCAAGAATAATCAATAAATGAAATCGCAAGAATTAGTCCACCTAGAACAAATGTAATCGGTGGGAAGAAAAATCCAATACCAATATTGATAATTGATAAAACAACAATCACACCAATCTTTTTAAGTTCATTCATGAGTATACTAGGTAGCCTCTTTAAGGTCTGGGCAAGTGTATCACTCGTCTCTTTTTGTAATTTATAAATCATCTCAACTCGTGAGCTAAGCATATCATTAAAAGGAGAGGCAATAACTGAGACCACAATAAAGAATGTCCAGTTGATAATTACTCCTAGAAGAATAATTAAAACTCCAGAAAAGACAGTGCTAACCCATCCCTGATCTGGATACTTTTCATTGATATAACCATGTCCCCATGTTGAGACTTCACTAAAGGCATAGTGCCCTAATGAATAGTAAAGAATAAAACCAATTAAAACCGGACAGAGAGCGATCAAGATAATCTTTTTGTCTGACTTAAGAATATTCATTGAACGAAAAAAGAAATATGGAAGTTTTCCAATCATTTTGACTCCATTAATTTTGAACTGGAAATTTAAAAGTTTTTAATTTTGAAAAGTCTTTTAAAGTTGGCTTTACGGGAATCGCCTTCACAATACTTTTCAAATTTTGCCAGTCTAAGTATCTATCCATTATATCCGACTCCACATGATTTTTTTCAATGAAGTCAATTTTACCTTTGGCCTTATTGACCATCCCAGTCGCTCCATTAAGATTGTCATCTTCATGGTGGTAAAGTGCTGTTGCGAGTTGAATCACAACCCAATACACATAACGCGCATTGTCTCCCATAGCATCCATCCAAAGGTCTTCAACGACCTCATGACACATCCAGTAATGACCTGTATTAAATAAGTTAAGCCCCTCTTGGATTAGTTCAAGATGCTCAGTAGTAAATTGTCCAAAGTGATAATTATTCATAATAGAGTTAGTCTAATTCATCTCGTTCTCATAGACATGATGCGATGACCAAAACTATTCAATCGGCCCTAAAGACGATAGAATTTCTCAAATTTAATTTAACTAAAATATGAAATAGGAAGAGTGATGCATCATAAAGATCTCGTACCAGAATACTTAAAAAATCTACAAGTTTACCAAGCTGGTAAGCCAATCGATGAAGTTGTTAGAGAAAAAGGACTTACACGAGTTTCAAAACTAGCTTCAAATGAAAACCCACTAGGACCTTCACCCTTTGCCATTCGTGAAATGACTCGTGGCCTTTGGGACCTTCATCGTTATCCTGATATGCATGCTTATGCTCTAAAATCAAAACTTGCTGAAATTTACGATCTAAAATTAGAAAATATTATTTTAGGTAATGGGTCTGAAGGTATCATGGCCTATATTGCTCGTGCCTTTCTTAAGCCAGATGATGAAGTCCTTACTTGTGACAATACTTTTATCGGTTTCTATATTCTTGCAAGAAGTGTTGGTGCCAAGCTTAACAAAGTACCACTAACTGATGATTACCGCTTTGATGTAAAAGCACTTGCTGACAATATTACAGAGAAAACAAAAGTCATCTATATTGCTAATCCGAATAATCCTACTGGAACATATATTACGAAAGAGGAATTCGACTATCTTATGAAGTACGTACCTTCTCATGTTCTAGTTATTCTCGATGAAGCTTATTTTGAATTTGCTCAAGATCAAGACGATTACCCAGATTCGATGAACTATCGCTATGATAATGTTCTTACACTTAGAACCTTTTCTAAAGCCTATGGTCTTTCAGGAATTCGTGTAGGATATGGTTTTGGCCATCCTGAATTAATTGGTTACCTTTCTCGAGTTAAGCTTCCATTCGAACCAAATCTGATTGGACAACTAGGTGCTGTTGGTGCCCTAGAAGATCAACCACATCTTGATCGTACGTTAAGAAATAATAGAAAAAGATATGACGAATTAATGGGCTTTTTAGAAGAAAGAAAGTTTTCTCCTATTAAATCAATCACAAATTTCGTTACATTAAAGACAGGAAGCAGTGAAGCTAGTGACTTCATGTTTGAAGAATTACTAAATGAAGGTGTAATCATTAGAAAGCTTGTAGCAAATGAAATGCCTGAATACGTACGTATTAGTATTGGAACAAAAGATGAAATGAAGCACTTCTTTGAAGCATTCGATAGAATTCTTCCTTCTTACAACAAAAGATTCAGAAAGGATTTAGTATGAAAATTTGCCAATATGTAAATCATGGAACTCATCGCCCAGAGCCTCGTCTAGGTATCTTATTAGATAATGGACTCGTTATTGATCCCAATAATGTTTGGGCATGTGATTATGAAAGAGAAGGATATTTTAACTTTTGGCAAAGAGCAAACCACACTTGCCCTCCGTCTCTTTTAGAAATTTTACAAACGAAAGATGACCCTATCGACTTTCTAGGGGAATGTTATGGCCTATACTTATTCTTAGAAAAAGTTGGTGATCTAACTCTTAGAGACGGAACACCTATCGCTTTTAAATCTGTTGAGATTAATCTTAAAACACCTATTGATAAAATTCCAAATTACCGCGACTTCTATGCACATGAAAAGCATGTCGCTGCTGGATTTAAAAAAAGAAATGAGCCAATCCCTGAAGCGTGGTATGAAATTCCTGCTTACTACAAAGGGCCAACTCATGGATTCATTGGACATAACCAAGAAGTTTTATGGCCTCACTATACAAATATTCTCGACTACGAGTTAGAACTTGGGATGGTCATTGCAAAAGATGGTATTAATATTCGCGAAGAAGATGCAAAAGATCATATCTTTGGATTTACAATTCTTAATGATATTTCTGCCCGTGATATTCAAAAGAAAGAAATGGCCGTTCGTCTTGGACCAGCAAAAGGTAAAGATTTTTGTTCAGTAATTGGACCAGTAATTACAACTTTTGATGAATTCGACTTTAAAGAACCAAATCTAAAAATGACGGCAACTGTAAATGGCGAAAAGTGGTCAGAAGGATTCTCTGGTGACTCTCACTATAGCTGGGCACAAATGATTGCTCACGTCTCTCAAGATGAGTGGGTTTTATCAGGAGACCTTTTTGGTTCAGGTACTGTTGGAACAGGATGTGGACTAGAGATCGATAAGTGGCTTAAGCCAGGCGATGAAATCACTCTAGAAGTAGAAGGGATTGGAAAACTAACAAATAAAATTGGACCACAAAGAGGTACAAGATAATGGCAACAGATAATAAAATGGAAAGCTTTAAAGCAAGTGGCGTTTATACAAAGCAAGCTCACGTTGATATTCCGGAAGGTTTATACGAGGAAGAACATGGACGAAATGGCTTCTTTGGCCGTGTAAGCCAACTCTACCATACTCAACCACCTGTTAACTGGACAAATATTTCAGGAGATCTAAAACCAAAGAACCTTCCATCTCTTTTTAGTCACAAAGACCTACAGGATGATTTTCGTGCAATCTTAACAAATAATGATTGTGAACTTAGTCTAGGAACAATTACAAAGTCTCTAGATTACTTTTTAAGAAATGCTGATTTTGATGAACTCTACTTTGTTCACGAAGGTAGTGGTACTTTTGAAACAATCTATGGCCACGTACCATTTGTAAAAGGTGACTATATCGTAATCCCTCGTGGCACAACTTATACAATTAAAATTTCACAAGCTGCAAAATTTTTCCAAGTCGAATCGAGTTCTGAATTTGAAGAGCCTTCAAGAGGACTACTTGGGCCAAATGCTCTTTATGATCAAACTGCTAAATTTACTCCTGAAGCGGCCCTAGGTTCTGACCAAGATTGGAACGAATATAAAGTTAGAGTAAAGAGACTTGGAGAAATCACAACCATCACATATCCATTCAATCCTTTAACGGCAAAGGGATGGAAGGGCTCAGTCTATCCTTGGAAGATTTCAATCTACGATATCTGTCCTATCATGAGTCACCGTTATCATATTCCTCCATCTGGACACACTACGTTTGTCGCAAAGAACTTTGTCGTTTGCTCATTTGTAGAAAGACCACTTGAGGATAAGAAGCATAAGGTTTTAAAAGTTCCTTTCTATCATTCAAATATTGATTTTGATGAAGTACTTTTTTATCACCAAGGAAATTTCTTCTCTCGTGATAATATCGATGCAGGGGCACTTACTTTCCACCCTCAAGGCGTTCACCACGGTCCACACCCAAAGGCCTTTGAAGCAGGTGAAGATAAACTATACACAGACGAGTATGCCGTTATGGTTGATACTCGCTACCCTCTTAAACCAACGAAATGGTTTGAGGAAAACGAAAATAAAGACTACTGGAAAAGCTGGATGTAATTATGGCAACTTTTGATACAACAAAACAAGATTTTAAAGACAATTATAAACTACTAATCGGATCAGTTGTTCCAAGACCAATAGCAGTTGTTTCAACTGTTAATGAAGATGGAACAAGTAATATTGCTCCATTCTCTTTCTTCACAGTAGTTAGTGCAAACCCGATGATCATTGGTTTTTCTCCAATGATACGCTCTAGTGATGGAGAGAAGAAAGATACACTTAAGAATATTCTTCGCCAAAAAGAATTCGTCGTAAACTTTGTGACTCAACATAATTATAAGAAAGTTAACCTCTGCTCAACAGAGCTTCCTCATGGTGAGTCTGAATTCGACTTTGCTAAACTCACAGAACTAGATTCTGAAGTTGTTACACCAAAGAGAATGAAAGAATCACCAATTCATTTTGAATGTAAGCTTAGAGATACTTTAAGCTACGGTGATGTACCAGGAACAGGTACTTTTGTGACAGGTGAAGTTGTTAGGGTGCACGTGGAAGACGAACTCCTTGATAGTGGTAGAATCGATCAAGATAAGTATGCCCCAATTGGGAGAGGTGCTGGAAATGACTGGATCGTCTGTGACCACAGAGTACAAATTGAGCGCCTAATGAAGGCTCAAATTCAAAAATAATCAATAATTTCAAGCCCTTAGGGGCTTGAGTATTATCTATACACCCCTAGTAATTTTTCCATTTTAGACCACCTTGCTGTCAATTTTCGCTAATATTTCCTTGAACACACCTTAATAAAGAAGAGGAATTTTATGAAAAGACTACTGATAACAGCTATGATCATGACAGGTGCTACGGCCCAAGCAGATCTATTTGATAACCTAACAGCAAATTTAAACCTTTCACCTTCTCAATCTAATAACTTAAGAAATGGACTAGCATCAATCCTAAGTGGTGGTGGAAGCGGTTCTGTAAAAGAAGCTGAAAGATATAGCTTTAACAAATGTTTTGAAATGCTAAGTGTCGCAAAACAAGAACAGATCAAAAGTGGTAAAAAGTTTATCAAAGCTGGTTATGCTACGGGAAAATTCTATTCTAATGTAATTGAAGGTGACTATAAGCAATTTCATGATAGAAATGAAGACATTAGTAAGTTTGGGCGCACTCTTATGAGAGGTGTTTCGAATTTAGATAGTATTAGATTTAATAGTACAACTTCTGATAAAGATGCTCCTCATCTTGATTACTATTGTTCAAGCTACATGGATATCGAAAGTGTATCAAAAGTAATTGTAGGAAATAAAGAGTGTCGTAAAGTTGATCTAGCTTTAAACGCTATGGATGCAAAATCGAAGAAAAGATTTAAGGCATCTGCATCAAACTTTTTCTGTGAAGGTGAAAATATTGTGAAGACAGATTTTACTGGAAAGAAATACGATGTAATTTACGAAATGAATGAAATTCAAGAATAATAAAAGCCGCTCTAAGCGGCTTTTTCTTTATCTAAAATGTATAACCTAAGCTTAAACCATATGTGAAATCATCTGAGTTTTTATCATCATAAGAAGAGTTTAAGAACGAATATCCCGTTTCCATCTGAACATAAGCAGTATCAAAATCAATCCTTATTCCAGGAAGCACTAAAATAACTTCTGGAGACTGCTGTCCATCATAAGAAATAGTTGCACCATCTTTCAAAACTCCATCGACCTTATATTCCATAAACACAGTATTTAAATAAAATAGAACTGTAGGGCTTACTCGGTAACCAACGTTAAGAGAGGCCCCTAGAGACTTAGCTTTCAAGTCAGTAGTATATACTGTCGAATCAGTATTCAGTGAGCCATCTTCATGATAGCCAAAGCCGAACTCTCCCTGAAGAGACATCTTTAGACCAACTTTCTTTCGATCCCCTCCAATAAACTGATACTTAATTTTTAAAAGATCAGAAGTATCAGGATAAGTTTGAAGTCCAATATCAAGTCTTGGAAGAAGTCCTAGATTACCTTTAAAAGTAAGAAGTGGCTCAGGCCCACTAACAGACTCCTCTGTCGTCGTACCACTAATAATAAAGTCATAGCCTTCAGCAAGATCAACATCATAGCCACTAGCAACACCAAGTGCGATATCTACCTTACCTAAGCCACCCGTTGTTTCAGGACTATCCATACGAGATGTAGGAATATTGTAATCAAGCTGAGCGCAACTTACGAATGTAACTAATACTAATAAAAAACTAGGAAATCTCATGAACTCTCCAATAATTACTTTATTAAATTATATTGAAGTTTTAGATAATTTAAAGAAGAAAAAAAAAGCCCGCAGAAAGCGGGCCCTTAGTATTATTTAATTTTTAATTCTGAGTGAAGTTTTGCAAAAGTTTTTTCTTCACGGATTGCATACATAAGGTTTGCTTTCATACGCTCATCTTTTGTGTAGAATTCTTTTACTTGATCAGCAGTTAGACCCGAAAGGCTTGCACTTTCTTCAATTTTCGCATCGAAGTCTGCATCTGTTGATTCAACTTCGTACTTGTTTGCAAGATGGTCTAGAATTAGTCCCGACTTAACTTGGAAAAGAGCTTTTTCATCTAAGTCACCGGCCCACTTCTCAAAGTACTCACCTAGCATCTCTTCTGTAAAACCTTGTTGCTTAAGGTTGTTTGCAAGATCATTCTTTAGGTGCTCTTTTTGTTGAGCAATCATAGTTGATGGAACATCAAAGCTATTTTCAGAGATTAGTTTTTCAAGAATTTCTTGATTTAACTTTTCAGCTGCTTGTCTTTCATTTTGCTTAGTTAGGTTCTCTTGAGTTTTTGCTTTGAAATCTTCTACTGATTCAAAACCTAGCTCTTTAGCTACTTCATCAGTAAAGTCAGGAAGCTTTCTTTCTTTGATTTCAAGAAGTTCAACGTGGAACTTAACTTTTGCTTCTTTTAGTTCTTCTACGTGATACTCAGATGGGAAAGTAACTTCTAGAGTCTTCTTCTCACCTGCTTTCATACCAATCATTTGCTCTTCGAATCCAGGGATAAATTGACCAGACCCGATTTCTAGTAGGTATTCTTCACCTTTCATATTTTCAGGTTTTTCACCATCAGCTTTTTCACCTTCGAAGTTCATAACAGCGAATAGTCCGTTAGCTAGTGCTGTACCTTCAGCAGCTTCAACCATTTCTGCTCTTGGAGCAAGGTAGTTCTTACGTACTTTTTCAACATCTTCTTCAGTTACTTCAACAGTATCTTTTGTGAATGATAGTTTTGAGAAATCTTTAAGTTCTACAGTTGGGAAGATTTCAACAACAGCATCAAATGATACAGACTTTCCATCTTTGTAATCCATATTTTCAAAGTTAGGGTAACCAACTACTTTAAGATCTTCTTTATTAATTGCTTCGAAAAGTTCCTTTTGTACGAAACGATTTAGAGCATCACCTTCAACCTGTGGACGGTATAGTTTTTCAACCATAGCGATTGGCGCTTTACCTTTTCTGAAACCTTTGATTGAAACTGATTTTTGCTTCTCTTTAAGAGCAACAGTAATTTGCTCAGATAGATCTAGGTTATCGAATGAAAAAGATAATTTTTTTGTGCAGTCATTAACTTGTTCTACTTTATAAGTCATGAATAAATCCTCACTTCGCTATGCGACAATATTAACATTATGAATAGCCGAAATTAGCTAGAATATGGCAAAAAGTCAATGAATATAAGGGGTTTCAATTAGCCTAATACTCAACCTTAACCAAAAATAGGCCCTGTGGTGGTGCCGTCGGAGCAACCTTTTCAACACTTGGACTAGTCAATTGCCCCACAATAACTTCTCTTGAAATCTTTCCTTGAGCATACGACCAGATACTTGAAACAATTAAGCGAACCATCTGCTTCAAGAAGCCATTACCAGTTATCTCCATGATAAAGACATTTTCTTTAAGTCCTGGCCCATAGTTCATTTCACTTTCAAAGACACTACAGTTGGTCACTTTTCGAGTTGTCGACTTAACCGGCGTTCCCTTAGTTGAGAAACCTTCAAAGTCATGCTCGCCGATAAATAGCTGACATGCTTCATTCAGCTTGGCCAAGTCCAAATCTTTGCCTAGGTAGGTCACATAATTTCTCAAGAAGGGGTTGGGCTGTTTTTTAACTGAGAATATGTAACGATAGGTCTTACTCTTCGCGTTAAAGACCGGTTGAAAGTCATCTGGTGCATACTCTGAGCCCACAACTTTTATTGCATCCGGTAACTGACTATTAAGTCCGCGCATAAGGGCATTTGGATTAATGTCTATGGGAAGAGTTATTCGAGTAACCTGAAAAATTGCATGAACACCTGTATCAGTTCTTCCGCAACCAACAACTTGTATATCATCAGACTTTGATAATTGTTTTAGAACTTTTTCAATTTCACCCTGAATACTTTGCTGACCAATTTGCTTCTGCCATCCAAAGTAATTCGTTCCATCGTATGAAAAAGTAACTTTATAGATACTCAAAGTTAAAGCCTATACCAAAAGAAACTCCGCTCACGCTAAAGTCTTCTCTTTTAAATCCTGAAATATCCATTGTCTTGGCCATAAGACTAATACTCATTTCACTAATGTCACTGAACTTCTTTAAATCCATTCCGAAATTTGGAAAAATATTATAAATCGAAAAATCAATCGAAGCTGAAGCGTTATATCCATAACCTACTTGACGAATATCTTTATCGTCATCACCTTGTTCACGATCATCTCTATTTTGCCAAATAGGAGCAATTACTGGCCCACCTTGAGCTGTAATTGAAATCTTCTTTCCAAGGTTTAACATCGCACCAAGATTTAAATCAATTGGAAACAACCATAGATTAAATGTTGTTCGTGAAATTGTTCCGCCTCCAAACTTCCCCTTTCCAGAGTTAAATGAAAGTCCAAGGTTTCCCTGAAAGAATGTCGAGACAATATTTCTTTGAAAATAATTTCTATAATTGAATGTAAGATAACCTGCTTGAATAGAGTCAGCTTCAGAGTTATCGTTTTGAAATGTTGATTCAAAAGTCCCAGTACTATCTGAGTAGTCATAAGTATCATAGATATATGTAAAACCAATTTGAGTATCTGCTTTCTGATAAACATCTTTTAGTAGATCTTCAGTTTTATACTCAACATATGAATTTGGACTTGGGTCTCTTAAGATTGAATCTTCATCAGTGGCCGTTTTCAACCACTCTTTATCTTGTGAATTCATTACAGCATTTTTAAGCTCTTCATCTGTGTACTGCTGAGGTGTTGAACCAAAGATATCTGGAATCGAATTCTTATCCTCTTCACTATCATTAGAACCTTGATCATTTTCGTACGGAGAATCTTTTAGATCTAACTCTCCAGGCAGAGGCTGATTAAAGTCTATAGAAAAAACATTTGTACTTGAAACTAATAGCGTACAAATAAAGAGGTTTTTAAGATTCGCTTTCTTCATCTTTTTCTTCCCAGTCGAATAATTCAACTTTAGTATCCTTACTAAAAATATTATACACTAAACATCCGACAACATAGGCAGTAATCAGCACAAAAATCATCAGTTGCTCGTAAATAAGGATTAATACTAGAATGAGAAGAATCATCGCAAGTACCTTGCGGCGATTTTTTCTTACATAATCCGAGTTTTTAAATGAATTAAACGGAATATTTGAGATCATTAGTAGGGAATAAAAAATCACATATGCAGCTGCGTAGTAACTCTGATACTCACCAAAGTTAAACTCTAGTGTCACCATAATAAAGCCAATAATCGCTAAGGCCCCTCCTGGAATTGGAAGACCTTGGAAGTAATTAGATGGAACCTTATTAATATTTGCATTAAATCTAGCGAGCCTTAGTGCGCCACATAGTAGGTATAAGAACGAAATAACAATTCCTGGCCTACCAAGGTTTTGAAAATACTTAAAGTAAATAATTAAAGCCGGTGCCATACCAAAAGAGATAACATCACTTATAGAGTCAAATTGTTCACCAAATTGAGACTGAGTCCCAGTAAGACGAGCAATTCTTCCATCTACGCTATCAAAGATTGCACCCAGTAGCAGAATCATACAAGCAGGGTAGAACATACCCTTTGTTGCCATAATAATTGAGGCAAATCCACATCCCATATTCAATGCTGTAAAAACATTCGGTAAGAAAAAAGTTAGCTTATGTGGTTGTCCGTCATATCTTGTCATTTGAATTTCCTTCTTATTCTTCTATATAGCGACCTACGATTGTTTCTCCGCCCCTAACCTTTTCATTCATGGCCACGAGGAGTTCAGAGTTTTCGACTTGCATCTTTACCGTAGCACCAAGTGGATAGAAGCCAATATCAACTTGTCTTCTTCCAAGGTCCCCTGGCAACACAATTAGCTCTGGGTCACGTTTAAAAAATGAATTTATAAAAAATAGTCTAATCTTTCTATCGTTAGAGTCTTCTAGAATAACTTTTGTTCCAAAGTCCTTATCATTAAAAATGACGTTATTTACTCTCGCCGAAATTGGTAAATATATCCCATATCCGCTCAATAGTCCCATTCTAATTGATAGTTCTGAAACGTTCTTCGATATTTTATTAATACCAACAACTTTCCCTGATACTGGAGAATAGATCGATCCACGAGTTGTTACCTGATCTTCTTTAAAGGAGCTCAATTTCCTTCTAAACAGGAATAGAAATACAGCTACAATAACAAAGTAAATTGAAAATAAATAAAAGCCGAATAATAGTAATAATAGAAATGCTACTACTATAATAAAGTTGATTGTGGACTTAGATAGATAAAATATTTTCACTTTAATAATTTATCAATATTCAACTGACATGTCATACTAAGACTTTTTAAATTCGACGTGAAGTGGTCGAAAATAATAAGGCCTCTGCCTCATTCTTTCACTTACAACCTTGCTAAAAATCGGTGCTGGATTCTTACGAAGCACCTCTCGAGTATCCCCTTCACAATGCTCTGAAAGCTCATTTGCACCATGAGTATATAATTGTGACTTATCCACAATACCCGAGCAAAACGCTTCGAATTCAGCTTGCGTTAGAAGCTTCTCCTCATCATTTGTACGAATATAATACTCTTTCTTAAATGCCGGAAACATCCAGTGAGTCGAGTCCTGTCCAAGAATACTTGGAATATCAGAGCTATAAAAAGAGAAAACTTCAATATCATCTAGTTCAAAAACTTGTGCAAGCCCTTCACCTACTCTCATACCAGTATAAGAACCTGGGCCAGCAATTGAGATAAGACCTTTAATATTACTCACATCAAGCCCATGCTTTGAAAGTAGAGCATGAATATTTTCATGAAGAACTTCAGAAGTCTTCTTTGTTTCAACAACGACATCTTCAACCCAAGAGAAGTTCTCGTCTAATATTCCAAAGTGGAGAAGATGTGATGTATCAATAAATAAGTATATCATTAGAAGAATCGCGTAAAATCGTTAAACAACGCCCCAATCATTAATAGTAAAAGAATAGAAAGACCAAATTGCTGAGCAATCTCAAGCTTTCTTCTTGATAATGGTCCACCGTTAATTGCTTCTAAAATAAGAAAAACTATATGCCCACCATCTAATACCGGAATTGGGAATAAATTAATAACACCTAGGTTGATAGAAATTAAGGCCATCAACTGGAAAAAATATGAAATTGAAGTATTGAAAGAGTCGGAAGCAACTTTTCCAATTGTAAGTGGCCCACCAATATTCTTTAATGAAACTTCTGCTGTGATAAGTTTTTTAAAGCCTTCAAATGTTTTAACAACGCCATCCCATGTACGGTATAAACTTCTTGGAATTGCTTTGAAGAAATTCATTGGCTCAGTTGTAACATATTTACCAGCGGCATAAATACCATGGCTATAAACACCAATTAACTTAACAGTTTTACCACTTTCAGTTCTAACGTCAGGAGTAATATTAAACTCTTTAGTCTCACCCTTTCTAATAACTTTTAGTGAAGCTTGACCTTCATTTTCTTGGATTTCACCTCTAAGCTCATCAAATGAATTAACTTCTTTTTCATTTACCGAAGTAATAATATCCCCGGCCAAAAGACCTGCTTTATCTGCAGGAGACTTCATTTGAACACTCTTAACAACTAAGTCCATAGGAAAGTAATTATTTGTAAAAAGAGCGTGCTTAAGACCATTCGTTACATCTAAGTGTGCAACGGCCTTAGCTTCCTTATCAAATATTGGCTGACTTGTTTCAGTATCGATAGATTTCACAGGAAATAGATCGAGGTGTCCTGCCTCAATGGCCAATTCTTCTAAGCTATAGTCAGTATTTGGTTTACTACCTTTAGAAACAATAAATAGATTACCATCTGCTGATTTAACAATTGGCAGAAGTAAAAATGGCGGATATTTTACCATTTCTTCAAAGAATTGTTCTGGCTTCATATCAACTTTCACAACTTCTTTTCGGCCAAGGCGCTCAACAGTTAAAGAACTAATATGGCCATCACTCTCCAGCACGATATCACTTGGAGAAGTTACAAGATGTTCATTTACTTTATTAACAATATCACCACTTCTAAAACCTAATTTATAAAAGCGTGTCTCTTTGGCCACATTTCCAATCTTAATTTCTGGAACTTTTTCACCAGTTAAGAAAAGAGCAAAGAAGATAAAGAAAGCAAGAATAAAGTTAGCAAGAGGACCACCAAAAACAATCCAAAACCTTTGCCATTTTTTCTTATGAATAAAAGAAAATTTCTTTTCTTCTTCAGAAATACCATCTTTGTTGAATGGGTCATCTCCAAACATCTTCACATATCCACCAAGTGGAATTAAAGAGATAGCGTACTCTGTGTCACCTTTTTTCCATCTAAACAGTTTTGGACCAAAACCAATTGAAAAAACTTCAACCCTTACACCAAAGAGTCTTGCAAACAAGAAATGTCCTAGCTCATGAAAAAATACGAGTGGACCTAAAAATAAAATAAATATAACAATTTTCTCTAACATACTAACCCTTATAAAATCTTATAACTCAACAATAGTGTGTAAAACGGTATAACAAAGAGAAGACTATCGATTCGATCGTAAACCCCACCATGTCCAGGAATCAAGTTCGAGCTATCCTTTACACCTATTTGTCTTTTCAACTTAGACTGAATCAGGTCACCGACTTGACTCAAAATACCTAAAATAAAAAAGATCAGTACATATTTTACCGCAAAATCACCTATTAAATAATACCATACTAAAGTTCCTAATAGGCCAGATGTTGCGGCTCCACCAATTAAACCTTCAACAGTCTTATTAGGGCTCACCGTTGCCCACAATTTCGTCTTTCCAAAGTTCTTACCAAAAAACCAAGCACCAGTATCCATACCAAAGTTAAATACTAGTAGAATAATTACAAGAGCTTGCCAATTAGCATGATTAAGAAGTGAATGAAGATTAAGAAATGGAATCAAAAATATTACCATGCTTAAAATTGTTACTCTTTTTAAAAGGTTAACAAAATTCATCGACTCCATTGGAGAAATGAACAAGTAGCCTATTAGAACAAGGTTTAATAAACAACCTATTGAAGGAATAAGAAGCCCATCAAATACGTGGTTGTTGTTCATTGCCCAGAACTGAATTCCAAGCAAAAGAACAAAATTAACGAGTGTGAAAATACCTGTTACTTTAAGAGAGAGAAAATTCTTTGCGAATTCATAGAAGCAAGCTGCACTAACAACGATAAGGAGTGCTTCAATACCAACAACACCAATAGAATATGCTAATGCGACGATACCTATCATTACAATGGCAGATAGGACTCTTTTTTGAGTATTTGTCATTTTAATTCCGTTTAATTTATTAATCTAATATTCTTTCTAATCTTATTTTTAGAAGCAGCTAATGATTCCGTTTCACAAACTTGCCCAAAACGTCTTTCACGTTTCTCGACTTCATAAATAATATTTTCAAATTCTTTACATGTGAAATTTGGCCACATCGTTTCCGTGAAATATAATTCACCGTATGCAATTTGCCATAATAGAAAGTTTGAGATTCTTTGATCTCCCCCAGTTCTAATCATTAGGTCAACATCACCTAACTCAGGGGCGTGAAGGGCCTGAGAAATATTCTCCTCAGTAACTTCAATATCTTCAGCGATTAATTTATTTACAGCGCTAATAATTTCAGCGCGTCCACCATAACCAAATGCGAAAGTCAGCTTTAAACCAGTATTATCCTTCGACTCTTCTTTTAGTCGATTGATAATTTCAATTGTATCTTTAGGAAGTTTTGAAATATCACCAATAATATTAAACTTAATATTATTTTTTAAAACTTTAGCTCTTTCTTTAATAAGAAATTTCTTTAAAAGAAGAAAGAGAGTTCTAATTTCAGAAGGCGGGCGGCCCCAGTTCTCAGTAGAGAACGCATAAAGCGTCAGGGCCTTAATTCCCATGTCGTCAGCTTTTTCTACAACATCACTAACAACAGAACTTCCACGTACATGTCCCCACACACGACGATGAGCGCGGTTCTGTGCCCAGCGCCCATTGCCATCCATTATAATTGCAACATGTTTTAATTTAGACGTTTGAAAGTTCATCATTTATTCAAATAAAGATTAAAGAGTTAGAAGCTCTTTCTCTTTTGCTGCAATGATCTCGTCTACTTGTTTAGTATACTTATCTGTTACAGTCTGAATTTCAGTTTGATACTTCTTAGAATCATCTTCAGAAATCTCTTTAGCTTTTTCAGCTTTTTTCACAACTTCGTTACCATCACGACGAATGTTACGAATTGCAATTTTACTGTCTTCACCAATTTTTTTGATTTCTTTAACCTGCTCTTTTCTTGTTTGCTCAGTTAGCGCAGGAAATGCAATTCTAATTAAGTTACCATCATTTGATGGATTAAGACCTAAGTTTGCATTGATGATTGATTTTTCAATTTCACTGATAAGAGTTTTATCAAATGGTTGAATTTGAAGAAGTCTCGCTTCAGGAGTTGAAACCTGTCCAACCTGGTTAACAGGAGTTGGAGAACCATAGTAGTCCACAGTAACGCCATCTAATACAGAAGCTGATGCACGACCAGTTCTAATTTTTGTTAATTGATGTTTTAGAGAATCAATTGACTTTGACATACCAGTTTCTAATGATGATTTAATTTCATTAATCATAATATACCTCTTATTAATTATTTAATTACTTTAGTTCCAATGCTCTCGCCTGCTACGGCCTTTGCAATATTACCTTTTTCAAACATATTAAATACCACAATTTCCATCTCATTATCCATACAAAGTGAGATAGCAGCAGAATCCATTACCTTGATTCCCTTATTTAATACGTCGATATATTTTAATTGATCAAACTTGACTGCGTCATCATATTTCATAGGATCTTTATCATAGATTCCGTCAACTTTTGTCGCTTTAAAAATTACCTGTGCGTCAATTTCATTTGCTCTTAGGGCAGCTGCCGTATCTGTCGTAAAGTAAGGATTTCCTGTACCTGCTGCGAAGATAACGACACGCTTCTTTTCAAGGTGTCTCTCAGCACGACGTCTGATATATGGCTCACATACCTCTTGCATGTTAATAGCCGACATTACTCTCGTAAATACACCTTTTTGCTCAAGTGAATCTTGCATCGCAAGTGCATTTATGACAGTCGCCAACATCCCCATATGATCTGAAGAAGTACGATCCATACCTCTTGTCGCTCCCGCTACACCACGGTGAATATTTCCACCACCTACAACAATAGCAACTTCTACACCCATTGCTACAAGTTCTTTAACCTCTTCAGAAATTTGGTTAAGAACATCGTGAGTTACACCATAACCGGCCTCGCCAGCTAAAGCCTCACCTGAAAGTTTTAATAAGATTCTTTTATATTTCATATGTCCCCAATAACACTACAATCAAATTGCAAAAAAAAAGGGCTTAAAAAAGCCCTTTCTTATATTTAGTAATTAATTTTACTGTTGAGTCATCTTAGCAACTTCTTCAGCTAAGTTGTCTTCTTTCTTCTCAATCCCTTCACCAAGATTGATTTTATGGAAAGCTTTTACAGTAATATCACCACCAACTTTACCAGCTACGTCAGCAACAAGCTTCTTGATAGTAAAGTCTGGGTTCTTAATGAATACTTGCTCAACAAGACATACTTCTTTAGCAAGTTTTCCAAGTTTACCTTTAACGATCTGATCGATCATGTTTTCAGGTTTACCTTCTTCTTTAAGTTGTGCACGGTAAACTTCTTCTTCTCTCTTTTTGTAATCTTCATCAATATCATCTGAAGTTAAGAAAGATGGGTTAGCCGCTGCAACGTGCATTGCGATATCTTTTGCAAGTTCCGCAACTTCTGGAGCATCAGTCTTATCAGTTCCTAGCTCAACTAGAACACCAATTTTTCCACCGTGGTTATATGAACCAAGAACACCTGTTGTTTCAACTGCAGCAAATCTTCTTAGATCGATTTTCTCACCACATTTCATAGTAAGTTCAGTTGTTTCAGCATTCTTAGCATCTTTAAGTTCTTCAATAGAAGCTGGCTTATTTGAAAGAGTCCAAGCAGCAACATTACTTGCGAAACCTTGGAAATCGTCACCTTTAGCAACAAAGTCAGTTTCACAGTTAACTTCAAGAATAACACCCTTGCTACCTTCTACTACAGATACAACTGTACCTTCAGCAGCAACACGGCTTGCTTTCTTAGCAGCTTTTGCTAGACCTTTAGTTCTTAGGAAATCTACTGCTGCCTCTAGGTCACCATTAGTTTCTGTAAGAGCTTTCTTACAGTCCATCATACCTGCACCAGTTTTTTCTCTTAATTCTTTAACAGCACTTGCCGTAATAGCCATTTTTTACCTCGCTAATTATTTATTAATTATTCTTCTTCACCAGCTAAATCGATGTCTTTTTCATACTTAGAAAGAATTTCTTCTTCTAGAGCTTTATCAGTAACTTGGTTACCAGCTGCTTTAGCTTTGCTTGCGCTACCTGCGATAGCACCTGCGAAGTAATCAGAGAAAAGAGTGATCGACTTGATTGCATCGTCGTTACCTGGAACAACGTAGTCAACACCTTCTGGATCACAGTTAGTATCAACGATTGCAACAACAGGGATACCTAGTTTGTTAGCTTCTTTTACAGCAATTCTTTCATTGTTTGGATCAACAACAACGATTGCACCTGGAAGCTTTCTCATATCCTTGATACCACCAAGGTTTTTTTCTAGCTTTTCAACTTCTTTACCAACTTTGATTCTTTCTTTCTTAGTTAGTAACTCAAAGTCACCTGTTTCTTTCATTTTCTCAACTTTTCTTAGCTTATCGATTGAAAGGTTGATTGTTTTGTAGTTTGTAAGCATCCCACCTAGCCATCTGTTAGTTACATAATATGCACCACATGACTTAGCAGCAGTCTTAACAGTTTCAGAAGCTTGTCTTTTTGTAGCTACGAAAAGAATTGGCTTACCTTCAGAAGAAGTCTTCTTTAGGAAGTCATAAGCTTTTTTTGCTAAAGGAATAGTTTTAGCAAGGTCAACAATATAGATCCCGTTTCTTTCACCAAATACATATGGCTTCATTTTTGGATTCCACTTGTGAGTCTGGTGACCAAAGTGTGCACCTGCTTTTAAAAGATCATTAATGTTTAATTCTGACATACGAACTCCACAGTTGGTTGAATACACTAACTCGAACCGAATGGACCAACCCTTCGAGCAGCTGTTTATTTCGCGATATTGCGATGGTGCATTTTTAACACGATGACACTGCGGATTCAATATTTTTTTGTAATATTTTTAGAGGAATTATTGGCCCTAACTTACCGAAAGAAAGGGCCTTTTTAATTATAGTGTTGGTGAGTTTCCATCAACTAAAACGCGACGCGGCTTAGCTCCTTGAGCAGGACCTACGACCCCGCGTTTTTCAAGCTCCTCAATAAGATTTGCTGCTCGGTTGTAACCGATTCTTAGTCTTCTCTGCAACATAGAAGCTGACGCTGAGCGAGATTCCATAACCACTTTAACGGCTTCATCATATAGAGCATCACCAGAATTCGATGAAGATGCAGGAGTGATATGTGAACCATATGAGTATTCATCAGTTTCTACTTCTCCACCATTCTCAAGAAATTCCATTGCCTTTTCATCGAAACCAGACTCCAAGGCTTCTAATTTCTGAGTCAAGGCTTCGATCTCAACTTCATCAACATATGAAGAGTGAACACGTTGAGTGTTAATACCATGTTTATAAAGCATATCCCCTTTTCCAAGCAGTCTTTCAGCACCAATTTTATCAAGAATTGTACTCGAGTCGGTACGAGAAGAAACCCTAAAGGCAACACGTGTTGGGAAGTTAGATTTAATAACACCTGTAATTACATCTACTGAAGGTCTTTGTGTTGCAAGAACAAGGTGAATTCCAGCGGCACGGGCCTTAGCAGCGATACGAGCAATATTATTTTCGATTTCTTTCCCTGCTTTAGTTAATACAAGGTCAGCAAATTCATCAACAATAATTACAATATATGGTAGCTCATAATCTTCAGCAGTTGTGTCTTCATAATGATGGTGAATCTTAGCAAGCATTTCAGGAGTAGCTCTCTTAAGCTTTTCATTGAAACCAGAAATATTACGAACACCAAAGTCCGCAAGAATTCCATAACGACGATCCATTTCCTGACAGGCCCAAAGAAGCGCAATTGAAGCAGTTTTTGCATCAGTTACAACAGGCATTAGCAGATGCGGAAGCTTCGCATAAAGCGCCATCTCGAGTTGCTTAGGGTCAATAAGAATTAACTTCATTTTCTTAGGTGATTTCTTAACAAGGAGTGAAACGAGTAGTGAGTTAATAAATACCGATTTACCAGCACCAGTTGCCCCTGCAACTAGCATGTGTGGACATGTCGCGAGATCAATAACAAAAGATTCACCAAATGCATTCTTCCCCATAGCGATTGGAAGTGAATACTTAGCATTTTGAAACTCTTTAGAACTCAATACTTCATCTAAATATATAATATCACGAGGATTTCTTGGTACCTCAACACCCACAGTATCCTTACCCATCATTGCTGGAACGACACGTATAGGAGCACCATATAGAGCTAAAGATAGATCATCGGCAAGACCAGCAATCTTAGAAACTTTAACACCAGCACCAGGTCTAAACTCAAAAGTATCTACAACAGGACCTTTTAGAACGTTTACAATTTCCCCTTCAATTTTAAACTCTGTAAGTTTTGATTCTAAGAGAGTAATGATTTGTTCGAAATAAGCCTTGTCAGGTTCATTAGAAACCTTCTCAATTGTTGCTTCAGTAGCAGTATCAACAATATTAAAGTATTGATTATCAGTAGATGTATCGGCCATACGATTAAGAGGAGCTGTCACAAGAATCTTTTTAACCTGTGGCTCTCTCTCAGTACCTTCTTCTACTTGATTACTAGAAGTATTACTAGCTTCAGAATCTTCAGAACTTTGTTGTACACTACGAACAACTGTATTTGACTCATCAAAAGAAGGACGTGTAAGCTGTGGTTTAATTACAGCATCTTCAATATCTTCGTCATTATCCGTTTCAACAACTGAATTTTCTTCAATATTACTCTTAGACTTTAAGATATTTTGCGGTTTAATCTTATTAAGTGAAGCAAATAAAGAACTTTCCTTTTTATCTTCATCTTCTTTCTTATCATCTTTAAGAATACTATCCATTCTTTTACGAAGACTATTATCGTGCTCAATCTGAGCAACTGGCTTTTTCTTTTCAAATGGTGCAGCAAGAGCCTGTTTGGCTTCAACGGCCTTTCTTGGTACGGCCTTAGTAAAGTTGAAAGCTTTAATTATACTTTCTTTAAAGCCACCTCTAAACGTACCAAAAAGAAAAAGACCAAAGGCTACACATGTATAAATACCTAACCAAAGTGAAGTAAAAGCATTCTTTAGAATATATTGTAAACCGATCCCTAGTGCATCTTGAAAAAAGAAAAATGATATAGCTCCAAAAAAGAAAACTAGAGGGAAAAAATTTAAAACATCAACCATATACTCACGTTTGTCATAAATAAATGTATGACATAACGAAAATACAAAAAATGGAATCAAAATCCAGGGCCCACTAAAGTAAGAACCAAATTTAACCATTGAGAAGAAATAATAACTAAAAATGTTACCAGAATTACCAGATGTAATTGTGAAGTAATTATCCGGTAAATCATTTCCAAAGTAAAACGAGATAAAAGAGAATAATGTTAAGATAAATAGGATAACTAGTTGAGTTTTAAGGATATTTTTCTTCATACTTCTATTGTATATGAAATGTAAGTAAAGGCAAAAGAAAAGGCCGTAAACCCCTCTAGAAGCAAGATAAAAAGAAAAACAGAAGCTAGTATAGAAATTTTATGGCCACAAACAAAAAAAGCCAGATCCTAAGATCTGGCTTTTTATATAGAAGGTGCATCTTCCTAGTCTCACACCAAGTTACCCTGGCAATACCTTCGGCGCAAGCGGGCTTAACTGCTGAGTTCGGGATGGTATCAGGTGTTTCCCCGCCGCTATCGACACACCAA